>CAYSSP010000001.1:0-153451 GCA_964433815.1 uncultured Candidatus Cloacimonadota bacterium
ACGCACAGCCTTCTGAGCGACAAGATGTCGCTCCTACGTCACCTGTCTCCCAGCCTGACCCCCTCCGTCATTCCTGCGAACGAATCAGCAAAGCGCCAGCTTTGGTGAGTCGTGTAGGCAGGAATCCATCTATCAATCGCGCGCAGCGCATTCCTAATCCCTCTGTTCACTGTTCACTGATCACGGCTCTCCTATAGAATGCCTGGGCAATCCTCAGGTGATCCCCGGGTGAACGCCCGGGAATCTCCAGTCAGATACCAAGCTTTTACCCGATGGCTCATAAGGGGAGTGGAGACGTCCTCGTATCCAAAGAGGCCGGAGGCCTCTGCTAAAGACAGCAGTAAAACATGTAGCGATCTTCGATCGCTGTGGCAAATCAGGAGTTTGCCACCCCGGAAAGCGCAAAGCCACTACTATAAAAGGAAAGCCCGGACGAATCCGGGCTTTTCCAATGTATCTCAGCGCACTGCACTGATTATTTGTTCTTTTTGTGACGGTTCTTGCGCAGGCGTTTCTTTCTCTTATGAGTTGCGATTTTATGTCTCTTTTTCTTCTTTCCGCACGGCATAATCTACCGCCTCAATCTGTCTTGATATCTACGACGGAGGCCTTAAATTCGCGTGAGAATTTGAAGGTGGGGACGGTGCGGGCCGGTACTGGAACTTTCTCGTCGGTTTTGGGGTTGCGGCCAACGCGGGGTTTGCGGGTTTTCAGCTTGAAGGTGCCGAAGCCACGAATTTCGATGTGATTGCCTTTCACGAGGCTGTCTTTGATGGATTGAAGCAGAGAATCGACTACCACTCCGACGTCTTTGCGGATGATGCCGGTATTCTCCGAGATGATCTTTACTAAATCTGCTTTAGTCATTTCCTAACTCCTTTAGTTTATAATTTATCATACGCAGAACAGGCCGCGCTATAAATCAATTAAAGTATTCAAAATTATCAGCTTAGGATTATGTCAAGGAAAAAATGAGTTTGCTCCCTCGCCAGCAAACAGCCCGGAGCCCTGAAGAAGCTCTCCACACCTGAAATTCATAGCTCTTCTTATAACAAAAAGATATGCCTTGATTTGTTGTGGAAAGCCGCTTTTGGGCAGAGCGGGGCTCAAAGGAATCTTTGACAAAACAAACAAAAAAGGAGCTGCCACGCAGGCAACTCCTATCTATGTTTTCGCTTAGAGAGATCAGCTTTCGATCACTTCCACATTGGCACGCGGAATCATAAAGCGGGTGCCATCTTCAAATTGGGCTTCCAGGATACGCACCAGAGTCTCGGATTCCACTTTGGTGAGCTCTTCCGGCAGTCCCACGACTTTGGCGATTCTGCCAAAATTGGGCTGACGGATGATGCGGATCAGAGCACCTATCTCGAGCACGGGAAGCTTGGCTTCCGGTACTACCAGCTCTTCTGCTTGGAAATCAAGCGGAATGATGATTTCAGGACGAATAACGCCGGCACGGATCTGGGTGCGTCCATGCACGGAAGCCTTGTGACCGTTGAAACGTTTGAGCAGATCAAAGGTCTTGTCTGCCATCTTGATCTGGCCAAATCCTTCGGTCACCACGATGGTGAGCCCGATCTTTTCATGGCCTGTGATGGCGACGCCGATGTCATAGCCCAGCAGCTTCTTGAGGTCTTGATCGTCGATACCGCCGGTGATGATGGCACGGACACCGTGGTGACGCGCTGCTTCGATCACTGGGAGGTTTACGAAGCTACCTGCGACGATGATCTTATCCCGGCAGGATTCATCAATCTGAGCGGGAGCGATCACATCGTTTGGTCCCTTTGCGACCATCATAATGATGCCGGTTGTTTCATCGGCGATACCAAAGATTCCTTGGATATAAGCGCTTTTGTTCTCGATGATTACGCCTTCTCCGGGGACGACTTCGCTTACGATGCCATCGATAAAGGCTTTGACCTGCACCGGGATGCGGGGCTCGCGCAGAAGCACCTGTCCGGTGACGGCGGAGATGCTCTCCACTTCACCTTCGACCGGGCTGTGAACTTCGTTTTTGAGGATTCCCAAGCCAAAGAGGCCTTTGGTCTCTGCAAGGATGGTATCCTTGGTGAGGGCCTGTCCGGGCTTGATTTTAATGTATTGTTCGAGCTGAGCGGGTGTTACGCCCAGTTTATTGGCAAGATTGAGAGGGACGACCTTACCGGGCAGGAGGGTCTGGGCAACGACATCTTCTGCTTTGACTTTGTCGCCTTTCTTGACCAGGACTTCTCCTTTGAGCGGGAGGATTCTCTCTTTTCTGAGGATGATGCTATCGGTTACGGTTAATCCGGCTGAATATGAGCTTCCCATTCTTCCTCCTATTGCAAGATCGTTTCGGGATATACTTTGAGCTCGCGCATCCACTTCTTGAGCATGCCAATGCGGGAGGGTGTATCGGTAGGCAAGCCAAAAGGCTGTCTGCCACGAGTGTCGAGCACTATGCCGACCACTCCGCCGTGGAGATCAACTGTCAGTTCACGGTTCTTGTCCTTATCCAGGATCAAGCCGCCACGTGTCTGCAAGGTAGCCTTGGCGATTTCGCCTTCGGCACAGGGAATGAGGCGGACTTCACCGTAGGGGATATCTTCTTCAAAGATAGTGCCATCAGGAAGCTGCAGCTTGGCATAGAGAGCGGGCTTGCCGATCTTGCCTTTGCCGACCGGTGCCACGCAGGTGCCCATATAGATCATACAGTCTTTTTTAAAGACTTCGGTAGCTGCTTTGGTGCTGATCTCGGAGAGCACGCCAAGGTGCGGCATCATAAAGATACTATCGACTGCCAGGCGGGTGATTCCCTCGGGCAGGAAGGCATCTATCATCATCATAACGCTTTGGTGACGGCGAGGAGCATGAGAGAGCACGCCGCCGCTGCCAACCAGCAGATCCAGGGTCATCAGGTTTACGATCGTATTACCCGAGGTGGATTGGCTGAAGGCTTCGGAGATATCGCGCTGTCTCTGGGTTCCTTTGAGCGTCACAGCAAATTCCTTGTGCTGTTCAAAAGCCAGCCTGAGGGCTTCTTTGGCGATGGCTTGTTCCAATACGAGTTCTTCCAAAAGGCTGGGAATAGTGGTGGGACGGATCATCTTGTTCTTGATCATATTGCGCAGTTCGCTCTCGTTGATATCAAAAGGCACCCAGCGCAGGATGTTTTCGAGTCCGCTGGAAGCGAGCACGTTTGAGATACTATAGCTCATACCGAGGTTTGCGCTCACGGTTCTGTTAAAGACGAATTCCTCGGTAAAGACGGAGAAGACGTCTGTGGTGGCTCCACCGATATCGACACCGACTACTTCGATATTTTCGGCTTTGGCGATTGCCTGCATGATGTTACCCACGGCAGCGGGAGTAGGCATAATCGGCACGCTCTCAAGATCCGGACCGATGGTCCATTCCATCAGCTTGTTGTAGCCTGGTGCCTGCTGCATCACGTGTTCCATAAAGAGATCATGGATCTTGTCGCGAGCGGGACCCAGGTTTTCCTGCTCCAGCTTGGGACGGATATTATCGGTTACGATCAGATCAACCTTTTCTGCCAGAGTGTTTTTGATCTCGCCCTGAGCTTCCTTGTTACCTGCATAGATCACGGGGAGTTTGTAGCTGGAGCCCAAGCGTGGCTTGGGATCGGCACCGGCAACCAGCTCTGCCATTTCGACTACGTGCTTGACCGTTCCGCCATCTTCGCCACCTGCCATCAGGATCATATCGGGGCGTAACTGGCGGATGCGCTCGATCTTCTCGTGGTTCATACGTTTGTCGTTGCTGGAGATCAGATCCATCACGATGGCTCCGGCGCCCAGAGCTGCACGCTCGGCGCTTTCACCGGTCATGGAGGCGACCACACCGGTCACCATCATTTGGAGTCCGCCACCGGCACTGGAGGTGCTTACATAGGCATCGACGCCGATATCTCCCTGGCGCGGGATCACGAATTTACCATCCACCATAAACTTGATGTTTGGGTTGTTGTACTTCAGACGAGCCAGTTCTTCCAGCTCCTGAGTAGCGTTTTCCACACCTTTAGTAACGTCGTTGAGGGGAGCCTCCACCGTTGTGGGAGCTTCACCGCGTATGGTCTGGCGAAACTCACCATCCACCCATTCGATCAGAATGGCCTTGGTTGTGGTGCTTCCACAGTCGGTTGCAACTATGCGCGTGAGGCGTTTTTCATCATATTGCATACATTCCTCCGCTTATTCAGCGTTTTTATTCTTATTAAATAGCTTATTAAAGAACTCTTTTCGACGTGCTTTTCTGCGTTTACGCTTGAGGCTTGCCTGCTTGCGGCGTTCGCGGTTCAGTTCCTCGTCCAGTTCGTCAATTCTGCTGATCAAGCGCTTCAGATAGGTCTCATTCTCGATCATCAGGGCAAAGCGCTGGTACTTTTGTGAATCAAAGATCATCTCGGCAAAAGGCAGGACAAAGTACATAAACTGACTGCCAATCCCGTGTAGGGGACGCACCGATTCGAGGAAGAGGATGCCGGCAGGAGCCAGGTGACGCTCCACTATAAAGCGAGCCACCTTATCCACCATGTCATAGGCTTCTTCCTGAGAGATCTCGACTCTGATTTCCTGGTATTCTTTATTCATAATCTATGCTCTGGCTGCTGTCATGACTGCCACTTTGGCGGCACCATTGTCCTTGAGCAGCTTTGATATTCTGTCCACTGTCGTGCCGGTCGTAAAGACATCATCCACGATAATTACATTCTTTCCGGCAAGGCCGGCTCTACGCTTCAGGCGGAAGGCACCTTCCAGATTCCTTTCGCGTTGCTGTTTGGAAAGTCTGGTCTGGCTAAGGGTGTAGAGCCTGCGTCCGACCAATTCCCGATAGGGGATGCCCAGGCCTTTTGCCAGCTCTTTGCCCAGCAATTCACTCTGGTTGTAGCCACGTTCCCGCTTGCGCACTCTATGCAGAGGCACCGCCATCACGTAGTCAAAGCCGTCAAATTCGCCAGTCTCGGCAGTTCGTGAGCGCATGGCACTGCCGAAATAACCGGCAACCTTGCGGCGCTCATTATACTTTAGACCATGTATCAGATTCTGCACCACGTCACCATAACGGAAGACGCTGCGATGCAGATCAAAACTATAGCTGTGCTCCGCGCAAGCTTCACAGACGTGATCCTCAAGCGGACTGCCACACTTTGGACAGTAGTCGTCTGTCAGTAAAGCCACTCTTTCTTTGCATTCCTCGCAGATAGTATCCCCGGCGTTATCCAGACGCTGGTGACACGCCAAACACACGGGAGGAATCAGCAAATCAAAGACTGCTTTCAAAATAGCGCTCAATCGCCTCTATGATCTTGTAGCCGTCACTGCTGGTGACTGCCTGGTTCGCGGCACGTTCCGGATGCGGCATCATACCCAGGATACGCCTGTTTTCGCTGCAGATTCCGGCGATATTGTCGATTGCGCCATTGGGATTGGCAGAGGGGCTGATCTTGCCCTCGGCATCGCAATAGCGGAAGATGATCCGATCCTGATCCTGCAAGAGCTTCAAGCCATCGGCATCAATAAAGTAATTCCCTTCCTTGTGGGCGATCGGGATATCCAAAGCTGTGCCGCACTTGATGCCATTGGTATAGGGCGAATTCTCGCTCTCCACGCGGATGTATTGATGCTGGCAGATAAAGCGCAGGCTTTCATTCATCAAAAGACTGCCGGGCAAAAGTCCCAGCTCGGTAAGTATCTGAAAACCGTTGCAGATACCCAGGATCATTCCGCCCGAGGCGGCATAAGCTCGGAGTGCGGCTGTAATCGGCGAGCTTCCCGCCAGAGCGCCGCAACGCAGGTAATCTCCATAGGAAAAACCACCCGGGATGATCAGGAGATCGGGATCATTGAGGCTGGTATCTTTGTGCCAAATGCTCGAAACCTTGTGACCCCTGAGGGCAAAGACTTCCGCCGCATCGGCATCGCAATTTGAACCGGGATAGGTAATTACGCTGATTTTCAAGGCTTCTCTACCTCTACCAGAGAAAATTCATAGTGCTCTGTATTGGGATTGGCAAGCAGTTTGTCGCAGATACTATTGATGGTCTCGGTGGCTTTGGAATGATCAGTCTCATCCAAGATCAGCTCAATGTATTTGCTTACGCGGGTATCGTTTACATTGGAATAGCCCAATTGATGCAGGGCCTGAGTTACTGCCTTGCCCTGAGGATCGAGCACGCTGGCTTTGAGCCGGACGAAGATCTTTGCTTTCAGCATTGGAGAATCCTTGTACAGTTATTCATAGTACAGGCAAAATCCTGCGAGAGGGGATATTAGTCAATAGAAATCTTGGGGCAGGGGATTAGAGGATAGGGATTTGTGATTAGGGCTATTTCTTGTGAACAGTGATCAGAAATCAAGTGAACAGTGATCAGAAGTTACGGAATGCGCTTTGCGCAGTTGATAGATGGATTCCTGCCAATGCGCGTAGCGCGAAGCGCGCAGCGCAAGGACGCAGTCCTTGCCCCCCTTCTCGTCACTTGTCACTCGTCACTATAAATCTTGTCACTAAAAGAAAAGCCCCGGCCTAAACCGGGGCTTTTGATCACTAAATCGTGAATTACTTCACAATGACCATTTTCTTGGTCTGGTTCATTGACGGGCTGGTAAGTCTGTAGAAGTAGATACCACTTCCGCAGGCGTTGCCGCGAGCGTCTTTGCCATCCCAATTGATGGTGTGTGAGCCCTGGCCTTTGTTGTAAGTCTTAACGACTTGACCAAGGATGTTATAGATGGTGACTGTGGCAGTCTCATTCTCTTTCACTTCCAGAGCAATAGAGGTCTGGTTGCGGAAGGGATTGGGATAAGCATTGCCCAGGGTGGTAACGGTAGGAATATTGGGTGTGACGTTACCGGTAACCAGAATCTGGTTAGGACCATAAAGGACACTGTGGCTCATATCGACTGCTTCGAGCCAATAATAATAAGTGGTGTTGATGCTGACTTCGTTGTCGGTGATGCTGTAAGCTTGGTGAGTGGAGCTGTTTGTAGCTTCGATCATCACGGGGGTGATGAGGGTGGCAGCAGCATAATCATCAGCTTCGGCACGATAGACGCGATAGCCGAGCATGTTGGTTTCGGATTCGGAAGTCCAGGTAAGCTTCACGAAGTTCTCAGCGGTCAACACAGCGTTGAAGGAGCTAAGCTCGACGGGAAGGGTGGGATCCACGGGACCGAAGACCATCGGAACTTGAGGAATGTCCTTGCCACCGGCGGGAATCACGAATGTGATCATTCCACCGACGTTCGGGACGACCATCCAGGCAGCGCTGGTGTAGCTGTACCAGGCACCCCAAGGTTGGGTGGTGCCAAAGGTGATGGTCCAGGGACCGGCACCAAGCAGCTCCATAACAGTCTGGAATTCAGGCACGAAAGCGCCATTGGGGATGGGAGGAACGCTTCCGGTAGGTACATCGTTACCATTACCACCGTTTACGGTGACGGTACCGATCACGACTACGACAGGGGTTCCTTCGGGATAGTCAAATACGGGGGGATTTTCGACCAGTTCAAATGTGATGGTCGCGGCATATTCATAATGAACTTTGGCGCCTGTGTTTCTGGAACCAAAGCCGGCACCCTTGGTGACAAGCTGGAACATATCAGCAGTCACTTCGATCGGGTTCACAGCCCAGTGCCATCCGGCAGGAGCTTCAGCAACAGTGTACATACCAACAAGATCACCTACGACATCGTCGGTAGCCATATAAGGAAGCATTCCGGCTACAGGACCGGCGACGGCATAGCCGGCAGGACCATTGACGTTAAGGGTGTAGTTGTAAGTATCGGGATCAGCTTCGAGAGCGAAGGTGATTGTGGCATTATAAACATAATCTGTCTTGGCAGCGGTGAAATCACCAGCGGCAACAGCAATCGGGTTCATTACCCAATGGAATCCGGCAGGAGCAGCACTGGCAGTCCAATCGCCAACGAGATCATTGATATCAGTGGCATTGGGACCGCAGGTGAACATTGTGCCCATGTCGCCAGCGTAGGCGGCAGGACCGGCAACAGTGTAACCGGCAGGACCATTAACGGTCAGGTTGTAGGTATAGGTGTCAGCGACCACTGTAGCCGGGGGGCAGACGACCTGAGGAATCGGATTAACAGTCTGTCTGTAACCAATGGCCTGGGTTCCTGTAGGAATTTCTAAATCCCAAGTTGCAACCTGCATCGTGGGAAGGTGAGTAATCGTAAAGTGTATTGTTTCGCCAGCAGTCCAGTTGGTAGCGAAAGTACTGAATTGGAAGAATGCACAAGTAACGTAGGGTACTGATGTGCCATTACCAAAACGGAATACGCGAATCAACGAAGCTGCATGGGTCGCAGTAGATGTAACCTCGGTAGGCCTGGTTGTTACATACGCTGTAAGCAGATAATCTTCATCTGTGGCAGCAGAGGTGTTCTCTACTCCAGGAAGCTGCTCACCCTGGTCAGTTACTAATAGCTGCGTATATGAACGAGGCGTTGCAGCAAATAAGCCGGCGATAAAGAGGGTTGCCAGCAATATGAAGAATAATTTTTTCATTATCTTCTCCTTTATTTCGAATTTCTATTGTTGGTTGTTGCAGCGCGGGTAGGCCAGGCAGTGGCTGTACCTGCATTGACGTACATCGGGGTACCGATCGCAACGGGAAGCTCAGGATCCCAGAAACCACCACCATAGTTCGTGGAAGCAGTCCAGTCTTGGATTGAGTTGTCCCAAAGATTGATTGTGTCAACGTAATCACCATCGCCAATACTTCCACCTACGAGAGCAGTGGAGGTAAGGGCTGAATAGTTCAGCGGTACCATGATGGTATTAAGGCCAACAACAATGTTATATTGGGCGTTTGTTGCAGGCATGTCACCGATGCTATAGAATGAAAGAGCAGTACTGGTATTGAAATACAGAACAGAACCAGGTCCTACGGGAAGTTCAGGATCCCAGAAGCCACCACCATAGTTTGTGGAAGCAGTCCAGTCCTGAATTGTGGGATCCCAAAGGTTGATTGTGTCAATGTATTCGTCTGCGACGTTATACACTGCACCGACTTCTGGCGTGGTAGTAAGCCCTTGATCCATAGGCATAGCTACGAAGTTCAAGCCGGGAACGCAATCATACTTCACATATCCGACAACTTCGGAAGGT
Organism: uncultured Candidatus Cloacimonadota bacterium; assembly: GCA_964433815.1. Lineage (GTDB taxonomy): Bacteria > Cloacimonadota > Cloacimonadia > Cloacimonadales > Cloacimonadaceae > PHBP01. The sequence goes on from CAYSSP010000001.1 coordinate 9,136, forward strand.
GCGGATTCCACTGCTACCAGCATTGTAATACCGAGTATAAGCAGCAGCGGCAATATTAATTTCTTCATAACATTCCTCCATAGAGAATGATATTTTGATAAAACTCTTTAGTCTGAGCCAAACGGCTCGCAGACCGACGTTTCGCTAATGTCCGGCAAGGGCTTTGCATCCCGGGCGCCGGGTTTGCTTTCGAAAGCTAAATTACACATTCATCGCACATTATACATTTACAAATTAGTTTCTTTTCTTACAGTCACCACACTAAGGGTCTTGTAAATCCTGTCAAGAAAGAAAAAACTATTTTTTCTGTAGGCTATCTTTTGCTGTGGAATTTGTACGACGAAGCGAGTAATAAGTGCTTTGTTTTCCTGCTTGGCTACTGCCATACTTTTGAGGTGCTCCTGCCGCGATCATGCCGCGGTCGCGGCAGGATCGCGGCAGGAGCGCGGCAGCAGCTCGGCGGAAGTCAAGGAGGAGCGACATCCTGTCGCTCTGTTTACAGTGAACAGTGAACAGTGAACAGAAATCAAGTAATCAGTGATCAGTGAACAGTGAACAGATGATACGGAATGCGCTTCGCGCAGTCGATAGATGGATTCCTGCCTACACGACTCACCAAAGCTGGCGCTTTGCCGATGGTTCGCAGGAATGACGGAGGGGGGGGGCGGGCTGGGAGACAGGTGGCGTAGGAGCGACATCTTGTCGCTCAGAAGGCTGTGCGTCAGGATGACGCACCTACAATTGCCTCTTTGCCGATTCGTTCGCAGGAATGACGGCGGGGGTCAGGCTTGGGGGTAGGTTCGCAGGAATGAAGGGGAGATAAATAAGATTTTTTACCACAGAGATGCAGAGAAAAGCAAAGAACAGCAGAGAGTTCGTTCAGAAAAGAGGAAAGTAGTAAAAGAAGATGTCGCAAATGGTAATACATATACCCCATAGCATACCAATCTTTGCCTGTGCGCAGCACTAACTGCCTAACTACTAACTGCTAACTGTGCGAAGCACGCCGTGCAGCTAATCACTATTAACTTATTAACTCACTAACTATTAACTGCGCGAAGCGCAAAAAAGCCCCCGGCATAAACCGGGGGCGATGGTATAGCTACAACTAATGGGTATTAGTTGCGGATGTTGTTGATGATTACCTTGGGAGCTTTGACAGCATTACCGAAGCTTCTGGTCGGAAGGCTGGTGGTGGCTCCTCTTACGATGGGAGCTTCACTGGTAGCCACGACTTTGAAGAACTTGTAGCCATCGACACCGGTGTAGGTGTAGGTGGTGCCGGTGATGTAGGCAAGCTCTGTCCAAGGATCAGCAGCGTAAGGATCGCTGGCGGCGAGGACTTTGTATCCTGCAGCGCCTGCAACGGCATCCCAGCTGAGATCAACGCCGGTAAGACCCAAAGCAACTGCTACAACAGGTGTATCCAGAGCGAGGTTCATACCGGTGGTTACGTTTGCGCCGATAGCCCATGAGCCGGAATTGCTCATCGTGTAAAGGGTGGTACCCTGGAACACGTAAGTAGTACCATAATCATAGGTGCTATCGAACAGGATGTAGTTACCCATCGGGACATCCAGGTAGGAGACCATAAAGTAAGGTGTCGTGATCTGGACGTTGTAGGTGCTCAGGTCAAAGGTTTCATAGGTCTGAGCGCCGAAGGTGACGGGAATCGGGGTTGTGAAGAACGGGGTCATGGTAGTGCCATCGTAGGTATAGATCTGCAGGTTGGCAGCATTTCCATAATAGGATGAGCCATCGACAGCCAGCAGTTGCATGGCATTACCGGTTCCGTAGAAGGGATTCTCAAAGAGCACAGTGGGACCGAAATCGGTAGTGGTATAGCCGAGATAAGTAGTACCACCTTGGTCGTACCAGATCCAGGTAGGATCGGCGACTGTATAGGCATAGTTGTTTGTGGTGGTCATATTATTCAGGCTATCCCAAGCTTCGATCTTGTAAGTGACGGTTGTTCCCAGTGCCTGCGGAGGAATGAAAGCATAGTAAGTAGGTGCTACATCCAAGGTCATGGCAACAGGTGTGCTCCAAGTAGTTCCGCCATCGATGGAGTAATACATATTAGCTCCGCCAATGGGGTTGTTCCAGGTGGCATCATCTGCGATATCTGCGACTACGTAATTGCCAAGATCTTCACGCGGGGTGTTGATCAGAGGCAGGTGAGTGATCACAGGACCAAAGGTGTCCACACTAAGCTCATACACGCTAACATCGTCGATGTACCAGTCATCGCCATCATAGCCTTGATAATTGAAGGCGAAATAGACGGTTTGGCCGGCATAAGCGCTGATATTGACAACAGCCTGGCTCCAAGCAGAAGCAGCAGTTCCCTGGCTCCAGATCTCGGTCCAGCCAAGTGCGTTGGGATCATTTGTGGTATTTACTTTAACGCCGTTGTAAACCATCCAGGTAGGATAGACGTTGTAATTCCACCAAGAGAGGTAGTAATTACCGGCAGGTACCTGGATTGCAGGAGTGATCAGCCAACCGTTCTGACCGGGATCAGGAACAGCGGTGCTGTATGCATGCTTGAAGGCATTGGGGGCGGAATGGGCGTATGTAGTCGAGCTAACCCAGGTAGTTCCACCGGCATCCACGTCAACGAGTGTCCAGTCTGTGGGCAGAGCTGCAGCAGCATCGAAGTTCTCAACCCACGGGAATGTGGTGATGATCTGGGGTGCATCTTCGATTTCGAACCAGTAGGGAGGATCAACGAGGGCATCTCCTTCATCGTTGAAGGCTTGAACTGTGAAATACCAACGATCGAGATAATCGAAGGTGACTCCACCATCGGTTACAGGATTGAAGCTGGTATCAGTGGTTTCCCAGTAGAGGTCGTCATAGATGGTTGATTCATCTGTGGACATATAGACTGCATAATAGGTGGGGATGCCACCGGTGACTGCAGGAGTCCAGGTGATATCAAATCCACCCATGGGGAGACCAGTGGCTTCGTTGGCAGGATAGGTGACGGTCACAGGGTCTGGTGCGCTCGGGTAAACGGCTACCAGACTGATATCGTCAACGGCGATGGGGGGCTGCGTTCCGACTGAAGTATCGTTCCACCAGGAGAAGACCAGTCGTTTCACCTGTCCGTCCACGGTATTCGGAATTTGAATCAGAGTGTTCTGCCAAGTATTTTGCATATTATAGTTTACGCCGATCTGGCCAGCGCTCAAGCGGGTTCCAGCCACAGGATCCACGGTGGTGTCCACCAGGAAGACCTGCAGGTAGTCGTAAGAAGCGCTTTCGCCGTAGCCTTTCCAGTTGAAACTGAGGTTATATCTTTCAGTTCCTGTGGGGAAGGCGATGTCTTGATATAAGTGCACTGTAGAAGCTGCCGCAATGTCATAGGCGTTTGAAACACCATTATCGTTTGAGATGTAGGCAGATTGTGCGCCGGTATTGAAGGTGGCGGTGCCGACTGTCCATTGGTTGACCTGAGTTCCGTTTTCCACAATCCAGGTTCCAAAACCAGTTTCGAAGCCTTCGCTGATCGGAAGGGTGGCGGGTTCGTAGGAAGAACCGCTGAGATTGATGGTTCTGGTTTCTCTGTTGAATACGATGTCCAGGGTTCCGGTGAAGGGACCGCCGACAACGGTGGGCAGGAATTGCACAGTAAAGGTGGTAGAGCTACCGGCGGGAATAGTCATAAGGCCGGGAGCAGCACTGATGCTATAGTAAGAGCCAGTGGTGCTTACATTGGTAAGGGTAAGGGGTGCGCCACCGGTATTGCTGATGGTGAATACCTTGGTTTTAGCATAGTTTACTGCAGCCATTCCAAAATTCCAATCCGTTACATCCGGAGTAAGGTTGAAAATAGCTGATACAGGAGTCTCGCGGACAGTTACGTTGTCCACATAGACATTATTGTCGCCACCGGAGACAGTTGATTCACCATAGAAAGCGATGTACTTGGTACCGGTGTAAGCACCCAGGCTAATGATATGATTTTCACCCACATTGGAGATGGTATCATATACATAAGGGGAACCGGTATTGTTCCATTCGCGCAGGATGGTGGCACCTGTCATCTGAGGGTTATCGCTGATCAATACTACGAATCTGTCGTCAGGCTGGGCACCCGGAGTGGGTGTAGCTGTACCACTGTATGTGGTGTATGCCAGGTCAAACTTGAGTTCGTGATTGGCAGGGATAGCGACGGGGGGTGTAATCAGCCAAGACCTGGTTGTGGTTGACCAAATATTCAGGCGGCCGGAGTAATTGGGAGGAGTAGTGACGACATTACCGAAATCATCCTGATACCAAACTCCGCCAGTGGTCAGAGGTTGGCCGATAAGGCCTGTCATATTGCTCCAGTTCAGAGGCGGGAAGGCAGCACCGGTAGTGCCAAAAGTCTCAACCCACGGGAATGCGGTAATAGTTGGATTGGCACGTGTGGTGAAGCTGCGCACTGTGGCTTGCGGTCCCGTACCGGCACCGTTGTAGGCTTCCACCGTCCAGTAGTAAGTGGTGTTGTAAGCCAGAGGTGTGGTAAGGGTATAGGTAAGTGCATTGAGATCAGCAACCTGTGCTACGGGCGGATTCACTGTATCCACATAGAGCTTGTAACCTGTGGGCACGCCACCAGTGGTAGGAGCGGTCCAAGTGAAGCTGGTGAATTCATTCACATTAGTGGCCAGATCAGCAGGTGTGCTGAGCGTAGCTACACCGGGTGCTTCGGGTGTGATCGCAGGACCAACTACAAAGTCTATGTAGTTTGTGCCTGCACCGGCACCATTCTGGAAGCCGAGATAGTAGTTGTTACCGGCAAGTGAACTCAGATCTATTGAATAGTTTACCATTGTATAGGTGGCAGTCGGAGTGATATTTGCCCCGATCTGAGTCCAGGTAATTCTATCAGCAGAATACACGACTTGCAGGATAGAAGTTGTAGTAGAGCTACCGGCAGCCCAGAAATTCAGAGTGCTGGTAGGAGTAATGGTTACTTTGGGAGTTGACAGAACATATGTTGCCGTCGTGGAGCCGGCTTTATATGCCCCTGCGGTTCCATGCTTATAATATGTTGTCCCTCTAAGCCATGAGCCTGGATTTGCCCAGCCGGCAGGCGGGAAAGAGGTGTTTTCGAAGCTTTCCACCAATTGGTCTGCTGCGGGCGTCATAAAGCTCCAGGTTGGGGAGGGAGCAGCATCGCCAAAAGCATTGGAGGCGACGACCTTCCAATAGTAGGTAGTACCGGGAGCAAGGGTTGGAGTGTAGGTAAGGCCGGTTTGGTTATCGCTAACCAACGTGCTGCCATCGACTGTATCAAGATACACATCGTATGTGGCAGGGAAACCGCCGCCGCTATTCCATCTGAGGAGGTCGCCTATTAGGGCGTATCCACCATTGGCGGGAGCGCTAAGAATTGCAGGATTGGGAGCAACTGATGGGGCTCCGGTAGTCATATTGATCTGAATGTTTGGACGTGCAGTCGAAAGACTCAGAGTCGGGGGATTGGAGCTGTCGGAATTACCCAGACGGCAGAGGTAGCCGGTGGTAGCGGTGTAGCGCCAGTAGGAGTGGGGTGAGGTATAAGGCGCATTTTGGGTATAGACAGAAACCAACAGGTTGCCGCCGTTATAAACGAAATCCGTAATATCTATCTCGTACCAGGCGTTGCCGGCACCGAGATCGATATTGGATATTTCGGCTACCATAGTGCCCGGATCTTCCCAGTTTACATCTGTCATCACAGTGTTTGAGACTGTCTTCAGCCAGATCTGGGTGGTACCGATCGCATTGGGATCTGCCCCGGCATCACTACGATACCATCTAAGTTTGTGAATTGTGCCCGGAGCACCGATTTCACTCTCTAAATAAATGCACTGGGACCGGGAATAAACAAAGTAGTCGTTGAAAGGATAACGACCTGTCGAGGTTCCCGTTCCGATGGTAATGTCGGTCTGAGCAAGTGCCAGCCCGGCAATCATCAGTGCCATAATCAATAGCATAAATTTCTTCATATCAAAAAACTCCTTGTTTAGATGTTTTTCAGAAGATAGACTAATTATCAGTTTATAGGCACACCGCCTGTGTAAATCCTGTAGTTGTACTCGGGATATTGTGGGTGCCACGCTTGATTTTGAGGGTTAATTGTTTTTGCGGCTGCTGTCCCCGCTCCTCTGCCTGCGCGATTATGTAATAATGTGCGACGATTATTCTGATGAATGCGCGTAAGTAGGGGGAAAAGGGAAGTGCCGGTACTGTGTGATTGACATAGAAAGTGTGGAAATTTTTGAACAGCAAAGAAGGCGGATTTGGACGGAGAATACCAGTAGAAGCCTTTATTGACCATAAGCTTAGGCTTATGAAGAGGCACTGTTTTGAGAACAAAACTCATATCCGTCTCCTCTGTCCTGTGGAACAAATCCACCTCATTAAAGTTAAGAAAATCCTGTTTAGCTTGCGCGAGTTTGTTACAAGCTAAATATATCAAAACTATTCAGTTAACGATTATTCAAAAGGGTCTCCATCAACCTAAATCACAGTAAAGGACTATCAGAGAGCTTTGTCAAGCTTCTTTTTTTTTGTTCTTTTCTTTGGGTAGTTCACTTTGCCGATTGGAATAGTGAAGTGCAGATATAGAGGGCAAAAGCGGAGTATTTTGTACAGTGATCAGTGAACAGTGAGCAGTGAACAGTGAACAGTGAACAGTGAACAGTGAACAGACATCAGTGAACAGACATCAGTGAACAGTGATCAGTAATCAGTGAACAGAGGGATTCGGAATGCGCTTCGCGCAGTTGATAGAATGGATTCCTGCCTTCCCACCCCACCAAACCGCAAGCGGTTTGTCGAGGACCCCGGTCGCAGGAATGACGGAGGGGGGCGGGCTGGGAGACTGGTGATGTAGGAGCGACATCTTGTCACTCAGCAGGCTGTGCGTCAGGATGACGCACCTACAATCACCGCTTTGCCGATTCGTTCGCAGGAATGACGGCGGGATAGATGAGATTTATTTTACCACAGAGGATGCAGAGAAAAGCAAAGAACAGCAGAGAGTTCGTTCAGAAAAGAGGAAAGTAGTAAAAGAAGATGTCGCAAATGGTAATACATATACCCCATAGCATACCAATCTTTGCCTGTGCGCAGCGCTAACTGTCTAACTACTAACTGTTAACTGTGCTATGCACACAGCGCAGCGAATCACTATTAACTTACTAACTTGTTAACTATTAACTGCGCGAAGCGTGCTGCGCGAAGCGCACAGCGCTTTGCGCAAAAAAAGCCCCCGGCCTAAACCGGGGGCGATGGTATCTAATCTCCGCGGGGGGGTATTAGTTGCGGATGTTATTGATGATTACCTTGGGGGCTTTGACGGCATTACCGATGCTTCTGGTCGTAAGCTGTGTGCCTCTAACGATAGGGGCTTCACTATTGGCTACGACTTTGAAGAACTTCATACCTTCAGTACCGCTATAGGTGTAGTTGTTGCCTGTGGTGGTGGTGAGCAGGGTCCAGGGATCTGCAGCATAAGGATCTGCTGATCCGTAGATCATGTAGCTATTGGCTCCGGTTACAATATCCCAGACCAAGGTGGGTTCGCCGATGCCATTGAGCATCATGGATACAACTGGTGCATCCAGTGCGAGTCCCATACCGGTGGTTACATAGGCACCAATTGCCCATGAACCGGGATTGCTGGGTGTGTAAAGGGTGGTACCCTGGAACACATAAGTTGTACCGTAGTCATAGGTTCCATCAAACAGGATGTAGTTACCCATCGGAATATCCAGATAGGAGACGAGGAAGTAGGGGGTATTAATCTGGACGTTGTAGGTGCTCAGATCAAAGGTTTCATAGGTCTGAGCGCCAAAGGTAACGGGGATGGGGGTGGTGAAGTAAGGGGTCATGGTGCTGCCATCGAAGGTGAATATCTGCAGATTGGCAGCGTTGCCATAGTAAGAAGAGCCATCCACAGCCAGCAGTTGCAGAGCATTGCCGGAGCCGTAGAAAGGATTCTCAAAGAGCACAGTGGGACCGAAATCGGTAGTGTTATAACCGAGATAGGTCGTACCGCCCTGATCGTACCAGATCCAGGTAGGATCGTTTACGCCAAAGCTGAAGGTTGTGCTGGTGGCAGTATTGTTTAGGCTATCCCAGGCTTGGATGTAGTATTGGACTGTTGTTCCCAGTGCCTGAGGAGGAATGGCTGCATGATAGGTCGGGGCAATATCAAGGGTCATGGCGATGGGAGTGCTCCAGGTGCTTCCGCCATCGATGGAATAATAAAGGTTTGCTCCACCAATTGCGTTGTTCCATGTAACATCATCCACGATATCGGCAACAACATCGATCAGCTCATTTTCGAGCGGAGTATTGAGGACGGGCAGGTGAGAGATCGTGGGCGGGATTTCATCCACGAGCAATTCATAAATGCTAACGTCATCAATATACCAGTCGTCTGCATCATAGCCTTGATAATTGAAGGCGAAATAGACAGTCTGGCCGGCATAAGAGCTGAGATTGACAACTGCATTGCTCCAAGCAGAAGCGGGAGCAGCATTTGTCCAGATCTCTACCCAGTTCGGGTCGGCGGGATTGTTTGTGGTATTTACTTTCACGCCGTTGTAAACCATATAGGTCGGATAGACATTGTAGTTCCACCAGGAGAGGTAGTAGTTACCGACTGGTACTTGGACGGCGGGTGTGATCAGCCAGCCATCTTGGCCGGTTGCGGGGGTGGTGCTGTAAGCGTGCTTGTAGGAATTGGGGGCGGAATGGGAATAGGTAGGGCTTCCGACCCAATTTGTTCCGGCACCATCGACATCGGCAACAGTCCAATCAGCGGGAGGAGTAGTGGCAAGATCGAAGTTCTCAACCCACGGGAAGGTGGTGATTACTTGGGGAGCATCTTCGATTTGGAACCAACGGGCGGGATCGACGATAGCATCGCCATCAGCATTGAAAGCCTGAACTGTCCAATACCAACGATCGAGGTAATCGAAAGTGACTCCACCTTCGGTTACAGGATTGAAGCTGGTGTTGGTGGTTTCCCAGTAGAGATCATCATAGATGGTAGCTTCATCTTGCGACATATATACTGCATAGTAAGTGGGCACACCGCCTGCTCCGGGGGTCCAGGTAAGATCGAAGCCTGCTATCGGCAATTCGGTAGCTTCATTGGCAGGATAAGATAAGACCACGGGTTCGGGAGGTCCGGCAGGTACATACCTTTCGGGGCCGCTAACATCATCGATGATGCGATAGTTACCGCCTGTATGTGTGCTCTTGAAGGCAACATAGATATTCTGTCCATTGTATGCACTGAGATCTATATTGGCGAGCTGCCAGGTGGTTGTGAAGTTCAGATAATCTCCGGTCCAAACTGTATCGGTGAAATCAGCCGGGGCATTACCAGTGGTGGATACCATCACATAGGTGTATTCATCAGCATAATCCCAGCTTGTGCTTTCGCTGTAGTCACGATACCAGAAATAGAGATCATTGGCATCTTCAGTGATGGAAAGCCTGGGAGTCATCATCCACCAATCGCCGGTTGAGTAGCCGGATTTGGCAGCTTTGGTGCCTGTGTGGTAGTATGAGGTATAGCTCTGCCAGGCAGTCGTGGAAGTAGTCCAGTCTGCAGGCGGGAAGGTAGCACCTTCAAAGCCTTCATAGAGGGCAGTGGCGCTGAGTGCATTGCCGCTGAGAGCTACATCATAGTTTGTACGGACTTCATTGTTTACCACTCTAAGGGTGGCAGTCTTGCTACCTTGAGTAGTGGGAGCAAAACGCACGGGGATAGTAACAGACTGAGATGTCGCAAGCACGGCAGGCAGGTTCACAGCGTCAAAGGCAAATTGATCTGCATTGGCACCAATCAGACTAACGTCTGTGGCGAGTATATTCAGATCGGTAGCACCATTGTTTGTGATCGTTACGTTTTGCCAGGCACTGGTCTGCATAGCTTGCAGTGAACCAAAGTCCATTGTCAGCGGAGTAATTGTGAAGATCGGAAGTGCGTTTGCTGTGAGAGCAACTTCATAGCTGTTGCCATCATTCACGATTGTAATGGTGGCGGCGATGGGACCCTCGACGTTTGCATTCAGGCTTACGTAGATACCGGTTGACTGTCCGCCGATCAGAAGAGCGGGGAGGTTGCTGGTATTCAGTGTGAATGCATCGGCATTAGGACCTGTAATACTGATGTCGCCGGCGTTTACACTCAATTCACCGCCACCTATATTGGTGATGGTGATGGCTTGAAGAGCTGTTGGGACGCCTTGCATCACGGAGCCGAAGTTGATGCTCTCAGGGCTATAGCTGAAGATCGGAGCGGCAGGAGTCTCGCGGACTGTTACGTTATCGATGAAGAAATCGTTGTCGCCACCGGTAATAGTGGATTCACCGTAGAAGGCGAAATAGACTGTGCCGGTATAGGCATCGAGATTGATGATGTGGTTTTCGCCAATGTTGGACACGTTGTCATAAACATATGGTGAACCAGTATTGTTCCACTCACGCAGGATGGTGGGGGAGCTCATATTGGGGTTGTCATCAATAAAGACGATGAACTTGTCGTCCGCTTGTTCGCCGGCAACGGGAGCTACAGTGCCGTTCCAATCAGTCAATGCGATGTCGAACTTGAGTTCATATCCGGCAGCCGGGATTGCGATTGGAGGAGTTACGAGCCAGCCATTGCGCGTTGTGCCATAGATGTTGATTTTGGCAGATTTGTTTAAGGGAGTGGCAACATTGGCAAAGTCGTCTTGGAACCATTGTGTTCCTGTAGATAGGGCTGAGCCATAGAAACCGGCCATTTGGCTCCAGTTCAGGACCGGCCAATCACCGGAGACTGTACCAAAATTCACTTCCCAGGGGAAGGTGCTGATGGTAGGATTGGCACGTGTGGTGAAGCTGCGAGCTGCGGCTTGCGGTCCCGTACCTGCACCGTTGTAGGCTGCAACAGACCAATAGTAGGTGGTGTTGTATGCCAGAGCTGTGGTAAGTGTGTAGGTAAGTGCATTGAGATCAGCAACCTGAGCTACGGGCGGATTCACTGTATCCACATAGAGCTTGTAACCTGTGGGTACACCACCCGTAACCGGAGCAGTCCAAGTGAAATTGGTATATTCATTCACATTGGTTGCGAGATCAGCAGGAGCGCTGAGCGTAGGTGCACCGGGTGCTTCGGGTGTGATTTCGGGGCCGATAACCAAATCAACGTAGTAGCTAACAGCCTGCAAGCCGGTCTGGATTCCCAGGTAGTAGTTGTTCCCAGCCAGTGAGCTGAGATCGGCTACTGTATTGTACCAGGTGTTGGTAGCGGCATGCGTAATGGGTGTGCCCAGAGCTGTCCAGGTTACACGGTCGGGAGAATAGACAACCTGTAATGTTCCTGTGATACCGGAAGCCAGAGTCCACAGATTGAGGGTGCTGGTGCCCGTAATTGTTAATTTGGGAGTGGACAGCACATAGGCGGTGCTGGTGCTGCCATACTTATAAGCGCTTGCAACGCCATGCTTATAATAGCTGGTGCTTCGTGTCCAGTTTCCTGTGGTGCCATTTGCCCAACCGGCAGGCGGGAAAGTGGTGTTTTCGAAGCTTTCCACCAATTGGGTGGCACCCGGCGTCATAAAGCTCCAGGTTGGGGAGGGAGCAGCATCGCCAAAAGCATTGGAGGCGACGACCTTCCAATAGTAGGTAGTACCGGGAGCAAGGGTTGGAGTGTAGGTAAGGCCGGTTTGGTTATCGCTAACCAACGTGCTGCCATCGACTGTATCAAGATACACATCGTATGTGGCAGGGAAACCGCCGCCGCTATTCCATCTGAGGAGGTCGCCTATTAGGGCGTATCCACCATTGGCGGGAGCGCTAAGAATTGCAGGATTGGGAGCAACTGATGGGGCTCCGGTAGTCATATTGATCTGAATGTTTGGACGTGAAGTCGAAAGACTTAGAGTCGGGGGATTAACACTGTCGGAATTACCCAGACGGCAGAGGTTACCGGTGGTAGTAGTATAGCGCCAGTAGGCGTGGGGTGTGGTATAAGCCGCATTTTGGGTATAGACAGAGACCAAGAGGTTGCCGCCGTTATAAACGAAATCCGTGATATCTATCTCGTACCAAGCGCCGCCGGCACCCAGATCGATATTGGATATTTCGGCTACCAATGTGCCCGGATCTTCCCAGTTTACATCTGTCATCACATTGTTTGAGACTGTCTTCAGCCATATCTGGGTGGTACCGATCGCATTGGCATTTGCTCCGGTATCATTACGATACCATCTAAGTTTGTGAATTGTGCCCGGAGCACCGATTTCACTCTCTAAATAAATGCACTGGGACCGGGAATAAACAAAGTAGTCGTTGAAAGGATAACGACCTGTCGAGGTTCCCGTTCCGATGGTAATGTCGGTCTGAGCAAGTGCCAGCCCGGCAATCATCAGTGCTATAATCAATAGCATTAATTTCTTCATATCGGAATTAACTCCTTAATAGTTTGAAGATGCTTGTAACTAATTCTATAGGCATCCTTTTCGTTTTGGGTGGGACGCCTGTGGTTTGCTTTTGATGGGTTCAAGGGTGGGACGGCAGTATCTTGCATCCGTTACTACGGGCTGCTGTAATAATGTGCGACGATTATTGATCTGAACTCGCATAGCGTAGGATGAATGGTAATGCCGTGATTTATCTTGTTTATGATATTGCAATGAGGTGAAAAGAGGTGATTTGTTGGGTGATTTGGACGCAATGATCTTGATTTCGCAGAACTTGCCGGGCTGCATTTTTACCGGTGCCGGCTGCCGGAATTGCGTACACACCATAATTATACCTTTACTGCTGGCATGTATCCTGAGCTTATCACTACCCAAACCGGCAGTTTCCTGATATATGCAAGCTGTTTAGCAGAGAGCTTCCAAGGTAAAATCAGAGACCTCTCTATCTGTATGCGCATAAGCCTTGAAGGCAAATATCTTGTCAAGTATAAGATTTCAATATTATTTTCTTGATTGCCAATTTCGCAATCCAATGTATGCCTGTAATCAAGAATAATAAGGAGAGACAATATTTTCACTAATTATATAGCGTTATACCCGAGAGAGGCTTAGCTGGGTAGTGGGATTGCACTGAAAGCCTGATGGCTGTTGAATTTCGACCACTTACCCCTTTTGGGACGCAATAAAAAAAGCCTCCCGAAGGAGGCTTCACTTGACGTTTACAGGACTATTTTACAGGCGGGGTATATCTCCTGTGGGTCTGAATTTCGTTGGAATGAATGCTGCGGATATCGCGGTAAACATCTCCTTCGTATCTGATCTGGGTAGGTCCTGTTCTTACCACATTATCAGTAGCTCTTACCTTGTAGAATTTCTTGGCTTGAGGGAAGGTTGGATCCTGCCAGGTAGTATTGGAGGTGCTTCCCTGATACTCAAAGCCGCTCATCGGGTCTTGTGAGGCATAGATACTATACATCGTAGCGCCATTCACGGCATTCCAGCTAAGGGTACCATCGGAGGCCATAGAGACTTCAGGAGTACCAAGGCCATAAGGTATTACGAATCCATCAATCTCCCATCCACCCTGGAAGGGGCCAACCAAAGAAGCGACACCTGTATTGGTATCGATCCAATAAAGTGATCCTGTAGTGGTATATCCTGCCAGATAGAGCATGCCGTCGTTCTGGTTAAAGGACATATCCTGGGCATAATTGATATCAATTCCCAGGCTACCGACCAAGGTTGCCGCACCGGTGGCGGGGTTGATGGTATAGAGGGCATCCGTCACCAGATCAATTGCATACATGATACCGGTTAGGTTACTGTATGCCAAGGATATCATCACACTACCGGCGATGCCATAACTGCCAATCAATGTATGAGCTCCGGTTAGAGGATCTACTGTGAAGAGATCAGTAATTCCACTGGCATAGATAATGCCATTTGAGGGATTGTAGGCAACCCCGGTGATCTCGACAGAGCCGGTACTAATGTGCGTACCTGCACCGGTGTCGGGATTCACTTGCCACCATCTTAAATTACCATATTCATTGCCAAACCATTCGCCATTGATCCAATCAGCGCCGGCAAGGAAGTTATCCTGCCAGGGATTGGATGCCGGCAGGTCTGCGATTACGCCTGGATTGTTCAGCATAAAGGAGCCGGGGCCTGTGGTACCGCCTCCGCTCCAGGCAACGTCGGCATAAGCCAGGTAGTTCATGTTCAAGCAGGCAACAGTCTTGAACAGGCTGTTGTTTGTCTGATTCTGATCTGTTGGCAATATGGCGACACAATCAACAGCATAGATTGTTCCGCTGGTGGGGTAGAACATCGGGAAAATTACATGGGTAGATTCTCCGGGAGCCAGATCGTTAACCGCGACTATCTGGCTATAACCGGTACCGATTGTCATCGATACCAAGAAGCTTTCGTTTACTAGTCCCAGGTTTTTCACCCTGGCAACGGGCTCAAAAGGATCTGCTTCAATTGTATTGGGTATCTCAATGGAGAGCACTTGGACATCATTGGTGATAGGCTCACTTATCATGAAATCGTCGATAAACAGATCCGGTCCATAACCTGAATACCCGTAGAAACGGATCCAGAACGTATTGCCAAGGTAATCTGGCGGGATATCAATTCTTTGGATTACTCCGGTTCCGGGTGTAGTGCTGGCAGCCCCATCGCCGGATTCAAAGTCGGCACCGGCTTTATACCACAGGTCTGTCCAAGTAGTTAGGTCATCCGAAATCTGGATTGTGAGTGCGTCAGTGGGATAAGATGCGTTGTATTGGTGAGACCAGATGAAGCTCATTTGCAGAGGGATTGGAGAAGAGAAAGGCGGGGTGATCATAATATCCGTGTTGCCGGCTGTTTGTCCCCAATAACCTGCATGAGCCCATTTATTGGCGCTTGCATCCGTGTACTGGTCCCAAGGATAGCTGCCGTTATCGATGTCCCACTCATTGGGAGGCCATGTTTCAAAATCCTGCGTATAGGGAAACACGGTAATGGAAGGATCATCCATTGTGGTAAAATCCCAGGCGGGCCAGGTATAGGCAGAATCGTAGCCTGTAGTTAGTGCCTCCACAGTCCAAGTGTAATTGGTGCTGTAATCATATGTGAAAGCAGGAGAAAATCCGCTGTTTACATTCTCAAAACTTGTCGCTGCAGCGAAGAAGTCGTCGCTGGAGTAAGGTGCAGGCAATTCAGCGGAGTTTACGATGTAGAAGTTATAGCTTTCCGGGAGATCTCCATTAAACAGATCCGGTCCCCAAGTAAAGCTAAGGCCGCCAGGCGCAATGCCTGATGCATGCTCTTGGGGATAGCTGAGAATAGGAGCAGCAGGTTCGCCAAAAGCTGCAGGTTGAATACCCATAAACAGATTGGGGAATCCCATTAGAGTGTAGTTTGCGGTAGGAGGAGCCAGAGGATCCGGATTTGTGGTATCATTATAGAAAATCATTGATCTGATATTGGGGGCTGCTGTGAACCTGAAACTTCCATAGGGATAGTCATATCCGGCGAGACTTTCATAGACTCCTATCACTAAGTTGCTTGTTCCATCAAACATAAATGGTGTGCTCAGGAGGATAGTAACCCAACCGGGATTTGCCGGGCAATTGACTGTTCCGGAAAAGACCTGCTCCATACCGGATTCCCACGCCGTATTGTCCACAAACTGGTTGTTTGCGCTGTTTTTCATATACACAGTCCATTGATTTGAAGCGGGATTTGATGTAGCGCCATCCCAATAATATGCGATGCTGGAAATCAATCCGCCTGTGCCTATCTCGGATGCCAGATAGTAAGTCTGGGAGTAGCTGTAACCGTAATACGAGTTTACCGGCATTAGGGTTGTATTCAGTTCGTTGCCTATCAAGACATAACCGGGGGGTGTAGTGGTAGAAAAACTCCAGACGGGTCCAGAGGTTGTAAGCCGATTATCGTCAACATTGTGGGCGATTACCTGCCAAGTGTATGTTTCCAAATAACCCAAACCGGAATAATCATACGTACCGGTGGCACCGGCAGCAGCTCCGGTCACTACTTGCACCATATTGCCAGTCGGTCCGAACCATAAATCATAGCTATCCGTGTCAGCACCAAAAGTCCAGCTAAGTGTACCACTTATGGCTACATTTAGAGCTTGATTTGCAGGATTTGGTGTGTTTGGAAGCCCGGGAGCTCCCTCAGGTGCGGTAACTACGATCGGCTCCGTAATGCTGGAAGGGATTGTCCCGCTACTGCCTTGCGAAGCAATCAGAGTCCCGTTATGATCATAAATATAGTACTCATTCTCTTCCGGCCAGCCGCTTGGTGTATATAAAGTAGTAATCAGGTCTCCATTTAATACTTCGAAAGGATAGTTTACTGGACCCGTTCCAGTGGCTACCGTGCAATTCGTAAAAACTGGATTTCCATTTACATAAAGCGTTAACAGACCACCGTTCCAGCCATCGCCATAACTGTCTATTAAAGTTAGTGTCCAAGTCACCGCTGATGCAAGAGATACAAGCAGTATCAGCGATAACAAAACAAGGTATTTTTTCATAAATAACTCCCAATCAGGATTTATCTTTGTGTTTAATTGATTGTTCTATAGAGGATTCTCCGTTTGATTTTGATGCCTGTTACCCTTGCATGACTTGGACAAGCCTGTGCCGATACCATCTTCATATAATGTGCGACGATTATTGAATACAGCGGTTCTACACAGATTATCTTGCGCCTTGCATATTAGACTTGTATTGAAACTTATTAAAGCAGGCAGATCAATACACCGAGAGAAAAAACCTCTATTGACCGCCTGACCTTCATTCATCCTATACGTACCTTAACCACACGTTTATTTCGTTCTTGTTTACACACACGGGTTCTAATTCCTACAGACCAAGGAATATGCAATACTGAAAGCCGGTCAATCAATTTGATTGCAGTAATAAACCTGTTTTATCAATTACTGTTGCCAGGAATCAACATAGTATAGAAATGCTTATCAATTGACCCATAGAGGCATAGTATGAGCTCTTACGCCTTGTTATGAAAGGGTTGTAGCTAAGGACTTACTAATATGCTTGTGCTGGTTGATCAGATATTCATGCCAAAAAAAGCCTCCCGAAGGAGGCTTGATTGGATTAATACTGGATTATTGTGGCCTGGTATATTTACCAGGAGTCGGTGGATCACTGGACAGTGCTCTCTGGACACCCCGGTAAACATCACCCTCATACCTGATTTTTGTCAGAGACTTGTTCAGACTGTAATCAGTAGCTATGACTTGGTAGAATTTGCAGAAATTCGGGTTTCCGTAGTCCTGCCAAGTGGTTTCTGTTGTTGAGCCTGCATATGTAAATCCGTTGTAGGGATCAGTGGATGACAAGATTGTATAAGAGACTGCTCCAAAGACAGGAGCCCAACTGAGGGTTCCATCTGCGGAGATCTCCAGCTCGGGAGCATCCAAGACGCCGTAAGGAATCACAAATCCATCCAGTTCTGATCCACCTTCAAAAATCCCTATTTCAAAGGCAGCTCCCGTTTCGGTATCGATCCAATAGAGTGCTCCTTTGGTGGTATAAGCTGCCAGGAAGAGCATCCCATCGACCTGGTTGAATGCCAAATCCTGGGCATAACTGATATTAATCCCAAGGGGTCCCACAAGCGTAGCAGCACCTGTCGCCGGGTCAATAGTGTAGAGAGCATCGCTCATTGTATCAATTGCCCACAAGCTGTAGTCTATGTGCCGGCAAGCCAGGCTAATCATCTGAAAAGTTCCTGGTCCGTAGCTTCCTACCAGTGTGCTTGCCCCGGTGAGAGGATCCAGTGTGTAGAGAGAGTTAGCTCCGCTGGCGTAGATTACTCCATTATCCGGGTCGTAGGCGATACCTGTGAGTCCAGTTGTACCTGTCCCAATCTGAGTACCCGCGCCTGTGGCGGTATCAACCTCCCACAATCTGTTTACACCATACTCATAGCCAAACCATTCGCCATTGATCCAGTCAGCACCTGATAAGAAACTGTCTTGCCAAGGATTGGCTGCAGGCAGATCTGTTATCTCGCCGGGGTTGCTTAGCATAAACGTACATGGACCTTCCGGGCCATCGAAGTTCATCGCGCGATCCGCATACGCCCGGAACCCCGTGTTGACACAAGCGATATCTGTTTGGATCACATTATCTTCAGGATTTAAATCGCTTGGCAGTACTGCGGAAGTATAAACAGCATATACAGAACCGTGTGTTCCGGTAAAACTCGGGAAGCTGATCTGGGTGGTGATATCCGGAGCCAGATTTGAGACCAATTCTGTGTGACTGTAAACTCTGCCTATTTGCAGGTTTAGATTGAAGCTCTCAATGCTCGCGCCTAGATTTGTTACAGAAATCTGAGGGATAAATGGTCCTTCCGAAACAAGCTCGGGAAAGTTATACAATTTGATCCGAAGATCGTGTTCCGGGGGAGCAGCCAGCACAACATTGTCAATATAGAGATTTGCTCCATATCCTGATTCAGCATAAAAGCGGAGCCAAAATGGATATCCCAGGTAGCTCTGCGGAATTGATACTCTTTCGTTGACACCTCTTCCCATGTAATAGCTGCCGGATTCATCATCAGATTCCAGCTCCATTCCAGACTTGTGCCATATATTGGTCCAGTTGCTCAGATCGTCTGAGATCTGGATTGTGAGCGCGTCAAGCGGACGCCAAACGATGTTTGTGTGCGACCAGTCAAAGCTCAATTGCAGCGGATTGGGACTACTGAACATTGGCGACGTCATAATGGCTGTCTCACCGATAGGATTCCAGAAAAATGAGGCACAAGCCCAGTATGTTCCGCTGATGTCCATTTCTCTCACCCAGTTGAAGCTACCCTCTTGCAGGTTCCATCCCGTCAGGGGCAATGCGTCAAAGCTCTGAGTATAAGGAAATGTTGTAATGGAATTGTCCATTATAGTTGAAAATCTATGCGGAGGCCAAGTATATGCAGGATCTTGCCCGGGAACCAGAGCTTCCACTGTCCAATAATACACCTCAGTGAATTGGAGGTTTTCCTGTAAATGAAACCCGCTGGTCACGTTTGTATAGCAGGTAGCTCCAGCAAAGAAATTATCAGCCGTAAACACATCAGGTATCAAGTAGCTGGGGACTATGTAGAGATTGTAAGATTCCGGCATTACACCATTTTCCAGATCCGGTAACCAGCTAAACTGAACATTTCCGGGAATCACCTCATCTGTGCCACTATCCGGCTGCATCAGGATGGGAGCTGCCGGCTCCACCATCGTTCCCGCAGTGATTGATAGTACGATATTTGGAAAGTAATCAGCGGGATAGCCATATTCCGGCAGGAGCATTTCATCCATCCAATCATCAGACACATTCTGCAGCGAACGGTAAGTGCTTGATTCCGTGTTCATAAATTGTCCGTAAGGATAATCGTATCCTGCTGCATTTTCCATTACGGCAATAACCAGATTACTTGTACCGTTGTAATAAAACGGATGATCCAAGCTGATCGTAATCCAGCCCGGTGAGGCAGGACATATTACCGATCCCTCAAATACCTTTCTGAGATTGGTCTCCCAGATTCCATCATCAGAAAACTCGCTATTTGGGGTGTTCTTCATGAAAATTGTCCATTGGTTGGAGTAAGTATTTGTAGCTAATCCATCCCAACAATAGGATATGCTATTGATGTAGCCGCTACTGCCTATCTCGGAAGCCAAATAATAGCTTTGAGAGTAGTTGCAGTTATAATCTGGGTCTATTGGCAGACTTTCTTGTTCTGATCCGGTTCCGATCAGCACATCCCCGGGTCCCGGCTCGGTAACAAAGCTCCAAAGTGGGCCGTTTATTGGCACATCGTTGTTGTATGCTACTACTCTCCAAGTATAATTAGAAATCGGTTCCAAGCCTGAATAGATATACAGGCCGTCGCCGTATGCGTTTGCTCCGCTTACCACCTGTTGCATCGCTCCCGCAAGACCAAGCCACAGATCATAATGAGTGGTATTAGCCCCGAAAGACCAGTACAATGCTCCATCAGTAGACAGCCCAATATAGCCGCTGGGTGGACCGGGATCGAAGGGATATCCGGGCAAACCGGCCGGAACTACAGCAATAATCGGCTCGGTGATGCTCTCCGGCTCTGTTTCATCCAAGCCTTGCGAGGCAATTGGGATGCCGTTGTAGTCATAAAGGGTGTACGAATTTTCTTCAGACCAATCACCGGGAATATATAAGGTTGTGATCTGATCTCCATTGTTTACTTCAAAGTAATGCGTTTCGGGTCCATACCCATCTTCCAGCGTAATCTCCGATAACACTGTGACGCCATTTACGTAAAGTGAGATTGTGCCACCATTCCATCCGTCACCGTAGTCATCGGTCAGAGACAGACTCCATTGTGCAGCCGATGCGATTGATACAAACAATATCAGGCATACAAACGCAACCATGCGTTTCATACTTTTCTCCCAAACAGGATTAGTCCTGTAATTAACCTATTAATCTATAAAGAATCTCTCCATCTGATTTCGAAACCGGGTGCTTTTGCACGGCAGGGAATAATCTGCGCAGAGCTCATCTTCAATAATGTGCGATGATTATTTGAGAACTCTGGCTTTGCACAGCTCTTCACGTGTCGTGCGCCATATATTTGTGATTTTATGCGAAAAGTAGGCTCAGTTATCCTGTCTGATTGTACTATGCAATTGACCAATAGACCTATTATCATCCTTTGCTTACCTTTATCTTGCGTAATTGTTATCCCGAATAGCTATCTGCCTTACTAACCTATAAGGCTAGTGTTTATTGGTTGCCAATGCTGTCAATCATTATAATTGTAATTGAGTGATAAAATAGTCAATCTCTGTAGTTTATTGGCAACATCTACGGATGTTGATTAGCAATATCTTGTTTCATTGGTGATGGCTTTGCCATTGTAACGTCTAACACATTGTTACAAGGCTTATTCTGTGAAGAGCACATCATTCAGGCAATCTATCCCGGTCATCCGGACTTCGTCCTCCCTGCTTCCATTCTCGGGCGATCCCCGGGTAATGCCCGGGTGATCCCTGGGTGAACGCCCAGGAATCGCGGCAGCATTGCGGCAGGAGCACGGCAGTAGTCAAAGGGAAGGCGAAAAGTGATGGATGATGAGGTAAAAAATGGTAAAAAATGCCCAACTGCTAAGCATTTCAAGCCGATACGACGACATATATCTGAATAATGCCGGATTCATTGGCTCAATATTTGCTTATTCTAATTACTTATGACTTTCCTGATATGGAGGTATAAATGAAAGTTAAGGTTCTGTCACTTCTGATGATGCTGGCTGTTGTCTTTGTCTTTGCGCAGGACTTTCCGCTACGTCGTTCGTACAAATTGGATTGGCAAGGCTACTCTATTCCGACCGAAGATGATCACGATCTAATCTTTTGGGGCGATTCGGTGGCAGGCAATCTCGACATCTATATTCAAAAAGTAAGCCAATATGGCGTCAATGCCTGGGCGGTCCCTCTCAGGATCGAAGCCCCGGCCGGTACACCCCAGCTACTGGGGGCTGTAAGAACCACTGACAACTGTTACATTATAGCTTGGCAAGTATATCATAATCCACATAATGCCCTGTATGTACAAAAAATCAATTCATCCGGGCAATTTGTTTGGCCTCAGAGCGGGATTATGCTCTATCAGGGGGATAACAAAATCATCCGTCCCAAGCTGATTGCCAATGACGTTGGCGGAGCATTTCTGGTATATGCACCAAATTACGATGACTACCGGATATTCGGCATAAATATGGACATTGACGGGCAAAATCTCTGGCAAGCCGGGGGGCAGCTTTTGATAGCCGGCGAAGGATATCTGAGCTTGGTAAATGCTGTCTCCGATGGCACCGGTGGTCTGATCCTGGATTGCCGGGTACAAAGTGGGGAAATGGATCCTCAGACTCATCTGGCGCGCTTTGACGCCAATGGCAATCAGGTCGGCAGTGATCCGCTGGTGCCTTACACTACTTTCCCAAGGTCAATTTATACAATCAATGCCTGCGGTGACGGGAATTTTCTATTGGTATCCAATCCGGAGATTGAAGGAATCGTTGTGATATGGAAGATCAATGCCTTGGGAAGTCAGGTGGGCACGGCTGTAAACCTGAATCTGAACTTTCTGGCGCAGTTCCGCGAGTTGAAAGTTGCAACCCGTCCTGATGGAGGGTTCTTCGTGGCTTGGCGCGGGCTTGAGGGCGAGATTTACAATACCCGCGTAAATAGCTACAGCTCTGCAATGCAGCTTGAATGGGGCATCGAAAACATCCCCAGCTTTCAGACCGATGAGAATTACTACGACCTTTCGATCAAGGCCGGTTCAAATGACAGACTATGGCTTAGCTATCTCAGCAAAATAGTCTGTGTAAACTCATCTGGTGTTTTAAACGTGAATACTGGGGCGATAGATTATTTTGGCGGTTATGCCCAAGACCCGGTGATCTCCCCCAGAGGGGACAAAGCTTCGGTGTTTTGGAAGGTTCAGGCCAATGCCAAGACCACTATTCGCAAACAGGTTGCCTATCTTGGCGGTTCGCCTACATTTGAAGCCGGTGGGGCGCCTCTGGTCGAGTATCTGGGCGGCAATGCCGGAAGCAACCATACTGTAGCCTTGGGCGACAGATATCTTAATATCTGGATGGACTACCGAAATGACGGAGAAATCTATTATAAACTCCTGGATCAGAACATGCAGCCATGGGGCGAGCCCAACGGTTCTCCGCTACTCCCCCAGAGCAGCAATAGCCTCAGTATCGTGGATGTCCAAAAGATCAATGATAGCTCGGTGGCTCTGCTCATGATTGGCTATGTCGATGGCTTGAAAGCACTGGTGCAGGTGATCGATCAAAACGGTCAGCCTACCATACCCGGAGACGGACTTGTCATCAAAGAGGGAATGTCGGTCTTTGAGACTACTAAGATGAGCGTTACAGATCAAAACATATATCTGGGCTGGATCAGAGACTCGGATAGCGGATATCAACTGATCGGACAGAGGATAGTCCTGGGTGCCCTGCAGTGGGGTGCCGAGGGAGCTGTGATCTGTCAATTGCCACAAAATACCTTTTCCTATTTAACTGCCTTGGCTGGTAATCACTATATCTTAACGATGGAAGATTACAACGCCAACAGGCAGACTGCGAGGACCATCAAGGTCAGTCCTGAGGGAACCATTGAGCCGGGATTTGGTCCGATGGGAGTGGAATTGATACCACCCACGGGAACCGCTTATAATCAGGTGTGTACGAAGGCGACATTCAAGGATAACTTCCTGTATGCCTATGTGTACCAACCAGGTTATCCGCAGTATCGTCACTTTTTCCAAAAGATAGATTGGACCGGAAATCGCGAATGGGGAGATCAGGGTGTGGAACTGTTCGGCATGACAGATTCTGACGGGATGGGTGATTTGGTGGTGGATAACACTCTCAGTTTTGTTTATAGAAGAGAAACTGCCAATGAAAATAGCCTGGTCTATCAGAGTATTACGCTGAATGGCGAAGTTCTCTGCCTGCCTAATGGGCTTGTGGTAGCACAAAGAAGAGCCCCGGTCGAAAATTTTCGTTTGATCTCATTCTCGGACGAAAGCAGGGCTTTGATCTGGGCGGACTTGGTGGATGCCCCTGCCTTCACACAGCAACATTTTGATATCTTCTACCGTTACTTGAGCCCCACAGGGGATCTGATCGGTACTATCGGCGTGCTCTACGATGCTCCTTACGATCAGCGCTATATGTCCGTTTCTTCGCTTGGGACAAATGCCTTGGTGACCTGGTCGGATGACCGGGCTGGAGTCGAGAATGAGGATTATTCCTACAGCTCGATCTATGGACGTGGCATAGCGATGGGATCGGTGGCAACGGAAGATCCGGAGCAGCCGGCTGTACCAAGGATAGCCCTCGGGCAAAACTATCCCAATCCTTTCAATCCCTCTACCACGATCAGCTTCTCTCTGCCGGAAGCATCAGGAGTAAGCCTAGATATCTACAATATCAGAGGACAGCTAGTGAGGAGCCTATTCAGAGATGAAGCGATGCCGGCAGGCAGATCCGAAGTGGTCTGGGATGGCAAGGATACCTCCGGGACAGCAGTCTCAAGCGGGATCTATCTCTACAAGCTGAGAGCAGGGGATCAAACACTGGTCCGCAAGATGCTCTTGTCTAAGTAGGACTACATCTAAAGATATACAACTAAGTTACAAAGAAAGAGCCCCCAATAGCGGGGGCTCTTGCTATTATTGATAAATAGCTTAGGTTTGGGTGTTCCAGCCGCTGCGTTTGAGATCGACCCGCCTTTGCGACAGGAAGATAACACCCTCTGCTTTGAGACGCTCGGCTTGTTCTCTGCCTCCTGCCTCGGGAGCAAGGGCAATCTCTCCTGATGAGCGCAGTACTCTGTGCCATGGGAGATCGTACTTTTGGGTGGAGCTGTGGAGGATGCGGGCGACCAGACGGGCTCCATTGGGCAGTCCTGCCATTGTGGCAATCTGGGCGTATCCTGCCACCTTCCCGGCAGGTATGCTGCGGATAAGCTCAATGATCAGGCTGCTGCTGTCTTGCATAAGGAATTAGTACTCAAAGAGGGAGCGGATCTCGTCTGTACTCATAGTCTTGATCAGTTGCTGGCCTTCTTCGATCACGCTGTTGAAGAGCTCGCGCTTGCTCTGTTGTAGCTTGACGATTTTCTCTTCCACGGTGCCAAGACTGATCAGGCGGAAGACGTTTACCTTGTTGATCTGTCCCATCCTGTGGCTACGGTCGATGGCTTGTTGCTCCACCATCGGGTTCCACCATGGATCGTATAGGATTACGGTATCGGCGGAGCTGAGGTTTAGCCCGGTGCCACCTGCTTTGAGGCTGATCAGGAAGAGCTTGAGCGCGGGATCCTGGTTAAAGCGGTTTACCTGTCCCATCCGGTCTTTAGTCTGCCCGTCCAGATAGGCGTAGTCTATATTGAGCTTGTCAAATTCAGTCCGGATGATCTTGAGCATTTGTACGAACTGACTGAAGACCAGCACCTTGTGTCCGCTCTGGATGGAGTCTTGCACCAGTTCCAGCAGCATTTCCAGCTTGGAGGAAATACCGGGATCGGGCAGGATGTCCTGATTTGCGAGGTGAGGGTGGTTGCAGACTTGACGCAGCTTGGTGAGGGCAGCCAGGATGTGGATATAATTGGTCTCGGTCTGTTGCTCCTGAGGAAAGAGCTTCTGCTTTACATTGTCCAGTATCTGCAGGTAGAGCTTTTCCTGCAAGGGGCTCAGCTTGCACCAGGAGACTTGTTCTTGTTTGTCGGGAAGCTCCAGCAGGACTTCTTTCTTGATTCTGCGCAGGATAAAGGGACTCACAGCCTTGTGGAGATGGAGGCGGTTTGTCTCGGCATTGTCGCTGTGTATATACTCTTTCTTGAATGCGGAAAGTGTCCCCAGGTATCCGGGCATCAGGAAGTCAAAGATCGACCACAGCTCGGTGAGATCGTTCTCAATAGGGGTTCCGGAGAGAGCTAGGCGGTGATCGGAATGCAGCTTCTTGATGGCTCCTGTCCTCTGGGCAGAGACGTTCTTGATATTCTGTGCTTCATCCAGTACCACCCAGTGAAACTGCATCGCTTTGAGGGTCTCGATCTCATTGAGCACCAGCGAGTAGGACATAATAAATAGCTGTACGTTGGGAGTTGCCAGCAGGCTGCGGCGCTCCTCAGGCGGGCCTTCCACCACGAGGTAGCGGATATTGGTGTGAAACTTCTCGATCTCGGCAGCCCAGTTGTAGAGCAAGGTCTTGGGGCAGATTACCAGAGAGATCTTTTCATCCGGCAAGGTCCCCAAGATGGAGAGAGCCTGAACCGTCTTGCCCAAGCCCATCTCATCTGCTAAGATACCATTAAGCCTGTAGCGGGAGAGCATTTTTAGCCAGGAGAAACCTGCCTTCTGATATCCGCGCAGCACTGTCTGCAGATAGACGGGAAGGCTTTCTTCGCGGGAGAGCTTGCGCGAGAGCAGCTCTTCAAACATCTGCTGTAGAAAGCTGTCTCCCACCATCCTGAGCTGTGGATTCTCCTGCATCAGCCTTTGGTAATATGGCAGATTCATCAGGCGAGCCCGATAGACCAAGTCCTTGTCCTTCTCGCTGCGCTTGATCAGACGTTCCATATCGAAGAAGACCTGCGGATTAGAAACAAAGATCATCCGGCCGTCTTTGGTCTGAAGATAATCGTCACCGCTCTTGAAGTAGCGGCTCAGTTCATCGTGCGTAAATGCCAGATCCTTGTATCTGTATCGCAGCTCGTAATTAAACCAGTCTATATCCTCGGAGCGGGAAGCACTAAGTTCCACTTCCAGATGGGCTTTATAGACAAAATCCCGCTCTATATCGGGAGCTATCACGATATCCCAATCTGCCTCACTGAGCTCAAAGATGGTCGCTTTGAGCCTGTCTATGGACTGCTGATCCTCAAAGACCAGCTCTGAATACTGCTCCAAGCGGTTCAGATCTGCCCCGGGTAGCTTGCGGTAAAGCTCTTCCACCCGCTTGATTGTCTCTACAGGCACTCTAAACCAATACTTCGTATCCTCTTCGCCTTCGATGGGATAGCTCACCAGCGGGGCTCTGAAACGCACCACAGAGAGCGGTATCCTGCGATCTTCGCTATAGGACAAGTGTCCCTTGAGGAGATAGGCATTCCCGGTCTTGCCAAGCTCCAGCGCTACTCGGGGCTCTTCATCGATGATCACCGGCAGCTCTATCCTCTCGTCAAAATCCAGATAGATATCCTGCTTGCGTAGCTCGTGATAGACCAAGGTGCGGTAATAAACCAGATCCCGCTCATTCAGGAGCAGTCCATCGCCCAATACCTGGTCGATAATCTCGTTTCTGAGCGGCAGATATGCCCGATAGACCTTATTGCGAAAGAAGAGCCAGCTCGGATAGCCTGCATACCAGGCAGAGAGTTCATCCACGATGATTGCGCTTAGCTTGTGGCGATTCTTGCCGGTGGGTTCGATTCTCAGGCTTAGCTGATAGGGATGCGCCACAAAGTTGAGAGCTTCACCCGTTTCTTTTACGAGTGTTCTGGCACCCAGCTTTTCCAAAAGGGTCAATGCCCCGGCAAAGTCCGCTTTGTAGATGGAGTAAAACTTACCCTTGGTGCTGTGAGCCGCCTTGCGCAGATGTACAAACTGCCATGTCCTGAGCTCATCATCGCCAAAAGCCTGGATTATCCCGGAATAGTCCTCGATCTGAGCGGCAGTCATCCCCTCTGGATGTTCACCCAGGCTGATTCTGATCAGGGCCGGAATCTTCAAATCCCCGTAGCTGCCATAGTAAAACCTGATCTTATCCACTGCCGGGTTGTACACACCCTCCAGCTCGATTACAGAGCTCTGAAGCTGTTCCCAAAGGCTCTCCGGAGCTCTCAAAGCCTCCAGATTGCAGGTTTCCACAATCGGTGCCTCAAAGATCTCCGTCTTCATATAGAAATAGGCATATCTCAAGACAGACAGATAGTGACGGCAGGCCTCTTCCTCCGGACATTCCGGACATCTGTGGCTCAGGATCTTTTGTTCGATGGGATCATAAACCAGATCCAAACTTGCCGGAAACTGCTCTTTACGCGTCTCCGAGGCGTAAAAGCGCAGGTGTATCTTATCCTCGCCATCCCGATATTTCCAATGCAGCAGATCCCCTTTGTCAAGAGCGATCACAGCATGGTTAAAGAACCAAGAGGTCGAGTGTTCATGGTAGTCTTTACTGAATAATCTGGCCATCAATTTCCTTTATTTAGCCGTTCTGCACAGACGCAATCCATTGGTGAGCGAGCTCTTGAAGGGGTAGTCGTATTCCCGGTTCGTAGCTTTGGCACTGCTGGCGGGATACTTCCACGATCCACCCCGCTGCACCCGGTCTTCCCCGCCGTCCGCTCCGAGCGGATTACCGGAAGGGCTGTAGGAATAATAGTTTGCATCATACCAATCCCAGCACCATTCGGTGATGTTGCCGCCGATATCATAGAGTCCCAGTTCATTGGGCTTTAGCTGCATCACCGGACGCATCGTGGCTCCGCTGTTGCCGGAATACCAGCAGACTTCATTGGGATCGTTGCTGCCCGGGTAGTTGTAGCTTCGGGAGCTTGCGCCGCCTCTGGCAGCATATTCCCATTCCGCTTCCGTGGGCAATCTGTAGCCATCCGCTTCCCAGTTGCATTCGACCTTTCCGCTGCTCCAATCCCCGGGATTGGTGTTTCCCGAGATACTGTAACAGGGTGTGAGGCCTTCATTTATACTGCGGCGGTTGCAATATTCGACCGCATCGTTCCAGCTTACCTGGCTTACCGGCAGGCTTGGTCCCAGGATATTGGAAGGATTTCTCGGCATCAGGGCATCCCATTCGGATTGGGTAAGTTCTGCTTTGGCAAGGTAAAAGCTATTTACAATCACCTGATGCGCCGGCTTTTCGTCTGCCTCCCGGCCGGATGAATTGCCCATCAGATAACTGCCGCCCTGCACCATAACAAAGTAACTGCTATCTATTTCCGAGGCAGCGGATTCCTCTTTCTTACCCGGTTTTACGACCAGGAGCAGGATCACCGCAATGATCACAACCAGTCCCGCAACTCCGCCCAGCACGGCAAAAGCCGGGGCTTTCTTTTTCTCGCTGGGCTGTATGTATGGCTTTTCCTGAGCCGGCTTGGGCATCTGCAATCTTCCTGAATCGGCAGCAGAGACGGGTGCCGGACCGGGCATTGCCGGCTTTGATACCTGCACCGGAGCCGCAGTCTGCGTTTCACCAATCCCCAATTGCTGCAGTTCATTGATGATTTCGGTGCAGCTCTGATAACGCTTCTTTTCGTCCTTTTCGCACATCTTATAGATGATCGGCACTATCCTGTCCGGAATATGCGGATAGAAGTTTTTGGGATTTGGCAATGCCTGTTCCACAATCTGTTTTTGGATGCTGTAATCACTTTCCGTATCAGTCTGATAGGGCAGTTTACCGCTTAGCATCTCATAGAGCGTGATCCCCAGGCTAAATATATCCGTGCGGTGATCCAGGCGGTTGGCATGTAAAACTTGCTCCGGACTCATATACAGGGGCGATCCGATCGTGGTGCCGGAGCGCGTCAGATGCTGGCTTCCGACCGCTTTGGCGATCCCAAAATCCATAATCTTGACCCGATCGTTGTTTCTCGGATCGATCATGATGTTGCTGGGCTTGATATCCCTGTGAACGATTCCCTCTTTGTGGATAAATTCAAGTGTGTGCAATACTTGCATAATGATCGGGATGCTCCGCTCGGCCGGGATGGGACCTATCTGGTGGATCAATTCCCTGATCGTGATGCCCTCGGCATACTCCATACAAAGCAGATAGCTGTCCTCATAACTAAAGAAGCCGATGATTCCCACCAAGCCCGGATGCTGAAGATGTGCCTGTAGCTTTGCCTCTTGTAGAAAACGCTCCACCAGGCTGGTATCAGAAGCCAGTTCCGGTGCCAAAGCTTTGATTGCCAATTTACGCTGGATATGGACGTCTTCGGCAAGCCAAACCTCGCCCATACCACCTTTGCCAAGAGCCGAAATAATCCGGTAATCCCTGATCTGCAGACCTGGTTCAATACGCATTTTCCTACTCCTCTATCCAAATGAATCAAAAGTCTGAACTTTTTCTCCTCTGTCAAGCTATAAAAAAGTCAATTTACTTTTTTTCAATGATTTTACCCCATTTGGTGAGTCGTGAGGCAGGAATTTTCATTTAAACAAGGAGTAAAGGAGAAAGGAGTTTTTTTACCATAGAGAAAGCAGAGAAAAGCGGAGAACAGCAGAGGGGGGGGGCGCAAGGCGCAGTTAGTAGTTAGCCAGTTAGAGCTGTGCTGTGTGCTTCGCACAGTTAGTTGTTAGCAGTTAGGCAGTTAGAGCTGCGCATAGCGCTGCGCGCAGTTAGTAGTTAATCAGTTAGTAAGTTATTAGTGATTAGCTGCGCATGGTTCGAACCTGTCTCCCATCTCGACCCCCTCCGTCATTCCTGCGAACGAATCGGCAAAGCACTTATTGTAGGTGCGTCATCCTGACGCACAGCTATCAGAGCGACAAGATGTCGCTCCTACGTCACCTATCTCCCATCTCGACCCCCTCCGTCATTCCTGCGAACGAATCGGCAAAGCGCCAGCTTTGATGAGTCGTGTAGGCAGGAATCCATTCTATCAACTGCGCGAAGCGCATTCCGTAATATCTGATCACTGTTGACTGATTACTGATCACTGATTTCTGTTCACTGTTCACGGCGCTCTGCGCCTCCCCGCCCCGCTTTTCTCTGCTTACTCTGTGGTGAAACATTCCCCTTGAATATTGGGGTGATCCCCTCGCACTGCAGTTGCGTTTCCCGGGTCGTCACCCGGGGATTACCTTAGGATTGCCCGGGCATTCAAGCAGCAAGCGAGTAGTAAAGCCGGGCGGAGGGATTGGGATGATACCGGTAAACTCTATTACTATAAATTCATTCCCCTTTTTCACCTGTTTTGATTCCAAAGAATCATGCTTCCTTTCACGCTTTGCCCATTCATCTCCGCTATTCGAAAACCGGACATTCAAAATATGGTCTAATTTTTCTTGACAATATTCTGGAGCCATTATTTGCTCGCCTTAGATCGAATATGGTGGTCGCACCACCACTGAAGATGAAGTAAAAAGCCTCGTCAATAAAGGATAAAAGGAACTTTGATGTTAAAAAACCTGATGCTGCTGGAACGACAATCGCAGATCAAAGAGCTGGGGACCAATCTCAACTATCTTATTTTGAAAGAGTTGATCAAGAGTCCGCTTACCTGCCAGCAACTCGCCAATCTCTTCTCGCTCTCCAAGCAGAAGATACACTACAACCTCGGCAAGATGCAGGAAGAAGGCCTGATTGAGATCGATGGAAATCACCAGCCCAATCTCAAGGAAGTGTTTTATCGCGCCACTGCCAAAAACTATGTCCTGGCATATACAATTGGTCTAAATATTGAAGACAATATCTTGAACAACCGCGAAATCATCAATACTATCCTGGAGAACGATTACAAGCTCTCTTTGCAAGATATCGCAGCCAAGATTCTGGATGAAAGCCTCAAGGTCAAAGCCCGGGAAAAGCTCCTGATCGTGACCGGCAAATACAATCTGCCTCTGGTGGAAAAGATGCTGATCGAAGCGGGCAGGCGCGGGGTCTCCACCACGATGCTCTATCAGGATGAACAGCAGCTCAGGGCAAAGTATGAAGAGTATTCATTGGCTGCCTTCAATGCGGACTATGAGAATTTTAACAACCTGCTTGCCAAGCACGATGTCTATCTGAATCTGAATGGCGAGGCGCGCTTTATCCAGCTTAGCGATCCGGAAAAGATCAAGCTGCGTAACCGTCATTTCCACAAGAGCCGCAGCATCCTTGGCAAAGGCGCAATCAGGATGGCGATGATGCCCGGGCTTTTACACGATACACTCACCGATCACTCCATCAATATCGAGCTGCAGTTTTGGAAAGCTCTGGATATCGATTATCCCAAGCTCTGCGAACGTACTACAGCTCTCTGCAAGGATTTTGAGGACAAGCAGGTACTCGACGTTCAGAGTATGGAGAGCAGCTTTTTCTTTGAAATAGACAAGATTATGGCGGATACCGGCTCTTTTGATTGCAGCCCTTATCAGAGCCCGGTGATCAACCTTCCGGGTGGAGAGATTCTTTTGTTGCCAAAGCCGGGCACGATGAATGGAACCATCGCTTCCTCAGTGGCTTATGCCTTTGGTGAAGTGATCGAAAACCCCATCCTGGAAATCCGGGATAACGAGATTATCAGCTTTAAGGCAGACAAAAATCAGGAACTGATCGCCAAAGCAATTGCGATGGGCGGTCACGATGCGCGCAAGGTTGCCCTGATCTGTCTGGGTACAAACGAGAATATCGGGCTGCAGAATATAGATAGCAGCTACAAACATAAAATGATGGGTCTGATGACCGTCTATTGGGGCGAAAATCAGACTCTCGGCGGCACGGTCGCGGGGACCAGCGAGTGGTTTATCCAGATCGAAGAACCGCTGATAAGCAGCAAGTGAGGAAGAAATGAAGAGATTCATAGCTCTGGCCATCATTCTGATGAGCCTCGGTGTGGCATACGGTCAATGGCTGATCAATGAGAATTTCGACAGCATCACGTCATTGCCGACCGGGTGGACTACCCGGGACGATGGCGACGGGATGATTTGGCGAAACCTGAATAATGCTTCGCATGCTTTTAGTGGCACGCGGGCAGCTTTTTGCGATAACTACTTGCCCAATCAAAATGCTGATTGGCTGATCACTCCCCAGCTTTCCATCACAGCAGGCGATTCCCTGCATTTCTATACCCGCAGTTGGATCAGCACAGAGCCGCTCAAGGTCTATGTCTCCACCAGCGGGACTCTGCCCGGTAACTTCACTCATCAGATTGCCAATCTTACGGGAATTGGCACTGCTTACCAGCTGGTGAGCCGGGATCTTTCTGCCTTTGCGGGACAGAATATCTATATCGGCTTCCTCTGGAACTGCCAGAATTATGGTATCCTGATCGATGATGTCAAGATCGGGCATCCGCTGATTATAGATGCGGAGCTTGATCTGCCCGAGAGCTTTAGCTTCTTTCAGGGTGAGACCATCAATATCGACTTTACACCTTATGTCACGACTACCGATCTGGCTACTGCCAGCCTCACCGTGATTGGAAACACAAACGTTCAGGTGGCAATCAACGGGATGATGGTGAGCCTTAGTTCACCTGCTTTCAATGGCACGGAGACACTAAGCTTTACCTTGCACGATGGCAGCAGCGGACAGAGCGATACGGATACAGTTCAGATCATCGTGGCTCCAGAGCCCGCTGTGGACCTGGTGGTTACAGCTATCAGCTCGCCCAGGGAATTCCAATACCAAAATCTATCGTTTGCACCTGCCTTGAGCGTTATGAACAACGGAACGGTTACTTTCAACGATGTCCTGCAAGTGAACTGCGTGATCACCGATGCACAAGGAACCGCCGTCTATACAGAAACAGCTTTCCAGAATGCCCTGATCGAGCCAATGGGCACCAGCAATATCAGCTTTACACAGAACTGGATGCCGGCAGTTCTGGGCACTTACACCGCAACCTTTACTATAGCCAATGAAGATGGCAATCCCGGCAACAACAGCCTTGCTAAAGCATTTACGGTGGTTTACCGAGTGACACAGGGTGGTCCGGATGCCTTTGGTTACAGCTTTATCGATAGCAATGCCCCCGGTGGTCCGGTCTATGACTGGATCGAGATCAGCGAGACCGGCACTTCTTCCATTATGTATGGAGTTCCCACCTTTGAGGGTGACGACAACTTCAGCGAGCCGGTTCCTCTGGGCTTTAGCTTCCCCTTCTATGGTTATAACTACACTTCAGCTTATGTCGATATCAACGGTGAACTGCTACTGGCAGAGAACAACTGGTACGACGAGTATCCCGGATTGAGCTGGGACAACGATGGCAATATGTTTAACTATATGTATCCCATCCCGGGCTATACCCAAATGCCGGGTCTGATCGCGGTCTATTGGGATGATCTTCTGGCTGTGGAAGGCACATCTGATATCTATTTCCAGAGCTTTGGCTCTGCTCCGGATCGTTATGCCGTGATTCAGTGGAACAATTTGCGCTTCCTGGCAGGCACGGGTGGTACACCCGCACTCAAGTTTCAGGTAATCCTCCACGAGAATGGCGAGATTGTGATGCAGTATCATACAGTCAATACAGGACACACTCCCGAAACTGTCCCTCACGAGAGCGGACGCAGCGCAACAGTCGCCGTGCAGAATGCCACAGCAGACATCGGGCTTACTTACCTGCGCGAGATAGTGCAAAACAATACCTATATCGGTGTGGAACCCGCAGGCAACCTGCTACACGATGGCTTGGCAATTCGTTTCTTCAACGATGCCGATACCCAGGCTCCCGTCTTGCTGCATACTGCTCCCGGCAATACATTTGAGAATAGCTTTACCCTCAAAGCCAGCATTGTGGATTTCTCCGAGATCCAAAGCGCTGTGCTTCACTTCAATTATGGTGCCGGCTGGCTCACTGCTGTTCCTTCTGCCATAGAGGGTAATCTTTACAGCTTTGCAATCAGCGATCTGCCCTTGGGCTCGACCTTTAATTACTACTTCAGCGCTTCAGACGTCCTGGCAAATTCCAGCACTCTGCCTGCTGCTGCTCCGAATGAATATTACAGCTTCAAGATCCTGCCCACTCTCGGTGCACAGGCTCTGATCGTATATTCCGGCAACCAGGATTACCAGAGAACAGAGCTTCCCGTCTATGAAGACCTCCTGCAATCTCTGGATATCAGCTATGATATCTTCAACTGGGAAGAATTCCCCACTTACACCTTCCCGACCGGGTACCAGGCTCTCTTCGTATATGCTACGACAGGCGGCAGTGGTGACAAGTCGCTGCAATTGAGCTCTGCCCTGATCAATTATATGGAGAGCGGCAGCATAGTCGATCCCAAGAATGTCTTCTTTGCTTCCGACGGCTGGGCTGCCGATTCGCATGCTTTGCCCAATGACAACATCAAACGCAAGTTCAACGCAGCATACCTGAGGATGCACTACGTGGCATCAGGCTTTGGCGGAGGTACAAACGGCCTGGCGGGTCCCGACGTCTATACTTATCAAAACGGAACTCTGCTCTGCCGTCCGCAATCCCCGATTGGCACCATCAACACCGAATATACAGTCTATGCAAACAGTCCCGATTGTATCTTCTATTACGATGAGGTCCTGGATACGTATGCCGATCAAGTCCAATATCCCGAGATTGGCGCATTTGCAGCCTTTACCTTCCAGGATGGTCCGGTAAATGGCAATGCCTATCTCCTCAATGGAGTAGCAGCCGTAGCCCTGGAACTGCCTATTTACAGAAGTTACTACTTCAGCTTTGACTTCTCCCAGCTAAATGACCCTGCCCAGCGCTTTGAATTGATGAGCGACCTGGTGGATTGGTTTGAGCTGAGCCCGGTAAGCAGCGATGATAGCCAGATGACTCCTGTCACCAGCGGAATCAGCCGCATCTATCCCAATCCTTTCAACCCCCGCAGCACTATCGAGCTTTCTATGAAGCAAGCCGGTGAACTCAGCGTGGATATTTATAATCTCAAAGGCCAAAGAGTACGAAGCCTAGCCAGTGGCAACTATCCCGCCGGGATGCACTCCCTGAGCTGGGATGGAACCGACGATGCCGGACGTGGTGTCGCCAGTGGTATCTATTATGTCAGGATGTCTGCGGATAGACGGAGCTTTAGCCGCAGGGTAGTCCTGATCAAATAAGAGGAGATAATGATGAAACAAGCCCTTCTCGTAGCACTTCTTACGCTCCTGTCCATCTGCGTGCTTTCCGCCGGTGATTACCGTATCGGCACCGGAACCAGCACGCAGCAATATGTCCCCGTTTATGGGTATTCAAACTATGGCTGGAGCAAGTTCTTTTTCTCCGAAGACGAGCTGGCAACTGCAGGAATGAGCGATGCTACTCAGATCACAAAAATCGCTTTCCAGGTAAGTGGCTCCATCTCAAACTACATTATGGAAAACCAACGCATCTATATGTCTCATTACTACAATAGCAATTATACATCTAGCACCGATAATTATCCTACATTGAGCGCATATACCCAAGTCTATAATGGGACAGTAGTATTCAACGGTCCGGGATGGGTGGAGATCGAGCTATCGACTCCCTTTAACTACGTTGGACAGTGGGGTTTGGAGATAGTATGGGAAAATAGAGATGGCACCCGGATTGCAGGACCTCCGTATTTCAGATATACTCAGACCACCGGAAACACATGTGTTTACAAAACAGGCTCGACGTCATTCCCGGTTACTGATGGCACTCTTTACAAAAACCGCCCCAATATCTGGTTTATGAATCCTCCCACA
This sequence comes from uncultured Candidatus Cloacimonadota bacterium, assembly GCA_964433815.1. Taxonomy (GTDB): domain Bacteria; phylum Cloacimonadota; class Cloacimonadia; order Cloacimonadales; family Cloacimonadaceae; genus PHBP01. The sequence continues at coordinate 45,105 of CAYSSP010000001.1, forward strand.
GATGTCCCGCCTCCAGCCGAAGCTGTCATTCCTACCGATGCAGCTACCAATGTAGGCATCATAACAGATCTGCTTTGGAATCACACCGGTGGGGATCCGGATTATTACAAGCTTTGGTTTGGAACGGATAATCCACCCTCCAATCTGGTTGCAGCCCAAAACGTCTATGGCAATGTCTTTGACATCCCGCAGTATCTGGATTACAATACCACCTACTACTGGAGGATTGTCCCTCACAACGACTTTGGCTTTGCCTTTGATTGCCCTGTCTGGAGTTTTACCACCGTACCTGATCCCGCCATCTACACATTTCCCTATACTCAGGATTTTGATGGCAGCTATCTGCCGGATCGATGGATTGAGTTCACAGGCCCGATGGCAGATCCAATCGTAATCACTCAGAACAATAGCCTGTGGGAACAAGATGATTGGCTAAATGTTGCAGGCACCGATAAAGCTGCCAAGTTAAACGTCTATAATACTATCACCGGATTTCTGGTCTCACCTTTCCTCAATATCGCAAACGATGATTTCGTACTGGAATTTGACCTGGCGTATATGGATTATGGCAACAGCAATCCCATCAGCTCCGATCCCAACGGACTGACCGGCGTTGACGACCGTTTTGCCGTATTGATCAGCGATGGTTTCACCTGGTCCAGCACCAACATCGTGCGCGAATGGAACAACAGCGGCAGTGCCGATGTGCTGAATGACGTGCCCAATACAGGCGTGCACGTTACAATCCCCCTTGCCGGACTTACCGGAAGCAAGCGGATTGCCTTCTACGCCGGATCCACCACATCGAATGCGGACAACGACCTGATGATCAACAACTTCGTAGTTCGCGAGGCAGTGCCCACTCTTGGCATCCCGGAGCTCCTTATCACCCGTGATGATGTAAACAACCTGATCTCTATCAGTTGGAATGCCATTACCGGCGCCAACAGCTACCAAGTCTATAGCTGCAGCAGTCCTGATGGCACCTATGAATTGATCGATACTATCCCTGATACTCATTACGAGCTATCAGCTTCACCTAATAGAGCTTTCTTTAAAGTAGTCGCCTCCTCAGAGAGGTAATCTGGTCTCCCTAACCCATCAATAGTAGAACTAATCGCACACGAGGACAGCAGACGCTGTCCTCTCTTTTTGCCCCTCTTCAATTGATATCTCATAAGTACATACAGGGTAGTCGCTTCCTGCCTGTTCATACAGGATTCAAGCAGGATACAAGCAGGATAGAAGCATCCTATCAAGCAGGAAGCAGGGGATGCTCTTCCACTTTGCCCGCAATTTTGGAGGTATTTCTTACTTGACAATATCAGCCTGCCGTCATTGGAATAAATCAGCTCTGATAAGGAAATAGCTTATGATAAAGAAAGCCTTGGTTTTTATACTTTTAGTCTTTGCGGTGGCACTTGCGGCACAGGATCAGCCTTTTGCGGTGAGATCATCCACCCGCTATGGCATATCCAGTATGTTTGGAATAGTCGAGCTGGATTCGCTCACCTTTTATCAGATGCGGCTGATTCAGGAATTTAAGTACAAAGGCTTTAGTCTGGGGCTGGATCTGGACTTTCTCTTTGATGACGAATACCATCTCCTGGAAGAGGAATGGGATCAGCTAAAAGACATCCCCTCAAAGATATACTACTTTCGCTATGGTAAGCAGGGCGAGCCGGTATTCTTTCATTATGGAGGTTTTACAGCTTATACGATCGGGAATGGACTGCTGATGAATAACTACACCAATATGTCCTATTACCCGAGGCTGAGGAACAACGGACTCCTGATCGGGGGGACGCTCCCGGTGCGAACCCAGCCGACCATCGAGCTGATGACATCCGATCTGATCAAGAATGAACTTTTGGCTTTGAATGCACACTTTAGCCCCCTGCCGGATTCCAGCGTGAACTATATCGATGATCTGATAGTGGGCTTTAGCGTGATCCGGGATAACAACCAGAAAGGCAATCTGCACCACACTTTGGGGGATTCTCTGTACAGCTCGATGCATATCGGCAAAAGAGACGGGCTTACGGCTTATAGCATCGATCTGGAGGTGCCGGTAACGGTCGATAGCAATACTGTCCTGGGCGGTTATCTCGAAATGGCGCATATCATCGGCAATGGCACGGGCTTTATCCTGCCGGGTATCTTTGCCGATTTCAAGTTCCTAAAAGTCAATCTGGAATACAGGCTGCACAACCGGCGCTTTGTCCCTGCATATTTTGATCATTTTTACGAGGAAAACCGGTCTGTCCTGGTCTATGACGAGGAAGGTGCGCCGGATATTTTGACGGGGGAAGAAGCGTTACAGGAAAAACCCGGCTCTTATGGCTGGTATGGCAAGGTGCAGTGGATAATTCGCAACAGATTGAAGATGGTGCTGGCCTGGCAAAATATGTATGGCAAAGAGGTGGATCGGGGCAAGTCGCTCTGGTTTACGATGCGGATAGATACACGCTATAAACACTGGGAAAATATGACTTTCAGTTATAGCAAAGTGAATGCTGCGGAGCTCTCCCCCGGCAAGGTGATCGTGCCAGCTGCCAGGCTGGGCTTTAGCTTTACGATCAGTTTGGGCGAAAAACGACGCTGGTTTGTGGTGAGTAAATACTCCGAGAAGTATAAGAACAAGGAAGGCGGTATCAACTGGTGGCGTGATACCGAGCGATCCTTCTCAGCAGGCGTCAAGTACGTCTATTAAGGGGATTTAGCAGCTCTTATTTCTTGGCTTTAATCCCGAAGATTTGGGATTTTATCCACTTGAAGTTCAGGATGATATGCAGGATTGCCAGGATAAAGAAGATCGCTCCGGAGAGTGCGTGGATCTGCCCTAGGACTTCATCATAGTAGAAGCGTCCGGGCAGGCGATAGAGCAGCATACTGATAGCGACGGTGAGAAAGGCGATAAAGAGGATGGGATTGAGGATTTTGAGCAGCTTGAGATTCATCATTACTCCTAATCTTGTGTTCTCAGAAACCGGGCTTGACAATCGGCTTCCAATAACTAATATATCGTTATACGATCATTAAAACAAGGAGAGACTAATGAGAAAACATATCTTAGTACTAGTGGTTCTGATGGCACTGGCTACCTGGCTTAGCGCACATCCTGCGTCTAATATACTTGCGACCTACAGCAATGAAAACCACGTGCTGAGCCTTACGATATCTCACCAGGTGAGAGATGCAGCAGATCACTTTATCTCAAAAGTAACAGTCAAAGTAGGCAATGCCGAGATCCTTACTCACAAGCTTACTATGCAGGACAGCCTTACCGGCGGAGTGCTGCTTTACAAGCTCCCGGGATTGGCCAGCGGCAGCCGTATTACAGTAATCACAGATTGCAACAAAGGTGGCAGAAAGACTGCTCAAATCACAGTAAGATAATACATAACGTGTGCGGCTGGCTTGTGGAGGCATTTTAATATCCTTGGAATGCTTATCTGATTATTTGGGATTATGAATGAAAATAATCCTTGACACCATATAGCCGGTCGTTCTAATGGAATCAGATTAGAAAAAGATAGTCTCCGAAAGTGTCGGAGGCAGCCCATATAATGTGATCAGGAGGAAATAATGAATCGCGTTAGATTGTTTGTTCTTTTGTTTTTGTTAGGCATTACTGGCATGCTTTTTGCCAATAACGCTCTTTACTTCGATGGTGTTGATGACTGCGTCCAGATTTTGTCACCCGGCATTACCAACACTCTTACCGCCGAATGCTGGTTCAAGCCCTATTCTGCAGGTCTCACCGGGACGTACGGTTCCACCATCATGGGATCCTCTTCGGGTACTGCCAGGTCTTTCTGGCTTACTCTGGTGGGTGATGAGCTGCGCCTTTGGGCTTTCCAATCGAATGTAACCCAGCTTTGGACCTCTACCAATCTCGATATTCAAGTGGGTACTTGGTACCACGTGGCTGTTACGGCAGTCAGAAACGGTGCATTCAACGTGTATCTCAATGGTCAGCTTGTTGGTTCAGGCACCGCCGGGAACTTTACCGATATGAACGCTCAGTTTACTCTGGGTGATCTGCGTCCCGCCCGTGGCTTGGCATTCAACGGACTGATCGATGAGGTGCGTCTGTGGAATGTTGTCCGCACTCAGACCGAGATTGCCAACAGCATGAATACCATTATCAGTCCTTATCCCAGCAGCCTGCTTGGTTACTGGCCTCTGGATTCCGCCAATGGTTCCACAGTCTATGATATGACTACTCCTTCCCAGAATGGCAATACCCAAAACGGTACAGTTGCCAACCCCAATCCTGTTTTCTACAACAGCGATGTAACCCTGCCTGTCGAGATGTCTTCCTTTATGGTGACCGGTACCTCTGATTTCTTCGTGAGACTTACCTGGATCACCCAGACTGAGACCAGCGTGATGGGCTACTATGTCTATCGCAACAGCCAGGACAGCTTTGCCACAGCCACCAGAATCAGTGATCTGATTCCTGCTCAAAACCAGACCAACACCACTCACTACACCTATATCGACGAGGAAGTGACGGAAGGCACCTGGTATTACTGGCTGCAAAACATCGATTACGACGGTCAGGACGAAGTCCACGGACCCGTTTCCTACACCGTGATCTATGGCACCGAGGAGCCTATTACACCTCCTCCCGCTCCTGTCACCAAGCTTAACGATGTATTCCCCAATCCTTTCAACCCTATGTCCTACATTCCTTTCTATCTTGATAGTCAGCAGAATGTCCGCGTTGATGTCATAAACCTGAAAGGCCAGATCATCAAGACAGTCTTCCAGGGATTGACTCTTCCCGGCGAACACGTTGCCAACTGGGACGGCAAGGATTCCAATGGAGAAACTTGCTCCACCGGTATCTATATGATCCGTCTTACCGCCGGAGACAAGGTCTTCACAAAGAAGGCAATGCTCATTAAGTAACCGTAGAACGCGACTAACTGATCACGATATTGAAGCCCCGGGCCAACGTCCGGGGCTCATTTTTTACTCCTCATTTTAGCAAATCCAAAGATTCTTCTTGACAATTTAACTAAATACCTAATTATGTCTTTAGTTAAACACTGTAGCTCGTCAAGTTGATTGGCAGCAAAGGAGATACAAATGTCAGATTCCTTTTTCAAGGCGATTGCCGATGCAAACCGACGCAAGATTCTGAGGCTTCTCAGAGAGCATGGCACACTCACTGCCGGAGAACTGGCAGAGAACTTTGAGATCTCAAAGCCTGCTCTCAGCGAACATCTCAAAATCTTGCGCAATGCAGATCTGATCTACGCTGTGAAAAAACAGCAGTTCATTCATTACAGCCTGAACACCACGGTGCTCGAGGATATTATCAGTTGGATTACCAATTTAATAGACAAAAGTGAGGAAAAGTAATGAAACGCCTGATGAATTTCAAATGGTCCGTGATCGTAATGATCCTGTTCTTTATCGTGGGAAGCTACATGCTCTCCCTGCTCCCAGCAGATGCCCGCATCCCTTCACACGTCAATATCCGCAACGAGATCGATGGCTGGTCCAGCAAGACCGGTACCATGCTCTTTGGCGGCGGTATGATGATATTCCTGTTTGCAATGTTCTTCCTGATGCCCTGGTATTCACCCTGGTATCGCAACTACGAGCATCGCAACGAGAAGATCATTCCCACCCTGTGCTTTATTATGATCCTGTTTTTTGCGCTCTTGTTGCTCTTCCAGATCTATCTGGCTATCAAGAACATCACTGATCCGCCTGTCCAGATCATGCTGATCCTGATCGGACTGCTCTTCATCTCGCTGGGTAATCTGCTGCCCAAGATGCCAAAGAACTTCTTCATCGGCATCAAAACCCCCTGGACTCTTACCAGTGAAGACAATTGGATCAAGACGCATCGCCTGGGCGGAACTCTCTTTGTGATCAGCGGATTGATCATGATCATCAAGGGATTCTTCCCCAAGGGCAATATGACTGTGCAAATTGTCACGACCCTGATCGCGATCGGAATGCTGCTCTACCCGATGCTCTATTCCTTTATGCTGTACCGCAAGGAAAACAAATAAGGACAATTACTTAGAACTAACTGGCTGAATATCCGGCGTGGAGATGATCCCTGCCGGTTTTCTTTGTTAGATTGGTAACTTCATAGAATAATCGAATACACTGCTCCCCTGCTTGGGCTCCCTTTGACAGGATGCATGCTCCCTGCTTGCAGCCTGCTTGAATCCTGCATGAACAAGCAAGAACCGACTGATCTGCAATGCTTTAGCAGTGTATCATGTAAAGGGAGTGCTTAAGGTATTCATAGTCATTCGCTTGGCGATGCTTTTGGTTAACCCTGATCAAGCGAAACATATCCTGAAAATGCGACGCTCAAACAGCTTATGTAGTGGACAAAGAAAATCCCGGATTTTGTTATCCGGGATCAAAACATTTTAGCTATGTATAAGTTAATAAATGGCTTAACCCAGTGCCACGTCCAGCACCATCATCACTGCAAAACCGAGCATTACTCCGAGGGTGGCAAGATGTCCGTGCTTACCCTTTTGAGATTCCGGAATCACTTCTTCCGCAACCACATAGATCATTGCTCCGGCAGCAAATGCCAGTGTATAAGGCAGCAGCGGACGGGCAATCGTAACCATCAAAGCTCCCAAAAGACCGCCGATGGGCTCGATCATACCGGAGAACTGTCCCCAGAAAAAACTCTTCCAGCGGGAGAGACCTTCACGACGCAAGGGGATGGCGACGGCGGCTCCTTCGGGAAGATTCTGGATGCCGATACCCAATGCCAAAGCCATTGCGCCTGCAAGAGTTGCGCTTTCAAAACCACTGGACAGCGCGCCAAAAGCAACGCCGACAGCAAGACCTTCTGGGAAGTTGTGCAGAGTGACCGCCAGGAACATCAGGGTCGATTTGCCCCAGGGAGTTTTGATGCCTTCACGCTCCGAAATATCATCGCCGGGATGCACGTGCGGCAGGACCAAATCGATCAATCTGAGGAAGGCTCCACCCAAAAGGAAGCCCACCACGGCAGGTACCCAACTGCCTCCGGACATCTCGATGGCGGGATTGAGCAGCGACCAGAAACTGGCAGCGATCATCACGCCAGCTGCAAAGCCCAGCATGGTATCCAGGACGGAGTCTTTGATTGTCTTGAAAAAGAGCACAAAGCTGGAGCCCAGCGCGGTCATAAACCAAGTAAAACACGTGCCCAGAACAGCGAATACCAATGCTTCTTTAGTGCTGATAATCATAGCTTTAGCTCCTATACCCGGTAGAAGTTTTCGATTACTTCAAGCATCTCTTTGATCGTGGTATTGGCATCATCCACAGAGAGCGTGCGTTTATCGCCGTTATCAAAGGTAATGACCAGATTTCCCAAGGCTTTGGAGACCTCTCTGATCTTGGGGATCACGATGTAGCTTTTGCCGAGATGCTCGTCTTCATAGGTAAAAATAGCTTTCATAGGAAGCTCCTAATAGCGTTTGAGGGTAAAACTCTGGCTATAGTTTTCCCCCGGACGCAGGAACTCTACGTCCGAGGGATCAAAGGAAATGAGGGCAAAATCGGGATCGTCGTAGCCGTTGAAGTACTCATCAAAGAAATAACACTGCTCGGCAGCTTCCGCTTTATCGTTGTTATTATTGACGATAGAGGCGGTGCCTGTGAGCCGGATATATCCGGTTTGACCATCCTGATGCAGGGGAATGCAGACTTCGACCTGGCGGTTTGAAGCTATCTGCTGGATCTTCGAATCGCCGCTGAAGGTAATGAACCAATAGGCGTCATTGTAGGAAAAGAGCACAATCGGGCGTACCCGGGGCTGCTTTTTATCGAGCGTTGCCAGATAGGAATATTGGTTTTGCCTAATCCAGGAAAGCGCTTCTGCCTGCAGGGCGGATTCGTTTACGCGAGCCATAACTATTCCCTTACGATTCTAACCTTTGAGACCGTGGCTTGGTTTTCGATGTTGGGATTGTCGGCGCTGTCACGGGGGAGATTCTCGATGGCGTGAACTACTTCCATACCTTCGAGGACTTTGCCAAAGACAGTGTGCTTGCCATTCAGCCAGCTTGCGCCGTCACGCTTGGTAACGATAAAGAATTGAGAACCGTTTGTATTGGGTCCGGAATTTGCCATGCAAAGAGTTCCGTAAGCCACTGGATGCACGAGGTTTTGCTTGAAAACGGGCTCGGTGTGGCCGGTCTTTTCCATATAGAATTCTACGGTCTTTTCCATGAAGGGGCCAAAGCTGTTTGCTGCGTTGCAAGCCTGGATCACGGCATCAAGCTCGGGATCGGGAACGGGGGTGCTTTGCAGATAGGGGATTACGATCTTGGTGAGGACGGTATTGGCATCATTCTCGTTTGTGATGGCGCCGGTCATCTGTTCGCCATTGGTGAAGCATTCATCTTCAAAACGATAGCCGGGACCACCGCGTCCGTCATCGCTACGATCGGCATTTTTGGTATTGGGGCAACCGCCCTGGATCATAAAGTTGGGGATTACGCGGTGAAAATAGGTGCCGACATAGTAATCTGAATCGGCGAGTTCTATGAAGTTTTGGACAGTTCTGGGAGTCAGCTCCGGCCAAAGCTCGAGGGTGATATTACCCTGGTTGGTTTCGATTACAGCTTTCAATTGTACTTCCTTTATTTCTTCTTCTTGTGTTTCTGTCTGGGGCGGGACTTCTGTGTTTGCGCTCAGGATCAGGGCGATTGTGACGATTATTGCCACGATCAGGATTCTGGAAACTGCGGGTCTGAACATTCTGTAACTCCTTAATCTGTTTGGTATTGGCAAAGCTCAAGCTTGCCGTCTATGATAGTGATAAAGCTGTTGTGGCGGAGCCAATCGCCGCCATTGGCATAGAAGCCTTCTCCAATGGGGATCAGGACGGGATTGTGGCTGTGTCCCATGATCACGTAGTCGTATTTGCCTGCCTGAATCTGCTTTCTGGCAAAGAGTTCGAGGCCGGCGACACGGGCTTTGTGGCTGCTTTTGGCGATGCGTTTAACGCTGCTGGTGCGGGAAAGTTTGTTGCCCAGGCTGAGGGCAAGATCGGGATGCAAGATGCTGAAAATCTTTCGGACAAAAGGGCTGCGCACGAGCCGGCGGAAGATCTTGTAACGCGTGTCGTTTAAGGTAAAGAGATCGCCGTGGCTGATCAGGATGCGCTTGCCATCGGCATTGAAGCCGTAGCTGCGGTCGTGCAGCTCTGCTCCCAGGTATTTGGTGAAGAAATCTCCAAACCAAAAGTCGTGGTTACCGCTTACATAGACTATCTTGCAGCCGCTCTCGGCGATATCGGCGAGCAGCTTGAGGGCTGGGAAGTACTGCTTGATCAGGCCGAATCTCCACTCTGCCCAGAGATCAAAGATGTCGCCATTGAGGACAAGTAAGTCTGCCTTGCCTACGAGGGATTTCAGGAAGCTCAGGATGCGGTCGTGACGGGCTTGTTCCTCAGGGCTGCTGTGGGCGAATTTGATGTGGACGTCGCTGAGGATATAGATACGCATGTGCTTACCTGGTGAGCAGATAGTAGATGATGTTGGTGCCAAATTTGAGGGCGAGTTCGCGGATCTCAGGGGGGTCTTTGTGCGTGGCGGGATCGGCCCAGCCATCAGAGATATTGGTTTCAAAGGTGTATAACGTCATCAGGCGTCCGTTGTCATCGAAGATGCCATAGGCTTTGGGAGGCTGTTCATCGTGCAGATGTATCTTCGGCAAGCCTGAAGAGAAGTCGTAGAAGCAGGTGTAAAGAGGGAATCCGGGATCGAGCTCAATGAGCTCTCTTTCGGGGAAGATGCGGCGGATCTCACGGCGGAAGGATTCGTTCATACCGTAATCATCATCGGCATAGAGGAAGCCTCCGCGCTCCATCCAGGCCCTCAGATTGTCGATCTCACGGTCTGTAAAGCGTAGATTGCCGTGACCGGTAAGGTAGATGAAGGGGTATTCAAAGAGCTTTGCTTCGGAGGCTTTGACCACGCTTTGGGTGAGTGGGAAGGCAGTTCCGAGCACGTTGTTAACGTATTGAGCGAGGTTTGGCAACACTTCGGGATCGTTGTACCAATCGCCGCCGCCATCATAATTGAGCCGGGCAAAGCCTGTTCTTTGCAGACCTGTATCGACTACTGCCGTCAGTGGAACGATCAGGCAGGAGCATAGGATCAGGAGAGCAAAGATGATACGCTTCATCAGTTTAGAATAATCAGGTCTATCTTGAGGAGGGAGGTTCCGACGACTGCATAGAAGCAGGAATCAAAGCTATCGTAAGCGGAGAGGAAGCGGAGATCTTGCTTGAGCTCTATGCTGGAGAAGAGCTCTCCTCGGTTACTATCCACGATCGAGATGCGGTTCTGCTCGGGTATCACGACGATGCTGCCGTCTATGCGAGGATCGTCAGAACTGCTTACTTCACGCAAAGCTGGTTCTTCATCATCATCGGGCAGGGCATTCAGCGGGAGAGCCCAGGCGATGTTACCATTCTCTTTGATACCGATGACACGCTTGTTTTCCAGGATCAGCACCAGCGAGTGCTGAGTGCGGTTCATCGTGACAATATCCTCTTCCAGAGCGAGGTTCCAGCCCAGCTCTTGGTTCTTCTTGTTATATGAAAAGAGGTTCTTTCCGCTGGCAATGTAGATGTGTTCGATGTCAAAAGCCGGAATAGCAGAGACTTCATAAGGCAGATCCTTGGTCCAGGCCACCCTTGTTTCGATGTTTCTGGCAGGGGCATTGACCACTCTGTCCATGATCTTCATGATGTCTGCATTGCGTAGTTTAAGGGTATTGGGCAGGTCTTCCAGGGAACTGATGCTCTTTGATTGCACCAGCATCTTGGTCTTGTACAACCCTTGATCTATGAAGCGATTGCCAAAGGCGACATAGAGGACAGCCACGATGGCCAGCAGAATCAGGACTATGCTGCTGATCTGAAGCCTGTTCAGCTTCCTCTTGCGAGGTTTCTGGAGCTCGCTGAGACGGCTGATATGCAACCATGCTGCCTGTTTATCGCTGCTATAGGACTCCAGCAGCGCTTCCAGAGTTCCCAGGTCTTGATACTGATCCAAGAGCTTCAAAGCTATGGGTGAAGGCATAATCAGCAGGTGTTGCTTCTCTTCGAGCAAGACTCTGTGAGACTTCACCTTGATATCGTTTTCTGCATAACCTATGAGTTCCAGTTCTTCTGCCGTCTTGATGTGATAGTGTTTCCAGGAACGCCCCAGTTGCACCATTCCCTTGGCATCGAGGGAGGCACAAAGCATCCTGCCAAACTGCACAAAGATCAGTTCGTTATCGTAGAGCAGACCAAAGAAAAGTGATATTCCCTTTTCCCTCAGCTCTGTCTTGCGCAGGCGTGCATGCAGCTTCCAGTGATACTCGGAGAAGAAATCTCTCAGCCAGTTGTCAATCTCCATCTTGCTGAGCTTCAGCGGCTCTGCATTGATGATTTCCAGCTTGATTTCGGCTTGGATTTCTTCCAGGATGTGTTCGCTTTCGGGATGCCAGGTAGCCAGAAACCAGGCATACTTGCCCTCGGCTTCTGCCTGATAACTTACAACGCTCCCCGGAGGACTAAAGTGTTTGGACAGAATCGATATCATAGTTTATGACCACCATTTTATAAAAGATCTGTAGAATACTCTGAATAGCGTAGGCAAATCCATCAGCATATTGGTATAGGAGGCATTGGCGAGAGGACACCAGCATTCTTTGTTGTGAATACTCCTTCGTTCCAGTTCTGCTTCCGGACTATACCAGATCTGCTTGAATTTATAGTTGTTCTGTCTCAGATTGCCGATATTGGCGCTCTTGATGCAGCAGCTCCAGAGATCACCATCCGGCGAAATCTGCACGGATGCCAGCCCGGAATAACAGGGAATCACCTGCGTCCGGTCTCTCAGAATCTGTTTTACCATGTTGTAGTATTCTATTCTAAAGGCCATGGTTATCTTGCTCATGCCCTTATATTTCTCGTTTTTGATGCGGTGGATCAGATAGTCGATGGCAGATTTGTATTCCACCAACGAAGGTGTGATATCCGTATCCAATGTATCCAGCTCCACCCTTTCTTCTGCAATTTCTGTAATATAGGAATCCGGCTTCAGCTTCATCAGTTCATTGGCGATGAGGGAGAAATTCTCGACGTTGAACTTTGAGATCACCGTATGAATACCCACCTGCAGATTAGGCAGCTTGAGGGCTTTGAGCCGTGTAAAGGTAGCCGTGGCTTTGCGGTAGTTACCCGGAACATTCCGTATCTCATCGTGTTGGGAATCGATTCCATCCAGCGAGACATTGATAATGATCTGCGCTTTGGGGCAATCCTTGGCGATTTGCTCCACCTTTTCAACAATGGTTTTGGTGAGGATGCCGTTGGTGGGGATATTGATGATGCGGGGCTTGGAAACCTGATAGATCGTGCGCACGATCTCGTCGATATCGTTTCTGAGGAAAGGCTCGCCACCGCTGAAGGTGATCCAATAGGGGCTTTTCCCCACACTCTTAAATATCTTTCCATATTCCTCTGCTGTGAGGTTGCGGGCTTTTTTCTTCCAGATATTGCAGGTGCTGCATCTGGAATTGCATGTATATAAAAGGCTTACAGTATAGTTCATGGGTAGCAGCTTGGGAAAGCCCAGTTGCTTCATAAACCAGTAGCCGATTATTCTGAACAGAAGAAATAACATCCTCTGGCTGCTCCTATCCTATTATTTGCCAAGGTTTTTGGTTGATCGCGCAATCTCCCAGGCAAAGGGATTCTTTTTGTGCCAATAGAAATCGATGCTACCCAGGATGCGGCAATAGACTTCCCAAGCCATCACCACAATCATACGCGGAATATCGCGCGGGTACTCGATCGCTTCCTCAACCAATATACTCAGCAGAGTGCCGCTATCCTGCGAAGAAACGCTGTAATTATGCTTTGCTTTCAGCCACAGATGTCCATTCTGGATCCTGCGACGCTGTTTTACAAAGTCACGGAAGTTCTCCGGGCCTTTATTTCTGATGATGGCAGAGCCCACGTAACGCAGTTTGAGCCCTTTTTGCCTCACGATTGCCTCGATCGAGGCTTCATCCACTGCGGAATCAGCCGGAATCTCGTCCATCAGCTTGCGGAAAGCGATCATTTCGCCCAGTTTGGGTGATCTCAATGCCATTCTGTGATGCAATCTCCACAAAAGATGAACGCTATAGCCCATCATGCTTTTGGGATCATTGACCGGTACAGGCCTGCCTCCGGACGCTCCGATGGCGGGATCTTTGAAGACCGAGACCATCCGCTCGATCGTATGCTGCTCGGGGATTACGTCTCCGCTGATCACGACAAGATGCTGCTCTTTGGCTTCCCTCAGGAAGATATTGATAGCGCTGGATTTACCTTCGCGCCTGGCTTGCTTGATCAGCCTTACTCTGGGGTGATTTTCGCCAAAGCTCTCTACCAGTTCGTCTGTGCCATCCGTGCTGGCGCTGGATACGACAATAATCTCTTCGATCTGCACGGAGCTCAGGATTTGGGCTTCCAGAGCTTCCAGGAGCCGGATTATGTTTCCGGCTTCGTTGTAGGCAAAGATACCGATGCTACAAAGGATTTTCTCCGGATGTGCTTCACTCATTGCGGCTGCTCGCTCCGGTCTCCTTCCTTGATCCCTTTGTTGATGGCATCCAGGATACCATTGAGAAACTTGCCGGTGGGCTCGGAACAGAACTTCTTGGCGATCTCGATAGCCTCGTTGATGATCACTGCGGGCGGGGTATCGGTAAACATAAGCTCATACACCGCAACGTGTAAGATCGATCTATCGAGATGCGCGATGCTCTCGCAATTCCAGTTGTCCGTGTGTTTATTGATCTCGAGCTCGATATCCTCGATATTGATGATCGTGTTTTTGACCAATTCATCGGCAAAAGCATAGACAGAGGATTCGGGGGCGATGTTTTCCGAAGCCGCAAGTTGACTAAGCACAGTAGGATACTCATTGAGCATCGAATACTCTTTATAGCCTTCCTGGAGCTCGCAGAAATCCAATGCGTAGAGGCATTGGATCGCCATTTCGCGGGCTTTACGCCTTTGTCCCATTTCTCATCTCCTGCAAGAGGTTCAGCATTTCCAAGGCTGCTGCCGCAGCGCTGAAGCCTTTGTTGCCGCTTTTGGTGCCGGCACGCTCAATAGCCTGCTCGATAGATTCGGTGGTCAATACACCATAAATCACGGGCTTGTGATAAGTTAAACCAACCTGGGCGATACCCTTGGTGACTTCCGCACTGATATAATCAAAGTGAGGAGTGGCGCCGCGGATCAATGCTCCGAGGCAGATTACCGCATCATATTGATCCTGTTTGGCTGCTTCAGCGGCAACCAGCGGAATCTCATAGGCGCCGGGCACCCAGATGACCGTAATATCATCATCTTTTACTTCGTGACGCACCAGACAATCCACTGCACCTTCCAGCAGCTTACCGCTGATAAATTCGTTGAAGCGGCTCACCACGATCGCTATCTTATAAGCCTTTGATATCAGCTTACCTTCGATGGTCTTCATATCTATCTCCTTCCCGATAAACAGGAATTTTTCGTTTGGGACATTATATTTCGGGGGCTGTTTTCCTTCAAGTCTTTTTTTTACATAGCCCGTAGCCTCGATTTTATATCCTTGGGAAAGCCAATTTACGGCAAATCCACATCCTTAGCTCCCTCTTTAAATGAAACGCTGCTAAAGCATTGCAGTACAGATCATTCCTGCTTGTTCAAGCAGGATTCAAGCAGGCTACAAGCAGGAAGCATGCATCCAGCTAAGGAGAGCGCAAGGGGAAGCTGATAATAATCCTCAACAAATCCAACAAAAAAAGAATAATTTGGCAAGGATATATCTTGACTTAGTTTCTCGAAATCACTATTCTGCTCCCCTGCTTTGGGTGCCTTACAGCATCCGAAGCCACTTCATTCAAGGAGGTTTAGATGAAGCGTTCACTGCTCATCATCGCTATCATCCTGATAGCAATATCCACAGCTTGGGCGCAGGATCGTTACAACGCAGACATTCAGTATTTCGACGAATCTCAGACAGCATACTACACACAATGTCCGCGTACGATCGCTGCAGGCACCTACACTCTTCTGGGCACCAGTTTCGACCCTCTGTATCCGGTATCTCTCCTAAATGGAATCTATGTGTATATGTACACATCGGCCGGATCTCCGAGCGGAGTCAAAATCGAGGTCTATGCCACGGATGTAAACGGTCTTCCGACCGGGATGTTCCCTCTGGCGAGTATGACCAAGGCTTTTTCGGAAATCACTTGGAATGCCTGGAACTATTTTGATTTCTCTGCATTGAACCTGTCTTTCGATGCCGGAGAAAAATTCTTTGTGGCATATTCGATACCAAATGGAGTCCCGGGGACTACCTGGGCAGGACCTCTTTTAAACATCGCGGCGGCTCCGGCTCATAGTTATCGTTATTTTACGACCGGCACTGCTACGGGATGGCAACCTTATGCCGGTGAGTGGTACTTTGCCGCCAATGTCGAGTATGACGCTCCATTTTACGATGTTGCCGCCAGTTCTATCTGGTTTACCGGGGATATCTTCCTGAGTCCCGGAACATCCGTAAACTATGAAGCTGATGTGGAAAACGTGGGTGATCAGGCGGTTAGCAACGTGCCTGTCACAATCGAGATCAGCACGATTACTTATACCCGGGAAATCGTCTATACCAATACGCAGGTCGTTCCCACGATCGGTATTGGAGAGGAAGTGCACGTCACGGGCTTCCCTGCCTTCGAGTACACTGCTCCGGGAGAATACATCGTGACCCTGCGGACGGGCTTGGGGACCGATATGAACAATCTGAACGACTCTATGACTCTGGAACAGCAGATTGTGACCTTCCCGACAGTCCTGACCTACGACGATGGAACAGCGGATGGAGCCTGGGCTCCTAATAGCGCCGGAAACTACTTTGCAAACAAGTTTGAAAGTCCGGTGGGACCACTTGCTGTCACCAGCTTGCAATACTACATCTGGGCAGATACCTGGCCGTCACCCGGAACGACTACAATGGGTATCGCGGTCTTTGATGACGATGGTCTGGATGGAGATGGCAATCCCGGAGCACCGGGAACTCAGCTCTATTATGCTGATGTAACCTGTACCCGGGGAGTTTGGAACACGTATGACATATCAGGCTCCGGTGTTCTGGTGCCGGATGGCAGCTTCTTCGTTGCCTGGAAGGCTCTGGATGCCTATCCCAATTGCCCCGGTATGGCGGTTGACAACAATGCGCCCTGGACAGCTTGGAAGGCTTCCTGGCAGAGCGATGGAACCATATGGTATGCTCAGTATCCCGAGTATCAGATGGATTGGATGATCCGTGCCGGAGTGGATTATGTGGAGTTTTGGACGCCTGAGGATCTTACCATCAATTACAGTGGAAACGATGTTCTGCTTGATTGGATGGATGTCCCGGCTGCCAATTTCTACGAGGTTTACCACGGCACTGCTCCGGATGCCATTTCGAACAGGATCGGAACAGACATCAACGTAAGCAATTACACACATGTCAATGCTTTGAGCCAGGAGAGAGGATTCTACAAAGTAACAGCCTCGACCGAAGAAATGGCTCGCAGCAATCAGACCAGGGAAGTCGAAAACCAAACTGCTCGCAGACGGATCGGGACCAGCTTGCCCACTGCTCCGGTCTTGCAGGCTGAATAAAGCTTAGTTTCATAGTTTATCGCACATTTACATATCAGGATCCCGGCTCGCACCCGGGATCCATTTTTCTGTTCGGTTCAGAGTATGACTTTTGGGCACGTAAATCTAATCCGGGAAAAGGCTTTTACAAATCTGCTTGACATTATAGGGAGTGATAAAATTCTGGCTTTCTATAGAAAAAATGATTTAATCCAAGGAGATAAATAATGAAACGCACATTCCAACCCTCAAACCGCAGTCGTAAGAACACACACGGTTTCCGCAGCAGAATGGCTACCAAGAACGGTCGCAAGGTTCTTGCCAGACGCCGTGCCAAGGGACGCAAGATTCTCAGCGTATGATCTATGCCCGTCTGGATCAGACAACATACGGAGTATCAACGCTTTCTAACGCCCTTATTTTCGATTCGGACGGCTCACTTTTATGTACCTGTTCTTCGGAGTGAAGACGATTTCCGCTTGGGAATCACAATCAGTAAAAAAGTTGGTAACGCGGTTTTGCGCAATTTCTTGCGGCGCAGGATCAAAGCTTGGTTTCGGGAGCGGGAATTTCAGCTCCCTTATGCCGTCAATCTCGTGGCTCGTTCCGGAGCCGGGAAGCTCACTTGGCTAGAGCTTTGCGCGGAGCTGCAGCAGATTCTCGCGGGATTGGCTCAAAAAGCTCTACCCTCTCAATGATCGCGTCCTTACCAAACTTCGCCTTTATCGGAATCATCCGGTTTTACCAACGCTTCATCTCGCCGGCTTTACCGCCCAGTTGCCGCTTTACGCCAAGCTGTAGCGCTTATGCTCTACAGGCGTTTCGCAAGTACAATATACTCAAGGCACTCCGGCTGAGTGTATGGCGTATTCTTCGCTGTAACCCCTTTTGTAAGGGCGGTTACGACCCACTTCCCTAAGGAGGAATCGTGGATAAAAGAACACTTTATGCCCTTATCGCCATGCTGGCGCTCTTCCTGATCTTTGATACCTTTGTCTGGAAACCGCAACGCCGGCAGAAAGCTCTTGCCACACAAGAGACTACCCAAAATCCCAGCCCTGCTCCCGTGGATTCAACCGGGGGTACCTTGACCGACAGTCTGGTGGCTGCAGGTCCGACAGTGGTGTTTGACAGTCTGTCTGCACCGGATGCCAAAGCAGAGCAGCTTACGCTCAAAAACGACAAAGTAACAGTAACTTTCAGTAGCAAGGGTGCCGAAATCACCCAGATCGAGCTTGCCAATTACAAAATGAGCGGCAGTGAACAGGTGAAACTGGTCAATTCTGGCAGCAGTATTGCAGGCGTCAGCCTGGTTACTCCGGACAGTAAGCAGAGCCTCTCAAACGTAATCTTCCGGCACAAACTGACCGATAGCGGCAGGACGCTGGTTTTTTACCTGGGAGAAGAGACCAATCCCAGCTTTGAAAAGATCTACAGCCTGGATGCGACATACGGGATCACCATGGCAGTCAAAGCCCATTCCATCGCCAATATCAAGGGAATGGAGCTGGATTTTGCCGGAGGTATCGCCGATAGCGAAGAGTATCTTCGTTCTAAAGCTCAGGATTACAAGTTCCTGCTCTATACGAATCAGCTTCAGAAGTTTACGGTCGGCAATCTCAAAAAGAAACCGCCCACCAGCTATGTAACAGGTTTTACCTGGGCAGCAGTGCGATCCAAGTACTTTACCATTGCCATTCGTGAACAGGAGCCTGCTTTGATGAACCACATCGAAGCCTTCATCTCCAGCACCAATCAAAGCCCGGCTTTCAGACTCAGTTCAGATCAGAAGATCTCTCGTAACGACTGGACTCAGAGTTTCCTGATCTATGCCGGTCCCGCCGATTATGACATCCTAAAGACCTATGGCAGTTCGCTGGAAAACGTGGCTGAACGCGGAGCCTCATGGCTGCGTTGGCTTACCAGTATCTTTGCCTGGTTCCTGAAGTTCTTGCACTCGCTGATCCCGAACTATGGCGTTGTGATCATCATCTTCTCCATAGTCTTCAAGATTGTGCTGCATCCTTTTACTCACAAGCAGATGGATGCCAGCCTCAAGATGCAGCGAATCCAGCCTCAGGTACAGGCTATCCAAGCTCAGTACAAAAACGATCCCCGTATGATGCAACAGGAGCTTTCCAAGCTCTACAAAGAGAACGGAGCTTCTCCCTTCTCCGGCTGTCTGCCAATCTTGATCCAGATGCCGATCTTCATCTCGCTTTACAACGTGCTGAGATACTCTCTGGATATGCGCAATGCTGGCTTCGTATTCTGGCTCAAGGACCTCTCAGAGCCGGATAAGTATATGGTCTTGCCGATCCTGATGGGACTCTTTATGATCCTGCAAAGCCGTATGATGCGTCCTCCCGTGCAGGAAGGCGCTGAACTCGACGAAAAACAACAGGCAGCTCTGCAAAGCCAGAAGATGATGACCTGGATAATGCCGGTGATGATGTTCTTCATCTTCCGCAGCATGCCTGCCGGACTTGTCCTTTACTGGACTGTCTTCAATATCCTCGGCATTTTACAGCAGTACTATCTGCAGAAACAATTTAAAACAAAGGATACCAGCAAATAATGAACAGTATTGAACGCACCGGAGCTTCCATAGAGGAGGTAATCCGGAACTACAAGAAGGAATTCAAGGTAAAAGAGTGGGAACTCAGATACGATGTTATCACCCGTCCCAGCTCCGGATTCCTGGGTCTTGGCAGAAAGAAAGCCAAGCTCAGATTTCACCAGGATGACCTTCACGTCCGCATCAAACACTTTGTGGAAAAGCTGCTCTCCGAGATGGGAGTCGGCTATTCCGAGCTCAAATCCAAGACCGAAGGCAAGACTGTCTATATCGATATTATTGGCTGCAGCGATCCCGGCTTTATGATCGGGAAGAACGGTAATATGCTGGAAACTCTGCAATTTCTGGTAAACCGTGTCTTTGAAAGCGAACGCAAGCTGGAGCGAGTCTATCTTGATCTCGATGGCTACCGCGAGCGCAAGGAAGCCCAATTTCTCAGACAGTATATTCCGCAATTCAAGACTGTCGAAAAGACCGGCAAGACCATTACTTTACCCCTGATGAACCCTGCCGACCGCCGCATTATTCACAAGTATATCGAGCGGGTCAAGAGCCTGAAGACCCTTACGGTAGGCGAAGGTGAGACCAAGCGCGTTGTAATCTTCAGCTCCCGTCTGTCTGAGAAAGATGCCCTTGCAGGTGCCGACGGTGCTCCCGCGGAAACCAAAGAAGCAAAGCCCCGTCCTCAGCGCAGCCCCAAAACTGCACCTCCTCCCACCCCCAAAGAGGCCAAGGAACGTCACGAAGCTGCTCACAGTAAGAAGCCCAATCCCCCTCGCGTAAGACCTGCCGCAAAGCCACAGGCTGCCCCAGAGATCATAAGCGAAGGCACGGAGCAAGCTCCGGCAGCTACTCCTGCTCCCAGGAAGCGTCCCAATCGTCGCCCTCCCCGCAGGAAAGTCGATAGCTCCAATGATACTACATAAAGCTTACGCCGGTCATTACTGGTCTGATGGCGGCGCCTTTATGGGCGTCCTGCCCTGGGCTATCTGGGGTAGAGAGGTGAGCACCGACGAGCGTCGTCGCCAGAGAATGGATCTGAACCTGCCGGTGATCATGGATAACAAACGCGTAATCCTGATCGATACAGGGCTGGGCAACCGTCTTAGCGATAAGCAGAAGGACATCTACAAGCCTTCCGAATTTGCTCTGCCGCTATCCCTTAGCGAGCTGGGACTGCGTGATACGGACATCACCGATGTGATAATGACGCATCTGCATTTCGACCATGCTGGCGGAATCGTTACCGGTTTTGGCGATCACGATGCGCTCACATTTCCCAATGCCACCTACTGGATTCAAGCCAGGGAATGGGAGATAGCCAAGCATCCCGATGGTCTCAATCAGGCAGCTTACTCTTTTGACTGGCAGCTTTCGCTCTTGGAAAGCTCCGGCAAGATCGAGCTCGTGGATGGAGAGCGTGAAATCCTTCCCGGCATCCGGGTCAAACTGGTCGGTGGACACTCCATCGGCAGCCAGATTATCGAGATTGAAGCCAACGATCGTTTTTACATCTATGCCGGCGACATCATCCCCACCAAGTTTCACACCTCTTTGGCGATCACCAGTGCCTACGACGTAAACCGTCGGGAAACCTACGAAGCCAAACGCTATATCTACAACCGCCTCAAGGAACGGGGCGGATTCCTGCTGCTCGATCACGATACCCGTCATTGGGATTTGAGCCTCGACGACCTCAAGATTAAGATCTAAAGTGCGTTTCAAAAACCTGAGTCCGCGCGAAGCTCAGACAGCAGGATTGCTGCTGGTTGCCGCCATATTCAATGGCCTGGTGCAGAGCTTTGGGCAGACTCAGGATATCATCGCCCGTAAGGCACTTCTGGCAACGGATTGGCAGATTCTGCTGATCACGCTGATCTGGCCGATCTCCAATTTCCTCTCGATCTGGATGGGCAGAATCTTCGAGCAAAGTTGTCATAAATCCCGCTATTTCCTGATTGCCGGTATCTTTGGGAGGCTTACTCTGGTCTGGGCGCTTTTCATGGCGGGAATCCACGAATACCTGATCCTGCTGGCGCTGCTCTATTCCGCAAATTCCCTGCTCGTCCCGGCGCAAAACGGTATCTATCAACGCAATATCAATGTGAGCAGACGTGCCAAAGTCTATGGCTACACGATCTCGATCGGAATGTTGATCTCTATTATTGTAACCTTCTTTGCCGGACGCCTGCTCGATATCCAGGAATCTGCCTATCGCTGGATCGTAGCAGCTACAGGTATTGCAGGATTCATCAGTTGCGTGGTGCTCTCCCGGATCAAGATAGACGAGCCTGTGCCCTGCGAGAAGAGACCTAATCTGCCACTGCGCCAAGCACTTGCCGATCCGATCCACAGCACCATCCGCCTGCTCAAAGAGAATCCCCAATTTGCTGCCTTCGAGCGCAGCTTCTCCATCTACGGAATGGGCTTCATTATGATGACTCCGGTGATTCCGCTGCTCTTGGTGAATGAGCTAAAGCTAAGCTATACAGTCAATTTCCTCACCAAAGGCATACTTTCCCAAGCGGGGATGCTCTTCCTCTCGCCTCTGATTGGCAAGATTCACGACCGTTTGCACCCCTTCCGCTTTATCTCGCTGTCCTTTGGAACGCTGATGTTCTTTCCGCTGGTGATCATAGTTGCCACCAAGTTTGCCGGGATACCCGCGCTGGCAACGACTTTGGTCTTTGTGGCATATATCATCTTTGGTATAGCGATGGCAGGGATCAACATGGCTTGGAATATGAGTTCCATCTTCTTTGCCGGCAAGGAAAACGCCGCTGTTTTCCAAAGTGTACACGTCACGATGACCGGTATCCGCGGTTTGATAGCACCATTCTTGGGGCTAATTCTGAACCGCCTCTTCGGCTATTCGGCAGTCTTTCTGGTTGCCTCGGGCTTCCTTGCCGCTGCCGCCATCATCAGCTTCAGAGACTACCGCAAGATTAAAGCCGGCCGCTTCCGCACTGCCTGATCCCCCGCATTTTCGATACTGATTATTCGGTTTCTACACAACTATTTCTACAGGGTTTTTACGACTTTTAGCGATGGTTTTAAC
This sequence comes from uncultured Candidatus Cloacimonadota bacterium, assembly GCA_964433815.1. Taxonomy (GTDB): domain Bacteria; phylum Cloacimonadota; class Cloacimonadia; order Cloacimonadales; family Cloacimonadaceae; genus PHBP01. The sequence continues at coordinate 67,422 of CAYSSP010000001.1, forward strand.
CACTGCCTCTAGTCTGAAAACCCGGCAAGCCGGGTTGGTTACCACTTGCCTGAATCACGCACTCTTCTTATCACAAGCTACAAGATCCTCAATCAGCCCTCTTACAGGCAAAAAACAGATTTTTGCTTCCTGTGTCTTGCCTATTGAATCCCAAGGTGATCCCTAGGTAATGCCCGGGTGATCCCCGGGTGACGGCCCTGGAATCGCGGCAGTGTTACGGCAGGATTGCCTCAGTATCCTAAAGGAGCCGCATTATCACAGATCAAAAAAAACGCCCCGCAGATAGCGGGGCGTTTCGTACTACTAATGGAGTTTATTTACTAAGTGCAGGTGCGGGAGTCGGCAGTGCTTCGTCCGCTACTGCAGTTACTTTGTAGAATTTCTTGGCTTCGGGCAAGGCAACGGTATAGCCGTTTGTTGCGCTGTAGCCAAGGTAGGTGAAGGTTCCGTAGGGATCGTCGCTGGCATAGACCTTGTAATATGCAGCACCGGGTTCGGCGGTCCAGGAAAGAACCACTGTAGCGCCAACGGTGGAGGCTGCGATATCTTGAGGCATATAGACCTTTGACAGGGTATTGGAGAGGATGGCATTGGATTCGTTGTCACCGGTATAGTTGGCTTTGAGAGCCCACTTGTAGGTTCCACCAGTGATTGTACCAAAACCTTCATCCAAGTAAGTGGTGGCGGTAAGGCCGGTTGCGACGGGAGTCCAGTTTGCAGGGGTAGCCTGATCAGCCGGAAGCAGACGATATAGATCGTAATCTTCAAAGCTGCGGGTTCCGATGCTTCTGGAATTTGATGCTACTTGCTGTCTGGGAGCAGGGCCGATGTAGATGTCGTCGATGTACCAACCGGCATAGTTGACGGAGGTTGTAGCAAACATCTGGAATTGGATAGTAACCTGCTGTCCTGCGTAGGCGGATAGATCTACTACGCGCTCGCGCCATTGTGTGGCAGAATAATCCCAAGAGGGACCCCAGACCAAGGTACCGTTAATAGCCAATTGGCAATAGTCGAAATTGCCAAAGGTATTCTCCCAGCTCCAGAATCTGATCTGAGGAGCTGTGAATCCAGCAAGATCAGCGGTAAGCGTCAGGTAGCTGAAAGCGCCTGAATTGGAGTAGTTAGTGAGCATTTTAGTGCCCCACATACCGTCGCCGGAGTGTGCTGCAGCAGGAGGAATCACGGAGGTTCCGGTGTAAGAGTATGTGAAGTTTGCTACATTGTAGTTGTTGCTCCATTCCCAATCACCGTATCCACTGCCAACCCAGCCACCATTATCTGTCTCGAAATCGAAGAACAGGTAATCAGGTTCGCCGGCAGGATCCCAGGTCAATCTGGCATTGCCATTCTCGTGAGTAGCGACCAGATCATAAGCGGTCCAGAGATACTCGATGAGAGTGATGGTGCCCAGATCGTAGGTTGCTTCGTAAACGGTGATGTTTCCGGAGTAGCTCTGGTAACCTTCTTTTCTGACTGTGACGCTGTAAGCAAGACCTGCGTTGCTGCCCAGGACACCGGGGATGGTGAAGGTGCCATCGGCAAGAGTGGTAAGTTCGAAGTTTTCAGGTCCGTTCAGTTCAACGGTTGCACCAGCCAGGAAGGCAGCGTCGTTGGCATTGACCATACCGTTAACTGTCACTCTGGGCATAGCGGTCAGAATGAAGTTCTGGTTTACGGTATTGCCCATTGTGAGGGCGATGCCATTGACGATGCTGTTGTAGTAAGTGGCTTTTGATGCTACAGCATTGACATTATGGGCTTCCCAGAAGGTGAATTGATAGAAACCGGTGGCATCGGTGGTGGTGGCATAACGCTCGTCAGTGAGGGTTACGGTTGCACCCTGGATGGGGGTTGTGCCGTCAGTTTCATAGACGTAACCTTGCATAATTGCACCTGTCTGCATTACGGCATTCTGAACCACAAACATCGTGTTGGAGAAGTAGTTCAGAGTAGTACCGGCAGCAGAGGGAGCCATCGGGTCGTAAACGGTTGAGTCATTCTGCAGATATCTGGAGCGAGTAGTGTGAGCAGGATTGGTGGTGTAATAGAACTTGTCGCTGCTGGAAAGTGCACCGTTATCGAATACTCTGTACACACGTGTTGCGAGAGTACCACCGGTGTAGCTGAAGGGTGTGGTAAGCGGTATGATCACATAGTTCACGCCAGCAGGGAAATCAACTGTGCCATCGAAGACCAGCGTATAGTCAATAGCAGGCAGCCAACCGGCACTGAGATCAGTGACAGTCGTATGTGCCATCCAGATCTTGATGGGTTTATCAAGCCGTTCGTTCAGGAAGGTGTTTTTGTACACCAAAGCTGTAATAGTACCTGATTGCAGGTGCATCTCGTCGGTGAAATAAAGCTGCTCGGAGATGTTGTTTCTATAATACATATTGATCGGGAGATAGTATCCGTTGGTGGTAGTGGCATCATCACCAACCGCGATCACATCCATAGTATTATCAAGTATATAGACTTCCTTGAGAGCTGTTTCATCGTTTGCAGGGCTGCCATCGCCAGTAGCTACAACTTCACCATATACCTGGAAGGTGCCGCCGATGGCGGGAGTCCAGGGAATGGTGATCTGGGCAGTTGCACCGGGTGCGATGGGATCAGTTACCGCCACGGAGGCAAGCATATCATCACCATAACGCTTCAGGTTGACATCATAAGAGTTTATAGTAGTCGTACCTTCGTTGAAGACGCTGACAGTAAAGTCATAAGGATTGCCGGCTTCAAGGATGCCGGGTCCCGTGATGGAAGTAGCAGCGAGGTCGATAGGCAGGATCTCTATAAACTGAACGTTATCGATGTAGATTGTACGGGATGCAGTTCCCACACCATGCTTGAAGGCAATGAAGTTGTCCGTTCCGACATAGGAAGAGAGCGGAACGATGTATTGAGTCTGTGTGGTTGTAAGATCCATCACAGCGCCAATCTGGGTAAAGACTTGGGTATTGGGATCATAGGATCCGATGTAGAGGTCTTCACCGGCAGTACTGGCACGGGCATAGAATTTAGCTTTGATCGTGTTCAGCGGAGGTGTAATCTCAGGTGTGATCAAAAGCAGGTTTGCCGCGGCATCCGTGGAGTTGTAGAGTCTCACACTGTTGGGAGCACTAACCGCATAGGTGGTTGAATTGTAGGTATTCACATAAGCGGCGGTTGTAGAGGCTTGTACAAGGCTTGTCCAACCATAAGGCAGGGTAGGGGCTGTGACGCCATCAAAATACTCCTCGTGAGGCAGAGCAACTATTGTGGGATCAGCTATTGTAGTGAAGTCCCAGATCATAAACTCGGGAGCTTCAGGATCAGGAGAATCACCACCTTCGTTATAAGGCAGCACAGCCCAATACCAAGTGGTGGAGTATCCCAGATCAATGTCATCTTGAGCTGACAGGTTGAAATTGGTCTCTGTTGTCTCATAGAGATATTCACCGAAATAGCTGCTGGCAGGATCGAGAGGACTAGATCCGACCATCACTTCATAATAAGCAGGAGTTCCACCGGTGAGTGCGGCAGTCCAGGAGAGAATTGTATTCTCCGGGTAGAGACCGGTGGCACCATCAGCAGGGCTTGTCAGGGTCACGTGTTCCGGTGCACCGGCAGGGGTCTGGCGGATCATTATGTTATCTACGAAGAAGTCGTTATCAGCATTGCTGACGGTTGATTCTCCGTAGAAAGCGATGTACTTGATTCCGGTATAGGCATCCAGCGGGAAGACAAGGTGATCACCCAGATGGGAAATGTTGTTGTAAACATAAGGTGATCCGGCGTTATCATACTGACGCAGGATGTTGGCAGGAGTCCAAGTGACGCCATCACCGATCAGCACGATGAACTTGTCATCGACACCCGTGGTGCCATTGGGATCGGCAGTAATGGGACTGGTGCTGGCAAAATCTGTAAGAGCTATGTCAAACTCAAGTTGATATCCGACACCCGGCATCTGGATGGGGGGAGTGATGAACCAGTGATATCTGCTAGTGGAATAGATATTCATTCTGGCAGACCAGTTCACGGGAGTTACCGTAGTGTCGTTCAACCAGTTATCCTGTCCCCATACTGTAGAGCCTGAAGCCAGCGTGCTGGGATCAGCCAGAGCACCGCTCCATCTCGTCCAGTTGGTAGGCGGGAAGGTAGTGCCTGTTGTGCCAAAATCTTCCAACCAAGGCATTGTGTAGATAGTGGGATCAGGAATTGTGGTGAAGCTTCTGATAGCACTATCGGCAGAACTACCGGTGCCATTGTATGCTACCACTTTCCAGTAGTAGGTTGTGCTGTAGGCAAAGGCTGCCGCAGGAGTGAATGTAAGGGCTGTAACATCGCCAATCATGGTTGTGGGATTGGCATTGGTATCGCAGTACACTCTATATCCTGTGGGAATTCCACCGGTAGCGGCGACAGTCCAGGTAAATGTAGGTCTCGTACTCTGGTCAATTGCTGCATCAGCAGGTGCGGTAAGAGTTACAGCATCAGGAGCAATTGCAGCAGGCTCAGGACCAAAGATATGGTCGATGTATATACTTGAAGTTGAGGAAGAAGTAGATACTTCAAAGGCCAGGTAGTAGTTACCCGCCGGGATAGCGCCCAAGGCCACGCTGGCATTACGCCATTCTGTGGTTGTAGGCATGGAGATGGTAGCTCCGATCTGGTTCCATGTAACTCTGTCCGTGGAGTACTTGATATTCAATAAACCATAACCGGTGGTTGAGCTTGTTCTGTAATAGAAATCAAGCGTGGAGTTCGCATCGATGGCAAGCATTGGAGTGGATAGTATTGCCGGAGTAGTACTGGCAGATTTGTAGGCACTTGCTGCTCCATAAAATGGAGTAGTTGTACTCCGGGTAAAGCTGCCAGGATTTGCCCAGCCGGCAGGCGGGAAAGCCGTGGCATCGAAGCTTTCGACCAATTGGGTTGCTGTAGGTGTGGAGAAGCTCCAGACGGGGCAATTCTCTGCCTCGCCATTGTCATTACGGGGAACTACTTGCCAATAGTATGTGGTTCCTGCAGCAAGCGTGGGTGTGAAGACTGTGCTTGTGAGATCGTCTCCCACTAATGTTGTCGGAGGATCATCCGTTCCGAAGTAAAGGTCGTAGGAGGTAGGCATTCCACCTCCATCCGCCCAGGAGAGATTGGCATCCAGGAAGGAATATCCGCCATCAGCAGGATAAACAAGGTTGGCGGGATTGGGTGGGTCAGTCTGAGGCGTTACTATTGTGATGTTAGACCGACTTGTCGATCGTGTACCTGCAGTAGTAGGCGGGGTTGTATCCTGTTGTTTATAGACTAGCTTGTAATCTGGGCTGGTGCTGTTATAACGATAAGTCGGATAACCGGTTACGTAATCGCCATCCCAGTTTTTCCAGAAGACTTCAATATTGCTGGTGCCATCCCAGTCAAAACTGGCAGTGTTAAACGCGAAGTAGTGCCAGCCGCCGCCATTAAAAGTTAGCGTCCCGGAAAAGACCTGAGTAAAGGCTGTGGAATCAGGCATAGCCGTACCTGTCTCGTCCGCTGTTGTTGTGTAACTGGTCAAAGCAGTATGCCGGATAAAGCAATTCACATTGATTATCTGGTAATTGGCTGGGGTATTGCCAACGTAGTATCCGAGACCGGCAATATTGGCCGTCCCGTCATATCCTGCCGCATTCATTTCTGCAGCAGTAATGATGGTTTTGGTCCAGCCAAAATCGTAATACCCGTTCACTGGTCCATAAGTAGATGATGAGCTTGTGCCCAAGGCTCCAATTTGATACGTATCGGCCCAGGCAAAGGCGATCATAACCAGGAGCAAGCTCAAAAGGAATAGTTTTTTCATTATTACTCCTTGAATAGGGTTTGTGCTAAAAGCAAATTAGGGAGAAAGACTGTTCTCCATACTTGGTTTTGAAGATGAAAAGCTCGTCAAACCCCGCTCTGCCTGCATCCCGGCGCTACAATGTAATAATGTGCGACGATTCTTACTGATGAATGCGCAGGATTTTTGGGCAGACTTGTGGCTTGATGCAGATCTCTGATTGTTTGTTAAATTGCGGTGTGTTAGTGTGGATTCTTGATGCAAATATCCTGTAAGGCCCTGTAAAAATATCTGCCACGGAGGCAGCGGAACTACAAGTTTAGGCATCAAAACCCCTTTTCTCATCTTATTCACTGGTAAGGCTACTTCGCTAATCCATTGAAGATCAGCGGGTATCACATATCACCAGCCCAGGGAAAAGGCCCAACATATCTAGCAAATCCAAGCAATTCCCTTTTAGTACGAATTGCATTCCTATGTCAAGAAAAATTCAACCGGAAAATGGATATTTTGATTTGTGCATCAGGCACTTAGAGCGGAAATCGTGATCAGTAGAGTATTTTGGGGATAGGGGCAATTATACTCAGTTACCGGGCTGTGTAAAATGCCATAGACCCTCCCTTTGGTTGCTGCCTCGAAACATGGACGATCCAGCCGAGCTACAGCCGCGTTCGCGGCTACACCGCGGCATCATCGCGGCAGGAGCGCGGCAAGAGCTAAGGGGGAAGACAGGCAAATCCACAGGATTTGTCACGTCAGTTACAGCGCTAACTTATTAACTGCCAAATACTACGAACGTGAAATGCTATGATCTACTGTTTTAGAACTTTGACAGCCTTATCCGTTCCTTTCAGTCTTAGCAGATAAATCCCGGGCGGGAGGCTGGCGCCATCAGCGGCTTTGCCATCCCAGAACAGCTCGGAGTCAGCGACAGGCAAGTCTCTTACCATTTGTCCCCTGATATTGTAAATCTCCAAAAGACCGGTGCCTGTAGCAAAGTCTTTATATTCGATCTGCAAGCTTTTTTGGAAGGGATTGGGATAGGTGCACAGAGAATTAGCAGGCGGGGAGATCTGGGGATCGTCACTTGTCATGGGGATAGAGTCGTCGATCACCACGGGGTAGATTTGGTAGCCCTTGGAGTGCTTGATCCTCATCCCAAAGCCCTGATAGGTCCGATCCAGGAAAATGCCCTGTAGTGTGCCATAGAGACTTTGTCCGGCAGGCAGAAGATAGGGCAGGCTCTGGTTTTGGATAGTGATCTGGAAATTAAGCGAGTTGTAGAGCGGACATTCCACAGCCTCGATCAATAGAGGCTGATCGGAGAGATTGAGCAGCTCAAAATCTACTCCCTCGTATAGCTGCGTAATGTTCTCAAAGACAATCTGTTCCGGCATACAGAAGAGGAATTGGGGAGGGATGATATCCACGACTGCGCCTTCCACGACGGAAAGCTGGTAAGGCATCTCGGAAGGCAGCAGGAACCAACCGTCGTAAGAGCCGCCCCAACCGAAGTTTACATGATAGTAGTTATCGGTGTTGTAGCCATCGAGGACGACATTATGTCCGGCATCCCAAGCGGGAGTCACGCAGGCATAAAGCACAGGCAGGGCATCCTTTATGTTCTGCGCAATACGGGCAAAAAGATCGGGTGAATCGGCAGTGAGCAGTTCGGATCCTGCAAAGCCAAAGCGTTGAATAGCGCTGAATGCCTGGCTTACGGCAAAGGTGCCGGAGGCTTGGGAACTATAGACCTGATGGGCTGCGGCTCCGGAAGAAAAGATCAGAGCGGCAATATCAACGGGTGCGGGCTCGGTGCCGACCCAATAGGTATCTGCCAGAGTATCCAGATAGTCGTTGAGCTGGGGCCAGGAGGGGAAGCCATTGGCCTCATAGTCGTTATCTATCCAGTAGTAGCGGCCGGAGTAGTTGTGGTAATAGTCATCTGCGTCTGAAAAAGTCGTACCATTAAGCTGCTGATGATAGTTAAAGATTTGTGCCATTGCTACTGCCGGGCAGCCAGCCAGAGAGCGATTCTGCGAGACCGGATCGATCGGGCAGAGAGCGTTGTAAGGATCGGTTTGGTTCCAGCAGGTCTTGACCCAGCCGCCGGTGAAAGTGCTGCCTTCAGGCGGCCATTGCTCAAATACACCGCGGCTAACTCCTGCAAGCAGATCCTGCCTGGATTGGCGGTTGCTTTGAGCTATTGTGGCGGGAGCTTGGATGCGCTGAGCCAAATCTGCCAGCAGCATCTCCTGCATCGGGTTCTTATCCTCTGAGGCAAGGTAATTGTTCTCAAAGGAATAGGCAATAACCGGGGGGAGCTTCTCATCCGCACCGACCGCTATGTAGCCTTGGGGATTGAGGCTGAAGATATAGGCATAAGTCTGTGTATCGGAAGAGATGGTGTGGCAGGTGCTTAGCCCAAGCTCCGAGTGTGAGTTCCGGGAGAGAAAGGCAGTGGCAATCCGGGAGGCATAATCTCTGCTGATGGCTTGCCCAAGACATAGATAAAGCAGTGAAATAAAGATGATAATCAGTACAAGCTTCTTCATTGAACGATCCTTTGTAAAGCTGTTGTCAATAAAGGATCGAATATGCAAAGATTATTCCAAAAGCTGTCTCCATCTCATAAAAAAAGACTGTGGAGACATCAGCCTCCACAGTCTGTATATAGCTGCGGTATAACTAACCGCGTGATTTATTGGGCGAACTTCTTGTATTGTTCCCAGCGTTCTTTTACGAACTGCTCGGCACTCTTGCTGAACTCAGCGGCGCGTTCCGGGAAGATCTTGGCCAGGCCGCTATAGCGGACTTCGCCTTCGAGGAACTTGGTGACGCTGGCATTGGGTTCTTTGCTGTCCAGAGTAAAGGGATGCTTGCCCTGGAGCTTGTTCAGCGGGTTGTAGCGATAGAGCAGCCAGTAACCGGTCTCGACCGCGAGTTTCTCTCTCTTTTGGGTGAGGGACATATCGATGCCGTGGTTGATACAAGGCGCGTAGGCGATGATGATCGAGGGTCCGGGATAGGCTTCTGCTTCCTTGATGGCTTGCAGAGCTTGGTTCTTGTTGTATCCCATAGCGATAGAGGCGACATAGACGTAGCCGTAATTCATCATCATCATACCGAGGTCTTTCTTGTTTGTGGACTTTCCGGCTTCGGCAAAGCGAGCGATTGAGCCCAGAGGAGTGGATTTGGAGGCTTGACCACCTGTGTTGGAATAGACTTCTGTATCCAGCACGAAGATGTTTATGTTCTTGTTTGAAGCCATCACGTGATCCAATCCGCCGTAGCCGATGTCATAAGCCCAGCCGTCACCACCGATCGCCCAGACGGACTTGTTGATGATGTAATCCTGGAGCTCTACCACGCGACGTACGTATTTGCGGCAACCATCACATGCGTTATCCAGAGCTTTGGGAAGCAGAGCTTTGATCTTGGCGACGTTGTCCTTGGCAGCGGTATCAACATCGTTCCAGTGCTCCAGAGCATAGCCAAAGGCTTCTTTCAGAGCGGGATCGATAGATTTGTCCATCAGGGATTCGATAGCGAGCTTGACCAGCTTGCGGTGGCTATCCAGAGCCAGTCTCATACCAAAGCCATACTCGGCATTGTCTTCAAAGAGGCTGTTTGCCCAGGCAGGACCCTTGCCGTCTTTGTTCTTGGCATAAGGAATGGTCGGGAAAGTGCCGCCCCAGATGGAGGAGCAACCAGTGGCATTGGCGATGATCATACGATCACCGTAGAGCTGAGTAAGCAGCTTGATATAGGGAGTCTCACCGCATCCTGCGCAAGCTCCGGAGAACTCAAGCAGAGGCTGTTTGAACTGACTGCCCTTGACTGTATCTTCTTTGAAGGTTGCCATCACGTCGTTGGGCAGCCTGTCAAAGTACTCATAGTTATCTTGTTCGCCGATGGCGCGTTCGTCCTCAATCGGGCTCATCACGAGGGCTGCTTTGGGGCATTCATTGACGCAGACGCGGCAGCTCTGGCAATCGTCGATATAGATCTGAACCTTGTATTGATAACCTTCGGCGCCCATGGCTTTGAGGGTCTTGAAAGTAGCAGGAGCATCAGCGAGATCTTCGTCCTTGATCAGCTTGGCGCGGATGGCGGCATGCGGGCAGACGAAGGAGCACTGGTTACACTGGATGCAGTTTTCGGCAATCCAATGCGGAGCCAGGGGAGCTACTCTGCGCTTCTCGAGCCTGGCTGTTCCGGTCTGGACATAGCCATCAAGCGGCATCTCGGAGACCTTGATATTGTCTCCCATTTCGCGCATGATGGGCTCGATCACTTTCATTGTGAATTCATCTGATCCGGGAGGCACAAGCTGCTTGGCAGGAGTGCATTTCTCCGGTACAGCGGTAGGGATCGGGATCTGCACCAAGGCTTCATTAACCTTGTCCACAGCATCCAGATTCATCTTCACGACTTCTTCGCCCTTGCGACCGTAAGTCTTTTTGATTGATTCTTTGATCAGGTCGATAGCTTCGGTACGATCCATCACGCCTGAGATCAGGAAGAAAGCAGTCTGCATCACGGTATTGACACGTCCGCCCAAACCCACTTCCTCGGCGATCTTGAGACCGTCGATATTGTAGAACTTGATCTTGCGGTCGATGATGGTCTGCTGCATCTCGCAGGTAAGGTGATCAAAAGCTTCTTCACTCTTCCAGAAGGAATTGAGCAGGAAGACACCATTTTCCTTGATCCCGGAAAGCAGATCAAAACGACCGATGAAAGCCTGATTGTGACAGGCAACAAAGTCTTCCTTGGTCACCAGATACTGGCTGTGGATGGGAGTCTTGCCAAAACGCAGGTGGCTACGGGTGATACCGCCGCTCTTTTTGCTATCGTATTGGAAGTAACCCTGGACGTACATATCTGTGTGGTCACCGATGATCTTGATGGAGTTCTTATTGGCACCGACTGTACCGTCTGAGCCAAGGCCCCAGAATTTGCAACTGATGGTTCCGGCAGGAACGGTGCTGATGATCTCGTCTATTGCAAGGGAGAGCTTGGAGACGTCGTCTTCGATACCGACTGTGAACCCGTGGAAGCCGCCTTTGACAAGGTGTTTGTAAACGGCAAGCACCATCGAAGGAGTGAATTCCTTGGAGGAAAGTCCGTATCTGCCACCGATGATAAAGAGGTCTTTATTATCCTTGAGTGCAGAGACTACATCAAGATAGAGAGGCTCGCCGATGGAGCCCGGTTCCTTGGTGCGATCGAGCACTGCGATCTTCTTGACTGATGCAGGCAGAGCAGCTTTGAAAGCATCGACGTCGAAAGGACGATAGACGCGAACCTTGACCAAGCCGAGCTTCATACCGCGTTCTTTATTCAGATACTCGATGGTTTCCTGGATGGTCTCGCAACCGCTGCCCATTGCAACGATCACTTCTTCGGCATCGGGAGCACCGACGTAATCAAAGAGTTTGTAACCGCGACCGATCTTCTCAGCGACGGCGTTCATAGTGTCCTGGATGATTCCGGGAGCCTTCTGGTAATGCAGGTTGCTGGTCTCGCGTCCCTGGAAGTATACATCCGGAGCTTGCTGACCGACCTTGATGCGAGGATTGTCCGGATTCAAGCCACGAGCGCGGAAAGCTTCGATCAATTCGCCATTGTCGAGCTCTTTCATCGTGTCATAATCGATCACTTCGATCTTTTGCAGCTCGTGAGAGGTGCGGAAGCCATCAAAGAAGACGAGGAAAGGTATCGAGGTCTTCATCGTGCTAAGCTGTGCCACCAAAGCCAGATCCATCACTTCCTGAACGCTGTTGCAGGCGATGAGGGCAAAGCCGGTGTTGCGGGCGGACATCACGTCCGAGTGATCTCCAAAGATGGAGAGCGATTGTGCAGCCAAGCTGCGGGCTGTGACGTAAAATACTGTGGGCAGCATCTCGCCGGCGATCTTGTGCATATTGGGAAGCATCAGCATCAGGCCTTGCGAGGCTGTAAAAGTGGTGGTGAGAGCACCGGCGGAAAGTGAACCGTGCACAGCACCGGCAGCACCGGCTTCGGATTGCATCTCGATCACATCGACCGTTGTGCCGTTCATATTCTTTCTGCCTTCGGATGCCCAAGCATCGGAAAGCTCACCCATAGTGGATGAGGGAGTGATGGGGTAGATGGCGGCAACTTCATTGAAGGCATACGCAACGTGCGCTGCTGCGGTATTGCCATCCATCGTGGCTTTCTTGAATTTAGCCATTTGTTAACTCCTTGTATGATATATTTTTACTTATAATCTCACTTTTAGACGAGGATATTCAAGGGCACAATTCTGTCAATCTGTTTTAAGGTGTCCGAGGCGGATGCTCTTGGAGGGTGCGCGGAGGGGAGTTAATAGTTAATCAGTTAGTAAGTTAGTGAGTGATTGCTTCGCGAAGTTAATAGTTAGTGAGTTAGTAAGTTAATAGTGATAAGCTGCGCATTGAGCGAAGATGGTCTCTTCGTATCAAACCTAGCTGACGTACCTCTTGCCTATTATCTTTGCACTTATCCATACGCCCGACCATCTCCTTCATTCCTGCGAACGACTCACCAAAGCATGCGCTTTGTTGTGTCGTTCGCAGGAATGACTGTGGGGGCTGGGCTGGGTGGTAGATTCGCAGGAATTGCGGAAGGTAGGAGCGACATCTTGTCGCTCAGATAATGTGCGTCAGGATGACGCCCCTACAATCGGCGCTTTGCTGATTCGTTCGCAGGAATGACGTGTTCTATTGGTATGGTTGTGTATTCGAACTATGCGCAGCTCTAACTGTCTAACAGCTAACTTCTAACCGTGCGAAGCACATTGCGCAGCTCTAACTGCCTAACTGCTAACTCCTAACCGTGCGTAGCACACAGCGCAGCGAATCACTATTAACTTACTAACTCACTAACAATTAACTGCGCGAAGCGCTTCGCGCTTCGCGCAAAAAAACGGCTCCCATTACGAGAGCCGGATATATACCTTTGAATTTGTCTATCAGGGATAGATCAGGGTGCAGGCCTGGGATACCTTGATCCAATAGGCTTTTCCGGGCTGCATCTGGCTAAGGCTGCCTCCGCCGGGAGTCCAGACTGAATCCAGGCTACGCACTTCCTGCAGGTAGGCATTGATACCGGCAAGCGCTGTGCTGACCGCCATCTGCGTATCGGGCAGATAAGCCACGAGGTTCCAACCACTGGCGAGCTCCTGAGAACTTGACGTGGAGAGCAGATTGCCCTGCACGACCAGGTTTTCGCTACTGAGATTGTTTACCCAATAGCCTTTTGCTCCACTGATTCCGGCAAGATTGTTGAAATGCGCGGGCACCAGCGGAGAATAGGTCGCGGTTTGGCTTTTGATCTGTCTCAGATCGTTATCAAAGATCGTTCCGATCGTGTTTTCACCCAGATCGATATTGAAGCTGAGGAGATTCCAGCCGGGGGCAAGACTGATTTCTTGCTGATGCGGAAGCTCGCCCATAGTGACATTGAGGCTGGTCTTTTGATTGGCATTAACGACCACACCGGTGATCACTTTATCCGGATATCCGGCTGCGGAGATGGTGAGGTTGTAGTTGCCGGGATTGAGATAGCGGTAAAAATCGCCATTGGCAGGATCTGTGGAGATCACTGAAACTGATGAATCGTGACTATTTACCGTGATCGTTGCCGCCAGCGGATTGCCATAGGGATCGCTCACTATGCCGTGGATGCCGTAAAGACCTTGTTCCAGGTAAGATAGCATCGCATCATAGTTGTAATTCCAATAGTTTGGCATTGTGGAGGCAGCGGGCATCTTGGTATTGCTGACCTCGATGGTTACTTCCCGGCTTTGTGCCGTGTAATTCATCCAGTCCTGCCTGCCACCGGCGATCACGTACCAATCGGCACCATTGGTGACTCCATTGGAACTCACGCTGGTGAAATAACCGCTGGGACCATCTGCCTGCACAAGATCGGCATAGACATGGGACAAACTAATGTACCAGCTATCATCCGGATGCAGACTGTAGGTGTAATCCCATGGGAAATTTACGACTTCCGCGCCACCGTGGAAATTTGCCGCGAGGCTGATGTGGCGGCTCAGTGCAAAGTCCATCATTGCCTGAGTCTCGATCTGGATGGGCCCGGAATTGAGGCTGCCATTCTGATTTGGGAAGTTACGGTTTAGGTCATAACCATTGCCATTGGCTCTGCGAGCGCTGGCGAGGGTGTTGTTACCGCCGTAATAAGTGCCATCGGGATTGGTGTTTGGTCCGATCCATATCTCGGCATTATTGACCAGATTGGTGATGCGGGGATCGCTGCCGTATTGGCTAAGCAGAGTATCGATCAGACGCAGCAGCAGCATATAGCCGGTCACTTCGTCACCGTGGATGGTTCCAGAATACATCAGTTCCGGCTCGGATTCGTGGCTGGCAACGTTGTCCGAGATCTTGGCAAAGATGATCTGGCGTCCGTTGACGGTGGTGCCGACGTTTACAATCTGGCAAAGATTGGGATAGCTGGTGGCAAAGCCAGTCATCATCGCGACATAGGCATCATAGGTGGGATAGGCATCCCAATCACGCATTTCGCCGGGATTGCGGGCGATGGTGCCGGTGAATTGGCTGGAGGGAGCAGGGAGAAGCTGGGTACGATAACCCAGCTTCTCAAAAGCTTCCCATTCGGTATCGTTGGCATAGGCATAGACCCAGTTGCCGCGGATATTATCGATGGAGATCAGCCTTGTAAGCTCTTGCAGTTCTGCTTTGTTAATCAGCTCAAAGCGGAAGTAATACTGGTTCCAGCCGGTGCCAAGAGTGGCTGCCAGACTCAGTGCAAAGAGCATCAAGAGACCGATCATGATTGCTTTTTTCATTATCTGCCTGCCTTGACAGGGATAATCTGCTCTGCGACGATTTTGAAGAATTTGCACATTGTATTGGGATCGACCTGGTATGAGAGAGTGGAGGTCATTCCGAGCAAGGTGTAAGTTCCATCGGGAGTATCGCAAGAGTAGATCTTGTAGTTATTTGCATAGGGCACTTGTTCCCAGGTGATGCTTAGCACAGAGCCAAGGCTCAGGATGGCAGGCGTGGGAGCGGCGATTACGATATTGTTTGTGCCATTGAGGGGAACAGGGCTGTCCTCCCCATAGACCTCGCCATAGTTCATCGAGATCAGATCAGCTACGGGATAGATCGTATCCTGGGAATAGGAATAGATCTTGAAGCTGATGGTCTCTCCGGGTGCTGCCAGGTTTACCAGCAGAGTGGTGTAGGCAACACTGCGGTCTATCATCACGATCTCACCGGTGGCGCGACATTCGGTGCCGACAAAAGCAGCGACCATATCGTTGAGCTGAGCCGGGATATTATCGATTGTGACTACAGCATACAGCGTGGCGGGGTTGTTTGGATAGATTACGGGATTCCAGTCGGGGCTGTTCACGGGATTGACCGTAACGGTTACGTTATCTGCGCTGCTCAGCAGGCCGTCGCTGACTGTGAAGGTCAGGATCTCGCTGCCAATCCAGTTTTGTGCGGCAGTGAAGGTAACGCTCAGACCGTTGATCTGGACTTGGACATTACTGTTTCCTACGACCGAGAGGGTCAGAGGATCGTTGTCCTGATCGCTCACGTAGGAACTGAAGCTTTGGATCAGGCTGCCGTTTTTGTCAAAGCTGAAGTTATCGGGCAGGTTGATCTGGGGTGCGTGATTCAGATTGCCGACGACATCCATCGTGGCTGTAACGCTCATGGTCTGATTGGCAGGATCATTGGAACTGATGGTGATCAGTGCTTCGTAAGTGCCTGCTTCCATACCGATGGCGGAGAAGTTGACTGCTATCTCAGTATTGCCTGAGGCGGCGATTGTGCCGGATAATGGCAGGAGGCTTAGCCATTCTACGGGCGGGACGTCCTGAGCCAGAACGATGGTATCGCTAAGCGTGTGAGGCTCCGCTCCATAGACATCTCCGTTGATTGTGTATGGCAAGCTAAGGTTTCCGATCACACCGGGGGCAATGGTGACGTTTACAGTTGCGCTTGCAGATTGACTGCCCTGTACGACGCCCCAGCCTGAACCATCTTCACCATGCCAGGTGATTGTGATACCGCTTCCGCTGGTCGTATTGGCTATCATATCTCCACCTGAGCCGCCTACGAAGTTTGTGGTGCTATTGACCGTTACGCCAGCGGGGAAGGTGATGATGACATCTTCCAGCCATTCGGTATCGGTGCTGGCATTGGTGACGGTGAAAGTCCAATCCACTGTTGTGCCTGGCAGATAAAGCCCCGTATCGTGCACCAGAGTGCTGCCGGCAATGCTTCTGTCATCAGGTCTGCTGGGGCTAATTGTGCTGCGTCCCTGGCGAAGCTCCTGATAGCTGATATTGTAGGTCAGAGCCTGTGAGCCGGTATTGACGATAGTGAAGCTTTGGGCATCTTCTTCTCCGGGAGCGAGCTCAGTGTAGAGGGATTCGGTGCTGAGACCGATGGTCGGAGGGATGAAGCCTGTGCCACTGACGGCAATGGTGCGGTTGGGATTGGTTGTGGCATTGGAACTGATCGTAACGTTGCCGTTGTATGCAATTGCCGCAGTTGGAGCGAAGCTGAGGGAATAGGTCTTTTGAGAACCTGAATTGATGCTGAAGGCAAGAGTATTGCGGCTGGCAATCACAGGAGCTTCAACGTTTTCCCTGCCTACAAGGCTCACAGTGTAGCCTGTAGGGGTGGTGATGCTGCCTGTAAGGGTCTGATCACCGGAGTTTGAGATAGTAAACTGCTGTGCACTACTGGTGCCGACAGCTACATCACCATAACTAAGAGTGGCAGGGCTTACAGCTATTGCAGGACCTGCGGCATTGGGCTGAACCAGA
The DNA here is from genome assembly GCA_964433815.1 of uncultured Candidatus Cloacimonadota bacterium. GTDB lineage: Bacteria > Cloacimonadota > Cloacimonadia > Cloacimonadales > Cloacimonadaceae > PHBP01. Next base: position 84,068 of record CAYSSP010000001.1, read on the forward strand.
AGCTTAAGATTTGGTCTGTTGGTGGAGGTGGATCCATTGGTAAATTCTGCAGTCTGATCTACGGTATCACTACGATTATAACGATATCCGCTGGTGACTGTGGTGTATTGGATCGCACCTGTTTGAGTATAGGAGCCAATCAAACCGAAGGCTGTATCTATCACTATGTTATCAACACCATTCCAGAGGAAAGGAGTGCTGAGAGTGTACATGTTCCAGCCGGTTGCAGTGGGCAGATAGCTTGCGCTGGACCATACCTGAGTAAGTCCGGTAGAAATCCAGCTGGCTACGTTGGCTGCTGTTGTATGTCCCATCCGTACCTGGAAGTTTGGCATAGTACGATCAGGCAAGCTGGTAATGTTGAATCCTACCTGGGTGATGTTGATGGGTCCTATAACGCCTGCTGCATTTAGCTCTGCCGCTGTATAGACAGATTGACCGTGCAAGCTCTGATAATAGACATTTATGGGTGAGGCAGTGGTAAGACTGGTCGCAGTTGTACCTGTACCAATAACAAACTCAGTCGCAACTACTGCAGTAGGAGTAACGTTTACGGTTGCAGTGGGATCAGATTCTCCACCTGAATAGACAGCCTTGAGATAATAGCTGTAGGTCGTTTCATTGACGACTGCATTATCCGTATAGGTCAATCCTGTCACCGTGGTCAGCAGGCTGCTATTTCTGAATATCTTATAGCCTGTTGGCGTCCCGGAGACGGGAGCCTGCCAGTTTAGAATTACAAAGCCATTACCGGGTATTGCGGTAAGGTTTTGGGGAGGATTGTAAACACTGGGAGAGGTGGACGCAGGGAAGATAATATCGTCGATCCAGGCGCAGTTGCTGCCGCTATCAACACTTCCATCCTTCATATATTCCCATTTAAGGACACGTGTACCGGCAGACAGAGTGTATGTAGCCTGAGTCCAGTCAACAGTGCCGGACCACTGGTTCTGCATAGTACCATCCACGTAGAACTTCAGATAGTCATAGCCTGATTCGGAGGATACTTTGTACCAGAAGCTAAGCTCTCCACTGCTGGAAAGAACTCTTGTGGTCTCAATGGTGCTGCTTTGGCTGTGCGTGATAGCTCCGCTCTTGGCAGAGTAAGTTCCTGTATGGGAGCTTGTATTGTCAATTACCCACGGTAAAGTGCCACCCATGACCCAGGGGTAGGCATTGAAGTTACCTGTCTCAAAGTCTTCCAGGATGATACCCGCGGTTACGGTTTGCACCTTGCTGGCAGTATAAGAACCGGCGCTTGCGCTGAAGGAAAGATTCACCAACGTACCGATGGTCATACCTGCTGCTGCAGAAATACTAAAGCTCAGGTTGGCGTTGCCATTGGCTGCTATGCCGGCGAAGTTTGCGGTGCCGCTATTGATGGTGATTCCTGTGGTATTGCTGGTAAGCGTAGCCGTTCCCGAAGGACTGCTTGCTCCGCCTGTGTTGTTCAAAGGCATCGTAATAGTCACGGTTTCGCCCGGATCGAGCCTGCCGTTGTTATTACCCGTAGGATCGCTGACCGTCATATTGGCAAAAACCAGTGCCGGGGCATAAACCTCAAGATTGAAGTTGTGCACCCAGGTATTGGAGCCACTCACCATTGTAATGGTAAAGGCTGCCAACGTACCATTGGCGATACCATTGGCGATACTGAATGTGAAGGCATTGGTGATAGTGCTTGTAGCTCCGGCTGCGAGGCTGGCTATGCTTTCAGTGCCATCAGTGATCGTAAATCCGGGAGTGCTGCAGGTAAGAGTAGCGGTTACATTGCTGGCAGCGGCAGAGCCGACATTGTGGAAGGTCGGGCTGAATCTACCCTGCTCATTGTATTCCGGGCTGCTGTTGTTGGTATCGCTGTAGGTAATGGCGGAGACATTTACATAGGGTCCGCTATTGGGAGCGATAGTGATATTCTCGATCCGGGTAATCTTGTCCTGAGCTGTGATCACCAGGTTTGCAGTACCCGTTGTGCTAAAAGGCGTGATCGCAAGGGTAAGGCTTCCTCCGACCGGCACAATACCCGTACCGTAGATCGTTCCGTTCATACTGAGGGCAACTCTCGAATAGGGAGTAGCAGTCACAGTGATGGAAGTAGCTCCGATCAGGATTGTGGAGGGGAAGGTGGCTGTATTGACAGTGGGAACTCCAAAGTAAGGTATCAGGGAAGGATCGCCCATAATGGAGTAGATCTCCCAGTAATAGTTTGTTCTGGAGCTATTCCCCTGCGCCACTGCGAGGTTACCCATATAAATAGCATCACCCGTGGTCTGAGCCCAATCTGTTTGGGCTTCACTGTGGGTGTGGAACATCGCGTCATAGACGCCAAGCTTGGTGGCATCATAGGCGGGAGCGCTGCCATTGGCAGTTCCCTTGGCACCCACTGCCCACCAGTAATCTTCATCCCAATAGGTGTTGTTGGTTCCACCTATGTAGGCAACTCCACCTGCATTGGCTTTGCGGATGATCGATTCACCAAAGCAGACACCGGTACCAAAAGCATTGGTAACGCAGCAATTGCCAACCATTACGCCATACTTGTTGGCATTGGTCATAGAGTTGACATCGCTTACGGAGAAAGTGGGATCTGCCCAGGAGGTCTCACTGCCGTGGGCGGTATAGTTTATATAACCTCTGCCTTCATTGGCATTGGCGATGATTGTGGCATCGCTGGTGCCCGAGATATTATGCAGATAGGTATTGGAGGTAATGCCTTGAGTGGAATTGAAGTAATTGGTCGTCCCATAATTGATGGCGCCATTACCGTGAGTGGGACCGTAGGTGCCGTCTTGCCCAGCGATCATCACCACTTTGCCCAGATAGCTAAGATCAGGCATCTGTGTCTTTTCGAAGGTGATGGTCTTGTTCACGATATTGGTGAGTTCTGTCGCGCTGGAGACCGAGAAACGTCCATAGTACATCTCAGGGACGTAGTCCGTGCCGTTGAGGCGGACATAGGTCAGATCTGTCACGTGGGAAGCAGTCACACCTGTATTGGCGATGATGTTGTCACCGCTGGTGGAGGTGTCGCCTACGATTATCAGATAGGTGGGTGCAGGATCCTGCGCTGTTGCGGAAGACCACACCGAGGCCATATAGCTGTTGATCGAGGTAGTCGTATTGGCAATAGTACCGCCCGTTCCGACGGTAGTAACGATCACATTGTATCCCTGCTGCTTTTTCCAAGTCACAAAAGGTGCCATCTCGTCCGTGTAGTTTGGAGGGCAAAGAATGAGCATCTTGGTGGGATAACGCACCAGGCTGGCGCGGTTTGTGGTGCTCCAGTTAAACAATGTCTGGGCATAAAGTGCTTCATATTCATAAGAAGCTGTGCGAGCCAGCAAGTCCTGCGTGGCGACCAGATCGGGATTGTTGAAGTTCACGCGGATTGTGGCATCGTAAGTAACCTGAAGTTCACCGCTTACAGGGTTGTAGCGTATGGGTTCATAGAAAAACTGGAATATGCGAAGACCGCGCATAAAGCCGATCTCTTCGATTCTAAATAGTTCTCCTCCGGTGAATTCATCCCGGTTGTAAAGCTCTTCATTTTGTTTGAAGGGGATGAGCGCGGGATCATCGGATTTTGATACAGAAAGCTGCACTGGTAATAGCTTGTGCTGCAATCTGCTCTCGCTGCCATCCAGACGTAAACTCTGCCTGGAGATGACTTCAAAACTTACGTCTGCACCGATCGGTACAGCTACGATCCTGGTGGATACGGGGAGTTTGGGCTCGCCGATCCGGTTGCTGTGGCTAAAGCCATCAATGGAGAGCTCTTCAAAGCTGCCTCCACGGGTCTCTACAGTTTCGAGCTTGAGCTCGCCTACATTAAACTGAAGTTCCATACCAAAGTCATTGCCGGAGAGCAATCTGGTCTGGCTGGAGTTGTTGGATATGCTGATTTGCCGGCTCTGAGCTGACAATATCGAGCAGAGACCGATCATTATAATGATCAGTAAACACACACTGAGCCTTGTTTTGGGCATAAGGTCTCCTTTATTTGAATTACTACAAATATTAGGTCGAAAGATTTGCAATAAACATTCCTTTCTCGTACATATTTCAGGTATTTTCGTTGATATACGGGGACATTTTGGTGTGGGCTTTGGGGGTTTAACAAAAAGTAAAGGAGTAAGGAGGGGAGTGCTTCGCGCAGTTAGCAGTTAGACAGTTAGTGCTGCGCGGTGTGCTTCGCACAGTTAATAGTTAGTGAGTTAATAAGTTAATAGTGATTCGCTGCGCATTGTGCGTACATTGATACCAATCCAGAACTTCTCCGCCATTTCTGCGGATTGTTTTGAACTGGATAGTTTTCTCAACAGCCCTCCGTCATTCCTGCTACCTACCACCTAAACCGCTCCCTTTGAAGCAACGGGTAAAAGGCGTGTATTAGTCTGGAGATTCCCGGGCGTTCACCCGGGGATCACCCGGGCATTACCTGGGGATTGCCAAGGTATTCTATAGGAGAGACCGGACCCAGAGTGCCGTGAACAGTGAACAGTGATCAGATCTTACGGAATGCGCTTCGCGCAGTTGATAAAATGGATTCCTGCCTTCCCACCCCACCAAACCGCAAGCGGTTTGTCGAGGACCCCGGTCGCAGGAATGACGGAGAAGTTCTGGATTGGTATCAATGTACGCACAATGCGCAGCGCTAACTGTCTAACTGCTAACTACTAACTGTGCGAAGCACACAGCGCAACGAATCACTATTAACTTATTAACTCACTAACTATTAACTGCGAAGCGTGCGCTCAAATCCTGAACTGCAGCTTCTTATCTTTGTCCAGGCGGAAGATCGTACCGCGCAGGAAGCCCGGGAGCTTGTGCCAGGAATGGCTGTCCTGCAGAATGATGTGGTGATATCCGCTCAATCTCGCTTCCGGCAGGCTGTCGGAGAGGCAGCTTGCGCTGATCAGGATCAATGCGTCATCATCGGCAGTGGGAAGTTCGTTCAGGTTCGGTTGTGCTTTGCTAATAAGCTGTGGTTGTACCTTGTAAATGGCAGCCAGGGAGTCAATTATACCGCTGCTCTCGAGGCTGTCGGCAGGGCTGGCAATCAAAACGGGCTTGAACGGATGTGTCTCAAGATCGAGCATCACGGTCTTGCGATTGTGCTGATAATCCCGATAGACTCTTACCAGATTGTTAAAACCTTGCCAGATAAACCAGATGGCTATCAGGATTGTGGCTATACGCGCCAGATATTTGATGCCTTTGATAAAGGTAAGATAGCCGGAAAGAGCCAGCGGCATCAGGAAAAGCGAGGTGCCAAAGAAGAATCCCACAAAGATTTGGATGCCGGAGAGCACTCCGCCCAGATCCACCGCGCTGGAGAGCGCTATCAGGAAAGAGGGACAGAAGTTTACACCTGTAAAAAATCCCAATAGCAAGGCACTCTTGCTCATCAGAGCCCACTTTGGCACACGGCAGCTTTTGCCCTCACGGTGAGTTCTGAAAGCATTGACTACCAAAAAGATCGAGAGCAGGATGTAGGATATGCCGGTAAAGAGACCGCGTCCCATCGGGTTGATGCGGGTGCCAAAGTATCCTGCCAACGCTCCGAAGAGGATATAGGCGATAAAGCGTCCCAGCGAGATCTCCATCAGGCGCACCAGGCTTTTGAGGAGACTGCGGTCTTCGGACATCATATACGGAAGGTAGATTGGAACGCAGGTCATCAGGCACAGAGAGCCTGTTGAGAGTCCGAGAGCAAAGCCCTCGATGAGAGCTTTAAACACTAAAAGACTACCTCAGTACCGATCCCGATCAGGGCATGAAAATCTTTATCCGGGGCAGAATCACGCTGCGATTGGCGTCCGATAAAATCCAGATGTAATTCGCTGGACTGATCTACTCTATAGCTCAGTCTGGCGCTGTATTGATTCTGGATTTCAGGGGCGATATTGAGCCCTGCGCCGAGGTAAAGATTGGGCACCAGACGGAAATTGCACTCGCCGAAGTAGGCGGAACAATCGGGATGAAAAGCCTCATCATTGGCAGGCCGTATCTTTGCTCCCAATATGACATAACTGGCTGCCAGATCATCAGATGGCAGGCTGTATTTGATCTGTGCCCGGGCGTAATTTGCCAGTAGATATAGCTCATCTTCATAGAGACTGCTGCGATTGATCAGGCTTACAAAGCCATTCAGGAAGGGGCTGAAAGAATGATTGTAGTGCAATTCGCTGATAAACTGGTTGCCCAGAGCCTCCGGCATTGTGTCCCAATCCTGCAGTTGATAACGGCTGGCGATGCTGAGGATATTGGTTCCAAAATCCTTTGTAAAGGCCAGTCCGGTGCGAACAGCATAGCTCTGGAGATCCCTTGAGGAATCAGCCAATTGGTAATAGGGAGCTTGAGTCCTATAGTTCAGCTCGGCAGTCACCGCGAGCTCCGGGATGATCTGATAGTCAGCCGCGGCAGAGAGATAGTTGTCAAAAATGGAGCTTTCAGGCTCGGGATCAGGACTGCCAAAGAGCACTTGCGGCTCGGTCTTGGCAAGGCGTAAGTTTATATCCGCCGAGGTATTCAGGTGTCCCAGGCGGTAGTCCAGATCGAGATTTGCCTGGTGAATAGCTTTGCGGGAGTATTGCACCCACTGGGGCGATGCCGGATCAAACTCGATGAAGATGGGAGCGGCATCCTTGAAATAGGTCCCGTAGTAAGAAAGTCCATACTGGAGCGCGTCTTCATGGAATACGTAGCCCAGGCTAAAGTGATCTCTCAGCTTGGAATTGCGGTTTTCTGTGGCGCGATCCCACCAATCCAGGAGATTGGTCACTTCGATGTAACTATATCTGTCGATGGGAGCGTAAATGTTTGTATCCATTACAAATCCCCAGGCGCTGGGATCACCGGTGCGCATGCGCAGGTCTGTGCTGGATTGAAAGCTGAATTGTGCTGTCAATCCCAGGGCGCAGAGCAAGAACAAAAGGCTTAGTAGATAGCGTTTTGAGGACATACAGCCACGCAGTCACCGCATTTGGTGCATTTGCTTTGGTCGATCACGGCTTTACCGTGGGAATCGAAGTAGATGGCATCGCTGGGGCAGACTGCAGAGCAGTTTGTGCAGCCGTTGCACGCGTTCTTATCGATATTGTATTCCGTGCTGGAGAGGGACTTGCAAGAGCTGAGACCCAGCAGGATGAGGGAGGCCAGCAGAACTATCAAGATAAGAGCCTTCTTCATCAATACCTCCTGTCCTTGCCGCTGATGGCTTGGTAGGGACAGGCGCGAACGCAATTGTCGCACCTGATGCAGGAAGCATCGTCGATCACTGCTTTATCCCGGACTATCGTGATCGAGCCGGTGGGGCAGATGGCGGCACAATCACCGCACCCAACACATTGGGAGCGATTGATCGAGGGTGCCAGCCAAGTGGCTGCGATCAGGAAGGCTGAAGCTGCGAGGATCAGGATGAGGCCTATCAAACGCTTGGGTTCAATCTTGCTCATCACAAACTCTTCAATTCGCCCAGGATCTCATCGCGCAGACGTTGTGCTTCGCTTGCGGCTGCTTTGGCAAAGTTGATGGTGTCGTCCTGATAGAGGATTGCCCGGGAGGAATTGATCAGGATCAGGGGCTTGTCCGGGCTTGCCGAGGCATGTTTTAGGACAGCGGAAAGATCTCCACCCTGAGCGCCAATGCCTGGAACCAGGAAGATCGTCTCGGGCATCAGGCTGCGCATGGTGGCAAGATCGGCAGTCTGAGTGGCACCTACAACTGCTCCGATCTGTTGATTGGGACAGCTATTGATCCAGTTTGCGATCTTGACTGAGAGATTGTCCTGCTTGAGGTAATCCTGTGCGGAGGGATTGGATGTTAGCGCCAGAGCAAAGCCGTAATAGCGTTCATTGGCCAGGATAGGCTTGGCGACGTCCGAACCCATCAGAGGGTTGAAAGTAATAGCCTCCACACCCAAAGATTCAAAGAATCCATCCACATAAGCAGCCATCGTATTGCCAATATCGCCGGCCTTGCAATCCAGTATCACCGGGATCTCAGACGGGATATACTCGATGGTCTTTTGCAGAGCTTCCAGGCCACGCAGTCCATCCGCGAGGTAAAAGGCAAGATTGGGTTTGTAAGCACAAGCGTAGTCGGCAGTGCTGTCAATGATGCTGCGGTTGAATTCCCAGATGGGATTCGGCGAAGAATGCAGAAAGGAAGGAATCAGCGAGATCTGAGTATCCAGACCAACGCAGACCAGCGAACCGGTCTGCGTCCATCTGGCAATATACTTAGACCAAAACGATGCGGACTGAGTCCTGACCATCTGTTTCCTCAAATTCTACCTTGATGATTTCCTCATTGGAGGTAGGGACGTTTTTGCCTACGTAGTCCGCTTTGATAGGCAATTCGCGGTGACCACGATCGATCAAAACTGCCAGTTGAATCTGGCGCGGACGTCCAAAATCCAGCAGCGCATCGATGGCAGCACGCACGGTTCTGCCGGTAAAGAGCACGTCATCCACCAGCACGATCACGGCATCCTCGATATCAAAATCAAGCTGGCTGCCTTTGATCACAGGTTGGTGAGAGATTGTGGACAGATCATCCCTGTAAAGAGTGATATCCAGGATACCTACGGGGATCTCTTGGTTTTCGATCAGCTTCAGATAGCTGGAGAGGCGTTGTGCCAAGGGCACTCCGCGGGAGCGGATACCCACCAGGCGGATCTTCTCCAAGCCCCGGTTTTGCTCGATAATCTCGTGGGCAATACGGTGGACGGTGCGCTCCATCTGCGCTTTGTCCATAATCTGGCTTTTGGTCTGCATTTATCCTCCCTATTGAATTACTGCAAGGACGTCGCCTTTACCGACGGAATCACCTGCAGAGAACGGTGTGGCAGCGATAACGCCATCCACGGGACTGGGAATATTATTATACATCTTCATTGCTTCGAGCACGAGGACTGTTTCACCCTTCTTGACTGCATCTCCGACCTGCTTTTCATACTTTACCAGCATCCCGGGCATGGGAGCAGTGATCTGTGAACCTCCGGCAAGGGTGGGAGCTGCTTGGGGAGCAGGCTTCGGTGCTGCAGGCTGGGAAGCGGGAGCTGCCTGAGGTGCCGGAGCAGGTGTGGCAGGCTTGACAACAGGTGCAGGACGGTGACTCACCACGCGGGGAGCTCCACCTTTCTCGCTGACTTCCACCAGGAAATAGTCGTTATTGATAAAGACATCAAACTGCCTCAGGTCTTCCGGCTTGGCAGGAGCTGCTTTCTCGCTCTTCTCGACCAGCTTGCCGGCTTTGGCTTTGGCACAGAGCTCTTCGAGGCGCTTGGCTTCTTCGAGCGTGATCGGCTTCATATCAGCAGGCATGGTATCCTTGCCATACTTGATTCTGAGGAACTTGCGTCCGGTCACCGGATAGAGCGCATAGATCAGCTCGTCGTCGATGGTCTTGGCTTCTTCCTTGATCTCTTCGTGAACACGCGCCATAGCAGGCTCGATCACGTCTCCGGGACGCACCGTGATAGGCTTTTCACCTCTGGGATATCCCACCAGGGCTTTCTTTTGCACGTCTTTGTCGATCGGCAGGGTCGTCTTGCCATAGAGACCGTAGCAAAGGTCTTTGACCTGCTCTGTAATGCGGGCATACTCGCCATCCTTGGTGTCAAAGAGGGCATTATTGACTGCCTGGATACCGACGATCTGGCTGGTGGGAGTCACCAGCGGGATCATACCGAGTTCTTTGCGAACCTTCGGGATCTCGGCAAACACATCGTCCAGCCTGTCCAAGGCATCCATCTGACGCAGTTGATTGACCAGATTGGAGAGCATTCCGCCCGGAGTCTGGTGGATGATCACGTCGGTATCGATGATGCTGAACTTGGTATTATCGGCAAACTGCATATACTTGGGCAGGAACTTCTCGATCTCTTTACCAATCTTATTGAGTAGCTTGATATCAAAGCCGGTGTCGCGGTTTGTGCCCAAAAGCGAGATCACAAAGGGTTCCACGGCTGGGTGTGAGGTTCTGTAAGCATAAGGAGCCACGCAGGTATCTATGATATCGACTCCGGCTTCGATGGCTTTGAAAAGAGCCAGATCGCCCATACCGCTGGTGAAGTGAGTATGCAGATGCACCGGGACATTCACGGCATTCTTAAGCGCTTTGACCAGATCAAAGGCATCATAAGGCGCCACCAGACCAGCCATATCCTTGACGCAGACGCTGTCCGCACCCATATCCTGGAGCTGTTTTGCCTTGTTTACAAAGTAGTCGATGTTGTAAATCTCACCGCCCATACGCTGTTCGGTGAGTGAATAGCAGATAGTTCCCTGGAAGTGACGGCCGTTCTTTTTGATGATCTTGACGGCAGTCTCGAAATTACGAAAGTCATTAAGCGCATCAAAGACTCTGAAGATATCGATGCCATTGTCGCTGGCACGCTGTACAAAGGTCTCCACGATATCATCGGCATAATTCTGATAGCCGACCAGGTTTTGTCCGCGCAGCAGCATAGAGAAGGGGGTCTTTTTGATATACTTCTTGAGAGTGGTGATTCTCTCCCAGGGATCTTCGCCCAAATAGCGGTGCATAGTGTCAAAAGTAGCTCCGCCCCATACTTCCATTGAGTAAAAGCCCACTTCATCCATCATCTCTGCGATGGGGATCATATCTTCGGTGCGACCGCGGGTGGCAAAGAGCGACTGATGTCCGTCGCGGAGGCTCAAATCCTGGATTTTAATCGGATTTGCTGCCTTGGGACGCTCTGTACCATACTGCATTTTGGTCATTTCTAAGACGCCGTGCTTGTCCATTCTAACTCCTTTTATCTGCTTCTTTTAATTATTCTTCTTTGGGTGATGTCGCGATATTGCATTATCTGCTGGCGTGCTTGCTGGCTATAGGGATGCGGATATTCCGCCGGAAGGCGCGGGACATAGGCAGGGCCGCTATCTTCGGTGTTTACCAGAGCCATTACTCCGGCGATTGCTGCGAGGGCTTTCTTTTCCATCCTCACCTCTTTATGCCGGGATGTTTCCGTGTTTCTTGGGCGGCAGGCTCTCGCTCTTGGTGCAGAGGATTTCCAATGCATCGATCAAGCGTTTGCGCGTCTCCGAAGGCACAATCACTGCGTCCACATAACCGCGTGAGGCAGCCACATAAGGGTTGTTGAAAGCTTCTTCGTAAATACCGATCATTTCCGCACGCTTGGCTGCCTTGTCTTCGGCTCCCTCAATCTCTTTGCGGAAGATGATGTTGGCGGCACCCTGAGCACCCATCACGGCTATTTCGGCAGCCGGCCAGGAAAAGACCATATCAGCGCCCAGATGCTTGGAACTCATCGCGATATAGCTGCCGCCGTAATCCTTGCGGGTCACAACTGTGAGTTTCGGGACAGTTGCTTCGGAATAGCACCACAAGAGCTTGGCCCCGTGACGTATAATGCCGTTCCATTCCTGATGCGTTCCGGGCAGATAGCCGGGGACGTCCACCAGAGTAAGCAGCGGGATATTGAAAGCATCACAAAAACGTATAAAGCGTGTAGCTTTGTCCGAAGCATCGATATCGAGGCAACCTGCCAGGACATTGGGCTGATTGGCAATGATGCCGACCGAGCGTCCATTGAGGCGGGCAAACCCCACGATGATATTCTGGGCATAATACATATGAGGCTCAAAGAACACGCCATCATCCACGATGCTGTGAATCACATCGCGCATATCGTAGCTCATTCTGGGATTATCAGGGATGATCTCGTCCAGATCCGGGCAAATGCGCCAGGGATCGTCAGTTGTTGCGCTGCGGGGAGGATCTTCCATATTGTTCGAAGGCAGGTAGCTCAGCAGAATCTTGATCTGTTCGATCGCATCGGCATCGTTTTCACAGGCAAAATGGGCGTTTCCGCTCTTGCTGTTGTGCGCCATTGCACCGCCCAGCTCTTCCTGGGTAGTCTCTTCGCCGGTGACCGCTCTGATCACGTCCGGTCCTGTAATAAACATAAAGCTGGTGTTCTTGACCATAAAGACAAAGTCTGTCATTGCAGGAGAATAGACCGCTCCGCCGGCACAGGGTCCCATTATGGCGGTGATCTGGGGGATCACACCGCTGGCGCGGCTATTACGGAAAAAGATATCGCCATAGCCACGCAAGGCATCGACGCCTTCCTGAATCCTGGCACCGCCGGAATCGTTGATCCCGATGCAAGGAACGCCTGATTTGAGCGCCATATCCATCACTTTGCAGATCTTGGCGGCGTGCATTTCTCCCAAGCTGCCGCCCCGAGAGGTGAAATCCTGTGAAAAAGCAAAGACCGGACGGCCATTGACCATTCCGTGCCCGGTGATCACGCCATCCGAGGGAATCTCGATCTTTTCCATCCCAAAATTGTCGCAGCGATGGCTTACGAACATATCAAGCTCGCGGAAAGTACCTGCGTCAAAGAGCAGATCAAGGCGTTCACGAGCGGTGAGTTTACCGCCGCTGTGCTGTTTTTCGACTGCTTTTTCGCCGCCCATGGCGAGGATTTTGGCTTCTTTGTCACGCAATTTTTGGATTGCATCCTTGGCTGAGAGCATCGTTACTCCTTTAAATCTATGTTTCTTATTGATTTTGAGGTCTAACCCAATCACAAATCAGGCGATTAACCATACTCTATAATAAACAGAATCCGTCAAGCAGGATTTTTGCTCACGACCCGGTATATGTGAAGTTTTTGGGACAAGGCTGGTAAGTTTATGGGTACGTTGTAGATAGATAGTATTACAGGATTTCTTTGTGCTTTCCTGCTGCTTGAATGCTCTGGAGATCCCCTAGTGATCCCCTAGTGATTCCCTAGTGGCGACAAGGGGATCGCCAGTGCAGTGCGTGTGGTTTACCTTAGGATTCAATAGGGGAGGTTTTAACAAGGAGTAAAGGAGGAAGGAGTGGTGGTGTAGGAGCGACATCTTGTCGCTCGGAAGGACTGTGCGTCAAGATAACGCACCCATATGTTTTGACTCATACAAATACCGATAAAAAGGTATCATCGGCGATAGTTTGCACAGGCATTTGTTTAAGTCAAAACACGTAGCGATCTGCTATCACTGTGGCAAATCAGGACTCAATCCCTTGTCCCTTACAAGAGTCCCCATCTGCGACGCAGGAAGAGTTCCACACAAAAAAGCAGAATAAAGAGGCTGATCACGTACCACTTGCGGTAAAGCGGGATTTCGTGGGATTGGATGCGGATCTCGGGCTCCGCGGGGATAGGTTTGTATGCGGAATCGACGATGCGACCGCCGCTTTCGGAGGCGATCCAGGCGAGCAGGGGTATATTGTAATCAAAATCCCGGGCTTCTATGCTGCCTTCGGCGAGGTTGAAGTAGCCGCCGGCGCGTTCGCCTGATGCCTTGTCACTGATCTCAAAGCGGTAATCACCGGGCTTGTCCAGCACCAGTCCGAGGCGATATTCTGCCTCGTTTGCGGTCATATAGTCGCGGAAAACCTCCTTGTTATCCTTGTCATAGACGATCAAAAGCGGGTTTAAATCGAGCCTGCTTTGGCGGATGGAATCGTCACTCTGGAGTCCGATCAGGATCTCTTCACCCTGAAGATAGCTGTTCTTGTAAATGGGACGGAAACTGCCTTCGCTGCGGTTTGAAAGCCAGGTGAGCGAGGCGTTGACCAGCTTGTTGTAAGATCCGCTGGAGTCCTGCATCTGCCATTTCCAGAGATTGAGAAATGCCATAGCGAGGACTTTTCCGCCTGTGCCGTTGGTCACGGCGATGGCGGGTGATGCTTGGGGATTGTTGATGCGGACCGGGATTTGCGCCTGGCGTTTGGCATTCACATAGTAGTAATCTACGGGCGGGATGCGGCTTTGAGCACCTTCCTCGAGAGACAACATCGGATAGGCACCGGCTGCGCTGGTCCAGCTCAGAAAGCCGTTGTAAGGAGCGGTCACATTGGACGGGGCGATTGGCAGGATGCTCTCCAGAGAGGCAAGAGGAGCACCCTGATACAGGATACCGATGCCCCGGCGATTGGCTTGGAGGATGTAATCACGGGTGTCGTTGGGCAGGACGAGGCTGCCGTTGTTGATGATCACCAGCGCGGCAAGATTGTCCGCAGGCAGGGCTGTTACGGCGGTCTCGCCTCTGAAAATGCGGTTGTTTTTGAGAGTATAATGCTCGGCTTCCCAGCGGTTGTTGGCAGCGATCACATCGAGGATAAACTTGTTGTCCCAGCCCGGTTTATCGGAGATCAGGACGATCTTTTCCTTGTCTGCGAGGATTTCAATGCCACCGGGGAGGCTGTTGTTTGCCAGGGCACGTTCCTGAATGCCTGCGGCACTGATCTCAACCCGGTAGGAGACAAAGCCGGTGGAGGTGAAGCTATGGGAAAAATCAACGCTTTGGGCTTCTCCGGCTCTGAGATTGACAGCTTTTTGGGCTATCAGCCGTGAGCCAAAGAAGAGTTTTACCTGGGTGGGGCCGCTGTAGGCGGTGGCTTGGATCTCTGCACGCAGGATGCTGGGTTCGCCGCGGTAGGCATAGCGGTTATTTTGGGTACGGAGCACAGCCAAATCGGGATTTTGGGAGCGGATGGTGTCTGATACGACGTAGAAAGGTATGCCCAGGCGTGAGATCAAGGATAGCTTCTCATCCCGCAGCCAGCCATCGGAAGCAAGGATGATGCCACCGAGTCTTTCGAGATCTATCTCCCCGGCAAGGGCTTCCAGAGCGGGACTAAGCAGACTGCTGCCGGGATCGCCCTCCAGTCCGCTGGCAAAGCTGAATTCCCGGGTAGCATAGCCCTGTTCTTTAAAGAGTTCTGCCAGTTTACGTGCCTCGGGATAGAGCTTGCTGTCTTTGGGGCCGCTACCGCTGGTGAGCTTCATACTGGCAGAATTGTCCAGCAGAGTGATGATCATTGGGGAGAGCTTTCTACTGGAGCGATAGTAATAGATTGGGCTGATCAGCAACAGTAGCAGGATGGCGAGGGAGAGTCCTCTCAAAGATGCAAGTAAGAGCTTTTTGCCGCGGCTAAGCTCCGGCTGGGTGCGCAAATATAGATAGCTGGCAATAAGCGCAGCGAAGGCGAGTATCAGTATGTATTGCAGCATCAAAGATCGAAACTGAAGTAGGTGCCTAGAGAGACTCCTTTGGAGCTGGAACCCGGGATTAGTGAATCAAAGCTCTGGTATCCCGCACCAAAATCGCCATAGCTGGTCTTGATCCCAAGTCCAAAGGAATAGCGGGCGGGAACCTCTGAATTACCGGGAGAAAAGCCCAGATGCAGGGGGAAATACTTCAGGGGATTGACTTCTGCGCCAAAGGATAGCACACCTTTATTGGCACCGATCACGGAGCCACCGGCGGGGAGTACCCAATCAACCGAGATTGAATGCAAGCCAGCCTGGTAGAGAGCTGCCAGACGTAGCTCCATAGGAAGCTCTGTGCTGTAGCTGCCTATCTGGCTGCGGGTAACTTCATCGGTGAAGAAGTCATCCTCGATATCTGCTACGTAGATGCTGTCTGCACGGAAGGTGTAGGTTACTGCTTCGGTATTGAGTCCCCACTTGATGAAGCCCAGGATATTATCCAGAGTGGCTCCCAGCTTGAGATAGGGCAGGGGTTGAACGACTGTGCCGAGCATTCCCTTGAAGCCTGCACCGCCTACTCCGGTATTCATCACTACTTCCTGGGAAAGCGCCAAGCCATCAAAGCCGGAGGAGAATCTGCCGTCAAACTTGTGGGTGTAGATGTCTTCTATGCCGATCAACAGACTTCCTGATGCGCCTACTTTCATTGTGGTGTTCCAACTCTCCGGCAGAGGTATATTGATATCTCCAATTCCCAGGCTGATATCGGTGAAAGTCAAAAGGGAGAGGTTGTTGTCCTGTTTATTAAAGACATAGAGTGAATCCTGATTGCCATAGAGCAGGAGTTCCAGATACTGGCGGGATATGGAGCCGCGGGAATAGAGATGAGCAGAGGATGCGAGCCCCACATTGCCCATCGTAAGCCCAAAGATACTGGTGTGCATCTCTGATGTAACG
Source organism: uncultured Candidatus Cloacimonadota bacterium (assembly GCA_964433815.1). GTDB lineage: Bacteria > Cloacimonadota > Cloacimonadia > Cloacimonadales > Cloacimonadaceae > PHBP01. The sequence continues at coordinate 100,068 of CAYSSP010000001.1, forward strand.
GCCATTCCGGGCTGCATCCGGTTCAGCAGGTATTCTTTGTCCTGATCCGTGAGGTAGTCGCGCTTCATTACATAATTGTAAGTATCGAGATTGATGGAGTTGTTGGCAACGAAGATGCCTGTATTGACTAGAGGCAGTGAGACATCCGTGTAAGCTTCATTGATGAGAGCGGGATTGTAATAAACGGCGTCGGTGCCTTGGGCACGGAGCATATAGCTATCGGAAAAGAGGATGGATTTGCCTGTCCCAAAGGCGGCAAGCGAACTAAGAGCGGTCAGGAGGCAGAGCGCCAGCAGTATCTGTTTCATATATCCTCCTCAATGTGAACCCGGGCATTCAGCATTCCTCTGATCTGCACATAGTCCGATGGAGCGGCGGTAATCAGCACCGGCATCCCGTTTGATTCAAAGCTAAAAGCCATCTGCATATAGATCATCGGATTGGTAAAGATCTCCATCTCTTCCGGACTGATCTGGAATTCCAGTTCCTGATAGCCGGAATTGACCGAGACAGGCCTGATCGTAAGCTCTCGAGTCATGCTATAAGTCGAGCTGTCCGCAGGATCGATGGCGGTTGTCGTGCCGATATACAGCTTGGCAGTGGCACCAATGGGCAGCATATTGCGGACTTGCATCCTGAGCCCGGCAGAGATGGCATACTTCTCGATGCGTTCCCTGTTGTCCTCGGACATCTCGAGCTCGATAGGCTCGTCCAGAGTGAATTCGTGAGGATTCAGGATGAAGTCAAAAGGAGCAGTAATGGTATAGCTACCTGTGATCTGATCGTTGTTTCGTACAGTTCCGACCGTGGTGGAAGGCAGTATCTTGAAAGCACCATTGCGAACCTCTATCCGATGCGGCATTATCTGCAAAAGGGCACTGATTCCGTTTGAGATAACCAGCTCGGAGACTGTGGGCACGCCACCTACTCCTGCTTCTATTACAAAGTTATTGTTATCATCATCTTTGATGGGCAGAGAAACGCTATCGCCGGTAGTATTATTGATGGCGAAGAGATCACCGGTAAACTCGCACGCGAATCCAATCGGATTGGAGATATTTAGCACCAATCTGGCTTGCTGGAGCTCGATCGCATCTTCTATACCATAGGGATAGCTGATGTCAATGGTCTGGACATCACCATCGGAAGGCAGCAGGTAATTATCCAGCTTGCCCTGAAAGAGATTAAACGTGACAGGATCCTCTATCTTGATCTCGACATCTGCCACGTGAGTTCCTGCAGGATAAGAAGATGCCACAGTAATCGTATAGTCTATCTCATTCAATATCTGTCCGCTATTGAATGTTCCCATATGATAACCTGAGAGGTTAGTGGAATTCCAACCATTATTTCCCGAGTAGTTTATTTGCAAGGGATTACCGCCTGCATTTGCCAGTCCATTGAAGGTAATGCTGATCGATTGCACACCTGCGGATACATTGGTAAATCTGGCTTTGATCATACCTGTGGCGACTTTTCCATAAGAAATCAGATAGCCATTGGCCTGATCCTGAGGATCAAAGCTACCTCCCAGAGGCGGACCTGCCAGGAGCGGAACTTCTCCGGTATCCAGCGGAATAGAGAAACTCACATCTCCAAAGATCGGTGTAGAGAGATCACCGGAATTCTCCAGATAAAGGACGTTATCCTCTCCAATAAAGATGTTCTCGTTGTCCACGAGGTCTGATAAGAGATACTTCTCATTGATCAATGGGACATTTAAATCGATATCCCAGGATGGCAGATGCGGCTTTTCAATCTCGCAAGCTGCCACAAACAGCAATAAAACCAATAGCAAGGCAAGGTATTTCTTCATAAACACTTCCTTATTATGAATACACCGCGCAGGGTGATTAAACTCATTTCACATACCTGATATCCAATGTGCAAGAATTGAGCCTGTCCTCAAGGATTCTCAAAAAGCGGCACTGATGCCCACACAACAGAGAGCGCTGCCTCTCATTCAATATAATAGCCGAATCCGGCACGAAATCAAGCACAATTCTGCGGATCAAGCGCTCAGCCATTACAAATTCCCCAAAGGCAGGATGATACGGCCCTGAGATTACCTTATCCACAGCCAGATTGGAAGGCAGTCCGATCTTGATGACTGTGATGCCAAGTTGTTCTGCCAGATCAAGATAATCCACGCAAATGCCGATTGCCTGATCCAGCGACAGCGCTTTATATTCCCCTGTCCGATAGAGCTCTTCCAGAGGTGTACCGGCTATCACTATCAAGGGATAAATCCTTAGATACTTTGGTCTTATCTCTTTGAGGCGCTGCATATTAAGGCCGATGCTCTGATTTGAAGAGCCCGGCAGTCCAGGCATCAATTGTACACCCAGCTCCATCCCCTTTGCCTTGATCAGTTCGCAAGCCTCAATTGCCTGTGCACCGCTGTATCCACGCCCGGACTTTGCCAATACATCATCTGCAAAATCCTGAACGCCCAGCTCTATCGTCCTGATCTTGTTATCTTTAGCCCAGGCAAGGATATCTTCATCGATCATCAGCGGATGCGTGGAGATACGGATGCTGCTATCTTTATCCAGGCAGGGCAAGATATACTCCATCAGTTGTTTGCGATAGATCAAAGGCAGCCCTGTAAAGGAGCCGCCATAAAAGGCTATCTGCTTTTCGCGCCCCGGGTTTCTCTGGACAAAGTCCCTTACATCGATCGCCATCTGAGCCGGATCTGTGGTATCACTTACTCCGCTGATAGCCGCCTGATCGCAGTAGATACAAGTCCCAGGGCAAGCCGCCTGCGGGAAGAAGAGAGGATAGATCAGGATTCCTGACGCCAATACTTACTTCCTAAAGCCAAGCACCTTGAGCACATAGCCCATCGTGTCTGCCTGGTAACGCAAGCTGTCAAAGCGGTTACCGCTGCCTCCGTGACCTTCCTCATCCATCAACCGGTACAGGATGCGGGAGCTTCCGGTATTGTTTTGGCGCAGCTTCTGTGCCCATTTCAAGCCTTCCCAATAGCCCACGCGGGCATCGTACCAGCCTGCTGTGATCAGGATCTCGGGGTAATTTGCCCTCTGAACATTGTCATAAGGGCTGTAAGATAGCATATATTCAAACACTTCACGCTGATTCGGATTACCCCATTCCTCGTATTCCTGGGTTGTGAGCGGTAGATCAGGATCGAGCATGGTGTTGATCGGATCCACAAAGGGTACATCCGCCAAGGCCAGCTTCATCTTATTGGGAGCCAGATTTACCACTGCACCCACCAAGAGACCTCCGGCGCTTCCGCCCGAAATCACCAGTTTATTAGGATTGGTCATATTAGACGAGATCAGGTAATCCATACAGGCGATGAAATCAGAAAAGCTATTCATCTTGTTGAGCAGCTTGCCGTTATCATACCACCACTTGCCCAGTTCGCCTCCCCCGCGCACATGTGCCGTTGCCAGTATCACACCACGCTTCAGTAGCGAGAAATTGCTCGTTGAGAAGTAGGGATCTTCGCTGTCGCCATAGGCTCCGTAAGCGGAAAGGATCATCGGATGCGGCCGGGAAAGATCCAGATCTCTTTTGTAAATCAATCTGAGAGGGATCATCGTGCCATCGGCGGCTCTCACCATCCTGAGATCAGTGCGATACTGCTCAGGGTAATATTCCCTGGGCGGTTCGTAAACGTAAAGAACGCTATCGCTACGGCTTGAAAAGGTATGCCGGATGATGCTCGTGGGGCTTAGTTCGCTCTCCCGGGTATAGTAGAAAGCAGCTTCACGGGGATCCTCATTGACCCAGAACGAGTAGTCCGAGATCTCCGGAACCGGCAGCACATAAAGCATTTCCGGCCGTCTGCGGCTGTGCACCTCGAGACGCTCAAAGCCCTGATGCCTGGTCTTGACTACCAAGCCAAAATCGCAAACCAAAAAGTCCGTGATTGGGGAAGACGGAGCCCCGGGCACAATCACCCGCCAATCGGTTTGACTGAGGTTGCTGGGAGCGCAGACGAAGATGCTGCCGTCGAGGGTTTGTTTATTTGAAAGGATGTAAAACAACCCGTCAAAGAAATCCGGATAGTATTCGTGACCGGGCTGACGATAGCTGAGCAGTGTCCACTGGGTTCCGGTGCCGCGGCTGTTGATAAATCTCACTTCGGTGCTGTTTTTGCTCGATGCGGTGAGGAAGATCATATCGCGGCCGGTGCTGTAGTGCAAGCCCAGCGTAAAGGTCGGATCCAGCTCTTTGTAGATGAGTATTTCCTCGCGGCTCACGCGGCTGTAAAGCCAGAGCTGATCGGTCTGCAAGCGGCTGTTTTGCTTGGTCAAGAAAAGCTGGTCACTATCTGCTCTCCAGATGCATTCGGAGATCTCCGTGATTCCGGTATCAACCGTTCTGCCGCTCTCCAAGTCCTTGATATACAGGCGGTAAATCTCATCGCCGACCGTATCGGTCGTATATGCCAAATATCTGCCATTGGGGCTGATGCTAAACTGATCAAGGTAAAAATAGTCGTGACCCCGCGCCAGGCGGTTTTCGTCCAGAATTACCTCTTCACGGGCTTTGGGGCGGTTTACTTTGCGGCAATTAATCGCATAAGCTTTGTTGTTGGGCTGGCGCCAATAGTAATAGTAGTTGCCGCGGAGGTAGGGATAGCTGCGGAAGTTTTTGGTGATATTGGCTTTGTATTCTTTGAAAAGTCTGCGTGAAAGGCTGCGGGAATTGCGCATTGCTTCGGCTGCGTATTGGCGTTCGTTTTGCAGAACTCCTTGCAAGGCAGGATCTTCCCTGTTGCGTAGCCAGCTCCAATTATCCACCAGTTGATGATTGTGTATCTCGAGGGTATCGGGGCGTGATTCCGCGATTGGAACTCGGGTGCCCGCGTGTAAGACCATTCCAAGTTGCATCAGGACAAAAAGCAGTAAGCAAATCTTCTTCATAATTTCCACAATCTCTTGCACTCGCAGTGCTTGTCAATACCTTTTTTGAGTTAAGAAGTTAATCAGTTAATAAGTTAGTGAGTGATTGGCTACACCGGGGCAGTTGCCTGATACCCTCCCCTTGAATGCTGCCGTGCTCCTGCCGTGCTCCTGCCGCAATCCTGCCGCGATTCCTGGGCGTTCACCCTGGGATCACCCGGGCATCACCTGAGGGTCGTCTCAGAATTCAATAGGGAAGCGGAAGTAAAGCAGTCCAAAACGTATTGATCTCCAAGTAGCTCTTAAAAAAGGGATTGACAAATATTACAACAGCCTATATCCTCTGCCCAAAGGCAAAACACATCTAAAAGGAGTCAAAATGGCTGAACAACGCAATATCTTTTTTGCTGCAAACGAGAGCATGATCGCCGCTCTGGGAAAGACTTACCTCGATAGTTTTCTCTCTGGAGCAGGACTCACCAAGCTGGTTATGGTGCTCACCAATCAACGGCTTTACGTCAAGGGCAAGACCTTTATCCTGGGTCGCGGTAAAGTGACCATCGATGAAGATTACAATGTAAACGATCTTACGGGAACGAGTTACGAGATCAAGAGCTTTCTCTGGCTTAGGATCTTGCTCATACTGGCAGGCATCGGCGGTGCGATCCCCTCCATTGTGGCTATGGAATACTCTTCCGATGCCGCTATCCCAGGGCTCATTGTCAATATTCTGGTTACAGCGTTTCTGGTTCTCATGGCAAAGGATAGAGCTTATCTGGGGATCTTCACGGGCGGGACGAAGTACCTGTATCCGATGAAGAAATACCGTCCGGACGAGATCATGGCTTTCCGCCAGCAAGTCGGTCTCCTGATCGAATACAATCGCAACAAGTAAATCACTGCAATCCGGTGCCTTGGAGCTGTTTATGGACAGCCGGGCGGTCGCGACTGGCCCAGGCTCTTGAATTTGCCATTGACAGAAAATGGCAAGCAAATAGCGCTTGGCAATATGGATATTATACGTAGAAAATCACGCCAAATAAAGCTGGGATCGGTCTTGATCGGGGGAGATGCCCCGGTCTCGATCCAATCGATGCTTTCGGTCAAAACCTCAGATCTGGAGCGCTCCGGGGCGCAATTGGTCTCCCTTGAGGAAAGCGGTTGCGAGATTGTGCGCTTCAGTGTAATGGATATGGATGATGCCGCAGCGATTCCGAGCCTCAAAGCACTTACCAATCTGCCTTTGGTAGCCGATATTCACTTTGATCACAAGCTGGCATTGGCAGCCCTGGAGGGCGGGATAGACGGTCTGAGGATCAATCCCGGTAATATCGGGGAGCGTGCCGGAGTGGAAAGGCTTGTGGCACAGGCAAAAGAACGCGGTGTCCCGATTCGTATCGGGGTCAATAGCGGCTCTCTTCCCAAAGACCTCGTGGAGCGCTATGGGGTGACGCCCAAAGCAATGGTGGAAGCTGCTTTGAGGCATGTTCACATTCTGGAGGAACTGTCTTTTTACGATATCAAGATTTCCGCCAAGGCATCTCAACTTCCCCTGATGCTCCAGAGTTACCGGGAGCTTGCGGCTGCCTGTGAATATCCGCTTCATCTGGGGCTTACGGAGGCTGGCACGCTGCTACCGGGCACGGTGAAGAGTTCAATTGGGCTGGGCTTGCTTTTGGCAGAGGGCATCGGCGATACGATCCGGGTCTCACTCTCGGCAGATCCTGCTCTGGAAGTGAAGGTGGCGCAGGAAATCCTGAAGACTTTGGGGCTGCGCAAGGGTCTCAACGTCATATCCTGTCCTACTTGCGGACGCACCAGGATCGATCTGATCGGGCTTGCGACCCAGGTTGAGCAAGCTCTGGAGGCTTATCGCGATATGGACCTCACAGTGGCGGTGATGGGCTGTGCGGTGAATGGTCCGGGAGAGGCTCGTGAAGCTGATTACGGGCTTGCCGGTGGCAAAGGCGAGGGCTTGCTCTTCGTGAAGGGAGAGATCGTCAAAAAAGTGCCGGAGGAGAGGCTCATAAGTGAGCTTATAAGTTTGATAGAAAAGGATATGCCGTGCTCCTGAGGATGTTCCTGATCTTCTTTAAGATCGGAGCTTTTACGATTGGCGGAGCCTACGCGATGATCCCGCTGATCCGCAGAGACTTGGTGCAAAAGCAGAAGTGGCTCAGCGACGATGACTTTCTGGATGCCCTGGCGGCTGCGCAGAGTGCGCCGGGACCGATCGCTGCAAACATCTCGGTCTATTTGGGATACCGCTTGCATCGTTTTCCGGGGATGTTGATAGCGCTTTTGGGCACTATCTTGCCGTCATTCATAGTGATGCTGGTGATTGCGGCGTTCTTTGGCAAGGTGGAGAATCTGGATTTTACCCGCAGGATATTTCGCGGACTCAAGCCCGCTGTGGTGGCTTTGATAGTAGTACCGATGGTACAGATGTCCAAAGCCGCTGGAGTGAATCTCTATACCGTCTGGATTCCGCTCTTGACGGCTGTTTTGGTGGGAATTCTGGGATTGTCGCCGGTCTATCTCATTCTGGCGATGATAGCTTATGCGGTGATCAAGAGTCTGCGCAGCGAGCGGGCAATCAGGGGTAAACTATCGTGATCTATCTTAATATGCTGTTTACTTTTATGAAGATCAGCCTCTTCAGTTTCGGTGGTGGCTATGCCATCCTGGCAATGATCCAGCAGGAAGTGGTCGTAAAGCACAATTGGCTTACTCTGAGCGAGTTTCAGGATATCGTGGCGATCTCGCAGATGACGCCCGGGCCGATCGCTATCAATGCGGCAACTTATATCGGTTACAAGGAAGCCGGCTTTCTGGGCTCTCTGATCTGCACAATCGGCGTGATCCTGCCTTCAGTCCTGATCATGCTGGCGATCAGCCTCAGCTACAATATCCTCAAGGACAGGCTCTGGTTCAAGGCAATCTTTAGGGAATTGCGGCTTTTGGCGGTGGGACTGGTCGCTGCGGCAGCCATCCTGATCGCACAGGGTGCTCTGACAGATATCTTCTCTATCGTTGTCTTTGTTGTAGTGCTTTTGATAGCTTGGTTTTACAAGCCAAATCCCGTCTTAGTGATGCTGGGGGCAGGGCTCTTGGGCTTCTTTTTGGGTTAGGATTTCACTTGACTTATTCGGGCAAAGCCTTTTGGCTGTGCTCAGGGAGTGAACAATGAAAATTTTAGTCATCAACTGTGGCAGTTCATCACTAAAGTATGAACTCTACCAGATGCCGGAGAGGGTCAGTCTGGGCAAGGGTTTGGTCGAGCGTATCGGGCAGAAAAAGGGTATGATCTGCCAACACTTCAAAGATATTCACTATTGTAAAGAGCTGGAGATACCCAATCACAAGGTGGCTTTTGAGCAGATGATGCTTGCTCTCCTGGACAAGGAAACCGGTATCCTCAAGGATGCCTCCGAGATCACGGGAATAGGCCACAGAGTGGTGCACGGCGGGGAGCAGTATTCCTCATCAGTAATCATAGATAGTGAGGTGCAAGCGGCGATTGAGGTCAATTGCGAGCTGGCTCCCCTGCACAATCCTGCCAATCTGACAGGTATTACCGAGGCTGCAGCTATCTTCCGGGGAGTTCCTCAAGTGGCTGTCTTTGACACGGCTTTTCACCAGACTCTGCCTCCCAGTGCCTATCTCTATGGTATTCCACGGGACTTTTACGAGAAATACCGGATCAGAAGATACGGCTTCCACGGCACCAGTCACCGCTATGTCCACGGGGTAGCTTTGGAGCTTACCAAACGCTCCGTAGAGAATACCAATATGATCACCTGCCACCTCGGCAATGGTGCCAGTATCACAGCTATCCAAGCGGGCAAGTCAATCGACACCTCGATGGGCTTTACTCCTCTGGAAGGACTGATGATGGGCACCCGCAGCGGTGATCTCGATCCCTCCATCATCTTCTATCTGGAAGAACGCGGCTACGACTTTCACGAACTTCACAGCATCCTCAATAAAAAGAGCGGACTTCTCGGTCTCTCGGGGATCTCGAGTGACCTGCGCGATCTGGAGGAAGCTGCCGAGCAAGGCGATTGCAATGCCATAGAAGCTCTCGATACCTATGCCTACAGGATCAGGCGCTACATCGGCGCTTATGTTGCCAATCTGATCAAGGTCGACATGATAGTTTTTACCGGTGGTATCGGGCAGTTTGGCGTTAAGATGCGAGAGCGTATCTGCAGCAGATTGGAGAACATCGGTATCCATATCAACCGCGAGCTCAACCGCAGTATCGGAGCCAACGCAGGGATCATCTCCCAGCCTTATTCTCCGATCACTATCCTGGTGATTCCCACCAATGAAGAGCTCCAGATCGCCCTCGATACCTGCGATCTGATCACCGAAGCTTAAACCCCTGCCTTAGTTGATACAGAAAGCAAGCACTTGCTACAGGTCGACTGTGCCTTTATATTATACATAAAAACTATGCTATCCCAGAGGAACTACAATGAAGAAACAAATCAGCATCGGTATTGACGGAATGCACTGTGCATCCTGCAGCGCCAGAGTAGAAAAGGCTCTTGCTGAGATGCCGGGCGTCAGTATGGCGCATGTCAATCTCGCTCTCGAAGAAGCCAGCCTGGAGCTTGATGACCGCAAAGTAAAGCCCGAAGATCTGGAAAAAATCGTTAAATCCCTAGGTTTTAGCCTGCGTGGAGAAGCCATCCTTACTGAGGACGAGCAGATACTCAAGATGAAACAATCACGCGACCGGATGATCCTCACCTGGGCTGTCACTATCGTCATTATGGAGCTGATGCTGAGCCATATGATCTGGGGGGTTCACCTCTTAAGTATGTACTCAGATCTGTGGATTATGTTTGGCTTGTCTGTCCTCCTGATGCTTTTTCCTGCCCGCAACGTCTATGTCTCTGCCTTCAAATCAGTAAGATCAGGCTCTGCCAATATGGATGTCCTGATCGCCCTGGGCACTATCTCTTCGCTGATGGTACTGCCTCTCTCTCTCGTGGTCAAAGGCATTGATGGACACGCCTTTACCGGTATTGCCGGGATGATTCTCGCCTTCCATTTGACCGGACGCTACCTCGAATACCGTGCCCGTGGCAAGGCCTCCGAAGCAATCCGAAAACTGCTCAATCTCGGTGCCAAAACGGCTCTGATCCTCCAGGACGGTCAAGAGATCGAAATCCCCATTCACAAGCTGAAAATAGGCGATACCTTCATCGTCAAACCCGGGATGAAAGTCGCCACAGACGGTGTGATTGTGATGGGCGAAAGCGTGCTTGACGAATCGATGGCGACCGGTGAATCGATGCCTGTCTTCCGTAAACCGGGTGATCACGTTCTAGGCTCCACGATCGTTCAGGACGGCTATTTGCAAGTAGAAGCCCAAAAGATCGGCAGCGACACCTTCCTTGCCCAGGTGATCAAGCTCGTCCAGGAAGCCCAGCATTCCAAGGTCCCGATCCAAGTCCTGGCGGACAAAATAACTTCGGTCTTTGTGCCTGTGATCCTTGTATTGGCTGCGCTTACTTTCCTGATCTGGCTTGTATTTCCGGATCTGATGACCTCCATATCCACGACCATTGGTCTGATCATCCGGCTCAATCTCCCCAGCACCGGCCTGGCAGCCGCTTTGATGGCGGCAATCGCTGTGCTGGTGATTGCCTGTCCCTGCGCATTGGGTCTGGCAACTCCAACCGCTCTGATGGTAGGCAGCGGTATGGGCGCGCAGCACGGCATCCTGATCCGTAATGGTGAGGCTCTGCAGCGGATGAAAGACATCAAAGTTATGGCATTTGACAAGACCGGAACGCTGACTTATGGACAGCCGGAACTGCTCCGGCATCATACACTTGAGGGTGAAGAAGCCGAGGCTATGAAGCTCGCTGCATCGCTGGAAGCACTCTCCGAACATCCTCTCGCCAAAGCCATCCTGCGCGCATCAAAACTGCCTTTCTCCACCCTCTACAAGGTGGATAACTTCCGTAATGCCCCCGGCAAAGGCGTTTCCGGCAGCATCAACGGCAAGAACTATCACGTTGGCAAAGAGTCTTATCTCACGGAACTTGGCATTTCAATTACTGAGCCTGAAAGCAACGACCTGGCTCACGCAACCCGTGTCTATCTGGCTGATGATGATAAACTTATCTCTGTGTTCCGGCTTGCGGACACTCTCAAAGAGGAAGCCTCGCAGACCATCGGCGCGCTCCACGCCCTCGGCATCAAGAGCATAATGATCAGCGGTGACAACGAGACCACTGCCCGCGCCATTGCTGCTCAATGCGGTATCGACGATGTGGTGGCAAACGTCCTGCCCACGGAGAAAGCTGCCGCCATTCGCAAGCTGCAGGAGAGCTATGGAGCAGTTGCGATGGTGGGCGATGGGATCAACGACGCTCCTGCCCTCAAACAAGCCGACATTGGCATCGCTATGGGACAGGGCACCGATATTGCCATTGAAGCGGCGGACATCACCATAATGCGCAGTGACTTAGCCCAGCTTCCCAAGGCTGTCAAGCTGTCCAACGCCACCTTCCGAAAGATCCGTCAAAACCTGTTTTGGGCGTTCTTTTACAATCTGATTGCCATACCTTTGGCTATCCTCGGATTGCTTCATCCCGTGATCGCTGAGATCGCAATGGCAGGCAGCTCCATCACGGTCGTTACCAACGCCAATCTGCTGAAAAGATTGAAGTTGTAAAGAAACACTCCTTATGCCAGACGATTAGCCCGGTTGGTAATTATCAGCCGGGTTTTGCTTTATGATGATTTGTTAATGCTTCCCCTTTGAATTCTCCCGTAGTCCTATCGTAATCCTGCCGAGATCCCCTTGTCGTCACTAGGGGATCACTAGGGGATCACTAGGGGATCACCCAAGAATTCAAGGAGCAGGAAAAGGAAAATCACCGGAAAAAGAAAACCCCCGCCTTGCGGTGGGGGCTTACAGGTTTTGACTTAGGAGGTCATGGCCACAGCCAGGGGCAGGCTGCAGCTTCGGCAGGGGATGCCGATTTCGGAACTATGCTATATGTAATCGCAAGCCGCGTTCCAATTGAATGTAAATCGTAAATACATAAATTGCCTTATAGTTAAGGTAATTAACCTGAGTCCGAAATTAGCGCTTGTGTTGATATTGAGCAAGAAGTTGTGGAATCCCATCCACAAATCGAGAGGAATAACTCCCCAAGTACGCGGTGAATCATAGTAATTGGGGTGTATTCTTGGGTCATAGCAGATGCCCACTGAGAACAAAAAAAGGCGCAGGTTATCCCCGCGCCTATGACATATTGAGAGGTCTATCAGACCATTTTAATTGCTTTCTTGGGGCATTTCTGTACGCAGATCTCGCAGCCCACGCAGGCTTCCTTGTTAATGACGTGCACCTGTTTGAGCTCTCCGGAGATCGCGCTCACAGGGCAGTTCTTGGCGCAGATGGTGCAGCCAATGCATTTCTCAGGCTCGATCTCTGCCTTTTTGCGTTTGCCGGCAAGCAGATCCTGGATAGCGTGAGTGGGGCACTTGGTGGCGCAGATGCCGCAATTGATGCAGACGTCATAATCGATTCGCGCCAGATTGTCCTTCACTGTGATGGCATTGACGGGGCAGTTACGGCTGCAGATTCCGCATCCTATGCAAGGTGCGTTATTCCCGCATAACTGCTTGGCGACATTGCCTTTATCTTTGGAAGAGCATTTGATATAGACGCAGTGGTCGATCGGGACAAGCTGGGGCAATTGACGCGGGCAGGCGACAACGCAAGCTCCACAGCCGGTGCAGCGGTCGTAATTGATTACTCGGATGCCGTTTTCGTCGAGGCTGATGGCATCAAACATACAGGCGTTCATACAATCGTTTAGCCCCATACAGCCGTAATCGCAGCGGTTTGGTCCGCCGGCAATGTTGACAGCGGCTTTGCAAGAGCTCACACCTTCGTAGGAATAGCGCCAGTTAGTGTTTGTGTAACCACCGGAACTGCAATGGATAACGGATACTTTGCGGATAGAGGTACTGGCTTCGACGCCCATTATCTTGGCGATTGCGAAGACGACTGCACTGCCTCCGGGGGCGCATTTGTTGATCAGTTCGCCCTTATTGACTATTGCATCAGCATAACCGGCGCATCCGGCTTCTCCGCAAGCGCCGCAATTGGCACTCGGCAGAGCTTCCAGAATCTCGGTGACGCGGGGATCAACTTTCACGAAAAAGATCTTTGAGGCGATTGCCAGGACTAAGCCGAAGATCAGTCCCATGCCGCCAACGATCAATATCGGGGGCAGAAGCGTGCTCATCAGGGGAGCGGATGCAGTATTAAGCAGTATTATCATCATCTCTCCTCCTCAGATCTTAAAACCCATAAAGCCGTAAAACGCCAGAGCCATAATCCCTGCAAGGATCAGGCTGATGGGCATTCCTTTCATGCTTTTTGGCAAGGGAGCCATTTCCAGACGCATCCTGAGGCCGGCCATTGCCAGCAGTACGAAGGTAAAACCGACGCCGCTGAAGAAGCCGTTCAGAGTGGCATCCAGGAAATTGTAAGGGGTGATGCCATCGCTGCGGAAGGTCTTGGTATTGAGGATTGCGACACCGAGCACGGCGCAGTTGGTGGTGATCAGGGGAAGGTAAACGCCGAGGCTCTTGTAGAGCGCCGGTGCGTTCTTTTGGATCACCATCTCCACAAACTGCACGAGGGCGGCAATCGTGAGAATAAAGGCGATTGTCTGCAGATATTCGAGTCCCATGGCTATCAGCAGATACTTCTGAATCAGGAAGGTAAAAGCAGAAGCCAGCGTCATCACGAAGATCACTGCCAAGCCCATACCCATCGCGGAATCAAGTTTCTTTGAGACGCCCAGGTAAGGGCAGAGACCCAAAAAGCGTGATAATACGAAGTTCTGGATAAAGATGGCGGTCATCGCCATTACGAAGATTTCACCAAGGTATCCCATCTTTATCTCCTTTCCTTAATCAGATTTATCAGGGCCATCAAGAAGCCCAGGGTGATGAAGGCACCGGGTGCCAGGATCGCCACCAGCATTGGCTGATAGCTCTTTGGCAGGACTTGGATATTGAGCCAGGTGCCGTTGCCCAGGATCTCACGGATGGTGGCTACCACGGAGAGCGATAGTGTAAATCCTGCTCCCATGCCGATAGCATCAGCAAGGGAATTGAGGATGTTGTTTTTGCTGGCAAAAGCCTCCGCTCTGCCCAGGATAATGCAATTCACGACTATAAGGGGAATGAAGATACCCAGGCTCTTATGAAGATCCGGGACGTAAGCTGCCATCGCCATATCGACGATCGTCACGAATGCTGCAATCACCACGATGTAGATCGGGATGCGGATCTTCTCGGGAGTAATATCTTTGATCAGTGATATGATCATATTGGAACACATCAAGACAAAGGTCGCTGCAAGTCCCATACCCAGAGCGTTTTGCACCGAAGTGGAGACCGCCAGAGTGGGGCACATTCCAAGCACGATCACAAAGATCGGATTCTCTTTAACGATGCCCTTGCTAAGTTCTTTTATAAAACTCATAACGTTTCTCCTGCTGTATCGAGATCTGCCTTGAGCATCAGGATTTGACCTCTGATGGAATTGGCAATGGCACGGGTTGTGATGGTTGCGCCTGTAAGAGACTTGATGCCTGTGAGACCAATGTCTTTGTCAACCATAAGCTCTGCTTCCGCACGTCCCTTGAAACGCTCCGGGAAGTCTTCCTTAGTGCAATTGGCACCCAAGCCGGGTGTTTCCGCCTGGTCTGTCACTTTGATGGTGATGACCTTGAGGTCTTTATCGAGACCGACCATCGTCTTCACCGGACCGGCATAGCCTGTTCCGGTGGCAATAAAGGTATATCCGACTACTGTGCTGTCCTTGCTTGCCACATAGTACACGAAGTTGGTATCTGCCTTGGCTTTTTGCTCGGTGAATTCTGCACCCGGGATCAGCAAAGCGCGAGTGGCTACCTCTTCCTGTGCTTTACGATCTGCAATGATAGGGCTGGTAAGCGAATTAACATAAGCCAGGATACCGCTTGCCACCGCACAAAAGATCAGGAGAGTAAGTGTAAGCGTGATGTAGTACTTCATTTCCTGGCCTCCCCGAATGCTCTGGGCATGGTAAGCCGATCGATGAGAGGAGTCATCACGTTCATAAACAGGATGCTATAGGAAACTCCTTCCGGATAACCTCCCACCAGCCTGATCACCATCGTGAGCAAGCCGCAACCTATGCCAAAGATGATCCTTCCTTTCTTGGTGAGCGGCGTAGTAGTATAATCCGTTGCCATAAAGAAGGCACCCAGCATCAAACCGCCGGAGAAGATATGGAAGAAGGGTAAGCCTATGGAGTAGGAACTGCCGGGGATGCCGCCAAACAGGAAGGCTATCACAAAGACAGTGCCGATATAGAAGGATGGCACACGCCAGTCGATGATATTCTTGTAGATCAACCAAGCAGCACCCAATAGCAGCGCAAAGACCGATACTTCACCGATGCAACCGCCGATATTCCCCGCAAAGAGAGATTTCAGCGTAGTAAGATCAAAGAGATTCTCAAAGACCGAGAGACTGACTGCTTTATTGGCTACCTGATCAGGACTGAGAGAGCTGATCCAGGTCGTATCACGCAGGGTTTGCGCCACCTTGAGCGGTGTAGCGCTGGTGGTAAGCAAAGCATGCACCTTGGGGAAAGCGGTCTGCAAACTGTCTGCCGCGATCAGAGAGAGGTCGTTCATTCCGCTGAGGGCATAATGACCGTCTTTGACGGCACGGTTCAGAGCCGGAACCCACTTGTCTGTCATCAGGGTAGGCCAGGATGCCAAGAGGAAAGCACGTCCCAAGAGCGCCGGATTGACAGGATTGTTGCCCAGCCCGCCAAAGACCTGCTTGCCGATTATAATCGCAAAGACCGATCCCACCATAGGAAGCCAGAAAGGCGCTCCCACGGAGATATTGTAAGACAAGAGCATACCTGTAAGGAAGGCACTGCCATCTGCCACAGAGACCGGCAGCTTCCGGAATTTCTGGACCAATGCCTCCGCCGCGACTGCTGAGAAAGCTCCCAAAAGCGTAAGCCAAAGGCTCTTCCAACCCCAGAACCAGACTGCTGCAACCAGAGCCGGCACCAGGGCGATAACGACATTCCACATCACCATCGGGATATTGGTACGATCGTGGAGATGAGGAGCCGCTGATACTATAATTCTATCTTTCATTATCTTTCTCCCCTACTTCTTGGCTCGCTGTTGTTCCGCCCAGCGTATCTTGCCGGTATCGATCCATTGCACCAGCCTGATATGGGCAGGGCAGACGTAGGCGCAACTGCCGCATTTCATACAGTCATTCAAGCCGGCTTTGATCGCCATTTCCAGATCCTTGTATTTGACCGCACTGGCGATCATACTCGGCATCAGATCAAGCGGACAGACATCAACGCAACGTGCGCAGCGCAGGCAATCGTGTTCCTTCATATCATGAGCGTCTTTCACACCAAAGAGCACCAAGCCACTGGAGCCTTTGGACATCGGAGCATCAAGATTGGGCAGGGCAAAACCCATCATCGGCCCGCCGGAGATCACCTTGCCGAGATCCTCGGTCGTTCCACCGCTGAGAGCTACAAGCTCCGCATAAGGAGTACCGATTCTGGCGCGGTAGTTGGCAGGATTCTTCACGATTGGTCCTGTAACGGTGATAATACGCTCCACCAGAGGCTTTTTGTAACGGCAGGCATCGTGAATGGCATAGGCTGTGGCGACGTTTTGCACCACCACTCCCACTGCGAGCGGGAGCCCGCCTTTGTTTGGGACCTTGCGTCTGGTAGCGGCATAGATAAGCTGTTTTTCAGCACCCTGAGGGTATTGCAGAGCCAGCGGCACTACTGCCAGATTGGCTTCTTTGGCCAGCTTATCGCTAAAAAGCTTGATCGCGTCCGGCTTGTTTGCCTCGATCCCGATCATACCCTGTTTGGCTCCGGTGATCTTGATGATCGCTTTGAGCCCGCTGATGATCTCTTCGGGATGCTCCAGCATCAGCCGGTGATCCGAAGTAAGGAAGGGCTCGCATTCGACTCCATTCAGGATGATCGTATCGATCTGCTTATCCGGAGGAGGTGAAAGCTTTACCTGAGTAGGGAATCCGGCGCCGCCCATTCCGCAGATACCGGCTTCGGCAATGCGGCTCTTCAGTTCGTCGGCTGCCAG
This sequence comes from uncultured Candidatus Cloacimonadota bacterium, assembly GCA_964433815.1. GTDB lineage: Bacteria > Cloacimonadota > Cloacimonadia > Cloacimonadales > Cloacimonadaceae > PHBP01. The sequence goes on from CAYSSP010000001.1 coordinate 117,151, forward strand.
ATCGAGATAATTTGGCTCGTCAATCAGATCGATCCATTTGTCCTCGCCATCACCGGTAATCTCAATAGCCATTTGGAAATTACCGACGGGGTGGGGGAATTTCTCGATCTTGGTGATTTTACCGCTGATAGGGGCATGATGATGAATTGATACAAAGCCCGATGCTTCGGCAATCCTCTGGCCTGCGAGCACTTCATCCCCGATCTGCACGATAGGCGTACTTGGGGAGCCTATGTGTTGGGATAGGGGAACCATTACTCTGGAGGGCAGGGGAGCTGAAACGATCGGTTTGGAATTTGAATAATGCTTTGAATCATGGGGATGTACACCCCCAGGAAAAGTCTTCAAGCGCATTAACACTCCCTTATGCTCGAATGGCTGTTCAAGCTTTGCAGATTTTGTAAAAACCCAATAATTGAAAAGGCTCTATCAAGGCAAGTTTTTTTTGATCCTTTTTAGCGATGACTGCCTGGGTCCTTATGCCATACCCAATTCCGGCGGGTTTTGCAATATTTTCGCCCCCTCGCTCCCTTTGAATCATCAGGCGATCCCCAGGTGATGCCCGGGTGATCCCCGGGTGAACGCCCGGGTATCTCCCCGGCAGTGCCAGTCTGATGCCTCGGATTGCAAGAGGAAAGAACTTGGTAAGGCATCAAGCACTACATCAAGCGGTATCTCTGCTTGGCTCCCCGGGAAAGACAAAAGCAGTATCAGCCTACCTAAAAATGTGCTTTGTGAAGCCACTCTCGCAGTGCCAGGTGAGGCAAAAACTCCACAAAAGGGAACATTTTATGCATAAAATCGTTAAATAGGTCTTTACAAGACCTTTTGAGACAGATAGGCTTGCTACAAGAAGATAAGTGACTGATGATATTACAAAAAAGCCCCAGCTTTCCCGGCCGGGGATGTCGAACGTGTGTGAAATAAACGTTTCAATAAATATCTAGGAGTTAGCTATGAAGAAAGCAATGCTCGTTGTCCTGCTAACGGCGCTGTTGGCTATGGCCTACGCGGGGATCGATGAATTCTATTCTTTCTCTGCCAGCACAACTACTTACACTCCAATCACAGGAACCACCATTGATGGCATATCCACGGATGATGCTCTCTCTAATGAGATCCAGATTGGATTTACGTTTCCTTATGGAGATGTTGGTTATAGTTCGCTGAAGGTAAGCTCAAACGGATGGATCGGTTTGGGCAACCAGGCGACCGGATCAAACCTCTCAAACGAAATGGCAATCACCTCTGCCTTTCCATACATCGCTCCTCTATGGGATGATACGAGTCTTTCCGGGGGAGTGGCATCCTATGCTTTGAGCGGTACCGCTCCAAACCGCATCTTTACCGTGCAATATCAGAATCTGTCTTGGAATTACTCCGGTGACAACCAGCATAACTTCCAGGTATTGTTCTATGAAAACGGCAAGATAGACTTTGTCTATGGCAGTGCAACCGGCACTCCAAACAATCCTTCTGCCTCGATCGGTATTACGATGCCTCCCGGAGGAAGCACCTGGTTTTACAGCATCTCGCTGACTGATCCGGCATCATTCTCCACGACTGTCGCTCAGAACAGCATCAGTACCTTCCCGGCAAACGGAACGGTCTTTAGCTTTATCCCGACCGTTGCCGCTCCCAATGACCTCGTGGCGATGAGTATCTCCGGTAATCTGACCCCGAGTATGAACACTCCCAGCACCTATACTGTGCAGATTCGCAATCGCGGAACCGCTCCTCAAACAACCTATAGCGTAAACTTGGTAAACACTAGCGGAACCGTTTTGGCAACTTTGCCCGGAAACATCATCCAGCCCAATGAAGTCCAGACTTATCCGATCTCCTGGACTCCTACGGCCGAAGGACCGGTGGCACTGCGTGGACAGGTGGTTTTGGCAGGTGATGCCAACCCCCAAAACGACCAGACCTCGGTATTGAATATCACCGTAATGCCGGCAGGAATACTGGTCGTAACTGTCGGTGCAGGCGGTGAACAGGCTCTGATGCCGGTAGATATGTATTACCGCAACAGCCTCTACGAAAATATCTATTTTGCCAATGAAATGACCGGGCTGGGCAATATCACGGCCCTGGGTTTCTACAACAACTTTGTCACCAATCTGCCCAATATGCCGACCAAGATTTGGCTGGGGATTACCACTGCTCAGGATTTGAACGGGGGCTGGATTCCTTCCACTCAGTTGACACTGGTTTATGATGGCAACGTGAACTATCCTGCCGGTCAGAATACCGTCCTGATCCCGCTGCAGACTGTCTTTACCTATACCGGCGGAAATCTGGTGATGCTGGTGAATCGTCCGATGGATACCCAGTATTACAATTATAACGATAGGTTTGACAGCCAGACGGTTGGGACTACGCGCGCACTGAGATACAGCTCGGATGGCACCCTTCTGGATCCGGCTGCTCCTCCGCAGACCTCGCCGATCGGGCAATTCCCCAAGACATCCTTCTATCTGACTCCGCTCTCGCCTGATCCGCTCTTTATGGTCAATCCGTCGAATGTGGCTTTTGGACAAGTCTTGATGAATAGCTCTCACAATGCCACTGTCCGGGTGATGAATGCAGGTGGCGGAACGCTGGGTATAAACTCCGTGAGTATCAGCGGCAGCCCCTTCTTTTCACTCAGTGGCTTGCCGACTTTGCCGCAGAACCTTAGTACCGGGCAGAATCTCAGCTTTACGGTGAACTACAATCCGACCGCTGCGGGTGAACACACTGCGACCATCACGATCGTAGATGCTCTCACCAGGCAGGTGTATACCATACCAATCACGGGTAATGCGCTGGATTCCACGATCTATACCTTGCCGTATATGCACAATTTTGATGATGTGACCGCTCCGGCTATTCCGATTACCTGGAGCAAGATAGTTCAGGCAGCTACGCCAAACTCCTATCTGGTAAGCCAGACAGGGGCAGTGGTCACTCCGCCCAATGCCATTCAGATGTATAATTACGATGATATGTCATCCAATCTGATACTGGTGTCGCCGGTCCTGGCAAATAACCTGAACATCCCTGGTATGAGGATCAAATTCAGGGCCAGATCCAGTTCTACCGATATGGCACTGTCTGTGGGTATTATGACAGATCCGCAGTCTGCGGCGACCTTTACTGAGCTTGCCAGCGTCAATTGCACTACGGAATGGGCTCAGCTTGTGGTGCCTTTTACCGGCTACACCGGAACGGGTAGGTACATAGCCTTCAAGCACGGCAATACCAGCTCCTATGCCAGCATCTATATCGACAACTTTGAGCTGGAGTACATACCGGTCAATGACATTGCTGCCATTGGCATAGCCGGTAATGCCACGCCTTCATCGGGAAGCCAGAGCATCTACACTGTCTCAGTCTTTAACTGGGGCACAGCTACCCAAACAAACTATCAGGTAAAGCTCTATAATCCTGATAACGTGGAAGTCGGCAGCTCTCCGGGGCTCTCAGTCGGTGCAGGAGCTACTGTTCAGGTACAGGTGGCCTGGACTCCTACAGGTGTGGGTGATTACTACATCTATGCCAAGACGGTGCTTACGGGTGATGAGAACAACCTGAACGACCAATCCCCGAACTTCAACGTGGTCATCCAGCCCACGGGAACGCTCTCCATCACAATTGGAGATGGATCCCAATTGGGCAGATATCCGGTTGATATGTTCTGGCGCAACAGCCTCTTTGAGACTATCTACTACACTCAGGAGATGGGTTTGGTCGGCACTATCAACAGCCTGACCTTCCATAATAACTTCACTCAAAACCTGCCCAATATGCCTACCAAGATTTGGTTGGGCACCACCCAGCTTGAGGATCTGTCTGCCGGCTGGATTCCATCGGGACAGCTTACATTGGTCTATGATGGCAACGTGAACTATCCGATAGGCGTCAATGCAATCGTGATCCCGCTGCAGACTCCCTTTAACTATACAGGCGGCAACCTCGTGATGATGGTAAACCGCCCGATGGATACGCAGTATTACAACTCTTCAAACAACTTTGCGACTCAGCAGATTGGCAATACCCGTAGCAGAAACATCCAGAGCGATTCCACTCTCTTTGATCCTGCTGCTCCGCCTGATGGCTCCACGCTGAGCGGAAACTTCCCCAAGACTACCTTCCAGATGACGCCGCTCTCGGACGAGCCGGTCTTCCTGATCAGCCCGGAGAACCGAAACTTTGGCACAGTCCTGCTCAATACCAACCACAGCCAGAGCTTCACTGTAATCAATGCCGGAGGTGGACCTCTGGTGATCAATTCAGCTAATCTGGCGGGCTCTCCCTATTACACAGTTCAGAACATGCCTGCTATGCCTGCTACCCTGTCCACAGGACAGAGCTTCCAGTTTACTGTGAGCTACAATCCGACAGCCGTGGGCGAGCACACTGCTACTATCACATTTGATGATAATATGCCCACTCCTCAGCGTAGCAGTGCCCGCTCCAGACAGACACACGTCGTAAACCTGAGCGCAAGCTGCATAGATGCCACTATCTCCACCTTGCCTTACGCGCAGAACTTTGATACGGTGACGGATCCTTCCCTGCCCGTAACCTGGAGCAGGATCATACAGGGCACAGGCACCGCCGGCTCGGTGACAACCAGCACCAGCACCGCACAGAGCGCACCGAATTCAGTAGCGCTCACGACCGTATCGGATAATACTGCCACGCTGATCCTGATTGCACCGCCTCTGGCGAATACATTCCAGATCAACACCATGCGAACCAAGTTCTATGCCCGTGGCAGTGATAACTACCTCCTGGATATTGGTGTGATGACCGATCCCCAGAATCCCGGAACCTTTAGTCTGGTGCAACAGGTAAGCTTGAGCGCAAACTGGACGCAGTATGTTGTTCCCTTCGTTTCTTACACAGGAACCGGGCACTACATTGCTTTCCGTCACGGTGGAGGCACCTATCGCAGCATCTATGTTGATGATGTGCTCTTTGAGATTACACCTCAGAACGATCTGGCTGCCCTCAGTATTACCGGAAATACCACTCCAAACGTTGGGATGGCTACGAACTACGCTGTCACTGTCTTCAACTGGGGCACCAATACCCAATCCAACTACCAGGTAAAGCTCTATACAGCAGGTGATGTGGAGGTCGGCTCTGCAGCAGGCACGGCAGTTCCTGCAAACCAAAGTGTAACGGTTCCCGTTAGCTGGACACCCACTACCGAAGGTCCTGGATTCATTTATGCCAAGACAGTGCTCACCGGGGATCAGAACACTATCAACGACCAGTCACCGAACTTTAATGTGAACGTCTTCCCGGCAGGACTGGTCAATCTCACCATTGGTACCGGCACAGAGAATGCCCTGCTTCCCATCAACTTCTATTGGATGAACAGCCTCTTTGAGATGGTCATTCCTGCCACAGAGCTGGGCGGAACGCTAGGGATTATACAAGGCTTGAACTTCTACAATAACTTCACCCAAGCCTCTGCCCTGGATAATATGCCGACCAAGGTCTGGCTCGGAACTACCACTCAGCCTGATCTATCAACAGGATGGATACCTTCCACAGAGCTTACTCTGGTCTTTGATGGCAATGTGAACTATCCTGCCGGTGAAAACACCATCAATATCCCCTTCATCACTCCCTATCTGTACTTGAATGGGCAAAACCTGGTCGTGATGGTACAGCGCCCGATGGACACACAATACTACAGCAGTATGTCATATTTCAAGTGTTCCACCACCGGTACTACCCGCAGCCGCCATCTCTATTCAGATGGTACAGCCTTTGATCCTACTGCTCCTGAAGAAGGCACCCTCACCGGGCAATTCCCGATGACCACGCTTCTGATCATTCCCGGTGGAGTGGGTCACTTGAACGGCACTATCCGCAATGCTGCAAACCAGCCTATGCCGGGTGTGCAGGTTCAACTGCTCGATTCAGACTACAGCACCATTACCAATGCCCAGGGTCAATACAGCATAAACAACATCATTGCAGATGACTACGATATCATATTCAGCAAACACGGCTATCAAAACCTCATCTTCCCGGATACTGAGATCGAGGAAGACATTACGCTCACACTGGATGGAGTGATGATCCAACTGCCTCTGGTCAATGTGACCGGTACCGTCCTTGCCAGCGATACAGGCTCCGGCATCAATGGCGCTGCCATCAGCCTCACAGGGTATGAAAGCTACACTGCCAATACAAATGCCACAGGCGCGTTCACGATACCCGGGGTATATGCAAACCAGACTTACAACTACACAATTATGAATCCCGGATACAGCCCGCAAACAGGCAGTATTACGGTCGGAGCTACAAACCACTCGATGGGAAATATCACCCTCGCAGAGATGGCTTATCCGCCCAGAGATGTACTTGCCGAGGTAACCACGACCAATCAGGCAGTTAACATCCACTGGTTGCCGCCCGATCCCAATGCCCAGGAGCTTACCGAAGGCTTTGAAAGCAACACCTTCCCGCCTCTCGGCTGGACTCAAAACATCACCAATACCGGCGCTGCCAATGCCAACGGTGTCTTCCCGACCTGGTGCAGATTTGGCACTATTACTATCGGAACCAGCACCGTCGCTCCTACCCAGGGAGAATGGCAGGCCGGACTCTGGTGGAGCTATGAGCATCAAGACGAATGGCTGATCACGCCTACCTTCTTCTGCCCGCCTCAGGCTTCGCTCAGCTTTGATTCCTATGTCTTCCTGGGCTCCACTTCCGGAGATCACTATTACATCAAAGCCTCAGTCGATAATGGTACAAACTGGACTGTCCTCTGGGATGCCAGCGCCCAAACCGGCGGATGGAACTACTATGCGACCCCGATCCTGGTCGATCTGAGCGCCTATGCCGGACAGGAAGTCAAGCTTGCCTGGCACGCTGTGGATCCTCCATCAAACGATGGTCTCTGGTACACTTGGTTTATCGACAACGTCTATATTGGCAATGACATTGATACTATCCGCTTTGCCTGGGGTGAGATGCAGATGCGTTCCCAAAGAGCAAATCGTGATAACGGAGCCACAATTCCCAATACCGCCCCTTCCAGAGCGATCGAGCAAGGCATTGTACGCCGAGAAGCTCAATTGCCATCTCCCAATACAATGCGTTACAACGGCAATTCCGAACGCTCCCTGGTGGGCTACAGAGTATGGAGATTAGTCTCCGGACAAGAAGCCAATCCCAATAACTGGACTCTCCTGACGCCCAATACGATCACCAATCCTGCTTACACAGATCTTGGCTGGGGAGATATCAACGATGGAGCATATCTCTGGGCAGTTCGCTCAGTCTATACGAACGACCTGATGTCCAGTCCGTCCTTCTCCAATAGCATCGTCTATCTCACCCAGACCGGTATGATCAGCGGTGTGGTTCGCACTCCCACCAATCAGCCTATCCCCGGAGCAGCCATCACAGCAGGTACTTATACTGCCACGACCAACAACTCCGGTGCTTATGTAATTGTAGCAGAAACAGGGGTTTACAATGTTACTGCTGCTGCCAACGGCTTCCAGACTCAGACGATCAGCGACGTTGTAGTCTATGCCGATCAAACCACCACGGTAAACTTTGTGATGGTGATCGGTTCGGATAACAATGATCCAAACGCTCCTGTAACGGAAACCAGGCTGGTGGGCAATATCCCCAATCCCTTCAATCCCAGCACCACGATCAAATACGATGTCCTGGATGCAGGTCCTGTCCGCATCGAAATCTACAATCAGCGCGGTCAGTTGGTAAAACGTCTGGTCAATGAGACCAAATCTGCCGGACACCACAGCACCACCTGGGAAGGTAATGATGAACAGGGACGCACAGTTTCCAGCGGAATCTACTATTACAAGATGTTCTGCGGCAGCTATAGCAGCACCCGTAAGATGGTCTTGATGAAGTAAACTACAAGTCTCCGATTACAATGCGGGATGCCTACTGGTGTCCCGCTTTTTTTGTGAAGAGTGACGAGAGAGCGCTGCGCTCGGTGAACAGAAAACATCACAGCTGGGCAGAAGATGGACAAAATGGACGGTATTGACTATATTGACGTAATGGACAGCCTTCTAAAACGAATTCGAACGCGATCGCGGGTACTCCCACACCACACCACTATCCACTTCATCACTGCGCGAAGCGCTCTCCTTCCTCCTTTTCTCCTTGTTTAAATCTCCCTCCTTGAACCATCAGGCAAACCACACGCACTGCACTGGCGACTCCCTTGTCGCCACAAGGGAATCACTAGGGGATCACTAGGGGATCACAAGGGGATTGAAGCAGGGAGCAAGTGCCAAGGATAAACTTCGAGAGTAAAAAAAAAAGCTTAGGCTTCGCGATCTTCCCGGCTGAGTTCTTGCAAAAATTCCCTATTTGCCCAGAGAGCGCATCCGCCTTCACCTTCTTTCAAGAGGCTGTGATTCTGGCGGATCTTTTCCATCAAGCGGGAGCTAAGTGACTCTCGCAGTGTGGAAAAGCTTAGGTTTACATCCGAGACTGGAGCAAAGGGGCACGCCTCTGCAAGCCCGAAAGGATTGACGTGTAAGAAGCCACGTCCGGCAGCCAAACAACCGCCATATTGCTCTTCATCGCCCGGGAAGGCTATGAAGATGCCGGGAAGGTCTTTGTTGAGCCGATCAACTCTGCGTGTTACGTTTTCCTTTTGCCAGCTGGACAAGACCAAAGATTCTGTCCCGCTTGCAATTGGCACGTATTCCACAAAGAAGTATAGCTCCGCGCCCAAAGCCAATTGGGCACTTAGAAACTCGTGGCTGAGCACCTGATTGTAGTTCTCTCGGGTGAGCGTGAAAGATGAGCCCCAGAAGAGCTTGTGCTGCTTTAACTTTGGCACGAGCTGCAGATAGTTCTGATAGATTCCGTCACCCCGCCGGGCATCGGTCTCAAGCTCGCGGCCTTCCAAACTGATCACGGGGATCAAATGCTGATGCTTGTAAAAGAATGATAAGTAACTGTCGTCCAATAGAGTGCCGTTAGAAAAAATGGGAAAGATGATGCGGGGAAATTCGGCTGCGACCTCCAGAATGTCCCGCCTGACCAAGGGTTCGCCCCCTGCCAGGAGGATGATCGATACGCCAAGAGTGCTCGCCTCGTTTAGTATCTCACGAAAGCGCTCCGGGCTGAGCTCGCTTTGATTGTCCTGATGCAGGATCTTTGAATAGCAGCCGGTGCAATTGAGATTACAGCGCTTGGTGATGCTGATGATCAAAAGCGGTGGTACTTGTAAGCCTGTGATCAGGTGGCGTTTACGCAGCTTGGCTGCTCTCGCTTGAGCCAACCCGGCGGTACTAAAGAAGGTAAAACTACGGCTATTGCGCAGCGATATCTGCAGAGCCTGTTTGAATACAGATAAAATGTTACTATCAAACCTGTTACGATACTGTGAAAGCATTGTCTCATCCCCAACACTATAGATTATGAGTCAATGATTCTTTCATTGCATAAAAGTCAAGCCATATTTACGATATCAAATCTGCGCCGATAAATAGAGGGTTCGCGGCTTGGGTAAGCTGCAATATCTCATCAAATCAGATGTCTGGAACAAGCAATGCAGGATAAGGCGTTTGTGGCGGTATCTTTAAGTATAAGCTACTGTGATCGGTAACCGTAGAAGAGGAAGCCATCTGTAGCATCAGAGAATGATGATAAAACGAGACTTGACAGGAATCAAGCTCTATTATAATGGATAACGTTCAGACATATTTGAGGATACAAAGATGAAAAAGACCTATTCCGTAACGCTATTGCTGCTGCTTTTACCGCTGGTGGTATTTGCCGGCTATTATGATAATGTGATGAATCTATCCGGGGATCAGCTGCGTAATGCACTGAGAACCTTGATCTCTACGAATACGAATTCGAGCTACGACAACGCCAAGCTCTTTATGTTTCAGACAGCCGACAATGTAAACGGAACTGTCCGTTGCATTTATACCGGTCACGTTTACAACATATCAGGTTCTTACAATGGCTCCAGCGATCCCAATACGGAGCATACTTATGCGCAAAGTTGGTTTAGCAGCAGCCAGAGCTCTATTAAAAAAGCTGATGTGCATCACCTTTTTCCGACTCGTATGCAGGCAAATAGCGCTCGTGGAAACCTGCCTCTTGCCAATGTTGCGAGTTACAGTTCTTCGGAAGTCTTTTATGCAAACGAGCCCTGGCAGAGCTATCGCGGAAACGATGGTTATGGTCATACCGTTTGGGAACCTGCTCCACAGTCCAAAGGCAATGTGGCACGAGCTTTGATGTATTTTACTGTGCGCTATAACGATGGCTTGATCCAAGGTGGCGTCAATATGCTGGCGACTTTGATGCAATGGCACGCTCAGGATCCTGTGGATGCCAGTGAACTAGCCAGGAATCAGGCAGTATATCAGTATCAGAACAACCGCAATCCCTTTGTGGATCATCCTGAGTTTGTAAATAGAATCTGGAATCCGACCTCTGCCGAGGATCCTTTAGAGATACCGGTTCCGCAGTTTATGATAGCATCCGCCTATCCCAATCCCTTTGCCGATGATGCCAGTATTGCCTTTGTGGCAAAGGAAACTCTGCCTCTCAGCGTCAGCATTTACAATCTCAGAGGTCAGTTGATGCGGGAGGAGGAACTGGTGCTGAGAGCCGGAAACAGTGAATACGTCTGGGATGGCAAGGACAGCCGTGGCTCTGAAACTGCTGCAGGGATATACTTCCTGAGGGCAAGATCGGGGCGCGATACACAGGTTATCAAGCTGAATCGAAGTAACTAAAACAAATACGGGTAATACTTTGGCCCCGGGACGAGTTCTCGGGGCTAATATATAGTTAGGGAGGCTCTTATGGAGCTCTTGGCAATATGTCCCCCTTGGTGCTTACCGGCTAATACAGCCGTGAAGGTAAAGTCTGGGGCTTTCTTTATGTCTGAAGATTACAATGCAGGTTCCGTCAACCCTCCGCCGGTTTCTGCGGCAGGTCCTCGCCTCAAGAAACCCAAAATCAAAGCTACACCCCCTCCAAGACTTCCCAAAGAGCCGGGTAATCCTCCCAATAGCAAGCTAATCATCATCTTAGCATTGATCGTGCTGGTGCTGATTCTGGCTGTGGTGCTGGTTATTGTCTTAAAAAAAGACAAGACGGGGGAGAGTGTCGCCGATGGTCGGGGAACCGCTGCCAAGGTGATGACGAGCGGTAATGTCGAGCTGGAGATCGATATGGTCAGGATCGAAGGCGGTCAATTCCAGCGCGGAGATACCTTTGGCGGTGGCAGGACAGACGAATATCCCGTGATAAGCACCGACCTTCAGAGTTATCAGATTGGCAAATACGAGGTTACCGAAGAGATCTATGCTGCTGTGATGGGTATCCGTCCCAGAACTGCCGGCAATCTACCGGCTGTCAATGTATCCTGGCTGGATTGTGTCACCTTCTGTAATGCCCTCAGTTCCCTGCAGGGCTTGGAACCTTTCTATGCCGGTGATCTCAGCAGTGCGTCAGGAGTAAGGATAGTAGCGGGTGCCAATGGCTACCGTCTGCCCAGTGAAGAAGAATGGGAATACGCTGCCAGAGGCGGTAATCGAAGCGAAAACTATTACTATAGCGGATCAAACGACCCCAGTGAGATTGCGTGGTACGAGGGGAATTCAGGCGGCAGAACTCATCCTGTCGGCTCCAGGCGAGCCAATGAACTCGGCCTCTACGATATGAGTGGCAACGTCTTTGAGTGGGTCTGGGACTGGGGAGAAGAATCTCTGGTTGATAGGGAGTGGGGACCAACAAGTGGCTCTTACAAGGTTTTCCGTGGTGGCTCGGCAGTTTACCCGGAGAATGAGCTGCGTGTATCTGCCCGTATCAGGCACCGTCCAAGCCGTAAGACGGTAGATTTGGGCTTTCGTTTGGCACGCAGCGGTGCTTAGTTCACAGAAAGCTCTTGACAGATTAGGCGCCTCGCAATTTAAGGTACAAACTTAATCAGGGAGGATTAGTCCTAATTGGTAAGGCAGCGGTCTTGAAAACCGCCGGGTTATGCCCATGGGGGTTCGAATCCCTCATCCTCCGCCAGAAAGTTTATAGTGTGATCTCAAAATGGAGAGGTGGCCGAGCCGGTTGAAGGCGCACGCCTGCTAAGCGTGTGTAGGTCAAAAGCCTACCGAGGGTTCGAATCCCTCCCTCTCCGCCAGATAATAATATGCTGGGCAGTCGCCAAGCGGTAAGGCAGCGGGTTTTGGTCCCGCCATCCGGGGGTTCGAATCCTCCCTGCCCAGCCATATTTCATGAGTACAATACATACCCTTGTTTTCCTGCTGGGATGTCGTCTAATGGTAGGACAGCGGACTCTGGATCCGTACGTGGGGGTTCAAGTCCTCCCATCCCAGCCAGCTATAGAAAAGCCGATCTTGATGATCGGCTTTTTGTTTATCTAAGTATATATACCTGTCAGTTTAGCGGGATCAATCACCCTTTTCCTGGTCCTTGCGCAGTTTCTGCCACCACTCCATCCGCTTCTCGACTTCCTTTTCAAAGCCAAAGCGTCCGGGTTTGTAATAGCTTTGCTCTCTCATCTTCTCGGGAAAGTAGTTCTGATAGATGTAGTGATCCCGGGAATCGTGATCATACTGATAGTCTTTGCCATAGTCCAGCTCTTTCATCAGCTTGGTGGGAGCGTTGCGGATATGCAGCGGTACTCCCAGGTGGCTGGTCTTGCGGGCATCGTCCGCGGCAGCGTTGTAAGCTCTGTAGATAGCGTTTGATTTCGGCGCAGTTGCCAGATAGACAACCAGTTGTGCAATCGCGGTATTGGATTCCGGCATCCCCAGCATACGAACGCTTTCGAGTACCGAAATGGACAAAGTAAGAGCCTGCGGATCTGCCAGTCCAATGTCTTCCGAGGCAAAACGGATCAGCCTCCGCACTATATAGAGCGGGTCTTCGCCGGCTTCCAGCATCCTCGCCAGCCAATACAGCCCAGCCTGGGGATCAGAACCACGTAAAGACTTGTGCAGTGCCGATATCAGGTTGTAATGCTCCTCCCGGTTCTTGTCATAAAACATTGTCTTCTTTGCCAATACCTTTGCCAAGGCATCGATCTTGGCATCAGGATTTTCTCTTAAGAAAGGCGCAACCAATTCCAGATCGTTCAGAGCCCGCCTCGCATCTCCACCGGATTGCCTCGACAACCAGGCAGCAACCTCTTCCTGCTGCTCTATGCCCAGTTCCTGCATCCCCCGCTGGATAATCCCCTGCAAGTCCTCTTCCGAGAGCATTCCCAGCACAAAGACGTGGCATCTGGATAGCAGCGCCGGAATCACCTCAAACGAAGGATTCTCGGTTGTCGCACCGATCAGAATCACTGCCCCGCTCTCGACATAAGGCAGGAAAGCATCTTGCTGGCTCTTGTTAAAGCGATGTATCTCATCAATAAAGAGGATAGTGCGTTGATTCTGGGTACGATGCGCAAAGTCGGCATCCCGCATCACAGCCTTGACGTCATTGATGGAGGAAAGCACCGCGCTGAAATGCACAAATCTCATCTGCGCAGTACCTTCGATGATCCTGGCAATGGTCGTCTTGCCGGTTCCGGGTGGTCCCCAAAGGATAAAGGAATGATATTGCCCTGTCTCCAGCATTCTCTGCAGCAAAGAATCAGGCGCAACCAGCTTGTCCTGTCCACGCAACTCATCCAGGCTATGCGGACGCAGACGCTCCGCCAGCGGAACCTCACGATCCTCTATCTGTTTGTCTTCAAAGAGACTACGCTGATCTTTCGACATTAGCTACCCGCAAGCAGATTGTCATCTGTGATACTGCTCAATCCTCCATCAATCCGGTAAGTTCGGATGGATCAAACCAAATCATAGAGCCTTGCAGACGCTGAATCTCTGCTTGGATCAACTGCTTATGCTGGTCTTCCTGATCCGCAAACGAGATCAAAAGAGCTTTGAGATCTGCATCATCGCTGGCATCCGCCATCTGCAGATAGGCAGAGCGAGCAATGTCTTCACGTCCCATTGCAAACTCAAGCACCTCAAGAGGTTCCTTCAGGTTCACACCTTTTAACTCGACCTCGACCTGCGGCTTGATTACAGGTTCTTCTCCGGCAAATTCCGCGGCATAGGCTTTGCGGATCCCTTCCTCGTGCGTCTTTTCCAGCATCACCAATTCCTGAAAGACCGCGCTGGTCTCCGGATTGCGGAAGCTGCGAGCCAGGCTGTGATAGAGCATTTGTGCCCTGATCTCAGCCTCAATAACCATCTGATAGCTTTCTTTGCGTGTCATAAGTATCACCTCTATAGTGTTTTATACTGATTGACGGATCAGATCAACGCTATTGATCTGTTTCAGCCTACTGAGCGGAATCAAGGTGCTCAGCAGAGTGAAGCCATAAGACATAATAATCACCAGTACCACATCCTGCACCTGCATTTTGACGGGGAGCACCATTGTCTCAAACTCCGACAAGGGCAGCTTGATGATGCCATAAGTCTGCTGCAGCCATAGGATTAGCGCGGCAATAGCGAGTCCTCCGAGGATCCCGATACTGGCAAGGATGAGCGCTTGCTGCAGAAAAAGCTGGCTCAGATCAGTTTCCTTGAGCCCGATCGCTTTGAGCAAGCCCAACTCTCGCTTTTTGATGCTGACCGTCTTTAGCATATTGCCTGTAAGATTAAACGAGGCAATGATATACATAAAGAGCATAATCACAAACATCAGGAACTTCTCAAAGCGCATGGCTGTAAACAAACTGGGATCGAAGCTGCTCCAATCTTCCACGCGAAAACCTTTTAAGTCATTGGACAACATACGGCTGTACTGCTTTACTCTCTCGCGGTCAGGGGTTTTCAGTTCCAGATAATCGATCTCTGAGCTGCCTTTGAACCACGCGGCAGTCGACAGCGGAATATAGCTGTAAGATTGATCATACTCCGGCATTCCGCTGCTAACGATACCTAAAACCTTCAAAGACTTTAGCTTGGGTATCAATCCAAAGGCAGTAGGCTGGTTAAAAAGAGGCGATAATACCTGCAGACGATCACCCGGCTGAACTCCCAATTGATACGCCAAAGCTGCTCCCAAAACGATTCCGCCATCGGCAATGGCTAGGCTGTCCACGACTCCGCTAACAACTCCCTGCACTGCCGCTCCGCTAAGGCCGCGGGCAGCTTTCATCAGGTTGCTAACATCCTGGTGCTGATGAGGATCGATACCAAATGCCAGGCTCGGAACGACAATTGTTCCGCGCTTTAGCATCAGTTCGAGCCGGATCACGGGAGCGCTCTGAAAGCCAAGCTCTCTCAGGCGATTTTGCGTGGGAACCGGATCAATGAATTCGGTCTCTTTATCGGGACTTACTCGCATTTCGGAGAGCGAGCCGATCAATCTGCCGCGCATCTCATCCTGAAATCCGTTCATCACAGAACTCACTGCCAATAAAGCCATTACGCCAAGTGCAATGCCTGCCAGGGTCAGGTAATGCGAACGCCCGACCGGACCCTTGGCCCGGGCTTTGAGGTACTTATTTGCCAGGAATGAGACAGATCGATTCTTCATAGTTTTACCAGTCTAAAGAGCCTCGCCTATTAGTCAAGAAGATAGTTCCTTCCTGCTTGAATACACTGGTGATCCCCTAGTGATTCCCTAGTGATCCCCTTGTGGCGACAAGGGGATCTCCAGTCGGGTGCAGGGGTTTTACAAGATTGTGGAAGCAGGGAGCACTAATCAGGGGAGTATTTTCTTAGATTAGGATTGACAATATTGATAATTCCGGCAGTTTTGCGCCAAATGATAAATCTATGTAAAAAGGATGTAATGCAATGATTTACACTGATGAAAAACTGGCAAAGATAGCTTACAAATACCTCGGATCCGATTTCAAGATCGAAAGCTGGGATGAGATCAAGGAATACTTGGATAAACTAATTGCTTTTCCTCCACAAAGTGCAGAAGAATTGGTCAAAATGCTTTATCAGTACTCGGAACTCAGCAAGGCAATGGGCGATGAGCTTTCCTGGCGCTACATCCGGATGACTCTCAACGCCGATAACGAAGATTACGCCAATGCCTACAACGAATATTTTGCAGAGGTTGCCTCCCAAGCGGAGCCTTATCGCTTTCAGATCAAGAAGATGTATTACGAGAGTGCCTGGCGCAAAGAGCTTGATCCTCAGGATTTTGCGCATCTGGACAAGATCATTGCAAACGAGATTGAGCTCTACCGCGCTGAGAATATCCCGCTCAAAATTCAAGAATCCGAGCTTGCCAACAAGTACGGCAGCATCATCAGCACTCTGACCGCTCATTTTGAGGGTGAGGACCGCACTGTATCGCAATTGAGCGTTTTTCTGAAAGACGGCGACCGGGCAAAGCGAGAGGCTGCCTGGCGCTTGATATGGGAGCTCTATAGCGGGCAAGCCAACGAACTGGACAAGCTTTACGACGATCTGCGCGAAGTGCGCGGCAAGATTGCCGTGAATGCCGGATATGACAACTTCCGCGATTATATGCATTCAGAACTAGGGCGTTTTTCCTATAGTCCCGAGGATCTCTACAAGTTTCACGATGCGGTCGAGAAAGTGGTGATTCCTTTTGTAAAAGAGCTGGATGAACAGCGCAAAGAGGCTTTGAAGCTCGAGCAATTGCGTCCCTGGGACGGCTCGGTCGATCTGGATGGCAGGGTGCTAAAGCCCTTTGCTGAGACTGCGGAATTCATCGACAAATCTGTCCGGGTGCTCTCCAAAGTCTCGCCGGCTTATGCCAAACAGCTTGAAATGATGGCCAATAGCGGGCTTTTGGATCTAGAAAACCGCAAGGGCAAGGCACCTGGAGGCTATAATACCGGGATCAACGAACTGGGTAGCAGCTTTATCTTTATGAACCACGTGAAGCAGCATAACGACGTTGTGACCTTGCTTCACGAAGCCGGACATGCGATGCACTCGCAGGCAACCGCGCCTATTCCGATCGTGCAGTATCTCGATACCCCGTCTGAAGTTGCAGAATTGGCATCGATGTCGATGGAACTCCTTACAATGGACTATTGGGACGAGTTTTACACCGATGCGACGGACTTGAAGAAGGCAAAGCGGGATCAACTGGAGGGAACGCTTAGCTTCCTGCCTTGGGCGATGACTGTAGATGCTTTCCAGCACTGGGTTTACCTCAATCCACAACATACCCCGCTGGAACGCTGTGAGGCATATTTGGGGATCAATAAACGATTCAGCGGACTGACCGACTGGAGCGGTTTGGAAGACTATCGCAAATATGGCTGGATCAAGCAGTTGCATATCTTTGAAGTACCGTTTTACTATATCGAATACGGGATGGCTCAGCTTGGGGCACTCTCGGTTTACAAAAACTATCGCGAGAACAAAGCGAAAGCGCTCCGGCAGTATCAGGACTTCCTCAATCTCGGCTACAGCAAGCCGGTCGGCGAGCTGTATCGCACTGCCGGGATAGAATTTGACTTCTCCGAGGGACGCATCCGCGAGCTGGTGGATTTTGTCCGCAGTGAACTGGCAGAGATAGAAAAACTATGATCTCGATCGTCTCCAAAAGCCACTATGCGCCTTTCAACATAGCGACGGAGGAGTATATCCTGCGTCACCTGGGGCAGGAGGCTTTTCTGCTCTACATCAATGAACCCTCCATTATTGTCGGGATGCATCAAAACAGCATCGCGGAGATCAATTACGACTGGGTAAAAGAGCATAATATCCCGGTGGTGAGGCGGTTAACCGGCGGGGGCACGGTCTTTCATGATCTGGGAAATCTGAATTTCTGCTTCATTATGAATGCCCGGGAGGACTCTCCCTGGAATTTTGAGCGCTATACAGCACCGATTCTTGAGGTCCTCAGGGAACTCGGGGTTGATGCCCGGCTACAGGGAAGAAATGATCTTACGATAGACGAGATGAAGTTTTCCGGCAATGCCAAGCTGGTGGAACGCGGCAAGATCCTGCAGCACGGAACCATCCTCTACAGCTCCAAGCTGATCGATCTGAGCGCAGCACTCAAGGTCAATCCGCTCAAGTTCTCCGATAAAGCGGTAAAGTCAATCCGCGCCAGGGTTACAAACGTTACTGATCACCTCAGTGAAGCTGTACCATTGGATGATTTTATAGCCAAGGTACGGGCGCGGATTCATCAGGACTATCCTGAGATCGAGGATTACGAGTTCAGTGCGGAGGATCTGGCGCAGATTCAGCAGCTTTGTGACGAGAAATACAGCACCTGGGACTGGAACTTTGGCAAGTCTCCCAAGTATAACTTCTCCAATGTCGTAAGGACTGCTTCCGGTACGATCGAGGCATATCTGGACGTTCAGGCAGGCAGGATCGAGACCATCAAGATCTATGGTGATTTCTTTTCAAACCGCTCTCCGCATGAATTTGAAGCTGAATTTGCCGGGGTCGAGCATCAGGAACGAGCCATTCTGGCAAAGCTCGAAGAATTGCCTCTCAGCGAGTATTTTGGCTTGGTAAGTGCAGCGGAGTTGCTGCCGCTATTCTTTTAGATCAGGGTTTTAGCAGGTCTTTTGCAGCTCTCAGGTAAGGCTTGAGGAGCAGCTCCTGGTTGACTTTGCTCATATCCTGCTCCATTTTCTGACGCTGCCAGAGCCGGGATTCGCCCCGGTTGTCACGCAGGCTGTATCTGCCTCCCAGGCAGAGCTCGAGGCTGGTATCTCGGCAGAGCTTGGAGCTGATGGCCGCGGAGTTGTAACGTCCGTAGGGATAAGCAAAATAACGTATCGGTGAGCCGGTATGCTCCTGCAGGATATTAGTGGAACGCTCAATCTCCTTGAGCATCTCCGGATAGCTCAGTCTCTCGAAATCAGGATGACTGTGGCTGTGCGTACCAATCTCCGCACCATAAGCCATCATATCCTTTAGCTGCTCACTATCGAGAAAAGGTTTGTTCTGTGCCAGATACTCCGCTTGACTTTCCTCGCAGAAAAGCTCCCAAAGCTTGTCCGCAAAAGCATCTTTAAGGCGCATCGGCACGCTGAAGAGAGACTCTGCAGTGCTCTTTGATAGGCTAAGCTGATACTGGGGAGCAAGGCTTTTAACTGCCTTGTCCAGCGTCGCTGCGTCCGCTCTGGCACGAACAATCAAGAGCTTGTGATTCCAAGCCAACGCACGGTTATCAATGCACTTACCAATGATGAAAACGCAGATTGGCAGTTCGTGCCGCTTGAGGATCGGCAGGATCGTATCGTGATTGCAGGCGAAGCCATCATCAGTCGTGATGCTCACAGTCTGCTCTGCTCTTGCCTTGCTGCGGGCTCTCTGAAGCGCTTCACTTAGGCTGATAAAACGGAATCCTGCCTTCTTCAGGGCGATGATCTGAGTCTCAAATTCCAGAGCGGTGACACCATCTTGATACAAACCCTGATTCGTGCTGTAAACATTGTGCCAATAGAGCACGCGATGACTGCTGATGAGCGGATTGAATGCTTGGTTAACTATATGCAACATAATCAGAATGCTCCATCTCCATCCTGAAGGTTGAGTCCTTTGGGAACTGCTTCCAAGGACTTTGAAACGAGGATATTCATCTTGTAAGACTTGCGGAAGAGACAGGGGAAACGGTGCTTGTCCATCTGCTCCCGGAGGAACTCATTCTGGCTGTAAATCACATCCACAGAGTTAGATAGGCAGATCTTTGCCAGAAGGTCAAGCACGCCACGTTCATATCCCGGCTTCAGATAGATAAAAGGCAATTTGAGGATTCCGTCACTGATAACCATGGACAGCCATCCAACCGGCTTATCGCCGTGATGGAGCAGGAATTGGAAGCTCATATTGTGATATCCGTTATTGCCGAAATAGGTGGAATGCAAGCTCTCGATTCCCTTGAGACGCGGCGCAAGAGCCGGATTGCCGATCTGCCATGCAAAGGTAGCGGCATCTTTGTAGCTAAAGTCATCCTGCCACAATTCATTAAGCAGTTCCAGCGCAGCGGAGTCCGGCTTGTCCATATATTCCGGCTTGAGCACCGGAGCTGCCCCGGTTGCCAGCCATTTCCTGAGCCTGAACTTGCTGATCAGCGAGCCAAAGCACTTCAGTAGCGGCAAAAGGGTCATGACCAGCTTGCCATCACGTTTGAAATCATGCAATACGGAGGCACTTAAGTTGAGGAAATACCAGGTGCGCGGGCGATTGCCATAGACCTGCATCAGATTGTTCTTTTGGAGCTTTTCAAATGCTCTGGGAGTACCAGAATTGGCTGCCATATATGGATATAGCTCTGCGACACGCTGCATCAGCCGATCTGCCAAACCGCTCCCTCGATGCTGAGGATCGATCCACCAACTGGTTGGCCAGCCGATCTTCTGGGGCTCACCTGCGATCTTTACATAGCCCGGGATTACCCCCAAATATCCGATAATCCGATCCTTATCAAAAGCCATAAGCCACAGCACATCATCATCTTCCGCGGAGGGATTGGCAAGATACTGCGCCAGACGAAGCTTGGTAAAAGGCAGGTTCTCAAGCTTCCAAAAGCTCTTGTCTCCGCTCATCTGCTTCAGACTGCTTAGCGAGAATTCCCTGATGATCGTCGATTCCATAAATTCCTCATGACACACCCGCCTATCAATCATCGTCTCATCTGTCAAGCAAAACCTCTGTATTCCACTGAAAACTCATTTATTGGCACAGAAATTGTTATATCTATTGCACTCGAATCTATCTGGAGAACCATAGCTTATGAATAGAAGATTGCTCGTGATCTTAGGATCGATCAGCCTGATCGTGCTGACGATTTGCCTCGTTTATGCAGAGCAAATCATCACCCCGGCAGGACTTTACGTCTATCAAACCAGAAATATCGACGGCTCGATGACCTTCACGGTGCGCACAGTAACCTACAATGGTCCTTATGGGCCGCGTAATGCCGGAGCGATTTGGATTACCAACGGACAGAATCAGTTTGTGAAGACCCTCAAGGTCTGGGCAAGCCAATACCGCTACACGCTGGTGCGCTGGCTGGCATCCTCCGGCAACAACACAACCGGCGCTGTGACAAGCGCTTCGCTCAATAGCCACCAACTCCATACGGTTAATTGGAATGCCAGAAATCTCCAGGGAAATCTCGTAGATGACGGCAACTACACCGTTAATGTAGAATTTACTGAGCACAACGCCAGCCAGAACAATCCCGGCAAGTACAAGACCGTTACCTTCAGCAAGAGCATCACCGCAATTGATCAGACCTATCCAAATGAGACCTATTTCCGAGATATGAGGATGATCTGGGCTCCCATCGTACCCAATGGAACTCTCAGTGGCACAGTATTATCTGCAAACAGCACGCCTGTGGAAGGTGCGATTATCATGGCAGGAACTGCCACAGCTTTCAGTGCTGCAGATGGTTCCTACAGCATCAGCCTCGCACCCGGAACCTACGACGTGACCTGTATGAAGGATGGCTATCACACCGAAAATGCTTTCGGAATCACCATCACTTCGGGTGAGACCACAAACCAGCCCTTTGTGCTCGAATCTGTGGTCGCAAACAACGATCCCAGCGCTCCATCGGCGGAGCTCTACCTGCGCAGTCCAATGCCTAATCCTTTCCACGACAGCGCCTTGATCGCCTACAAACTGCCCCGGGAGGAGAGTGCTTACCTTAGGATATTCAACCAACGCGGACAGGTGATCCGGACCCTTGATCTCAATCCTGACCGTTCTGGAAGCGGTGAAATCCGCTGGGATGGACGTGATAAGGGTGGTTCACTCGTATCTGCAGGCATCTATTTTGCAGCAATAGACTTTGATGGCAAGATCGCCTGGCAGAGGTTGATTCGCTACTAAGTAATACTATTGATGTCAATTAGGGCTCGCTCCGCGATTAGGATGAGCCCTTTTTTATTGCTCTTTCAGTTGATATCTCATAAGTCTATATAGCTCAGTCGGATGATGTATGTTCATGCAGGATTCAAGCAGGATAGAAGCAGGCAGCATGCATCCTGTCAAGCAGAGCGCAGGCTACAGATATGGGCTGACTACTTCAAGAGTATGGCTTTAACAATCTTGCTGAAGGAGCCGCTCTCCATTCTTATCAGATAGAGTCCGCTGCCGCATGCTCTGCCGGAGCTGTCCAAGCCATTCCAAGTAGCTGTGTAATAACCGGATGGCTGAGTCTCGTCCAACAAGATCCGCACAAGCTGTCCTCTCTGATTGTAGATGCTGAGCCTGACGCGTGAAGTATCTCTAAGGCTATAGCGGATAGTGGTTTGTGGGTTGAAGGGGTTAGGAGCGCAGCCGATTAGATCGGTAATTGCCGGCGGACTATCGAGCCAAGCCTCCGAGCCGGGACTAAGGGTGAAGTTTGCAGTAGTGGTCTGATCTTCATTAACAACCACATTCTCAATCGTTTGGCTCTGAAAATCGGTCGCTCGGGCCGTGACAGAGTATGTCCCGGTGGGCAGAATCAGCGTGTAAGCTCCTGAATTATTGGTTGTTGCGCTGATGGAACCAACAGAAACGGTTGCGCCCGGGATGGGCTGGAGAGTAGTCTGGCGAACCACTCCGCTGATCATGCCGGAGGGGATTAGCTTGGTGATGGAGTTGCTGAAGACCGGCTCGGAGATGACGTCAGCCTGATACACAGCTTGGATTGCCCAACGATAATCTCCGGCGGGAAGCTCTTGCCAGGCAGTATCTTGATAGCTGAGTTCGGAGAGAGGAGGAGCATCCAGCGAGACCCAGGTATCGGGATTAGACTCAGCTCCCTGGAGCAATCTGTGCAACTGCCAGGAGATCAAGGCACGCTCGTTCCTTGTGCGTAAGACATTGCCTACATATATGTTATCTATGAGCCAGACAAACCAGAGCCCATCATCGGTGATGGGATCCTCTGCCTGGAAAGCGATTTTGATCTCTTGTCCTGAGTATGCTGCAAGATCGA
Organism: uncultured Candidatus Cloacimonadota bacterium; assembly: GCA_964433815.1. Classification (GTDB taxonomy): domain Bacteria; phylum Cloacimonadota; class Cloacimonadia; order Cloacimonadales; family Cloacimonadaceae; genus PHBP01. The sequence goes on from CAYSSP010000001.1 coordinate 140,050, forward strand.
TCAGCACAGTGTTTTGATAATAGTTCCAAGCTCCGGTCTGAGTCGAGGCATCCCAGAGGGTGGTCCAGGTCATTGCATTGTCGTTTGAGACTTTTACATAGTAATGATCACCGGCTGTAGAGCCTTGGAAGACATAGGATTGAAAGGACAGATAGGACTCCGCGGGACAATTGAAGGGAGGCGAGATCAGCCACTCGTCCTGATGCGAACTCGCCCATCCCAAGCCGGCTTGGTAGGAGCCATGAGGCGGGATTGCCGGTTGCAGCCCGGGATTGACACTTCCGCTGCGGCACCAGGTGGGCAATAAACCGCTGGGTTGCACGCCCTCATGATTGTTGATGATGCGGCTCCAACCGGGAGGAGGAAAGTCAACTGCCTCAAAGCTTTCCTGTAAACCAATGGGCGAAGTATTGGGCATTTCCCAGCTAATCAGAACGGCTTCATCAGCCAAAGTTGCCTGAGCATTGATCGGAGGATAGGCGATCTCATAGAGAAAGACATCCCCCAGCAGGAGGTCGGTCCCGCCTGGGAACCAGGTGCCTATACGGGTCTGATATCCCTCGGCAAGGATAATGTAATTATATGGCATCAAACCATATACGCCAGGTATCAGGAAGATGCCATCAGGACTGCTTTCGGTATAATAATTCTGATAACCGCTGAGGTGAATGGAGGCATTGGGCAGCAGCGCACCGGTATCAGAGGCGAAAATCCTGCCGTAGATTGTGACGATAGGATAGGGATTGATGGTAAGAAGCAGGTCTGTATTCTGATCTACATTGATCGTAATATCATGTAAGAGAGGCTGATAGGCAAACTTGGAAAGCTGGATCTGATAGTTGCCGGGCGGAAGATGTGCATAGCCAAAGCTGCCGTTCTCGTCCGTTTGAGTGCTATAGACGGAGCCGCCAAGCACCACCTCAACATCCGCGACGGGGTTTCCGGAGGGATCCTGGACAGTGCAGGACAGCGAGCCTGTGCCGCCGGTGCTGATCAGGAAGCGGATATTGGGGAGCAGATCCGTAAGAGTACCCATAGGCGGGTAATTGGGGTCTATGCCGCCTGTTTCCGTGCTGTAGAACAAGTGCCGGGCGGAGCTATCCCGCTGGCAGTAGAAATCCTTGTAAAGGCCATGATTGATGTTGTCATTGGGACGCAGGAAGGTGATCACGAGCTGTTCACCATAGCGGAAATCAAAGCTCTCCGAGAAGATCAGGCTCAGTTCATGCTCTCCGGAAGGGATGATGCCCAGGCTGTCGCTAAAGACCAATTCTTGCTCGCTGATCGGAATCCAGCCTTGGGAGAGATCGGTCAGATTGGTTCTGCCGAGCCAGATCTTGATCGGGCGGGAGGGAACTTGGATGTTGAAACGGTAATCAAGCGCCAGTCCGTGGATCATTCCGTAGAAATCGTAAAGCTGATTCCGGGTGATAATGCATTGGTAAAAGCTGGCTTTCTTGCCGTAGTCCAAGGGGACGTTGGCTGGGATATAGCCTTCGCCAAAGCTGAGGGCTTCACCGTCTTCGCAGAACTCCAATGGCATCAGGGCACTGAGGTTGTTGCTGAGGTTTTCGTCTCCGGGAAAGACCACTTCTGCTCTGAGAGAGGCGATTTCTACCGCGCTCTGCCAGTTTAGGAGATAGTCTTGGCCGGCTCCGGAGGGGAGATTGTGAAAGCTCTGTTGGCTGATTATGCTGCCGATCTCGTCCAGCAACCTGATGGTAAAGCTATCTGCCAAAAGCTCTCCCCAGTTGCGAATGCTAACCCGGCAGGTGGAGCTATGATCGAGGCTGGGGCTGCTGTTACCGCTTAATTGGATCAGCTCCAGATCTCTCTGCGGTTGATACTCGAGCCTGAGATCATCCAGATAGAGCGCTAATGCGGAAGCTCCACCGGGATAGCGCACCACCAGGCGTCTGCCTTGAGCCTCGGGAGGGTAGCCGTTCAAATCAACTGAGTAGATGCTCCAGTCTGTGGAGATCGGGATATTAGCCATAAGCAGGAAATCATCAGGCTCGGTAGGATCGCTCGCAAAGCCTACCTGGAAGGAACTCTGCAGGTTTGATCTCGCCCAAAACTTCAGGCGAAGGGTGTTGATATCGATGCCGGGTGCCAGTGGTGGCGCTGCAATCAGCATCTGTGGATACATATCATTGCCATTGGCAAAGAGCAGGCAGGAGGGCTTGCTGTGCGGATCTTCACCGGATCGCAGTATCCTGGAATTGGCATTGGTCCGGACATACTTTAGCCAGCCCTGAGGCAAGTCATCCTGATAAGTGTGGTCAAAATCCAGCACCAGAGGCAGGTCTGTGACCTCCTGAGGAATCGAGCTGCCACTTACCGGGAAGCTGTAAATCTGCCGTCCGGTATTGTCCGTGATCGTCAAAACCGCGCTGTGATCACCCGGAGCCAGAGGAGCATACTTCAGTGAAAAGAGCAGGCGCTGCCCTATCTGCAATGTGCGTGGCAGAGCTGTCTCTTCCAATACTGAAAAGGCATCGTCACCGCGCAGAGCCAGGTTTGAGACTGTAATGGGAGCGGTGCTTTGGTTGATCAGGCTAAAGACCAGGCTCTGTTCCGATTCTACCGGCAATACTCCAAATTCCGCCGCTTGGGGAAAGACGGAAATCCCTTGATAGTCCTGATGTCCGCTAAAGAAGAGAGTCGTCATGGGGAAGACATTGCTCAAAGTTGATGGCATCGGTGGCCCGGCAGGATTGTAGGCTGCAGGGCTGTTTCTGGTTGCCCATCTGCTTCTGGAGCTTCCGCTGATCTGGCACTTGAAGTTGTTATCATACTGTCCCGGCACCGCATAGCCAAAGCTCGAGATCATCACCACCAAATTGCCGCCATTATAAGTATATGGATTCTGGAAAGTTATCGTGACATGGGAAGTTTCGATAGAGAATCCTATCTGCCCACTAAAGACCGGGCTCAGGAGGGTAGAAGGGATCCAACCGCTCGAGAGATCTGTCTGAGGAGTCTCACCGACAAAGACATTGTAAGACCTTGACGAGGTAGAGCCAAAAGTTTTGAAAAACCTGATAGCATAGATCTGGCCAGTCCTCCCGATTTCTGCAGGATAGTAGATGGTTTCAAAGATATGGTACTCATAGTATGTATCCATCGGCACCCGCGCTTCCATAGAGCCGTCTCCGATGGTTCTCAGATCGGCATAACCCGGCGAGATCAGCATACGAAACTCCGGAGATTTGTTGTTCAAAGGATTCTGATCCCCTGGATTCTCCAGATTGCCGCGAAGCCTATATTCCAGTGCTTCATAAGGTTGCCAGATGAGTGGCACCAATAGCCGCTGTCCGGGTGCGATCAGCACGCCGGGACTCACGCCCATCGTATTGCCGTTGTGATCTTCCAGAATCACCCGGTAGTTCGCCTGAGGTTCTGTTCCGCGATTGAGGATTTCTGCATAGACAAGTGCTTCGGACATTGCCACTTGGTTGTAATCCCCGCTCAGACTCATTACGGAAAGGTCATTAGCCGGGATATACTCGATCGTGATGTCATCCAGAAAGAAGTTCTGATAGCTTGCAGTCACCGGGTGCCTGAAAGCCAGATATCTCCCGCCTGTCTGAAAGGCAGCAAGCTCCACGATATACTCATCCCAATTCGTCCCTGTCACCAGCGTATCACAGGGCACAAAGCTGCTCAGATCACCCGGATCACTCATCGTGCCGAGGATCAGAGGCAGATTTGCCGGGCTGGATTGTAGCCTCAGTTTCATTCGCATCCGGCTAAAATCCAGTGAATCTGCTATGAATGGCGTTATCAAGAGGAAATTGTGTTGCGAACTGGTGGTATGGCCGTTGTTGAGCACCAACTGCTGATAATAGTAGTCCACTTCAAAGAGCCCGACCTGGGCGTTGTAGGTATCAGAAGCAATCCTGCTCCAGCCTGCCGGTAGGTCATCGGCAAATTCTGTGCTGCAATCCTGATAATAGGGCAATCTATGAATTGTAGGCCAAAAGGCGGTACCACTATGATAGTTTGACCACTGCTGCTGCCCGGGAAAATCCGTAGTGTGGTTTGTCTGGCAATAATGCGCTCCTGCAAAGATGGGATCGAAGTTGATCTGGTAACTATAGCCCTCTCCGGGAGCACAGATCAATGGTAGCTCCGGAAGCTCGCTGATCGAAAATGCCCTGCTCCCCGTAAGTGTGATCTGGAAAAAAGTTACCGGGAAGGAGTTGCTGTTTGTCCAAGTATAAGTCCTGTTGTAATGGCCGCCCACATATACATTGCCAAAGCTTAGTCTATCCGCATCCTCGCGCAGTACAGCACTCAGGCTCCAGACCAGAGCCAGCAAGAGACAGCAGAGCAGCGTTTTCTTTACAGCCGTCATAGTTTCTTCTCCATCGATTTTCATCTTTCCTGATAAGAATCTCAGCGCTTTGATCCTGTCAACAGCTTTTTTACCCTATACTTTTTTTTTATTGACTAATCACTCGCTTGCCTCATAATGCCACGAAAGATAAAACCAAAGGGAGAAAGCTATGGCTGAGACTACTGAAAAGCCCGTCCGCAAGATCAAAACCCGCTATCTCGTGATTGCGATAGTCGTGATTCTGGGAATCGCCGCAATCATCCTGATTCCCAAATACAACGCATATCTGCGCAATAAACGTGCCGCAGAAATCCGCAGCGCGTTGGAACTCGTACGCAATACCATCGACCAGGAATGGAAGACCACCGGTACGATCAGCGGTATCCGGATGGCAAGCATCCTGGAGAAAGCTGAGGTTCCGGCAAAAGTTAGCAAAAACTGGAACTTCGTAGTTGCCTGGAAAGATAGCTATCTCTATACTACGGAGATGGTTGATAAACTAAAAGACGTAAACGACAACAGCACAGTCTATGTGGCGCCCTATCGCATCATTCTGGCCTATGCCAAGCCGGATAATCCGCTGGGTGAAGGCACCAAGATCTGGTTTAAGGGCGATACGAACAGCTATCACGGCTTTGGCGTGGATAACAAAATCGAGCCGGATTGGGTGGAGGTTTTTCCCGAGCCCTAAGTTCTAGCTTCCCTATTGAATTCCGAGGCGATCCTCAGGTGATGCCCGGGTGATCCCCGGGTGAGCGCCCGGGAATCGCCTCTACTTTATCCGGCTTTTGTCCATGTAGTGAAGGGGGAAAGTAAGTGAACAGTGATCAGTGAACAGTGAACAGAAATCAGTGAACAGTGATCAGTGAACAGAGGGATTCGGAATGCGCTTCGCGCGTATTGATTTAGGTGGATTCCTGCCTTCCCACCCCACCAAACCGCAAGCGGTTTGTCGAGGACCCCGGTCGCAGGAATGACGGAGAGGGGTCGAGTCTGGTGGTGGAGTACCAGTAGTCGCGTTGGAGCAAAGATAAAAGGCAGTCCTTTCCGTCAATATAGTCTATAGAGTCCATATTGTCTATAGAGATCATCCTGTCCATATAGTCCATTCTGTCCTTGTGGTCCATCTTCCTGGAAAGCTAAAAAAGCCCGGTGTCACACCGGGCTTTGCAGTTTATCTATACAGTTCTTATTTGGGAATCAGCGAAATTGGCGACTGTGCTTAGATCCTCTACTCAAAACGCAAGGTATAGTAGAAATTGCGTTTGTTGCGGTCGGTCACCAAGAGGCTGATGGTCTTGCGGCGGCTGTTTTCGAGATTGCTGATTGCCTGGCGCATCGCCTCGGTGAATTCATCCACACTGTTGACAGGCGTATTGCCCACACGCAGAATCACAAATCCGGGTGTGATACCGGCTTGAGCGGCGGGAGAGCCGTTTGCCACAGCGCTCACCACGACTCCGGCTGTACCGGAAAGGTTGTTCTGACGGGCATAATTGCCATCCATAGGCTCTACTGTGATGCCGTGTTCACGGCGGCTGGTGGATTCGGGCTTTTCAGCGGCTGCAGCCTCGTCCGGGAATGCGGCAAGTGTAACGGAGACAGTGCGTTCTTCATTGTTGCGGATAATCTTGACGGGGATGCTGTCTCCGATGCGGGAGATGGCGACTGCAATTCGGAATTTGGCAACATTGGGCACTCTTTCGCCATTCAGTTCGATGATTACATCACCCACTTCGAGGCCTGCCTGCGAGGCGGGAGAATTCTCTTCCACGCTGGCGATCAGGACGCCGGAGACTTCCGTAAGCGAGAAGGCTTCCATCAGGTCGGGAGTGATTTCCTGCGGCGAGATACCGAGGTAGGCACGGCTGACCTTTCCGCTGGCGATGAGGTCATCAACGACGCGCTTGGCGAGATTGATCGGAATGGCAAAGCCAATCCCGATGCTGCCGCCGGAAGTGCTGGTGATGGCTGCGTTTACGCCAATCACTTGTCCCTGGATATTGAGCAGAGGACCGCCTGAATTTCCGGGATTGATGGCGGCATCTGTCTGGATATAATCCTGGTAAATGGGGGAGTTGTTGCCAAAATTGAGGTTGGAGCGTCCCAGAGCGGAGATCACCCCGAGGGTAACGGTGCGAGCCAAGCCGACATCACCGAAGGGATTGCCGATGGCGATCGCCCAGTCACCAATCTCCAGATTACCGGAATCGCCCAAGGGAGCCACAGTAATGCGTTCGTCTTCATCGACATTTATCTTGATCACTGCGACGTCTGTATTGGGATCGAGACCCACGACAGTGGCTTGGTAAGTCTTCTTATCGGCGAGAGTTACCGTGATCTTGGTGTTGCTGCTGTTGCTGCCGCTATCGACCACGTGGTTGTTTGTCATAATATATGCGTCCCGGGTGTCGGGCTGGAATTCAAAGATAAATCCGCTACCCATCGAGGTCACGGGGCGTTGCTGTTCCTGAGGCATCTGAGGGAAGAAATAGCGGAAGAAATCATCGTTCATAAAGGGATTGTTTTGGCGGACGGTGACGGTTGATTCCACCTTGATCTGTACGACAGCTTCGCTGACATTGCGTACGACCTGGACTACCGGACTGCGGCCCTGCACCGAATCGAGACCAATATTTGCATTGGCACAAGACATCAGACTGACGAGAGCCAAGGCCAGGCTGATCTGTTTCCATACGTTCATAGTATTCTCCTTATTTTGAATGAATTGGCGCGCTTGGCGCTGAAAATGGAATAAAAAAATAAAAAACTACAGTTTAGGCACTCGCAAAGCCGATACTTGAGGACAATCTATCCGGATATTTGTGTCAAGTCAAGAAAAAATTGAGCTTTTGGCATACGTTACTGCAATCGGGTTGACAAAACTGAGCGTTTTGAGATAATGGAATAATGGAGCAAAAGGCTGTACCGCAACTGCAAATAGATATGCCTGTGAAATTTGTCAAAGGCATCGGGGAATATCGCGCCAGATTGCTGGGCAAACTGGGCATCAGGACTGCTCTTGATCTGATGGAGTATTTCCCCAAGAGCTATCTGAACCGCTTGGTCAATCCCAGCCTTTTTGAATCCGCTGTAGGAGATAGGATTGCCTTTACCGCTCTGATCAGTTGGGTGGATATTCGCCCTACCAAGAGCGGCTCCAAGATCCTCAACGTGGGTGTTTCCGATACGAAGCTTACCCTGGTCTGCACCTGGTTTCGCTTTCCGCCTCATTATGAGCAAATCTTCAAGCCGGGGCAATCGGTCTGGCTCTCGGGTACGCTCAGCGAGCACGATGGACAACTTCAGCTTTTGCATCCGGAGTTTGAGTTGATTGCCGATCAGGAAGAGGAGCTGGATTTTTGGAAGACAAGGGAAATCCTGCCGGTCTATGGGCTCACGGACAAGCTTTCGCAGAAGATGCTGCGCAATATGATCTACAAGGTCTTTGAGCAGTTTGCGGCGCAGATTACGGAGAGATTACCGCAGGAACTGCTCGATAAATACAAGTATCCGGTGCGTAAGGTGGCTCTGCAAAAGATGCACTTTGGCACAGACCTTCAGGAGATCGAGCAGGTAAGGCAACGCTTTGCCTATGAAGAGCTCTTCTTTAGCCAGTTGATGTGGGCGAGACACCGCTATTATCATATCAAAGCGGAAGATGGCATCGTCTTTGAAAACAAGGATCGCCTCAAGAAACTGCTTTGGGCTAAGCTGCCTTTCAAGCTTACCGCTGCCCAGGTCAAGGTGATTAGGGAGATCTTTGCCGATATGTGCTCTGTCCGTCAGATGAGCCGGATGGTGCAAGGAGATGTTGGCAGCGGCAAGACGATTGTAAGCCTCTTTGCGATGCTATTGGCTGTGGATAATGGCTATCAGGCGGCTTTGATGGCACCGACGGAGATCTTGGCGGAACAGCACTTCCAGAACATCAGCAAGCTGATGGAAGGGCTGCCCGTCAAAGTGGGCTTGCTCAAGGGTGGAAACTACAAAGGTAAAGCTCAGATCAAGAAGGATATAGCGGAATCGGAGCTGGATATTGTAATCGGCACGCACGCACTCCTGCAGGATGATACAATCTTCAATAAGCTGGGCTTTGTGGCGGTTGATGAGCAGCATCGGTTTGGAGTGGAACAACGTGCCAAGCTGGCGCGCAAGAGCAGCCGTCCTGATCTGCTCTATCTCTCAGCGACACCGATCCCGAGGTCCTTGTCGATGACTGTTTACGGAGATCTGGAGCTGAGCATTATTGATGAGCTTCCTCCCAACCGCAAAGCGATTCAGACCTATGTGCGTCAGGAAGGCAAGATCGATACGGTTTATAATGAAGTCCGCAAGGAACTGCTTGCCGGCAGGCAGGTCTATATCGTCTGTCCCTTGGTGGAGGAATCGGAAAAGATCAGTCTGCTGGATGCTGAGCGGCTCTATAAGTATATCTCTACCAAGATTTATCCCGAGTATAGTACTGCCTTGCTGCACGGCAAGATGCCTGCCAAGGACAAGGACAGGATTATGCTGGCGTTCAAAACGGGAGAGACGAGGATACTGGTCTCTACGACAGTGATTGAGGTAGGCGTGGATGTGCCCAATGCCACAGTGATGATTGTGGAGCATGCAGAGCGTTTTGGGCTGGCACAGCTACATCAACTGCGCGGGAGAGTAGGCAGGGGAGCCAGCCAGTCCTATTGCTATCTGATCCAACACTTCCCGATCAGTTCTGTCGCTAGGGAGCGTCTTTCCACTATGAACAAGACTACGGATGGCTTTGTGATTGCGGAGAAGGATCTGGAGCTGAGAGGCCCGGGTGAGTTCTTTGGCACGGAGCAATCCGGGATGCCGCGCTTTAAGTTTGCCAGCATCATCAAGGACCAGATCCTGCTAAGGCAGGCACGGGACGATGCCTTTGGCATTATCACCCGGGATCCTGATTTGCAGGCGGAAAACAACTCCTTCCTGCGCAATGAATACATCCGTCTCTACAATAGCCGTGAGGAACTTATCCTCTACTAAGGAACAGCTCTTGCAAAAGTAATTGACTAAATAGCAGTCTCATATTATAAGGAAACGATAAAACAAATAGATGAGGTACCAATGAAGAACTTGATGACGGTAGTTTTGCTGATACTGAGTATCGGCATATTATCGGCGCTCGAATTTGACCCGGATTACTTCTATTCACGCAGCATCATCGCGTGTTTTACCAAAGAAGCAATCGGCAATGACAGCGGCGTGATCAATTTTACGACTGAGGACGGCACCGTTCGCACCGGAATGTCCTCCTTTGACGCACTTGCCAGAGAGCTTGGCATAGTAAATATGGAGCATATGCACCCCTACGTAAAGGTTCCCACCTGGAACGACAACGGCGTGTATCTGCAAAATATCTACAGAATTATCCTCTCTTCCGACGACCTGATGAACTGGGCTGTCAATGAGCTTTCCAAAGATTCAAACCTGCTTTGGGCAGAATTTGAGACCATCAACCGTCCCAAATGGGTCCCCAACGATCCGATGATCACCTCTCAATACGTTCACCAACGTATCAAGAGCTTTGATGCCTGGGATTATACTCAGGGCAGTTATGACGTTATGATCGGTATTGCCGATTCCGGCGTGAAATGGAATCATCCTGATCTCAGAGCCAATATCTGGGTCAATCCTGCCGAATCTCCCGGTATGACAATCAACTGGACAGCCGGCACCTATTCCGGCGGAAACGGTGTCGATGCCGGAGAAGGCGGAAACAAGATAGACGACCTCGTAGGCTGGGACTTTTATAGCAACGACAACAACCCTTACCAAAACTGGGCCAATAACGACCACGGTACTCACGTAGCCGGTTGTGCCGCTGCGGTTGGCAACAACGGCATCGGCGTATCCGGAACAGCTCCGATGGTCTCCATCCTTTCCTGCAAAGGCGCTTCCAACACCAGCAACTCCACCGGCATCTCCAATGGTTATGACCAGCTCAAGTATGCTGCCGAGATTGGTGCCGATATTGTCAATGCTTCCTGGGGCGGTCCCGGTACCGGAGCATATCCCAATAGCATCGTAAATTATGTAACTGCTTTGGGTTGCTTGGTAGTAACCGCAGCCGGAAATGATAATACCGAACACACAGCATCTTATCAGGATTATCCTGCTGATGCGACCAACGCCCTCTGTGTTGCTGCCACCGGCGTAGCTGATCTCAAAGCCAGTTTCTCAGACTTTGGCGCATCGATCGATATCGCTGCTCCCGGCGAAGGTATTATGTCCACCATCATCTCAGGCGATAGCTACAGTGCTTATGATGGCACCTCGATGGCATCTCCTGTGGTAGCTGGTGTCGCTGCCCTGGTCAAGACTCTCAATCCCACCCTGACTGCTTATCAACTGCGTCAGCGCTTGATGGACACAGCGGATTACATCTACGACATCAATCCAAACTATGTCGGCAAGCTCGGTAGCGGACGCGTAAACGCCTATGCTGCCACAATGTATGACAAGATACCCAATATCACAATCGATGATCTCAATGTCTATGAATTCACAGGCGATGGCGATGGCATCCCCAATCCCGGTGAAGTCATCAAGCTTGAAGTTTCTCTAAATAACTATATGGATCCTTACACCGGCCTTTCCTGGATGACCGGCAGCAACGTCCAAGCCACCTTGCGTTGCAACTACCCCGGCATCTCTTTGGTCGATTCTGTCGCTGCTTATGGCACGCTCACTGCAGGCTCCACAATGTGGAATTACAGCACACCCTTCAAGTTTAACACCGTGAGCACCCTGCCTTCCGAGCCGATCCCCTTTGAGCTGAGAGTTACAGCCAATCCCGGTGCAACTTTTACCTATGACAAGATACTCAGCTTCAACGTCAACCTCTCCCTGATCCAGAAGAACTGGCCCCGCAGTCTGGGAGGAGCATCTTCTTCTTCCCCGATTCTTTACAATCTGGATAGCACTCCGGATTTGGAAGTGGTCTTCGGTGACAACAGCGGCAATATCCACGTTGTCAAAGCTGCCGATCCCGATATCGAAATCACGGGATTCCCGCTTAATCTTGGCAGCGCCATCATCGGCTCCGTTGCTATGGGAACTCTCAATAGTGACAATCTGATGGATTTTGCAGCCAGCACCCAGGCAAACAACGTCGTAGCCTTTAACCAAGCCGGTGCAACACTCTGGACCAAGCCGGCAGGCGGAACCCTGCGTGGTGGCCCGGTGATCGCCAAAGTGATCGGCAATCAAGCCGCGAAAGTCATCAGCGTTACCCAAAGCAGCGTATTGAATGCCTGGAATGCAGATGGCACCAGTCTTGCCAATTTCCCCGTAACTATCGGTGGAGCAGTGCTTGCGCCTCCCGCGGTTGCAGATCTTACAGGCGATGGCAATCTGGAAATCCTGGTGGTAACCCTCAATGGCTTGCTCCATGCGATCAATCCTTTGACCGGAGCCAATATTGCCGGCTTCCCCGCCTCCGTAAGTGGCGGCTCACAAAACGCGATGACTATCGCCAATCTGGATGCCGATCCTCAGCCTGAAATCCTGATCGCCACCAGTACTGCCGGTTATCTCGACGCTATCAACCACGATGGAACTGTCTTCTTCCAAAAGAATATCGGACAGCAGATCAAGACCAGCGCTGTAGTGGCTGATGTGGATAACAACGACAGCGAAGAGATTATAGTGATCACCGCTCCCGGCCAGGTCTATATTATGAATCCAGATGGCAGCAATCTGCCCAATATGCCCGTCCAACTTGGCACTTCAGTGGAATGCACCCCTGTGGTTGCCCGCTTTGACGGTGGCAATAATGCCGGTATCATCTTTGGTGATACCATCGGCAGAATTCACTCCATCCGCAAAGATGGAACTCAATCCCCGAACTTCCCGATTCCTCTGGGTGGAAACGTCAAAGTCTCTGCTGCTCTGGCAGATATCGACGGAGACGACGATCTGGATATCGTGATTCCCGATAACGTAAGCTATTACACACTAGATATCAAGCGCCCTGCCCAGTCCATCGAATGGGCTTGCTATATGGGTGGCTGGAACCGCTCCGGAAACGTCTATCAACCCACTCCCAATGAAGATCCCGCTGTTCCTCAGCTCGTTACGGAACTCAAAGGGAACTATCCCAATCCGTTCAATCCCGAGACCACCATCCGCTTCAACCTGAGCGAGAATGCCCAGGTGAATCTGGTGATCTACAACAACCGCGGTCAGATCGTTCGCAATCTGGTGAGCGATGCCCGCGAAGCCGGCAGCCACAGCGTAATCTGGAACGGTACGGATAACACAGGCCGCAGCGTCTCCAGCGGTATTTATTACTATCGCATGCAAGCCGGTAGCTACACCGAAACACGTAAAATGGTACTAATGAAGTAATCAAGTTCTTCAGACAGATAAACGCGGGATGCCCTTGGGTATCCCGCTTTTTTTATGTCGTTCAGGCATATTCTTCTTAAAACAAGGAGTAAAGGAGTAAGGAGGTTTTTTTACCACAGAGAAAGCGGAGGTGTGCTTCGCACAGTTAGAAGTTAGCAGTTAGGCAGTTAGAGCTGCGCTGAGCGCTTCGCGCAGTTAATAGTTAACAAGTTAGTAAGTTAGTGAGTGATTAGCTGAGCTGTGTGCATAGCACAGTTAGAAGTTAGTAGTTAGACAGTTAGAGCTACGCTTAGTGCTTCGCACAGTTAGTAGTTAGGCAGTTAGTGCTGCGCAAGGTTCGAACCTATAGCCCAGCCAGTCCCCCTCCGTCATTCCTGCGAACGAATCAGCAAAGTGCCGATTGTAGGTGCGTCATCCTGACGCACAGCCATCTGAGCGACAAGATGTCGCTCCTACGTGACCTATCACCCAACACGACCCCTGCCGTCATTCCTGCGAACGAATCAGCAAAACGTCATTTTTGGGGAGTCGTGTAGGCAGGAATCTACCGTCTGCATACCCATTTTTAATTGCTCGATTGCACTCAAGCCCAATAAAACCGATATCCGATTGCGAGGGATGAAGCCTCTCTATCCTCCCCCTTTTGAATGAACACCTGCTAAACACATATAACACAGTCGGTTC
>CAYSSP010000002.1:0-75778 GCA_964433815.1 uncultured Candidatus Cloacimonadota bacterium
GCAAGATACTACCTCCAACCTCCTACTTTCTCGTTATTATGTGCAAAGGTCTTTACAATTATATCCTCTGTCTATCCTGCTTCGCCATGCAGGATAGAAGCAGGCTACAAGCATCCTGTCAGCATCAATTCAATAGGCAAAGAAAAAGCACTCCCCCCAATTGGAGAGAGTGCTATCTATTTTTTTACCTGTTATCTTGCCAGAGGTGTGTGCACAGCAACCACTTTGTAGAAAGCTCTTTGTTGTGCGTTTGTATCTTGATAGCTTGTGCCGGTCACCGTTGCGATCAATTCGAATGTGCCGTTGGCTTCGGCAGATCTGTAGATCTTGTAGGATGTGGCATATTGAATGGCGTTCCAGCTCAGATTACAGCCTTGTGTAGCATGACTGATCACGGTCGTGGGGGTGGGCAGGCTGGTGACGCTGCCTGTTCCGCTGACGGCAATGCTTATGCTGGGGTTGTCGTCATCGTTTGAAGTGATCACGACATTGCCACTTTGGCTGGCAGGACTGGTGGGGGAGAAGCTGATGGTGAAGATCTGGCTTGAGCTTGCAGGGATGTTGTAATTGATTGTGTTTCTCTGCAATGCGGATGCCAAACCTGTCTCTGAATCAGTGTTTCTTGCTCCGGCAGTAACGGTAAATCCGGCAGGACTGGTGATTGTCCCGGTCAGATCTTGATCACCCGTATTTTCAATGGTGAATTGCTGAGTGGCGGTTGAGTTCACAGGGACGTTGCCAAAGCTCAGGCTTTCCGGATCGATCTCGATAACGGGACCGGTCTGCATAGGAAGCAGTGCTAATTTGAGGTTGGGACGGTTAGTAATGCTGTTTCCTCCTGTGAATACTTCGGTCTGATCAGCATAATCATTGTATACTCTACGCATTCCACCGGTAACGTAGGTGTATTGGAGCGTTCCGGAATTTGACCATTCTGCTACCAAGCCGTTGGCTGTATCGACAAGGATATTATCCACTCCATTCCAGAGGAAGGGTTGGCTAAGGGCCAGCATGTCATATCCGCCGGCTGTGGGCATATAAGCAGGGTTGCTGTAAACGGTCTGGAGATTGGTGGCATCATGCCAGTTTGAGGCATTGGTAAGGTTGGTATGCTTCATTCTGACAACGAAGTTCACCAAAGCAAGGTTTGGTGCGGAGCCGATGTTGAAGCCCAATTGAGTAATATAGGTCGGGCCCACAACGCCTGCAGCATTTAGCTCTGCCGCTGTGTAAACTGATTGGCAGTGAGTGCTCTTGTAAGTGATATTCACCGGACTCATTATATTGGCAGCCGTGAATGCAGTTCCATCACCCAAAGTGACATATTCGACAGAGGTAGGCGTTGCCTGGACTGTATTTGAAGCTGCCGATTCACCGGTGGGATTGCTATAGATTGTAGTGACATAGTAGCTATAACTTACGCCATTGGTGAGACCTGTATCGGTGTAGTTTGTGGTAGTGACTGTGGTGATAGCGCTTCCGTTGCGGTAAACTCTGTATCCGTTGATGGCACGATCAGTATCCTGTCTTTCGCTGAAGAGTGGTTCGCTGCTGCGCAGAATGGGATTGCTAATCTCTTCGCGGCCGCTTGCGCCTGTCCAGGAGAGCAGAACTTGTTGGTTGCCTGCTGAGGCGGTCAGGTCTGTGGGAGCAATCGCTTGGGGAATCACCGTGATGGTCTCGGTTGCAGCAGATTCGTTTGTGCCATAGACAGCTTTGACGAAATAGGCATAGGAAACACCGTTGGTTACTCCTGTATCAAGGTAGCTAAGCCCTGTGACAGTCGTAAGCAGGTTGTTGTTACGATAGATCTTGTATGCGTTTGGATTGCCTGCTGCAGGAGCGTCCCAAGATAACTGCACCGATCTGTGCGAGGCAGAAGCGGTGAAGTTCATGGGCGGGAGATACACCTCAGTGGAACTGGCATATATCTTGAAACGAATGTTTGGCAGGTTTGCCGTAGCAGTCAGACTGCTGGGAAGGGCTGAATCGCTGCGGTTTTGACGAGCTCTGGTAGTCCCGGTGTTTGTATATGTCCATTGAGGATATGCGCTAATCCATTGCTGGTAGTTCTTTACGATCAGGATTGCAAGGTTTGAGCTGCCATTGTACTCGAATCTGGGACTGAGGTCTATCTCGATCCAATCGCCGGCTACTGTGTTGGGGAAGGTGCCGTTGTACACGTTTGTATAATCGGCAAGGTTGTATGCTCCACTACCCAGAGAGGTTTCTGAAGTGTGTTTCATATAGATGGCAACTCCCTCAATCGGGGTAGTATCGTTTCCGCTGGCTTTGTAATATGCCAGGCTCTTGATGCTGCCTGCATTTTGGAAATCAGAAGCCAGATAGATTGATTCGTGCACAGAGTAATTGTAGTAACGGTCGATCGGGTAGCCTTGAGTGAGAGTACCGCTTCCAATAATGACTTGCAGAGGTGCTCCTACCTCAATACCGTGTGAAGCTGCAGCTGTATAGGTCTGAGCCGTGGCACCGAAGTTGAATGTGGCTAGCGTTCCTTCACTCATAGCAGAAGAAGCTTGTACTGTGAAGCGGAGGCTTGTGCTGCCAAAACCTGGTATAGAAGCAAAGGCAACGCTATTGTTAGTTATTGTGATGCCGGGAGTGTTGCAGTTGATTGTGCCTGTACCGGCAGGACTGGCTACGCCGCCTACATTGCTCAATACTATATCAAAGAAGGCTGTTTCACCGGGATCAAGGATGCCGTTGTTGTTACCTGAGCTATCAAGAACGGTAAGATCACCAAATTCCAATGAGGGCAGATGAACCATCAAAGGTACGTTATAGATCCAAGAGCCGTTGTCGGAACGAATCCTAAGAGTCAGATCCAATATGTGACCACCGGGGCAGTTGGGAGCTATCTCTATTCCATAATAGTCTATGGAAGGAGCAGTTCCGAAGGAGCCAATACTGCCAAAGATGGATTCTGCACTCAGTATCGTGGCGTAGGGATCGTTACTGGAGAGCGTGGCTGAAA
The DNA here is from genome assembly GCA_964433815.1 of uncultured Candidatus Cloacimonadota bacterium. GTDB lineage: Bacteria > Cloacimonadota > Cloacimonadia > Cloacimonadales > Cloacimonadaceae > PHBP01. Next base: position 2,996 of record CAYSSP010000002.1, read on the forward strand.
CGTTGTTGGCTGTAGAAAGACCATTATTACCAAGCACTATGGTGATGTCAGCCAGTTCTCCGGGCTCGAGCATAGCATTCTCGTTCTCATCAAGGATGATTGCGTGTTCATAAACTACGAAGGGAGTCTCGGGCAAGAGCTGCCTTGTAGTGATGAAGAGAGCTTTCTCATTGCTTAGAGGAGCTGCTGCTGTAGGATATACGTTGTTAAAGGTGTATTCAAGACCGACGGTGCCATCTTGGTTCTTGATGCCTATTGTGGAGTAGTTGCCATGAGGGTGAGCATCTCCTGAACCTTCGTCTATGTTATTAAAGACCTTGTATTGCAGCTTGATCTGTCCGTCTCCGGTCTGAGTAGGATAAAACAGCGGATCATACAGGATAGCCTGGAAGGTCTCCGGAGTAGTCATATCATAACCACTTGTGACGTTCCACTGCACTACATAGTAATGATCTATAGAGTTGTAATAAGTATAGACAGCGTTTCCTGTATTGATCTGAAGATCGTCCCAGAATGCAGCAATCATCGGGTTTGCTCCTCCTGGGCCGGGGAGACGCCAGTTTCTCCAATCCGAATTGGAGGTAGCTCCCATGGCAATAAACCCGTTGGAAGAAATGGACACTTGGTTGTAGCTTTGTCCATAGAAGGTAAAAGCAAACGGCAAAGAAACAGTCTGAATGGACTGAGCATTCGTCTGATCACCCTCATCGCCTGATGCACCCTGATCTACAAGTGTCAATGCAGTGCCACTGCCACCTTCTGCAGGACTAATACCGATCCAGTCGTAGCTGGGGCACTGTGCGTAACCGGTATCGCTTTGATCAAAGATAAAGTAGCCATACTTGTCCTGACCCAACGGATCGTTGACCGTGATATTGCCCAGAGACACCGTAAAGGGAATCACCTGTGAGTAACCCCCAGTTGTACTGAGTATCAGTTCCATCGGGATCACCATGCCATCTACGCAGATAGATCTGGGATGTACCACAAAGCTATTGCCGGAGTTGTTGCCAGAAGAACCCAGTGCAATAGTACCAAAGGTGCCAAGTGAATCCACCACTTCAAAGTATAGGTCACCGGATCGAAGCACTGCGGAGACGTTGGTCAGATCTGCAGCACCGTTGTTTTGCAGACTGATCACCATCGGGTATTGATCTCCGGGACTTATTACATTACCGGGAGCACCGGTATAGGTGATTGCACCGATCGATAAGATACCGTTTCTAACCGTCAACAGCACCGGAACAGACCAGCTACCTGATGTAAGTGTCATGATAAACTGATGCATATCGGGGCAGGCAGGTGAGACGCTAAAGACTATAGCACCCGTATTCTGAGCAGCAGCACCCGCTGCAATCGTTCCAAAGCTGGCAGTCACTGTGTTCAGCGTGATATACGGATCATTGATCGTTATGGCTGCATTGTTCACGGCAATCGAACCGGTCGAGGTATTTCTCAGGCTGAGGTAAAACTCGATAGTCTCTCCACCGTTGATTACTCCATTGTTGTTTCCGCTGGAAGCACCGCTGTTATCATCGTTGATCGTGTGGCTGTTATAGACTATTCCACCGGTCGTACTGATCGTAACATTCTGCACAAGAGCTTTGTAATCATCTTTGCTGACCGTCAGGACAAGAGTTCCCGTCGTCGATGAGGGATAGTTCATGATCACTCTGCCTGAGGCATCAGTCTTTGCCATCACCTGTAATCCTGCGGAATTTGTGAGCGTAACAACCGCATCACTGAGCAGGTTGTTGGACGCATCACGCACAGTGACATCAACGCTGGATGATCCCGCTGATACACTTGTCGGGGCAGTAACATTAAAGACCCTTGGCTGTCCCATATAGACAAGAGCCGTAGGATCTCCGATCAGGTTACAAAACTGCGAGAAGGCCAATGCCTGGCTCGGATTGCTATTACCATAGATCTGCTGCAAATACAGCTTACCGAGCAGCATCGCTTCGCCCATATTTCTCATTCCGAGTGGATAGATACCGTGGAAGATGCCAACGTTCAAGCAGTTGTTCATCGGTGTATGCGTACTTGATGTAGCCATACCGATGGCTGTGATAGCGCCTTTGTTTTCTATTGCGGTACCGGCCCTGACGATTTGCTCGGTAGTACTGGTTCCACTATAAAAATTACCTGTGGCACAAGTAATGAAGACCGCATGGAAAGGCTTGCTGTTATTGATCAGAGAGCCGATACTTGAAGGCCAGCCACTCATTCCAATGTAGCCGCGATAATTGTAGAAAGCCACGCCTTGGTTGATGGCTGCATTGATGGTGGCGCTACTGGGGCTGCCACCGTAAACCTCTGTATATGTATAATTCGGATACTCATGCGTAGAAACGTCTCTCACATAGTGATTGGTATAGACAGTTGAGATGCCGGAACTGGCAGTATCTCCCACCAAAACCATCTTATCCTGCCATGTTGCAGATGAAGCAACCAGATCGCGCTCGATCAGCATCAGCTTGGACATATAAGCATTCATCTCGTCGGCAGTTCCCACGGAAATACGGCCGATAACAGCATCACCCAAGGTGTCACTACCCGCCAGCCAAGTGTACTCATAATCCACATAACTGCTGAAAGTCGGGATATTAATGGTAGTTCCAACGTCACCGACCAGTACAATATACTCAGGTCGGGTCTCGACGTTGTTGTACAAACCCTGGATGTAGGTCTTGATCGATGTGGTTGTTGCACCTGATGGTGCCATATAAGTCGTAACCTGATAACCCAATTGGCGTTTCCAGGCAGCGTATTCACTTACTTTTGTGAGATAAATATTGTCTGTGGAATAGCCATAAACCACCAGCATCCTGGGGGATGTATAATACTGATTGCGCTGCGAAACCTCATCATAATTGAGGATCAAGCCTTTGTAAAACGATTCGAAGCTGCCGGAGTACAAAGAAGGGGCATCCATCTCATTGACCGAGCTGCGATTGTTCAGGTTTATCCTGATGGTTGCCTGCTCGCTGATCCTGAGTTGGCCGCTGCTTTGCTCAAATTGGAAAGGCATAAAGTTTACCATTACGACCCTGTAATCCCTCAGAATCATCGGCTCTGAGATCAGATAGGGTTGTTCGGGATAGACCGCCGCGCTATAGCGCCCTGCGGCCCGCTCGGTATTGAGAATATCTCCAAAGCCAAGCTCCCCTACAATGCGGCTGTTACTATGAACATCTGTCAATTGCAGGTCAGCACCGCCTCTGTATGGTATTGCCAAAGTTGTGCTAAAGACAGGAAGTGTCTCTTCTTCGTCGATAAAGAGATAGTTTGCCCCATCGACCACTACTTTTCGGATTTCTCTGCCATCGACCTGCTCGGTCTTCAGTTCCCATTGGGGTAACCGGAATTTGACATCGATATACTGATCCGTGGATCGTAGCAGTTCAAAGGCAGAACTGTCGATGGATCCGTTTGAAAACAACATTACCGGGAGCATCATTAGGGCAATGATTCCCAGTGACAATAGTCCCATTCTTCGCATTACTGTACCTCATTTGATGGTGTAGGATATTTGCCTCGTGGTAAATGCAATTAGTGGTGCAAATTTCTAAATATCATCAGGCAATGCGGTCTATTTCTGAAAATCAAACTATACTGTTGCAATTTTCCCCACATTGACCTTTATCCGGATATTCCTCGCTTGCTGCTTGACAGGATGCTTGTTTCCTGCTTCTATCCTGCTTAAATCCTGCTTGACGGAGCAGTAAGCAGTTTATCTATCAAGTACTTATATGATGCAAGTCAAAGGGAGCGGAATAAGGCTTTATCTGAGAGGAGCTTAGAGACAAACAACGGGATTCGCGGGGGGTAACTTGTTTGCTCTTGGCAGAATTAGCACAAATAAGTTTAAATTCGGCACAGAAATTGTATCTGGAGCGTGTAGTAGATTAGTAAAACTAGAGGAGCGAAAACAAAGTGAACTTTGGGTTCAAACACAAACACTGTATCATTTTCTTGTTGTTGATAGTAGCTGTTTCAGGCATATACGCCCATGCAAAGCTCGAAACAGACTTTCTCAACAGCGATTATTCACAACGATTTACGGAGACTCCTCCGCCAACCCAACCGGTGCGTCCGATTGCCGAATTTGAGCCGGCTTCGGCAGTCTTGATCCGCTATCCCCTGGGGATTCCGGTATCGCTGGTAGTGCACCTCGCCAATACCGCTCAGGTTGTCTGCCTGGTATCAAGCAATTCGGTACAAAATCAAGCCACGACTGCCTTCAACAACGCCGGTGTTAACATGTCCAAAGTGACCTTTATGGTTGCGCCGACAGATTCCTACTGGACAAGGGATTTTGGGCCCTGGTTTATCTTTGATGGAAACGGGATTTATTCTGTGGTCGATTTTCAGTATAATCGCCCCAGACCCAATGACAATATGATCCCGCAGCTCTTTGCTCAGCAGAATTCCATAAACTATTATGGGATGAATCTGCAGCAGACCGGCGGTAATTATATGACCGACGGCATCAACACCGCTGCTCAGACTCAGATCGCTTATTCAGAAAACAGCGGGCTGGGCCAAACCGGAGTCAACCTCAAGATGCAGAACTACTTGGGGATTACGAACTACTATGTGATTCAGGATCCCAATAATACTTATATAGATCATATCGATTGCTGGGGCAAGTTTTTGGCAGTGGATAAAGTCCTCATCCGCAGCGTTCCGACCAGTCACGCTCAATACGATGAGATTGAAGCGGTTGCCAACTTCTTTGCCAATCAAAACTGCGCCTGGGGCTATCCATACAAGGTTTACCGCGTCAATACTCCCAACAATCAGCCCTATACCAACAGCCTGATTCTCAATAAAAAAGTCTTTGTGCCTATCATGGGCGGATCTTACGATGCTGCAGCCCTGCAAGTGTATCGTAATGCCCTGCCGGGTTACGAGGTGATCGGGATCACTGGGCAGAGCTCAACGCCATGGGAATCGACCGATGCATTGCATTGCCGTACCCACGAGATTCCTGATGCTCAGATGCTGTATATCAATCACAATCCGCTTTATGGTATGCAGGATGACAGTCTCTTCGATATAAATGCTGAGATCAGACCCTTTAGCGGCAGTCCGGTGATCGGAGATTCCGTCTATGTCTCATATCGGGTGAATCAAGGCTCCTGGCAGACCAGTAACTTGGTCAATCTTACCGGATATCATTATACGACCAGCCTTACGGGCTTTGCACCCGGGGATACGATCCGGTATTACATTCACGCGGTCGATCAAGCGGGGAAACGCAACGATCACCCGCTGACTGCAGCTTATGATCCGCATCTCTTTGTAATGGCTCAAGATACCGTTGCGCCACAGATTGTGCATTATCCCCTCGAGTCGATCAGTAATCAGACCGATCCTGTGATGATTACGGCATTGGTGGAGGATAATATCGAGGTGAGCCAGGTCTTTTTCCGCTACCGTATCGATGGTGGAGCGATCAGCGAGTTCCCGATGGACAATGTTACCGGCAATACCTGGGTCTTCCCCTATGTGCCGGAATTCGATGCCGGCTCCCAGATCTTTGAGTATCAGATCAAAGCGCTGGATAACAGCAGTCCCGCGAATCTGGCATGGTATCCGGCGGAACAGGTCTGGCAGGACGTGCCGATTGAAATTGTCTCCAATCAGGATCAGTATCTTGCAAGTCCCAAGCTGCTGGGCGTTTATCCCAATCCTCTGAGAGCAAGCGCATCGGGATTAAATATTGATCTGATCGGGCAAAAGTCTGCACCGGTCGAGATCAGGATTTTCAACGTAAGGGGTCAGTTGATTCGGTCGATCTCGACTAATCTTAGTAATGAAGGTTTGAATCGTTTTAGCTGGGATGGCAAAGATCAGCGTGGAAACTTGTCCACACCTGGTCTGTACCTGCTGAAAGTCTCTATAGATAATGTCCTGTACAATCGCAAGATAGTAGTTGGGTTATAGGGTCGTGGAAAACGTGCCACAGCTTTTGTTGAAAGAAATCGAAAAGAAATCGCTTGACAGAAAAGCCTGAGTGGTATTCCATGACATTAGCCTACAGACCCTACATAGAATGCCCTCCGAGCAGTGGGGATGCCGCCCGGCACTCCCCACTGTATTTTTTTGTCCAGGAGTTACGATGAAAAAAATCATGTTAGTTTGTCTGGTCTTTTTGTGTTTTCTACCGGTCTTTGCAGCCCGAATGGTGATCCGTATCACTGCACCGGCTGATTCGCTCTACGAGTGGTATTATTATCAGGATGCCGATATAGCTGCATATCGTAGCGGAGAGTATCTTGATCTGGTCGTGAAAGATAGTGAGCTTGCTGTCTATAGCCAAAGGCATCCGGGGCTGATCGTTACTCAGACCGAGGGGCGGCTGAAGGAAAACTTAAGCTCGAGATTCCGCGATATACCGGGTTATAGAACCTATCAGGGAATGATGCAGGAGTTGATGAACCTTCAGGCGCAGTATCCGTCCTTGATGACGACTGAGGTGATAGGAGAGGGTTGGGGCGCTGAGTATTCGCAATCATATCCTGCTTACAGCGGCTTCAATCATCAGATCTGGGCTGTCAAAATCTCCGCCAATGTCAATCAGGACGAAGATGAACCGGCGATCTACTTTTGTGGTGCTCATCACGCCAGAGAGCCTATCAGCGTTGAAGTCTCGATGGCTATACTGATCTACCTGCTTGAAAACTACAATACAGATCCCTTTGTGACTAATCTTTTGAATACTACTCAGATCTGGATCGTACCTCTGGTCAATCCGGATGGGCATAAAGTCGTATTGGATCAGACGGATGTCTGGTGGCGCAAGAACATCAGGGACAACAATAATAACCATAGCATCGATACGGACGAGTGGGGAGCAGGTGACGACGGGGTCGATATCAACCGCAATTATGGCTACAATTGGGGCTATATCAGCGCATCGGATAACATTAACAGCGTTACTTACCACGGCCCCGGACCTTTCTCTGAACCGGAGACTCAGGCGTTTAAGAACTTCCTGGAGTCAAAGCGCTTTATCGCTGGTATCAGCTACCATACTTATGGTCAGTATGTCCTGTATCCTTTTGGATATATGAAAAACCTCTATGCTCCTGATGTGGTGGAACTGGAAGCTTTGGCTACTGCTGTGGCGGGAGTGATTAGTGGTCAAAATGGTGGTTATTACGATCCGATGCCTTCCTGGGAGCTCTATCCTGTCAGCGGGGGCCTGGATGATTGGGCTTATGGGACACTTGGCACTTTTGCATATACTATCGAGATGGCGGAGGAGTTTATACCTACGGCTGCTTACGTCCCGCAGATAGTTCAGAACAACCTCAATGCAGCCTTGTTATTCCTCAGCAGAAGGAATCGAGCAGCTTTCACGGGTAATATTACTGACATCGCCACTGGTGAGCCTTTAGAGGCCATAATCCACGTGGAAGGTATAGACGACAATCCTCTGCCCAGAGCTCCATACAGATCAAACCAAGACTGGGGCAGGTACTTCAGGTTCTTGAGCCCCGGCACTTATACGGTGCATTACAGACTTGCCGGCTATGCAGAGGAGACACGCACTGTTGTTATCACCGATACTGATGTCACAGTTAAGGACATAGCACTCACTCCGGAGACTGCCTCTCAGGTGGCAATCAGGATACTGGAGGATTCCAATCCATCTCAGCCAATCCAAGGAGTATCCCTCACAATTGCAGATACAGAGCAGGTTTATACCAGCAATGCCGAGGGAGTGATCCTGATACCAGACCTCGTGCCGGGAAACTACAACGTTACCATCAGCAAGCTTGGTTACAACACTCTCAAAGGCTGGAAAGAGCTTGTCAACGGATACAACTACAGCCTCACTCAAGCACCCGGTTATTATGAGGACTTTGAGAACGGACTGGGTAACTGGGACGTTAACGGTTCGTGGCAAAGAACAAACAGCCAGAGTCATCAAGGAACCTACTCACTTGCTGATAGTCCCACCGGTAACTACAACAACAATCTTGATACCAACTGTCGGCTCTTTATCCCTATTGATCTAAGTGCTGCACAGGATGTCAATCTGCAGTTTTATTGCAGGTACAACATTGCTCTGGATGGTGATTATGCTGCGCTGGAATACTCCACCAACTACACTCTCTGGCAAGCCCTGGACTTCTACAATGGTCAAAGCGACTGGAGCTTGAAATCTTATGATCTCAGCGGACTCTCCGGCAATCAGCTCTACCTGCGCTTCCGCATCAGTACAAATAGCAGCGGAAGAGCAGATGGTATCTTCATTGATGACCTAAAGCTCTTTATCTCTTACTATGAACCAACTTCCAGTTCAGACGAGACAGCCACTCCCGCGAGTATCACTGCCTATCCCAATCCCTCCAACGGTTCTGTTACAATGCAGATTGAGCGGGACAAACCCAGCACCAGTCTTGCTGAACTAATGATCTACAATATCCGAGGACAACTGGTTTACAGCCTCCCCGGTATAGACCAATCCACCGTTAAGCAGAGCCTCAGTTGGAATGGAGTTGACAATAATAACAGAGCCGTAGGATCTGGGATATACTTCCTCAAGCTGAATGAAGCCGGCAAGACCCTTGCCTCAAAGAGGATAGTGATAATCAATCAGGAGAACTAAACGCTTGGAAGAGATACGTATTGAGCATTTAACCAAGGATTTTGGCGGATTCACTGCCGTTGACGACGTAAGCCTCGTAATCAAACCGGGCGAGCTCTACTCGTTTTTAGGACCCTCAGGTTGCGGTAAGACCACTCTGCTCAGGATGATAGCAGGCTTTGAAATCCCGCGGGAAGGACGCATCATAGTCGGAGATCAGGATATCACTCAGCTCCCGCCCTACCAGAGACAGGTCAATACTATCTTCCAAAACTACTCTCTGTTTCCGCATATGACTCTCTTTGACAACGTAGCTTTTGGCCTCAGAATCAAGAAGATAGCCAAGGCACAGATCAAAGAGAAAGTCCGCGATATGCTGGCTTTGGTCAAGATGAGCGACCAGGCGGACAAGTATCCGGATCAGATCAGCGGTGGTCAAAAGCAACGTATCGCAATTGCCAGAGCCCTGATCAACGAGCCCAAAGTGCTGCTCCTGGACGAACCTCTCGCCGCCCTCGATCTCAAGCTCCGCCAGCATATGCTGATTGAGCTGATGAACATCCACGATGCTGTCGGTATCACCTTCATCTATGTAACGCACGACCAGAGCGAAGCGATGAGTATCAGCGACCGTATGGCGGTGATGAGTAAAGGCAAGATCATCCAGCAAGGCCCTCCTGATGACATCTACGAGCGTCCTGCCTCGATCTTTTCCGCTTTCTTTATCGGCGAGACCAATCTGATTACCGGAGAAGTCACCGGCATCGAGGACGAGTATGTGCAGATTAGCTGCCCCAAAGGCAATGGTGAGTTTGTCGAGATCGATTCCACCTTCCATTTTACCCCCAATATAGGCCAGAAGCTTACGCTCTCCCTGCGCCCCGAAAAGATCGCCATTTCCCGCTACAAGCCTCGTCAACAGGATGATTTCAATACTCTCAAAGGCGTAATAGAAGACATCCTCTATCTCGGTACCCACACCCAATACATAGTACGGGTGGGTGAGCTCAAATTCCGCGTCTTCAGCCAGCACAAACGGGTCTATTTCGATGAGAAAGCCCTGGATTGGGAAGAGCCGGTCTGGCTATTTTGGCACGACACGGATACCTGGCTGATCGATGAAGTAGCCGAAAGTGCTACGGATGAGACCGGTATCAACACTGAGAATGCACCCTATCACCGCACTTCCAAACGCTCGATGATCTAGCGCGATGAAGCATTACGTATATATTCAGAACCCCCTGGAAGTAGCGGAGCGCAAGCGTAAGAACTTGCAAAGCTGGATCTTGACTGCTCCTGCGATGATCTGGCTAATCCTCTTTTTCCTGATTCCTTACCTGATCGTAATCATCTACAGCTTCCTGACCCCCGATATCTACGACATCAAGTTTGAATTTTCTCTGGATGCCTACCGGCACGTCTTCAGCGGTGCCTATCTGCAACCCTTTTTGATTTCATTCCGAATGGCGTTTATCACCACAATAGCCTGCCTGATATTGGGTTACCCAGTAGCATACTTCATTGCAAGAGCCAAAGAGAAGACCCGTAACACCCTCCTCGTATTCATCATTATTCCCTTTTGGACAAACCTGATCATCCGCATCTTTTCCTGGCGTATCTTCCTGGCATACAATGGAGTACTCAATGATATCCTGATGAATCTACATCTGATCCAAGAACCGCTGGAGATTATGCGCACTGATCTGGCGGTAGCACTGGTAATGGTTTACGTCTATTTGCCCTATATGATCCTGCCACTTTACAGCGTGATCGAAAAGATCGATTTCACTCTGCTCAATGCGGCGATGGATCTGGGCGCAAACGAGGTCAAAGCTTTTTTCAAAGTCACTCTTCCGCTCTCGATCTCAGGCATCTTTGCAGGCGGCATCCTGGTCTTCATCCCTGCTCTGGGTGCTTACCTGATCACCCAACTCGTAGGTAACCAGAAATCACTTTACATAGGTCAGGTTATCACCTATAAAATAAAGAACATACCTCGCAACTGGCCAATGGCTTCGGCGCTATCTCTGGTCTTGTTAATGATCGTCACAATCCTGCTGGTAGCCAGCTATCTGATCTTTATGCACCGCAGAAGGAGGAAGGTCGCGTGAGACTAAACCGCACCAAACTCTTTAAATCTATGAATCTCAGTATCTTTACCCTGGTGATGGTCTTCCTCTATATCCCGATCCTGATTCTGGTGATCTTCAGTTTCAACGATGCCAAAATCATTGTGGGATGGCGTGGTTTTACCCTCAAATACTACACTTTGCTTTTCCAGAATGATGCGATAAAATCGGCCTTTTGGAACACAATGCTGATCGCCAGCCTCTCGACTCTGATCTCCACTGTGCTGGGCATCCTGGCAGCTTTGGGGCTGGAGAACAAACGCTTTAGCGGCCGCAAGGGTCTGCTCGCCTTGATCTACACTCCCTTGGTGATTCCGGACATCCTGATGGGTGTGTCGCTGGCATTACTTTTCAATTTCACCCGTTTCAATACCGGAATGCTCACCGTATTGATTGCGCATATTACTTTCTGCCTGTCATATACGGTGATTGTGATCCAGTCACGATTGGAAGGTTTTGATTACTCTCTGGTGGAAGCTGCGATGGATCTGGGAGCGAAACCTTCAGCGATCTTTTGGCGGATCAAATTCCCGCTGATGATGCCCGGCATCATTGCTGCAGGACTCTTGGCTTTTACACTTTCCATCGATGATTTCATCATCACTTTCTTCACATCCGGCCGCGGTTTTGACACCCTGCCGATCTATGTCGAAGGCACCATCCGTCGCGGCACGATCACCACGATCAATTCATTATCAACCCTGATGATCGGTTTTACCCTGCTTTTAGCAGTCAGTACAGGCCGCATTCGCAAGAATCTCTTTAATCTCTAAAGAATTTGCTGGACAAAGAATAGCAATAATCCAATATAGAAAACAGGAGGTAAGTATGACTTACAAAGTTGTTCTGATCAAGATCGACCATCGCAGCACAGAAGCTGCCAAGGTGCAGGGAATCCTCACCGATCACGGCTGCAGCATCAAGGTCCGCCTGGGCTTGCACGAAGTTTCCAAAGAATTCTGCGCAAACGACGGCCTGGTCGTCCTGGAAGTTGAAGGCGCAGACATCCCCCAAATGATCGATAAACTCAATGCCATCGAATACGTTCAGGCAAAGCTGATCGAGATGTAATCCAGACCCTTTTTCGAGCTACGAAACCGCCTATGTTGGGCGGTTTCTTTTTTTCATTCAGGGTTAAGCTATTGCGCTCCCTTTGATAGGATGCTTGAATCCTGCTTCTATCCTGCTTGAATCCTGCATCGCGAAGCATCATACGACTGTCCTGTAATCATTTAGCATCGTTTCATCCAAGAGGAGCGGATAAGCGCCTCAGCAGCAGATTCTTAGATATGTGGAATAAATGTTGCATGAATCTTCTTTAGAGGCAAAACTGGAGGTTGATATGAGAAGAAATGTGCTTTTCAGAGTTGTTCTGATGCTCATAGTTGCTGTCAACATCGGCTGTTTGGCAGCGCAAGGCGTGATGAACATCCAGAGCGTGGGTAATGCTGTGATTCCTTATGAATACATTCTGAGCCGTATTCACGGGGATGAGCTGTGGCTATACAACTATGAAATCACGGGGCAGACCTACAAGATCAAGCGTGGTGTCGTCAATACCGAGTGTCTTGTAAGCCCCCTGCAAGAGATCTTTAGCATCACAATCGATGCTGATAATGGTGCTCTGTCTGATGATCCGGTCTATTTTTGCGAGAAGGGCGATAGGCTTTACTCTGCGATCAAGACTCCCCAGTGGCTTTATATCTATGAAACTAATGGAGATACGACTACTCAGCATAGCTTCAATATTTCCGGTCTTTACTTTTCTGATACATACAATCCGCTCAACCCAAATGATTTCTACATCACAGATGAAGGAATTGTTTACATCAGTTATTACACCTATCCGACGATCGGTAATGGTATCTATTATATAGATTTAGCAGACGATACTATGCTCAGCTTGTATCAAGGTACGGGCTATGGCAATCACTGGATTGCTTCATTTGGGGATGAGTATTTCCTCTTTTACAATAACTCCGGTGATACCGGGCAAGATCTTGTGGTGCATGGCGATCAAGTGATTCAGACCATACCCGGCTCCTGGATTTTGCATACATGGTCCTACTCGAACATCAAAAGGCTCTGTGGCGACTATTTTCAGGTTATAGTCAACCCTCTTGCTGGAGATTATTATCAGAGCTATCTGGTTTGGCTGGAGGATAACACTCTCCAGCGCATCGGTTTAGGTAGTGCTGAATACCCTTACTCTCCGCTGAGTTATAGCAGTATCATCACGCACAGTGACAGCTCCTATACAGCAATTGAAGTCGATTGGGCACAAGCGGGTATCAGACATAAAAAACTGGTGAATGGGCAGCTTAGCAATATTGAAATGTTCCCGGATCTCAGCCAGATTGCAGGGCCGCAGGTGCTCAAGAGGCTGGATGCTCAATACGATTTGGTGCATTCCTGGAACGGCTCCGGGATCAGCAAATTCACGCTGGTGGATTATCCCAGGCAGGAAATGCGGGAATACGACTTCACGATACTCCCTACAAACAACGTCTTTTGGCCGGCGAAAATCGCGTGTTCCAGCAGATACATCTATATTCATAACAGGACCAACTGGACCGGCGGGTGGAAGGTTTATCTGCTCAAATTGCAGATGGGTTCGGAAGCTGATGAGGTATTGATTCCGCAGGCAATGCCGGAGCTTGCCGTCTATCCCAATCCCTTCCGGGAAAGCTGCCGGATCAGCCTGAAGAATGCTTCTACCGGGGAGCTTGGGCTGGGGATTTATAACCTGAGAGGGCAGTGTGTGAGACAGATCACCACGCGTATAAGCGAGCGTGGTGAATGGACTTACCATTGGGATGGCAAAGATACGCGCGGTAATACTTTAGCCAAGGGTATCTACTTTGTCAGGATAGAAACAGGTGGTGGAGTTATCAGCAGAAAGCTGCTGTATCTGGATTAGTTACTTCCACTTGTATTTGCCGAGGCTGCCGCGGATGGCGTAATAGACGAATTGCAGGGGAAAAATGAGGATCTGAACGGGGTAGAGGACGAGCAGATAGAGGCGCTTTGCCTTGGCGAGGATCAGCACGCTCAGAGCGAACTCAAGAGCGGTCTTTAATAGTATCCAGCCCAAGGGAAGTTCTTTGAAGTGAGTGAATAGCATTATATAAAAGACTATGAAATATACAAATATGAAAGCTGCCAGGGCTTTGAGCCGTAGTGGGAAGTAGCGGAATTTGGAGGCGCGGCGGATATTGGTCTGATGATGTTGGGCTTTATCGATGCCATCGTAGGAAGTCACCTGGGCTGCAGGATCGGCACAAAAGGAGGCTTTGCGGATAAAAGGCATCATCTTCATCAGGAGTAGATCGTCGTCACCACTCCTGATCTGTCCAATCCCTTCAAAGCCATCACTTTGCAGGAAGACGCTCTTCCGATAAGCCATATTGCAGGCACTGCTGGTGATCGGCTTGCGATAGTAGAGTCCAGCGGCTGCCAGGGCATAGTAGATACTCCGTTCAAAGTTCTTGAGCCGCATCAGACCGGAGCCTGTTTTGCGCCTCATTACGGAGTATGACAAGAGGTAATCGGTATCCTCTGTGAAGCGGCTGTTGATGGCGTTGAGCCAGGTGGACGGGACTTCGCAATCTGCATCGGTAAAGACGAGGATGTCGTGCCTGGCGTGCATTATGCCATATTGAATAGCTGCTTTTTTGCCGGTCAGTCCGGGCAATTCGCGGGTAAAATCGAGGAAACGTAGCTGAGGCATATCTTTATATTGGTCAACGAGTTGTCTCGTATCATCCGTGGAGTGATCGCTGACCAGGATGATCTCGAAAAGTTCATTGGGATAATCGAGCTCTTTGAGTGAGAGTAGCAATCTGGGCAGGTTGGCAGCTTCGTTGCGGGCCGCGATGATGATGCTGATTGGGTTTTGGCGGGATTGTCTTTTGTCTTTGGTGAGTACCAGCGCTGCGATTACGGAGCTCAGGAACAGGGTATAAATAGCTGTTCCGGCGGCAAATAGACAGATAAGCATCTTTAGCTTATCCGGAGATCAGCTTCGAATCAGTAATCCTGATGTATTCAGCGATCTCGGGATTCTCTTTCTTTAGATCGTCCAGGGTGGCGCGCTTGATCTCGACAGTTTTTGGAGCTTCTGCTTCAGATTTCTGCAGATGGAGGATGCTCTTGCCGTTGAAGATATCATTTAGATGAGTCTCAATCAGCTCTTTGTTCTTCTCTATGCTGGCAAGGAAGGTGGAGCCTTCGACCAGCAGGGTGATCCTGTTTCCCTTTAGATCCACCACTTGAGCTTTGCTCAGGCTGACAGCAGTGGTGCTGCTGGATTTGCGTACTCGGGCGATCAGGCGTTGCCAGTTATCTGTCAGACTCTCCAGAGTCAGATCAAGCTTTTCAAGTACTGCCTCGTGTTGCGGGCTGGGTGCTGAAGGGGCAGGAGCAGTATGATGGATGGGATTACTTTGCTGTGCTGCAGTCCGGGGCTCAGGCCTGGCTTGCGGGGAAGAGGGTAGAGGGCTCTGTCCGCGGAGTTTGTCCAGATTGGCGAGGATTTGGGAGAGATCCTGCATCTCGTCCATCTGGCTTAGCTTTACCATTACGACTTCCAGGATAAGCTGTGGGTTTGAACTGGTGCGAATATCGGCCCGCGTCTGGATCAGGCTGCTTATGATGTAGAGCAATTCATTCAGGCTAAAGCTATTGGCTATTTCATCGTAAATGCCGTATTCTTCGGGATTGATCTCCCCGGGGGCTATGCCGTTCTTACGCAGGATGCTTATCCTGAGGAATTCCAGGAGGTTGTTTAGCATCTCTTGTAGCTCTGTGCCTTGTTCAAAGATCAGATGCAGCTCGTCGATGATGGCTTTTGTCTCACCTGTTCGGATATTGCGCAGTATTTTGTAAAAGACCTGGGATGGCAGGATGCCAAAGATATTGCGGACTTGGTCTATGTTTACCTGGTTTACGCAGTAGGAGAGCACCTGGTCCATCAGTGATAGAGCGTCACGGAGTCCTCCGTCGGCTTTGCGGGCTATCAGGTAGATGGATTCGCTGTCGATCTCTACCTGTTCTTCTTCGGCAAGAGCTTTGACACGTTTTACTATGGAATCCACAGGGATGCGCTTAAAGTCGTAGCGCTGGCATCTGGAGATGATAGTGGGCAGTACCTTGTGAGGCTCTGTAGTAGCAAAGATAAAGACAACGTTCTCCGGAGGTTCCTCGAGGGTCTTGAGCAGTGCGTTGAAAGCGCTCTTGGAGAGCATATGAACTTCATCTATTATATATATCTTGTACTTGGAGTGAGCGGGTGCATACATCAGCTCTTCTTGTAGATCGCGGATGTCGTCCACACCGTTGTTTGAAGCACCGTCAATCTCTATCACATCAGTAGAAGTGCTGGCAGTGATCTCCAGGCAGTTTGAACACTTGTTGCAGGGAGTAGTAGTGGGACCTTCCACGCAGTTCAGACTTTTAGCAAAGATACGAGCAAGAGACGTCTTGCCTACACCGCGGGGACCATTGAAGAGGTAGGCGTGGTGGATGCGGTTGCTCTTGATAGCATTCTGCAGGATGTCTGTGATATGCTCCTGGGCATAGACCTCGCTAAAGGTCTGAGGACGGTACTTTCTGGCTAAGACAACGTAACTCATATTAACTCCTCTCTCATTTTTTTAGGCTGGGGATTTTGTGCAAGCATTTTCTTCTGGACAGAAATCCAGCCCTCAGATAAACAAGGGAACATAGTTTTATATCAGTAAGGAGAAGAGATGAAACTCGAAGGAAAAGTAGTCGTAGCTCAAGGTGGAGGACCCACAGCAGTCATCAATCAATCCTTGGTGGGAGTGGCTCTGGAATCCCGCAAGTTCTCTCAGGTTACACGTGTCTATGGAGCTCTTCACGGAGTTCAGGGCATTATCAATGAGGACTTTGTAGATCTCACACAGGAAACTACTCACAATCTGGAGCAAGTAGCTGATACTCCTTCTTCGGCTCTGCTTTCTACCAGAGACAAACCGGATGAGGCTTATTGCAGGGAGATCTTTAAGGTACTCAAAGCTCACGATGTACGCTACTTCTTTTACATAGGCGGAAACGACTCTGCCGATACGGTTCGTATAGTAAACGAGCAAGCCCAGATGGCTGATTACGAATTCAGAGCAATTCACATCCCCAAGACTATAGACAACGATCTGGTTCGCAATGACCATACTCCAGGATATGGATCTGCTGCTCGGTTTGTAGCGTCTGCTTTCACAGGAGTCAATCTGGATAACCGAGCCCTTCCCGGTGTCTATATCGGTGTAGTGATGGGCCGGCATGCAGGTTTCCTGACTGCAGCGGCATCGCTGGCACAGAAGTACCCCGACGACGGCCCTCACCTGATCTATCTTCCGGAAAGACCTTTCCACAGAGATAAGTTTCTCAAGGATGTTCACGAGGTTTACAACCGGGTTGGACGCTGTGTTATAGCAGTATCAGAGGGCATTGTGGATGAGCACGGTGTGCCTATGATGACCAAGCTTGCGAGTAACGTTGAGACTGATGCCCATGGCAACGTTCAGCTTTCCGGCACAGGCATGCTGGGTGATCTGCTCTCTGATCTGATCAAGGACAAGCTCAATATCAAGCGTGTGCGCAGCGACACCTTCGGTTACCTGCAGCGTTCTTTCATAGGCTGCGTATCTGACGTGGATCAGCGCGAAGCACGCGAAGTCGGCGAAAGAGCTGCTCATTATGCCATCTGGTACAATCTGGACGGTTCAATCTCAATCCAGCGCTCCGGCTTTTACTCGGTTAATTACCAGCTCGAGAAGTTGGAGGATATTGCCCGCAAGACCCGCCATATGCCTACAGAATACATAAATTCCGAAGGCAATGGTGTCACAGATGAGTTCAAGTATTATCTCAGACCTCTGATTGGATCAGGCTTTCCGGTTGCTCACAGGCTGAGAGCGCCCAGAGTTGGCAAATTGCTGGATGGAAACACTTGACAAGTTAGTGACATTCTTTAAACAGGCTCTATATTAAAAAATACACACATGGAGGATCGAAATGACTTTTCATGATTTCATGGCAAAGGTCAAAGCGAAGAATCCGGGTGAGCCCGAGTTCTTACAAGCAGTACAAGAAGTTGTCGAAACTATCTGGGAAGCTTATGAAAGCAACCCTCGCTTCGTGAAAGCAAACGTTCTCGAACGTATCGTCGAGCCTGAGCGCGTAATTATCTTCCGCGTTCCCTGGATGGATGACAAAGGTGAAGTGCATGTAAACCGCGGTTATCGTGTGCAGTTCAACAGCGCTATCGGCCCCTACAAGGGCGGTATCCGCTTCCATCCCAGCGTAAACCTCTCCATCCTGAAGTTCTTGGGCTTTGAACAGATCTTCAAGAACAGCCTTACCACACTCCCCATGGGCGGTGGCAAGGGTGGTAGCGATTTCGATGCCAAAGGCCGCAGCGATGCTGAAATCATGAGATTCTGCCAATCCTTTATGGCCGAGCTCTATCGCCACATTGGCGCCAATACCGACGTACCCGCCGGTGACATAGGCGTAGGTGGCCGTGAGATCGGTTATATGTTCGGTATGTACAAGAAGCTTGCCAACGAATTTACCGGCGTGCTTACAGGTAAAGGCCTCAACTGGGGCGGCAGCCTGATTCGTCCCGAAGCCACCGGCTTTGGTGCTGTGTACTTTGCCGAAGAAATGCTCAAGACCAAAGGCACCAGCTTCGAAGGCAAGCGTGTCGCTCTTTCCGGCTTCGGAAACGTTGCCTGGGGTGCCGCACAAAAGATCGTCGAACTGGGTGGCAAGGTAGTTACCCTCTCCGGTCCTGATGGCTACATCTATGATGAAGCCGGTCTTGACGCCGAAAAGATAGATTATATGCTCGAACTCCGCGCATCCAACAACGACCGCGTCAGCGACTATGCAGATCGTTTCCCCGGCTCCAAATTCTTTGCCGGAAAGCGTCCCTGGGAAGTTGCAGTCGATGTCGCTATGCCTTGCGCTACTCAGAACGAGCTACTTAAAGAAGATGCCGAAATGCTTGTCAAGAACGGCTGCATCTGCGTCTGCGAAGGTGCAAATATGCCTTGCGTTCCTGAAGCTGTCGAGATCTTCCTCACTGCCAAAGTACTCTTTGCCCCCGGCAAAGCAGCCAATGCAGGCGGCGTAGCAACCAGCGGACTCGAAATGACTCAGAACTCCATGCGCCTTAACTGGAGCAGAGCTGAAGTCGATGAGAAGCTCCACAGCATCATGAGAAACATTCACGAAGCCTGCCGCACCAACGGCACTGACAAAGAAGGCTTCACAAACTACGTCAAGGGAGCAAACATCGCCGGCTTCCTCAAGGTTGCCAACGCCATGTGCGACCAAGGCCTTGTCTAAACAACAATCCCTTAATAGGAATAAAGAAACCGCGGGCCCTGGCTCGCGGTTTCCTTTTCTATGGCTGATATGAACCAAAAAGAATCCCCAATTATTCAAGATGCGAACCGGTAAGTTGATTGTCATTGAATGCCGCTGCGGCATCCTCCTCTTCCGATACTT
Source organism: uncultured Candidatus Cloacimonadota bacterium (assembly GCA_964433815.1). GTDB lineage: Bacteria > Cloacimonadota > Cloacimonadia > Cloacimonadales > Cloacimonadaceae > PHBP01. The sequence goes on from CAYSSP010000002.1 coordinate 22,268, forward strand.
CAAAGCCGGCAAAGGACGCCTGATCAAGCTCCTGATCCCTCGCATCACGGATGACAAGGTAGGTCTTGCGGGGCTGCAAACCTTTGCCAAGCCATCCTGCCCCGCCTGCGGCAAGGAGCTTGGTATTATTATGATGATCCACGGAGAGCCCGCCCTCAAGCTCAATCAAGGCACCATCAAAAGCATCCGCATCTAACACTTAAGTCCACATCCTCGAAGTATGCCATGCTTCTTTTTATTTGTCAAGAGGAACAAAAATTGCATACTTGTAGCAGAAGAGAATGTAGAGAGGTGGAACTATGAAAAAGATGTTCAGACTTTTGGTCTTTATCCTACTTCTGACTGCGGCAACCAGCCTATGTGCCCAATTGGAGTTTACGCTCATTATCAATCAAGCCACCACATGGCAAATCAACGGCATCCTTTCAGTCACTAATCATAGCAATCAGACCTTCGAATACACATTTGGCGGTGATCCGTGGTGTGCGATCGGCGTAGATGGGATTGTACATTCCTGGGGTCAATGGACTATCATCGTCCCCGTAAGCATTGCTCCCGGAGCCACTATTACCAGGCCGATCAGTTGGATGGATGATTATAGTGATGATCTGTCTATTGGCATTCATACTCTGCAGGCTTATGTGGATTGGGATGGTGAATATGGCATCCAGGCTGTCGGGTTGCCGGTGGAGATGCCGATTGGCTTTGATGCCCCTCAGCCCATAAACTGGAACCTATTGGTTGATTCTGCGGATCCGAATGGCATCAATATGCGTATGGCGGTCACCAATACAGGAAGCTCAAACTGGCATTTCAATTTCATCTACTCGCCTTTCCTGCATTACTCGATTGATGGTAATATCATACAGCATTCTGTAGTTCAAGATCCCACTGATCTGATTCTGGAAGCCAATGCAACCCGGTATTTTGCGTTGAGATACGATGGACAGCTCAGTCCCGGAGAACACACTATTCAGCCCTATTTACGTGTCCAAGGCTGGCAACCGCTGATCCCGGTGGGAGAAGCTGTAAACTTTGTTGTCAATGATGTTTACGCTCAGGACGTGGGCAGTGGCGAAGAACGTGCCAGGGTTCCGCTCGATTTTTACTGGAGAAACTCGCTTTATGAGTGCATCTATAGCAATGAAGATCTGGGTGGAATTTCCGGTGAGATTACCGCTTTGGCATTTTACAATGATTTCCCTGTCAACGCAACTTTCGGTAACCAGAACATCAAGCTCTTTGTGCAGAGTACTACCCGTGAAGATCTTTCCGAGGGCTGGATTCCCGGAACTGATATGATCCTCGCTTATGATGGCGCAGCAGTTTTCGATCCTGGGCAAAACCAGATCCGCATAGACTTTACCGAGCCAATAACTCTGCACTCAGGCAGGAATCTGGCTATTATGGTGGAGCGTGTCTGGACCTTGAGCTATCAAATGATGGCAGTACCTTTTATGGCGCAATTCTGCCCTGCCGGGATGGCTCGACGCTACTATTCCGATGTTACCGATCTGGATGGGTTCGCCCCGCCCATGGCATCTGATTCCCAGCTCTTTAACTACAGCCCAAAGATCACCGTCTTTTACATTCCGGCTCCGGTTGCCAATGACGACCCTGAAACGCCAACTGCACAAGCAGTTAACTTAAGGAATTACCCCAATCCCTTCAATCCTGAGACCACTATCAGCTTCTCTGTTGATAAGCCGGCCGAAACAGCGGTATGTATATACAATTCCAGGGGGCAGTTGGTGCGAAATCTGCATAACGGCTTCCTTCCTACAGGAGACAAAAGCTTTGTTTGGGATGGTCGGGATGACAGCGGTCAGCCTCAACCCAGCGGTATCTACTATCTCAAACTGGTCATCGGAGGCAGAAGCAGTCTCAAAAAGATGCTGCTGTTGAAGTAATGTAAACCACAGCTAAATGTATATCAGATAAGACTATCAACAACCGGTTGTGATCCCAAAGCCACGACCGGTTGTTCTTTTCCGGGCTCCTTTTCGTTTGACAGCTCTAATACGTTGAAAGGTTAGCCACTTGCTGCTTGTTCATGCAGGATTCAAGCAGGATAGAAGCAGGGTACATGCATCCTATCAAGGGGAAAGTGAGGTTGGTGAGGATACTGGAATGAGGATTTCTAACCCTTATCTCAGCCTCAGAATCTTGATGATATCAGTGTTTTTCCCGTCGCTCATCCTGATAAAATAGATTCCATTAGCACACTCACGCTCTTGTGAATCTTTGCCATCCCAGATAATCTGGTTTTTCCCAGCAATTAGATCCGGGTATTCTGTATCTAAGACCCTCTGTCCGCGAATGTTAAATATCTCCAAGCGGGCAAGCCTAGGACTATCTAAGTTTAGTTCAAGCTTCAATTCATCGACAAAGGGATTGGGGTAAGCGGAGAACAAGCTATATGCGGGGCTGTCTTCGTCATTAGTTCCCAGCTCAGCTCCGGAAGCCCTGTATTGAACTCCGGCATAGATTCCACTTGTATTGTACATCAAAAAATAAGTACCCATTCTGGTATTGGTTAATCCTACTTGAATTTCGGAACCACTTTGACCGATTATCATATCGGGAGGGGCTGTGATCTGACCATCAGAGGTAAATGAGAAGTAGGTGTATTTGGCTATTGACCCGCTAAGAGATGCTCCGTATGCCAGAAACTCATTCTGTGATATCTTTTGCAAGCTGATACCGCAAGTAAGTATCCAGGTCAATTCATTAAATGGGCTTTGCACCCATTGCATATTACCCGATAGATCGTACTTGGCAATGCTGAGCTTGTCGCCAGGCTGCAGCCAGCACTTGTAATACGCTGTCTCATCCGCTAAACTTCCGCATGAGTACATAGTACTTAATCCACCATTGGGAAAGAGGATTTGACCATCATCCGAGACTGCTTGGATCACCGGATCAAAAGCCACACTCCAGTATCCACCGCTATGACCATCCGTTATCCATACACTTCTTGCCATTGAAAGCTCCAGCCAAAGCCTGTCTCCTCCCAGGTGAACTCCTTTGACCCTGTAGCCGAGATACGGATCTTGAACGTTATTAACAGACAATCCGCTTGAGCTGAAGCCGGGCAGACTTTGTCCGTTGTCATCCACAATGTTGCAGTAAGCCATCAAGGGATAAGTATCATTGTCAGTAACGCTCCAAACCACTGCTCTACCTTTCAGACTTTCGAGAGTGGGGGTGAGGTCAGGATAATCAAGAGAATTGGAAGCCACGATCACCCCTTGGGTTTCCCAAACGGGCTCTCCATCGATGAAACGTTGCATCCTGATTGTCTGTCCACTTGCAGTATAAGCCATATAGAGTGAGCCATCAAGATAGGAAGCATTAAGCTTATTGCTGTATGTTGTGTTTAGCAGGAGCTTAGCCGTGGGCCACCGCTGCGAACCGTAATGATTGACCTCTTGAGCGTAGAAGCCACATCCACCTACTCTCCAGACAATAAGGGCGTTGCCCTCGTCAGTGGCAAAGCATTTGAGATCGCTAATATCCTGAGGAACAGAAACTAAGTATTGATCCTCCTCATAGACCCATCCTGTGCCTGGTTCAATCAGATTGTACTTCAAGATCCTTCTCACGGGAGTATCCTGAGTCATTACAGCCCAGATCGCGATTGCCCGGTTTGTTCCCAAGGCTCCGATGACCGGATAAGCAATCACACCACAAGAACCTGACATAAGCTCCTGTCCAGGAGAATCATATTCCTGATTTCCATATGAGTTAATGCGATTGAAAAAGATTCCTGAGTTCTCGCCTATTCTGTTTAAACTATAGATATTAAACATACCTCCATCAATCCATGCGTGATGTGTGGTACGTCCCTGATAACCAGTCAGATTGCTCACTGGTAGCACCCAGGATGAGCTTCCATCAGCTATGTGCACGAATCGCAGGTTGCTTTGATGGGAGCTTGAACTATACTGGATTAAAAGGTAAAAGCCTTCTAACCCATCCATCATAATCCGAGCAACGAAGCTATCGCTATTTAAGTCAAACAGATGCGCTCCATCCCCGCCGTATAGAACATTTCCATTGGTATCATAAAGCTGGACATAATACTGATAACTTCTTTTTGAAGTCATAATCAGGCGATCCTGGCTATCGCATTTCAACTTATCACATACCATCTGATCGGGCAGTAATACAGGCTGGTTCCACAAGCTTTGCCCGCTGCTGTTGTAGGAATAAAGCTTGTAAACACCACCGGAATTGACGACCAAATAAAATCCATCATCGCTCCTTAGCGGGCACCAGCCGTAGTATAAATCTCCAGAACTAACTGGGAAAGTGATGGAGAATTGGACGTTTGTACCGCTATCCATTACCAATAATCCTGTGTTCGTTGTATAGGCATAGCTGATCATAATCTTGCCATCGTTTCTGATACTAATATCGTAAATACCTGCTTCCCAATCTATCCCGGGGATATTCACTCCGGAATAGGGATGCTCTATGCTCCCATCCGCAAAAATATGCTGGAATCCGGTTCTATTGCCATGCTTGCCAAACACATAAATCCCACCCTGTCGGTCAGAAAACAACTTGAGATCTGATACGTATCCATACATAACCAGGATATTAGGTGTACCGATCTGCACACCATTGAGATCATACTTGGTCATATTTAGAGTATAATAGATAATGCCAGGACTGCTGCTGAAGCAAGCAATCTCGTTCTGATCGGTCAGAAAGATATGGTACTTCACCAATTCTTTTTCAAGTGCTACAGGTGACGTCCACAAAGCTTGATTGTCATGATTGTATGCTTGCATATAGCAGTGGTTAGTTTCGTTTTCATACTTGGAGTACAGCAGGATGCGCCGGCTATCGGCGGTATAGATCACCTTGCCATCAAACCCATAGTTTTCATACTCCTCAATCGTAAGTGGCTCGGTCCAGCTTAGTTGTGCAAAGACCGCAGCTACAACTGTGCAAAACAGGCAGACAACAAAAAGCTTCTTGCTCATACAAACCTCCCAGAATTACGATTTATATTCTTGATATGGATGTTTATTTGTCAACCCTTATTTTTCTGTTAGTAACACTCGTAGTATCAGAGTGTTTACTATTGAGCAAAAGCCTTGATTGTTACCAGGGAGAACAACAGGTCCAGATTATAACCGATCTATACAGGGTATTATAGATCTATACAAAACCTTGAGATGACCATTTCTGATGCCAGATGTGTACTCCGTAAAAAAGGTCACAGCCTGCATTTGTCCGGGCGATGAAGATTTGAAGATTTGTGAGGGTTTCAAATCTATCATAATGTGGTAAAATTGAGATCGGTTGTTGGACTTAATCAGTAGAAATAGCTTGACATATATCTGGGGGCTGGGATTCTTGCGAGAGTAGAGAAACTGGTTATCAAGCCAGCACTTAGATTGTTTTGTAATCGCTTCGGCGGTATTGAATAGCTACAGAGTTAGCTATTTTTTTTGATAAAGATTTTGTAAGAAAATGAGGTCCGGAAATGGAGTTTTACCGAGTACAAATTGAAGAGCTTGCCAAGAAGGTCTGCGCGGAACTGCATCTCGCACTGTATGATATCGACGAGAAGCTAAGCAACAAAGGCCGGATATTCACGATCTATCTTACCAAGATCGGTGGAGTCACCCTTGATGAATGCGCAAAGTTCAGCAGAACCTTAAGCGAGATCTTGGACGAGCTGGATATTATCCCGGACCGCTATTTCCTCGAAGTCTCTTCTCCGGGGATCGAGCGTCCGCTCAAGCTGAAAAGCCATTATGTAAGTGCGATCAACGAGAAGATACTGGTTCAGTGGTCTTCCGAGACCAAGAAATCGACCATGGGAACCCTCGTGGAAGTCAATCAGGATTACATCTTGGTGGACGACCGGGGTGAGAAGCTGGAGATTCCCTTCAAATCTATAACCAGGGCAAAAACTGTGTTTCTGAACAGCCCACAGGAAAGAGGTGAAAAGAAATGAGTACGAATATACTCGATGCAGTCATTAAACTCGCTGCCATCAAACAGCTTGACAAGGACTTGATTCAGGAGATCATCCTGGAATCGATCAACAGCACACTCAGCAAAAAGCTGCAGCCGGAAAACGAGCTGCAAGTCTTTGTGGATGAAGCTACCGGATCGATCAAGACCAGATTCCTGTGCAAGGTTGTAGAGATTGAAGAGAATTTCGGTGAAATCTCTTTGGCTGAGGCCAGGAGCGAGTACAATCCCAAGGCACAACTTGACGATTATATAGAAAAAGTGATGTTCCTCAATGAGTTTGAGCCCAAGCTGGTGAAGGTCGCGCAGAAGAATATAGCCGATCGGATCCGCAAGTTGGAAGAGGAAAAGATCCAAAACGACTTTAGCAAACAGAAAAATACTATCGTCACCGGTAAGGTGAAGGCTATCGATGACAATGGCGGTTACCGCATAGACATCGGTTTTTCGGATGCTTTATTGCCCCTGGACGAGCAGATCGAAAACGAATTTTACAAAGTCGGCGACAATATCAAAGCCTATGCCATCAGCATCCGCAGCCGCGAGACGGGAACCATCGTGATTCTCTCCCGCACCAATCCCGAATTTGTAAAGAAGCTTTTCGAAGCCGAGATCCCGGAGATCTTCAATGGTAAGATCAGCATCCTCAAGATCGTGCGTGAGCCCGGTATCCGCACCAAGGTCGAGCTTCAGGCAAACGATCCCGCCGTGGATCCCATCAGCGCCTGCATCGGCATTAAAGGCACCAGGATCGATTCTCTGCGCAAGGAATTGCACGGTGAGCAGATCGATATCGTAGTCCATAGTGAAGATCAGGAAAAGATGATCCAGCATGCTTTGGGCGTGGAAAATATCCGCAACGTCATCATCGAGCGTAATCGCGCAGCCAGCGTGATCGTCGAGGAAGCCGACAAGGTGACGGCAATTGGCAAGCAAGGCAAGAACGTCAAGCTTGCTGCCAAGCTTACCGGTATGAAGATCGATATCTATACCCAGGCTGAATTTGACGAAAAGAAAGCCAAGGAACGCCGCACAGTCAGCCATATCACAGAGCTGGACGGAGTCAATCCCAAGATCGCCGAGATACTGCGCAATGCAGGCTATACCTCGGTGCAGGATATCTTTGCGGCATCTCTAGAAGAGCTGACTAATCTGGAAGGAATCGGTCAAAAGACAGCCGAGAGACTGAAGGAAGCATCCAGGTATTTCTGATGCCAAATCGTAATAGCCACGCCAATCATAGCCCCGGGCGGACCTGTGTGGTCTGCAGGCAAAAGCGCGTGGTAAACGAGCTTGTAAGCTTTATCGCACTGCGGGAAGGCCTGATCTTTGATCTGGATCGCAGCCTGCAGGTTAGAAAGAATTATGTCTGCCCTTCGACCGAGTGTCTGAGGGGTTTGGAAAAGTGGAAAAAGCGCTATGCTAAAAAGACTTTTGGCGCGGCTTTTGCACTATAAGGATAATACGGGATGAACAGCGAAGAAAGAATATTGAATCTGATGCAGTTTGCCAGAAAGGCCGGGAAACTGGTGCTGGGGCACGATGCAACGATCAGAGCGATCAATCATAAGCTGGTGTATCTCGTGATAACAGCAGGTGATACTGCTCCCAGGACCATCCGTAGTATGGATATGGTGCTTGGAGGGCAGGACAAGCCGGTGCCCGGCATCCGATTTGGCAAACAAAGCGAATTCGGACGAGCTTTGGGCATCCCGGATACCGCTGTTTTGGGAGTATTGGACCGGAATTTTGCAGCAAAGATGCTGCAGTACTGGTCGGCGAAAGATTAGTGGGAGGAACCTTGACAATACGTGTTCATGAATTAGCAAAAGAGCTCAAGATAAGTACTATGGCTCTGAAGAAACACCTCAGCGACTTAGGGGTGGTTACAAAGAGTCATATGAGCATAATCGAGGGCGATATTGCAGACAAAATCCGTAACAAATTCAACGAGCAGATCAATGCGGAAAAGAAGGCTGAACAAGAAAGAAGACGTCTCAACGAGATGAAGAAATCAGTCAAACCCAAAGCTGAAGCTGTCGTTGAAGCAGTTGCCCCACCCACTCCTTTGCCCACAGTGCCAGAGCCGGAGCCCGAGCCCGAACCGGTAATCGAACAGGTCTCGGCAGTTATTGAAAAACCCGTAGAGGAACCGATTGCACCGGAGCCTGTGCCCGCTAAACCGGCGGTTGAAAAACCCAGGTACGAGCAAAGCACAGCTCCCTCCGCCCCTCATAGGGATCATAGAAAGCCTGATACCAGGAAAAAGCCGTTTGAGCCTGCGCCCAAACCGGCACCTGTGGAAGCCCCGGTGCCTCCCAAGCCGGATACTGAAGAAAAGAAATTTGGCAAAGCCAAGGTGACGGTTGATGACCTCGGTGACAAGAGCAAGCACAAGAAAGCTCTGATCACCAGCACCAAAAAGACCAAAACCAAGGCTGCTGCTCCCGCGGAAGTGGACGAAGCAGAGATCACCAGAAACATTAAAAAGACACTTCAGAAGAGCGGTAAACGCAAGAAGTATCATCGTGAAGCACAGGTTGTAAACGACGGTTCTTCAAACGAGATCGTGATTCGTGAATACACATCGGTCAGCGAACTGGCCAAGATTATGAACGTATCTCCCTCCGAGATTATCTCAAAGTTCTTTGCTATGGGGCAGTTGGTAACCATCAACCAGCGTCTGGACAAGGATTCTTTGGAAATGATCTGCGACGAATTCAAGGTGGAATTCCGCTTTGAAGATGAATACGGCGTTGATATTATCGATCGCGAGAGAGAGCAGTATGATACAGTCGAAAGCGAGACCAGACCTCCGGTCGTAACTATTATGGGTCACGTTGATCATGGTAAGACCTCCATCCTGGATTACATCCGCAGCACCAATATCGTTGCCGGTGAATCGGGCGGCATTACACAGCATATCGGAGCTTATCAGATCGAAGTCAACGGACACAAGATCACCTTCCTTGATACTCCCGGGCACGAAGCTTTTACCGCGATGAGAGCTCGTGGAGCCAACGTCACTGATATCGCTGTGATCGTGGTTGCGGCCACTGAAGGCGTGAAACCTCAGACGCGTGAAGCTATCGATCATGCCAAAGCGGCGGGCGTAACAATCATCGTTGCGATCAACAAGATCGATCTGCCTGAATCCAATATCGATAGAGTCATTGCCCAGCTTTTGGAAATGGGTGTCTATCTTGAGCAATATGGCGGAGATGTGCCTTGGTGTAAGACATCGGTCGTGACGGGAGAGGGAATCCTCAATCTGATCGAACTTATTCTGCTCAATGCGGAGATGTTGGAGCTTACGGCCAAGAAGGAAGTCCCTGCTGAAGCCATAGTGATCGAAGCAGAGAAAGATACGCGTATGGGAGCGGTTGCGACCATTCTGATGCAGGAAGGTACTCTACACAGAGGCGATATCGTGGTCTGCGGAGCTGTCAGCGGCAGAATTCGTAAGATGGAAAATGAGCGTGGAGTCGAGATCAAGACTCTTTATCCTTCCGATGTTGCGAGGATATTCGGTCTTTCCGATACACCCAAGGCAGGTGACGTCCTCAATCAGGTCGAAAATGAGAAGGTGGCTCGCTCTATCTCCAGCGAAAGGCAACAGATCAGGCTGGAGCGTGAGAAGTATCAAAATAAATCTTCCTTGCAGAACATCTTTGCCAGGATCAAAGAAGACAAGATTAACGAGCTCAAGATTATCCTCAAAGCAGATACCGATGGTTCTGCCGAGGCTATCGCGGATTCATTCTCCAAGCTTTCCAATGAAGAAGTGGCAGTAAATATCATCCACAAGAGTGTCGGCGGTATCAATGAAGCGGATGTAAGTCTGGCTTCGGCATCCGATGCCATCATAATCGGTTTCCACGTTCGAGCTTCTCAACAAGCACGTAAGCTGGCAGAGGATGAAGGCGTTGAGATTAAGATCTATCAAGTGATCTACGATGCTATTGATGATATTCACGATGCGCTGGAAGGAATGCTTGCTCCGGAATTTGAGGAGCGGGTGATTGGCAGTGCGACTATCAAGCAGGTCTTCAAGATCAAGAAAGTCGGTACCATTGCAGGTTGTCAGGTTGACCGTGGTGTCATCCAGAGAAGCTGTAAGGTTCGTATCTATAGAAACGATGTGTTGATGGCGGAAGATGATTTGACATCTCTGAAGCACTATTCCGACGATGTCAAAGAAGTCAAGGCAGGCACAGATTGTGGCTTGTCTCTTGCCAAGTTTACCGATATCAAAGAAGGCGATGTGCTGGAGTGCTTCGTTATTCAGCAGGTGGCAAAGAAGCTCTGATGAAATCATATCGTATACCAAGACTGCAGGAAGAATTGAAGAAGATCTTCAATATTGCACTCAGTCAGCAGATAAACGATCCCAAGCTTAGCTGGGTCTCAATTACGGAAGTAATACTCTCCAAAGACCTGCGCTATGCCAAGCTATACTTTTCCCATTACAACAATCCATCCCGGCATGAAGCCATACTGGAGCGCTTGCAAAAGACCTCCGGTTTCCTAAAAAAACAAATTGCAGGAGCACATATTATGCGTACCATCCCCGAATTGTCCTTCTTCTACGATGAGACAGAAGAGAAAGCTGCCAAGGTTGATAACCTCTTGGCTACTCTTAAAGACGAGTGGAACGATGACGATTATGATCCGGATATCGATATAGACGAGCATCTGGATGATGACGACTATTATTTTGATCTCGACGAAGACGAAGACGACTATGAAGACTTTGACTTTGAGGACGAGGACGAAGACGAGGATTGAAGCCACACAGGGCATTCAGCAGACTGATATCTCCGGGATCAAATAGCATATGCCATCGTTAAAGAGCCTGAGGGAGGAGATATTTCTCTCTCTTACAAAAGCCGGTTCCATCTGTATTATGAGCCATATCAATCCGGATGGAGATGGTTTTTGTGCGTCTCTGGCGCTGCAAAGACTATTCAGAACCATGGGGCATGAGTCTGTCATAGTAGCAGATCAGGGTAGCCTGACGCGTTATGAACACCTGATGCAGGATGCACGGATCGAGTTCTATAAGGATGATCTCAGTTTTGATTTGGCAATTGTGCTCGATTGTAACAGCTACGACAGACTGGGTGAACGAAGGCAAGTCCTGTCATCTGCAGCCAAAGTGATCCTCATAGATCACCATATGCCGGAGAATAACCTCATCCAAGCAGACTTTAGCTATATCGAGACATCGTTTGTCTCTGTGGGTGCCATCATTCATCAATGCTTCAAAGATGAAATCTCTATGCTAACAGAGCAGGATCGCCTCTTTATTGCGGAGAACCTCTATACGACTATCCTGAATGACACCAATAACTATGCCAATGCCAATACTAATGCCGAAGTATTCAGGATAGCATCAGAGATTACGCAATTGGGCATCCATCCGCACCTGCTCTACAAGCAGTATTTCCTGAATCAAACAGCTTCTGAGATGCGTTATACAGGGCAGGTATTGTCCACTATCGAGCTGCATTTGAACAAGCGAATCCTGTTTATGGATTCTACTCTTGAGATGCTACGGGAGAATGAGCTTGATAATGAAGACATCATGAATATTACTCGCTGGGTGCAGGGGGTCAGGGGTTTGGAAGCCATAGTCTATTTCAGGGAGGAAGCTCCCAATCTGTACAAGCTAAGCCTAAGATCTGTAAGACTAAACGTTAATCAGATAGCGGTGAAGTATGGCGGTGGCGGGCATCGCAGTGCCTCCGGATGTCACTACAATGGAGAGCTGGCAAAGATCAAAGCAGAGCTGTTGGAAGAATTTGCCAAAGCTCTGGATTCAATAAGCCAATGAGCTCGGTAAACGGTTTCCTGCTGATCGATAAACCAGAGGGAATCAGTTCCTTTGACGTCATCCGCAGGCTCCGAAAGATTACCGGGATACGGCGTATGGGCCACACCGGGACTCTTGATCCATTTGCCACCGGACTCTTGATAATCTGCCTCAGTAAATACACTCGTCTGGCTCAGTTTATTGAGGCACACAGCAAAGTGTATCAGGTAACTGCCGTCTTTGGTAGTCAAACGGACACAGGTGATCCGACCGGACAAGTTACCGATACTACCGAGCTTCCCGATCCTCTTCCCAGTCCAACTGATCTTACTAATACCGCCTTGAAGCTCAAGTCGCTGGCTATTCCTGCTTATTCTGCTGTAAAGATTAAAGGGAAACGTGCTTATCAGTATGCCAGAGAGGGCGTAGCAACAGATATTCCCGATAGAGAAGTCACTATCCATGATTTCAATGTGGACAGCTTGAGCAAAACCGGTATCAGCTATACCTGCCGAGTCTCCAAGGGTACCTATATCCGCAGCCTGAGTCAGTGGATTGCTGCTTATTGCGGCACTCTTGGGCTTACAAGCAGCCTGCGTCGCCTTAGTATCGGAGATATCTCCATCGAGCATGCAGTCAGCCTCGATAAGCTCGATCAGGAGAACTGGACTATGGAAATCAAAGCTGCCAAAGACATCCTGAGAGGCTTTAGCACTTGCCAAATCTCTCCTGATGAACTCCCGGAGATCTATCATGGACGCTCTATTGCTTCAGAAGGCAAAGATGAGTACCCGGTAATGATATTCAATGACGAGTCTCTGATCGCGGTTGCAGAGCGTAAAGACGGGCGTCTGTACCCCAAAATCAATCTATCTCATGAATAAAGCAATCACCATCGGCAATTTCGACGGCATCCACCTGGGACACCGCAAGCTGCTCTCCATCCTAAGCTCTGAAGCAAAGGCACGAGAGCTTGTCCCCAGTGTTCTGACATATACCAATCATCCGGCTTACACACTGTTTCATCCACAGCAGCCTATGCTCTTGAGCCCGCTAAAACGCAAGCTGGATCAACTCCATAAGCTCGGTGTACAAGAGACTGATCTATTGGTGTTTGACAGCAATTTTGCTCATATCAGTGCGGAGAGCTTCCTAAAGGACTATCTGATTCCGAAGCACTCTCCAAAACTCATCATCGTAGGCTTCGATTCCCACTTTGGCTACAATCGTGAAGGTACTTACGAGTTTTTACAACAACACAGCAAGCAATACAACTACGACCTGATCTATGTGGAGCCGGAGCTTCACCAGGGCACTCCGATCAGCAGCAGCCTGATCCGCACCAAGCTTCGTGCCGGAGCGATAGAGCTGGCAAACCAGCTTTTGGGCAAGCCCTACACGATGTGGGGGAGAGTCGTGCGGGGAAAGGGATTGGGACGTACACTCGGATTCCCGACTGCGAATCTAATGCTCGAAGAACCGCAACAGCTCATCCCTGCAAAGGGTATCTACCTCAGCCAAGCCAAAATAGGAGACAAGAGATATTTTGGATTGACAAATCTGGGAACCAGTCCAACCGTGAAAACTGAAGCGATTCTGGAGATAGAAACATACTTAATTGACTTTGATGCAGATATCTACGATTGCGAGATGGCCGTGAGTCTGCTTTCCAGAATCAGGGACGAAAAGACTTTTGGATCCAAAGAGGAATTGATTGAAGCAATGCACTGCGACCTACAGACGGGACGTGATATGATGGAGAAGTACCGTGAAGCATAGCCTGATAATGACAGCTATCTTGCTGATCTGCGCGTCATTATCCGCAATTGTCAGCCTCCCCGGTACCGGCAGTAGTATCTCGATGGACCGCCAGTACGATTTCCAGTACCATTCAGGTAGTGATGATCTGCATTTCTATGGATCAATGCAGTGGGCGGTCTTGTTTGATTTTGATGAGGTCTATCCTACGCAAAGTCTCTCGCAATTTGCCATCGAGAGCGCCTTGATTTGGTTCCCTTCCTTGGGTGATTCCGCCAAAGTTGAGCTGTTTACGGATGGCAACGGCCAGCCGGTACAAAGAGTCGCTCAAGCAAGGGCTCAAGTCAATCAAAACCTGATGGAGTTTGACTTTGACACGGTCATCCAGACTGAACGTATCTGGATGGTGCTCACATACAATACCACCATCAATGGTCCCTACGTTTCAGCATCTACAGGCGACGGCTCACATAGCTATTACCTCAATCAAAACTACGATGTACCCTTTTTCCAGAACATGGCCGACGCAGGTTTTGGCTGTGAGTTCCTGTTTGGAGTTCGAGGTAACTTTCTGCTTAGCACGGAGGATCTGGAACTGGTCGATTTCTCCCTGGTGGGGGATATGCAGCCAGAAACTGAGCTGAGACCCCAGTTTACGATTTACAATCATAGCTCGCAGACTGTCTTTAATTCTCAGATCAACCTCCAGATCACGTCTCCGGCTTCGTCGGATTATTCAGTCAACACCAATATTCAGATCACCAATCCCATCCCGGCTCACGGTAGCCTCTCTGTCACGCCGGATCATCCTCAATACGCTTCCTACGTTTACACAATGCCGCGTGATCCCCTTCAGATCAAGGTTACAGCCATCCTTTCCAGTGAAATAGACGCAGCCGATACTCTCTTCAACAATACCGTAACCAAATACTACCACATCTTTTCACATAATAGCCCGATCCGTTTACTGGAAAACTTTGTAAGGGAATACCACATCACCCAGATAGCTGATTATCAGTCACCTCAGATTACTGATGACCTACGTAGCCTCTATTACTTCCCGATCCTGCAAGACAGCCTTTCCCTCGTTGGTGCTTACCAGCGCTATCAATGGTATTCGCTCTTTTCCACTCCTGTCAGTGTTTACAATGGACAAGGCAGGTTAACAGGGTTAAGCTCCTCTTATCCCACTCAGCTTGAAGCGCTTATCGATGCCGATAAAAAGACTTTTATCTCTCAAAACACCTGCAACCTGACCCTGCCTTCACAGGGGGAAAATCTTGAGATCAGGATCAATCTCACCAATACGGATACACATCTCTTCAATACCAATGCAGAACCAAACCTGATCCAATCCAGCCGGCTCTATGCAGCTTTTTTCAAGAAGCACGATTTCAACGGACGCGAGCTCTATGTCTTGAACCGCTGGATTGCTTATGCAGATACAATCAGTAGTCTGAACAGCCCCGGCCAATACCTCGAAAAGCTTTACAACACATCACTCAGCAATCTTGATCTGGAAGATCTCACCCAGAATTACCGACTTTACTACTGGATTCAATCAAACACCAGCCAAGAAATCCTCTTTGCTGCCCAGCAGACTTTCCAGAGCTTCCTGAGCAATCAGGATGAGCTGGTTACTGCCCCAAACCTGCGCATCTATCCCAATCCTGCCAGCCGATCGGCCACGCTCCAGATCAATTGGGATAAAGACTATAAAGCCACGCGCCTGGCAGTTTTCAATCTGCGAGGACAGCTTGTAGCTGAATTCACTGATCAGATCAGGAACAAAGACAATATCACCTTGCCCAGCGAGCTCTTCCCAAGCTCCGGCATCTATTTCATCAGAATGTATCCGGCCAAGGATTCACGATCAAACACCGTCCAAAGCCGGAAGATAATAGTATTTTAATTGAAGGACACCATGGAAAACAACATACGCGTTAGCGACTTGCAACAACATGTAGGGCAGGAAATTACCAGCTTTTATCTGGTCACTGAGAAGGAACTTAGAGAAGGCAAGAACGATCATTATCTCAGGATGCGCCTTAGCGATCGCTCCGGATCAGTAAGTGCAAACATCTGGAACAATGCCAAGAAGGAAGCCGAAAACTTCGATCAGGGCGATGTGATCAAGATCAAAGCCAATGTCGTAAGCTACAAGGGTCAAATCCAGCTTAGCGTTACCAAAACACGCTTTGCGGACAAATCCGAATACGACCTGACTGAGTTTCTTTCCACCAGCAAACGCGATCCGGACGAGATGGCAGGGGAATTCTTCAAAATCGTCGATTCTGTGTCTAATCCCTTCCTAAACAAGCTCTTGCGCTCCATCTTCGAGGATAAAGATTTCTTTGCTCGTTATCAAAAAGCTCCGGCTGCCAAATCCTGGCATCACAATTACGTCCACGGCTTGTTGGAACACACCCTGTCTGTAGCAGCCTTGTGCGATTTCGCTGCTTCGCGTTATCCTGTGGATCGGGATCTTTTGATCTGTGGTGCGCTGCTCCACGATGTTGCCAAGGTCATTGAATACGCAAATACTACCGTGATAGAATTCACGGATATCGGCCGTTTGATCGGCCACCTCAGTCTCTCCGACCAGCTTGTCTGCGAGAAAGCTGCGCGCATACCGGGCTTTCCCGATGAGATTCTGCTCAATTTGAGGCATCTGATCCTCTCCCACCACGGGACCTATGAAAACGCTTCGGTTCGCCTGCCGCAGACTATTGAAGCGGTTGTCCTGCACCATTGCGACAATCTCGATGCCCAAAGCACAGGCGTTAGTCAATTGATCGAAGCTGCCCCCGAGGCATCGGTCTGGAGTGAATTCGACCGTCTGAACAACCGTTACTACCGCATCTATCGCCCCGAAAACTGATGTTTCAAACCAGCGTACTTGCCAGCGGGAGCAAGGGCAACAGTCTTGTCGTACGAACCGCTGATTCTGCAATAATCCTCGATGCGGGTATCTCCGTTAAGAGAATTGTGTCCGCGCTTGAAAGACTGCGGATTCCCCTTGAGCAGATTCGCGGAGTCATCCTGAGCCATGACCATTCCGATCACAGTTCGGGAGTCGGCGCTCTATCCCGAAAGCTCAAAATCCCGGTCTTTATCACCGAAATCACCTATGAATACGTAAACCATCGCCTGGGAAATCTTTACGACCGGCTGATGATTTTCAATACCGGCGAGCCATTTGAACTGGGCGATATAGTGATAGAGCCTTTTCGCAGCAATCACGATGCTGCCGACAGCGCTAATTTTAACTTTTACCAGCTCCATAATACCACTGCCAAGCTGAGCGTAGCGACCGACCTGGGCTATCCGACCATGCTCTCTGTGGCTCGGATGGAGGGCTCAACCAGCCTCGTCTTGGAAAGCAATCATGATGAACAGATGCTGATCGATGGTCCCTATGAGTGGCACCTGAAGCAGCGGGTGAAAAGCAATCTGGGCCATCTCTCCAACAAACAGGCAGTCGGGCTGATCAGCAGAATCCATCATCCCGGCCTGAAGAACCTGGTGCTGGCGCACCTAAGCGAGACAAACAACCGCCCGGAACTGGCAAGAAGCACCATGCAAGGCTATCTCGAGAGCATACGCAGCGACGTACGTCTCTTGGTCGCCGATCCCTATCAGGAAACTCCCCTGATCGATATCTGATTTCACGGGGCTCTTTCCCAATCCAAACACTTCCAGATCTTTACTCAATCGGATTTGATTAAAAACGATTATTCCTCCGCTTTCAATTGAAGTCTGCCAAAGCATTGTCGGATAGTCGGTTCCTGCCCCTTCATGCAGGATTCAAGCAGGATAGAAGCAGGCAGCATGCATCCTGTGAAGGGGAAAGCAAAAAGCCCCGCTTTGGTAGCGAGGCTTTAAGTGGTATAATTATCAGTTAATTAGGCTTTGATTGTAAGGGTCTTGAGCAGTTCTTCCAAGACTTCCGGTTTTTCCTGCATATCCGAACCCTTGAGGAATTCGATACGCTGGGCAAAACGATCCTTTAACAGATGGATGTAGTTGTCCATATTTCCACGGTTTTGCGGCAGATACTTGTCGTAATAACCGGGGATCAGTTTATCGACTGATTCCTTGGTGGGGATCATTGCGCCGGGAAGCATATCCCAAGGCTCCCACTGCAGGGCATCTGTCAGGATGGCTGTCTGCATGGTAAGAGAGGTCTTGAGCGGGATCGCTTCGAGCTTGTCATCGGCTTCCTTCCAATATCCGCGGGAGTTGAAGCAGTAGAAATCCGCACCGTTATCGGCAACAGAGAGGAATGCATCAACATCTTTGTGGAGTTCGTAAACGCGGAAAGGATTGGCAAAAGGCTCAAATACGAGCTTCTTGAGATCTTCTTCCGTTACGTTTTCCGCACGGTTGCGCATGGTCATCAAAGCTGCACCCATCGCGATTGCGAGGTATTTGTTTGTGAGTTTGATGACGGGAGGAAGCACGGTGTCTTTCATCAGCCAGACCAGAGCTTTGGGGAAGGCGCACTTGTTGACGTGGCTGCCCAGCAAGTCACGATCGAGCAGGGCACGACCGTTTGAATTGCGCAAATCGAGCCCGACAGGCCAGCGTTTGCCATCGAGGGTCAGCACGGCGTGGTTCATCAGAGCCAGGCAATACTTCCAATCCGGATGGTCGATATCGCGGCTATCGGTCTTGTCAAAGAGAGTAGGTTCCCAGCAGCGGCAGACTTTGTTATTCAGATCAATCTGGAAGGCGTCGTCGTGCAAGACAACCTTGGAGAATCCTTCGGGCAGAGTGGCGGCATTGTCATGATTGTTTGTGTGGGAAGATTTGCCTGTACCGGAAAGCCCGAAGAAGGCGATGGAGCGCTTGCCAAGCTTGTGGTAATAGCTGTCTTTGCATGTGCCAAAGTCGATTTCTTTGATGCCACCGTGGCAAGCAGCCATACCGATGCGAATGCCGGAGGTCCAGGCAAGGGTAAGAGTACCCTTCTTTCTTTCGCCGAAGTAGCGCATTCCGAGATTGACGATCACATTGTGCTTTTCATCAACCAGAGCGAGCTGCGGAGCACCAACATTGTTGTAGAAAGTGTCGTTGCAGGTCCACTCGTTGAAAGCGATCAGGATAATATCCTGGATCGGCAGTACGGGGCTGGCTTCGTATTCCTTTTGCATTGATTCATACGGAGAGAAATTGAGCAGCCAGTTGTACAGATTCACGACGTCGGTTTCGGTAGTGATAAAAGTGGCTTTGATCATCAGGTCTTTGTCCATCCCGAGGACGGCTTCAGCCTTGATCAGAGGATAGTGTTGCATCTGCCAAACTGCTTCGCGGAAATCGCCTTCGATCTTGTTCTTCTTTTCGGCATCGAGTCTGTTGTAGAATCTGCGTGCTTTTGCGGTGCGTCCGATGATATTGCCGTGGCAATCGTTCAAGACCTTGGCATCAGCGGGCAGATTGTGCATTTGGGCAAACTTTGGGTAAACCGGCATATCGGTTTCGATCACGCCGGGCTGTTTTCTTGCCATCTCGTAGGCTTCAGCGACAGTGAGTTTGCGCACCTTAGGATCGTTCATCAGAGTGACCGCGATAGCGCGAATCGGGGACATCTCTTTTAAGCTGCTGTAGTATTCACTACTGCTTTTGCTTGCCATGGTTTCCTCCCTCTATGGCTTATTTATAATTAATAATAATCCAGTGAATCGGCAGTTTAGAAAGCTTTACTATCTTGTCAATGCAAATTCTAAATAAGCTTGAGTTCCTTACCGATCATACGGAACTTATCCAGTGCAAAATCCAGTTGTTCGCGAGTGTGAGTCGCCATAAAAGAGGTGCGGATCAGGCACTGTGAGGGTGGCACAGCAGGCGGAATCACGGGGTTGATAAAGACGCCTTCTTCGCCCAGACGCTTCCACATTTGGAAGGCAACCATCATACTGCCTACGTGAAGGGGGATCACTGGGGTGTTGCTGTCGCCGGTGTTGTAGCCCATAGCTTTGAATTCCTGCAGCATATAGTGGGTGTTTTCCCAGAGCTTAGCGATGCGTTCAGGCTCTTCTTCCATGATCTTCAGGGCTTCCAGGACGCTTGCCGTGGAGGCTGGAGGAAGCGATGCGGAGAAGATCAGTGCACGGGATTTGTGCTTCAAATAGTGGATCAGTTCCTCATCAGCAGCGATAAATCCACCCACCGAGGCTAAAGACTTGCTGAAAGTACCCATGATAAAGGCAGTCTTGTCCACCAGACCAAAGTGCTCTGCTGCTCCGGCTCCGGTCTTGCCCAGCACACCCAGAGAGTGAGCTTCGTCCACCATAACTGTCGAGCCGTAGCGCTCTGCAAGTTCACAGATCTCTGGAAGCTTGGCGATATCGCCTTCCATAGAGAAGATACCATCGACGACTATCATAGAGTTCTTGCCTTCTATCTTCTGTAGGACGCGTTCCAGATCCTTCATATCGTTGTGATTGTAGCGCAGCATAGTGCCTTCGGAGAGCTTGCAACCGTCAATAATGGAAGCATGGTCGTATTTGTCTGTGATTACGTATTCGTGCTTGCCGACGATGGCAGAGATGCAGCCAACATTGGATTGGTATCCTGTGGGGTAAGCAAGGGCGGATTCTTTGCCGCAGAGCTTTGCCAGAGCTGCTTCAAGCTCGATATGGATATCGAGTGTACCATTTAGGAAACGTGAGCCGGCACAACCACTGCCATACTTCTCAATAGCCTTGATAGAGGCTTCTTTGACTCTGGGGTGAGTTGTGAGTCCGAGATAGCTGTTTGATCCCATCATCAGCATCTTCTGTCCATTGCAGATCACTTCAGTATCTTGCTCGGAACTAATCTCTCTGAAATAAGGATAATAACCCATAGCGATGGCTCGCTTGGCATCTTGGAACTGGTGGCATTTGTCTAGTATGCTCATTTATACCTCAATTATATTATTTTGAAGGCTTTCAGATTGTCGTACAGCACCTTTACGAGGCTATAGACTATATAAACCAACGGGACAGATATCAGCATCCATAGGATACCGCCTATCCAGCCGGCAGTAATAACGGTTAGAAGCACTATCAGAGGGTGCATGCTGATAGTCTTTCCCACTACTACGGGATAGACTATGTTGTTGTCTATTATCTGGACGATATACATCGCCAAGGCAGCCCAGATGATCAGAATTGTAGGTTTACCGGTAATGAGTATCGTCAGCGCAGCAACTGCCCATCCACTGAAAGGACCGAAGTAGGGGATGACATTGGCAAAACCTGCAATAGCCGCAATCAGTATGGAATTAGGTACTCCGGCTATGGAAAAAGCTATCGAAGCCATGATCCAAACCATCACAATCTCAAAGAGAATAGCACGGAAGAAACGCCCAACTGTCTCATCTATCTTATGCATCAAGACCAGAGCCAGCTCAAAATACCTGTTTGGCACAGCTTGGAGCATTGCTCTGCGGAACAGATACTTATCTTTGATTACGAAGAAGCTGAGGATTGGCACTGTAGCGATAAAGGAGATCGTTCCGATAATAGCAGATATATTGTTTATCACCAGATTAGGCAGGTCCTTGACCACAAGCAATCCCTTGCCTATGGCATCAGCAAAAAGTTCTGCCGAATTAAGATTGGGGATGCTGGAATCCAGCCTGTTAAGGAAAAGAGTGATCTCTTTGAGGATTGAGAAATCCATCAGAGTCTCTGGAGAAAGGTCTCCATTGAACTGTGCCAGGATTCCCTCAGCCTGCACACTGAGCACGGGAATCAGCCTGACGCTCGTAAAGGCCAGAGTAGCCAAGATCAGTACATAAACTATGATTATTGATGTCCAACGAGGTATGTGGCGTCTTTCAAACCACTCCACCAGCGGATCCATCAGATAAGACACAAGTATGGCAGCACCCAGATAGCTAAAGATAAACCTGTAGAAATACACTGCCAAACCCAGCAACAATGCCAGCAGGGAGTAAAAGACCAGCCTCTTCCAATTCATACGGCTCAATCCGTTGTGCTTGCCTCGTTGATATATCTTCCGAGGTATCTGCAGGTTGCGGAGAGTATCTTTGTCCCCATTCTGGGGTTCTTGTCTATCAGGCTCAAAAGATCGGTCCTTGATACAGCCCAGACCCTGGTATTCTTGGTTGCTCTGGCAGAGCTGCTGCGGAATTGATCCTTGAACATATCGACCAGTCCTATGATCTCACCTTTCTCCCTCAGCCCGGGCAGTTTGCCTTCCAGCTTGACTTCACCTTCGAGGATGAGGAATACAGCTTCCAGAGGATAAGTCTCTTCAAAGAGCAGCTCATTAGGCTTGTAGCTTCGCTCTATCAAGATGTTATCCAATAGGCGCAGTTCCAGATTACTGAGCCCGCTAAACAGGGGAAAACTCCTGTGGACAGCATATCTGGCTTCTGTATGCTTGATGAGCTGTGAAAACAAGGATTGAATTACGGACATACTTCCTTCCTTAATCCTGGTCTGTGATCAGAGGCACAAACGAGCATGCGCCGCTGTGTTCCCTGATGATCTCGCCATTACGCTTGCTAAGCTTGTAAAGCTCCTGAAGCTTCGTCACACCAACCGGGATCACCATCAGTCCTCCCTCTGCAAGCTGTTCTTCCAGCCTTTGAGGGATCGATGCTGCACCGGCGCTAACTATTATCTTACTAAATTCTTTATACGGAGGATAAGCCTTTTCCCAGCCTTGCGCGCCGTCGCCGATCCTAAAGTGAACATTCCTGTAACCTTTGTTTTTGACCGCTTTCTGTGCGCCCAGCGAGAGCTGTTCAATCCTCTCCACCGTGCATACTTCCTTGACAATCGTAGCCAAAAGTGCTGTCTGATAACCGCTTCCGGTGCCTATTTCCAGGATGATGTCATCCGAATTGAGCTCCAATAGCTGCATCATGATCGCAATCATCAAAGGCTGGGAGATTGTCTGTTCCATGGCAATCGGCAATGGACGGTTTAGATAGGCATAGGATTGATACTCCGGCAGGACAAAGTCTTCCCTGGGAGTAATCGTAAAAGCCCTCAGGACTTTCTCGTCCGTGATACCGGATCCGGTAAGCTCTTTGACCAGCTTTGCCCGTTGATCTTCGAAACGCATCAGTTCAACTTCAGAAGCTGTTTATCTTCGAGCCATTCCAAGATAGCCGGAAAAGCTTCACCACGAGTGAGATCGAAACCAAGCGGCGTTAAGGATATATATCCATCGGCAATTGCTTCGGCATCAGTACCCTTGGCCGTTTCCCAAACCGGCTCGTCTCCGCCGATCTGATAGCAGAATCCATCCGCGTGCTCTTCGGTGATCTTGATAAAGTTGTAATATCTGCGATGTCCGGTTTGCGTCAGGCGCATACCCTTGATCTCTGCAAGCGGTACATTTGGGAAATTGATATTATAGACTTCGAGATTCTTGATCAGTTGATGCAAACCCAAATCGATGAACTTGGCAATCCAATGCGCTGAGGTCTGATAGATCTGATCGCGATAAGAGCATATTGAAGCAGCGATTGCTTTATAGCCCAGCAAAGCCGCTTCTGTCGCCGCAGCGACGGTTCCCGAATAGAGGATGTCTTCACCCATGTTTTGGCCGGCATTGACTCCACTGATCACCAGTTCGATTTGCTTGCCGATAATCTTTTGCAGGGCGACAACCACGCAATCCACAGGAGTTCCATCCACGCTGTATTCCTGCTCTGCAATCTGTTTGACGCAGATATCCCGGTGCAGCGATATGGAATGCGAACTGGCGCTACGTTGCCGATCAGGCGCAACGATCCAAATATCGTGTCCCTTTGCCCTCAACTCATCAGCCATAGTCCTCAGGCCCATTGCCTGGATGCCGTCATCATTGGTAAGTAAAATCCTCAATTTATCTCCTTAATACAAAAACAAATTATACCTAAAGGCCGCTACCAGCAAAGCCACAAGAGCAATCCCCGCAAAGATCAGCCACAGATTATCTTTGATGAATAGCCAAATGTGATTTCGATGCCCGCGCTTTACACGGTTTTTCTGGTGGGATTTACTCCTCGCCGGAAAGAGTCTCAAGAGTTTTTTGCTCTGTCTATACTTGTAAAGCATGGTCGCTTCACTTGCCCATTTGATGGTGCCGTTTGACGTAAGATAGGGCTTGAGTCCCTGAGATATCAAGCTTGCCTTGTAGGCTGGGCTGATATCATCAACTTCATCAGGGCTAAGCTCTTGGACCAGAGTGTACTTATCTCTTGCCATCTTGAGCTCCATGAATGACCGGGAAATCCAGAAGATTATACCCGGAAACAACCTTGAGTACCAAAGTAAATCCAATAACACGTATGCGCTTCATCAGCCTCGAACCCCCATTATTTAATCTTTTGTAGTTCATACACATAGTGCTTATGCGCCAGCGACTGCCATCGTTGTGTTGCTGTGTTTAGCAACGCTGTATGCAGTCAAAACCGCATAGTGTGCAAGTAATAGACTGCGCTCTACTGGTCAAGCCTTTTTTTCTGGTCTCCTATCCGGTAAAATCCTCACAAACCTTTTTAGGATAATCGTTTCATGGATGTTCATGCAGGATTCAAGCAGGATACAGGCATGCTACGAGCAGGAAACCAATAGGGAGGCAAAAGAAAAAGAGACGATGCAAAGCACCGTCTCTTATCTGTGATAGTGTCTATTCTCCAATGATTTTGATCAGAATCCGCTTTGGTCTTTTCCCATCGAACTCGCCATAAAAGATCTGTTCCCAGGGGCCAAAATCGAGCCTGCCATTACTGACGGCACAGACTACTTCGCGCCCCATGACCTGGCGTTTCAAATGGGCATCGGCATTATCTTCAAAACCATTGTGATTGTATTGATTATGAGGTTTCTCAGGAGCGAGTTTCTCCAGCCAGCGTTCAAAGTCCTGATGTAATCCGGATTCGTTGTCATTGATGAAAACTGAAGCTGTGATATGCATCGCGTTGACCAGGCAGAGACCTTCTTTGATCCCGCTGGTGGTAATGGCATTCTGCACCTGAGACGTAATATTGATGTAGTCCCGGCGATGGGGACTATTGATCGTAATCTCCTTACGGTAATGCTTCATTTAGATGCTGGGACTGGATTCCAGATACTTCACAAATTCCAGTGGCGTTTCAAAGACGAGGTCTGCGCCTGCATCTATCAGCTCTTGCTTGGTGCGGAAGCCCCAGGCAGCGCCGACGGCAATCATACCGGCATTGTTGGCGGTCTTGATATCGACATCGGAATCACCGACAAAAGCGATATTGGCAGGATCGACATTGAGCTTGTGTGCCAGTTCCAGCGCGACTGTGGGATCAGGCTTTGAGGGCTTGTCTTTCTGCTCGCCGCTGTAAACGCCAAAAGGATTTTTGAAGTGTTTGATCATCACGCCGCGGAAGAAGTGGCGGATCATCTTTTTGGTAAAGTAATGAGGTTTGTTTGAGAGAATTGCGAGCTTTAGCTTACGGGCAATGCTCAGTTGTATCAGGTACATAACCCCGGGATAGGGTTTGGTGTGAAGAAACCACATCTGATCGTAATGATCCCAGAATTTGAGTCCCAGTGCCTCAATATCCTTTGTGGCTTGTTTGTTCGAGGGCATTACTCGTTTGCACATTTCAAGCAGCCCACTGCCTACAAAACCCTTGTAATCGTCTTCCAAATGTGTTGGCATACCGAGTTCAGTCAGAGAGGTGTTCATAGCAGCAGCTATGTCTTCCAGCGTGTTCAACAGGGTCCCATCCAGGTCGAAGATGATTGCCTTAATCTTGGGTTTCGTGCTCATTTTTTCCTACCTTGTTTTGTTTGTTTAATCTATACTTCCCGATACCAACTGACGATGCGGGTATGGTATTTCAATTTTGTTTTGCTCGAAAGTATCTTTGATTCTAAGCATCAGAGCATTCTTGAGATCCCAGAAATCTCCGGTGTTGCTCCATACTCCAAAGAGAATCGAAATGCCTGAATCACCAAAGGATTCGAGGATTGTGACGTGTTTGGGCTCTTTCAATGCAAGTGGCTCATCCGCGACGATCTGATCAAGCAGGGAGATCACTTTTCTGAGGTCTTCTTTATATGCAACGCTGAGGTTGATGTTGACTCTGCGAATATCATAGCGAGTGATGTTTATCACTTCAGTCTTGATCATAGTCTCATTGGGAACGCGTACAAAGCGATTATCCGGGGTTTGGAGTTTAATGGAGAGAAGATCAATTGATTTGATTGTGCCGGTGGTAGTTCCTACCTGAACGACATCTCCTACCACGAAAGGCTTTTCGCTGATCATGAAGATACCGCTGATGATGTTTGATACGCTGGTCTGGGAGGCAAAACCTATCGCAACACCCAGCACTCCGGCAGCGCCAAGCAAGGCGGATAGTTTGAAGCCAAACTCATTGAGGACGGTTACAAGTATGATCAGAAAGCCCAGGTAATAGACTGAGCGTTGGATAAGCTGTTCGGATTGTGGAGATAATTTGCCTTGAGTAAGCTTAACAGTAAGCTTACGAATCAGCGTCAGAATCGGGAATCCAATCCCCAATACCAGAGCTACTCTAATAATCAGCGATACCCTTTCCGGTGTAAAGAAACCGGCGATTGCATCGGTTATACTTGCCAGGGCTAGCATCTCTTCTCTCCTGTTGATATAATTGGTCTTATCTTATGACATAATACTCAATAACTTGGCTGTTGCCAATAGATTTTGCATCAGTCACTTGGATCAAGGTATTCTTCTTTGCGCTTGACAGACCAACGGATGAGTAGCCGCTCCAGTGTATTTATTAGCAAAAAGAGCGCCATACTGAGAACAATGATTACTACAAGTATGGCAAAAACATAATGAATCAGGTAGGATTTACTGGCGCGGGTCATAAAAATACCCAGTCCGCCATTTCCGCCCAGCCATTCTCCGATTACAGCTCCCATTACGCTGTAGGTGGCTGCCAGTTTTAGGCCGGTAAACAAATCAGGCAGTGCTGAGGGAGTTTTGAGATGACGGAAGATCTGCCAGTTGCTTGCTCCCATTGATTTCAAAAGGCGGATCTGTTCGATGTTTACATTGGCCAAGCCCGCTCCAAAATTCAGCGCGATGGGGAAGAAGCAGATCAAGACAACGGTGAATATCTTGGAACTTATTCCATAGCCAAACCAGATTATGAGTATAGGGGCAACCGCTATGATGGGGATTGTCTGGGAGATTATCAGGTAAGGATATAGGGCTTTACGGATTACCGAGAACATATCCATCAAAATGGCAGTGAGGATTCCCAATATTATACTGATGCCAAAGCCGACCAGGGTCGAGATTAGAGTGAACTTTCCATGAAACCATAGCAAGCCGGATGCATCTTTGAATACAGAAAGCACTTTGAGCGGGGAGGGGAGAATCCAGGGATCTACTATTCCGGCGGAGCTGACATATTGCCAGATGGCTATCAGTATCACGAATAGAAAAGCAGGATAGAGGAAGGCTCCTGTCTTTCGGCTCATTTCTCTCCAACAAGACGAAGCTCTGGCTCGAGGACTACTCCAAACCTGTCGAAAACGGTTTTTTGGACATATTGAATCAGGTCCAATACATTCTGACTGGTGGCATTGCCAAGATTGACGATGAATCCGCAGTGTTTGTCAGAGATGGCAGCATCGCCAATGCGATATCCTCTCAAACCGCAGTCATCGATCAATTTGCCCGTAAAATGTCCCTGAGGGCGCTTGAAGACGCTGCCACCGCTGGGTAATTCCATCGGCTGTTTGTCCCAGCGTTGCTTGTGCAAGTCCTGCATTCTCTCATCTATCAAAGCGGGATCGTCGGGACTAAGCTTGAATACAGAGCTTACCAAGATGTAATCCGTATCTTGCAGTAGGCTGTGTCTGTAGGACAGATCGAGATCTTCATTCTTGAGATAGCTGATGGGATTCTTTTTGTCCAGTTGTGCAAGATCAGGTTTTAGGCAGCGGCAATTGTAAAGAACATCCTTGATCTCGCCGCCATAAGCTCCGGCATTCATATAGACCGCACCCCCCACAGAACCGGGTATCCCGGAGGCAAATTCGAGCCCGGTGAGTCCGGCTTCCAAGGCGAAATTGCACAAATCTTCCAGCAGGACACCGGCATAAGCGCTGATACAATGATCATCCCGTGAGATCTTGGTCATACGATCCATGCTGATGACCAAAGCTCTCATTCCTTTATCACTGATTAGGAGGTTTGAGCCTTTGCCCAGGATGAAGTAGGGAATGTGGTAAGTGATGGCTACTTTAAGAATCTGGATAAGTTCGGCTTCGCTGTTTGGCTCTGCGAAGAGATCCGCAGGACCGCCAATCTTGAAAGAGCAGTGCTTGCTCAGTAGCTCATTTAATCTAAGTCTGTTTCCATCTTCGAGGCTGGGGATTTGCTTGATAATTTCATCGTATTGTTCTTTGATGTTGATGTCCATATGATTGTCCTATATTCTGTTAAAGAAAGATGCGATTGAACTGACCAGCTCGTTTTCATCTCTCATCTCAAGGCTTTTGCAAGGCAGCACTTTCTTAAAGTAATCGCCATACTGCTTTCGAGAGACTCTCGAATCCATGATCAGTACTATCCCGCTATCTGCCTTGCTGCGTATCAGCCTGCCAAATCCCTGGCGCAGTCTCAAGAGTGCCGTGGGGAGCATATAGTGCATAAAGGAATCTTTGTTCTCACGTTCGAGCTTGTCGATATATGCCTCTACGATGGGCTCGGAAGGAACCATGAAGGGGAGTTTGTAGAGGATAAGCAGCGAGAGAGACTTGCCTTGAACATCGACGCCTTCCCAAAAGGAACTGGTCCCCAAGAGGACTGCATTGTCCATCTGTTTAAACTCGTTGAGGATGGAGGATCTGCTCCCGCCTTTGCCTTGCGCAAAGAAAGGCCGATTCCTGTGATACAGCGTATCTGAGAGATGATCAAAAACGGCATTGAGGTCTTTATAAGAGGTAAAAAGTACCATAGTACCGACCCCGGTAGTCGATACGATCTGCTCCAGGCAACTGAGGGCTTGGTTATTGAAAAACTTGTCTTTGGGTTCGGGCAGGAAGCTTGCCAAAAGCAATTTGCTTTGTTTGTCGTAATCAAAGGGAGATTCGACTATCACCTGCTTGATCCTGTCTTCATCCATCATTTGCAATCCGCTCTGACCAAAGAAGAACTTAAAAGATCCTCTTAAGGCAAGGGTTGCAGATGTAAAGACGATACTCGGGATCTGCTCATACAAGAGCCTGTTCAAGTGCCCGGCTACTTCAATGGGAGCATAACAGATAGTGGAGGCAGGAGTATTACGATCCGGCTTGGGATTGGTTTCCAGCCACAGAGCGTAGTTTTCCAGATCGGGCGAGATCAAGACCAGGATCATGCCCTCCATCTCAGCCATTCTCTGGATATAAGCTGTGATTGTCTCTGATAGCATGTCGTATTGAGGGACAACCTTGCTGTTGAAAGAGCTTAACACGTTGGATAAGGCTGTTAGTTGCTTCATCAGCTCTTTCCAACTGCCTGCGATGGTCTTTAGGCTGCTATGTACTCCGGGAAACTGGCTTAGCTCTTTGATCCTGAGCTTGCCAAAGGAATCTGTCTGCTGCACCATATTGCCTGCTTCGTTAAAGACGGCCAGAAGCGGATTCTTGATTTCTTCAAGCGCTTTCTCGAGCGATTTGCACAGGCTGTTGACGTGATCTTTCTGGGATTGCTGTACCAAGCTCTTGCTGATGGATGTATCCAATTGCTGCAGGAATCCACTGTGCCTTCTTTTGGCGGATGATCCAAGCTGATACAAGAGATTATTGATATCCGCATAGCCAAATTCAAATCCCAAATGCCTGGACGCAGAGGACATCAGGTTGTGGGCTTCATCAATGATCAGATATGAATACTCGCCCAGGGTTGTGTTTTCAGCTTGCCTGTCTGCCAATAGGAGAGAGTGATTTGCCACTACGATACTGGCATTTTCAATGTCTCTGCGCAGACCCATCACATAGCAGTGCTTATTGAAGGGGCATTTGCGATTGCTGCAGAGGTAGCGATCGGAGCAGATCTTTCTCCAGACAAAGCTAAAGCGGTTCTTGTCGAACGAGGAATTCTCGGAGACATCTCCGGTATGGGTGAGTTGTTTCCACACGACCAGATACAGCATGGCATGAGCTTCATATTCGGTATAGCCTTTGGATTGCTCTCCCAAAAACTCGTCCCATCTGCGTTCACAAACATAGTTGTCCCGTCCCTTTACCAAACAGGCTTTGAAGGGAATGGGCAGGATCTTGCGGAGTTGCGGTAAGTCCTTGAAGAAAAGCTGTTCCTGGAGGTTTTTGGTATTGGTCGAGATCAGGACCTTTGTCTTCTTTTGCAGGGCAAATTGCATCGCCGGGATGAGATAGGCAAATGACTTTCCGACACCGGTTCCGGCTTCAACAGCCAGGTGCTTCTCCTCCGCAAAGGCTCTGCTGACCTGCTTGGCCATCTCAAGTTGACCGGAGCGGAACTCGTAATTTTCAAACTTCTTGGCAAAGAACCCATCATCATCAAAGACAGATTCCAGATCGTTGATTCCGGTTCCCGGGATATTGTGTTCGATTACATTGACCAAGTTGTTTTTGGGGGCTTCGGGCTTGGGTCCCAGTAGGGCGTAGTGCCGCTGATACTCTACCAAGCTGTACAGATAATGATATACTGATTTCTCCAGCTTGGCTTGTTTTGAAAGATCCAGTAGCCTGGCATTCAGCAGAAGCGGATAGTGTTTGATCACGTGCTCGGTAAGTCTTACGAGCAGTTCCCCTGTTGCTATGGCATCAGCATCGGCGCGATGAGCGTTCTCCAGCTTGATGTCAAACTCACGGACCAAGGTGGAGAGCTTGTGGTCATTGGTAAAAGGCAAATAGATTCTGCCTATCTCTGCGGTGTCCCAGCGCTTGTTTGCCAATGGGAACTTACCGGTACGAATCAGATTCTCATCAATGAAACCCAGATCAAATGCCACATTATGGCCAACGATAACGCTATCGCCAATGAACTTGACCAAATCCGGCAGGACCAGACCGATCGGAGGAGCATTAAGCAGACCTGCCGAACTGATGTGAGTGAGGTGCTGGATGTACTTCGGAACATCCTTTCTGGGCTTGATAAACTTGTTGAAGACCTCTGTCTGCTCGCCATTTACAAAGCGAATGGCAGCAATCTGGATAATCTCGTCTCGAGTGCTGTCCAGCCCTGTAGTCTCAATATCCAGGGCTACAAAATTCAAGATTGAGGATACAGGCTTGATCTCTTGATTCGTTGCCTCTGAGGCACTTATCACGATTCGTCGTCCTTGTACATATTATAGCGTTTTAGTTTCTTGATCAGTCCCTGTCTGGATAGTCCCAGTTCCTTGGCAGCCTGAGTCTGATTCCAAGAGTAGTTCTCCATACAATCAAAGATGATCTTGCGTTCCATCTCCTCAATCGTATCCTTGAGTGTCCGCTTGGTATTGAGCAGCTTGATGGTTTGCTCGTTCTCTATGAACCTGCACACTTCGTCCGAGAAATCATTTGGCTTGATAAACTGACCATTCTCAGTCAAGGTCACGGCTCTTTCGATCTCATTTTCCAGTTGTCTTACGTTTCCGGGCCAGTCATAGGTTTCCAGTATCTTCATTGCTTCATCGGATACGCCTGCGACGGTTTTATTGATACGTTTATTATACTTATCGAGGAAGTGGATTGCCAATAGCGGGATATCACCCGGTCGGTTCTTGAGAGGCGGAACTTCGATTTTGATAACATTCAGGCGGTAGTACAAGTCCAGACGGAAAGCTCCCTGTTTAACGCGCTCCAATAGAGATACGTTTGTTGCACAAACTACGCGGACATTTACCTTCTCCGTTTTGGTGGCACCCACCCGCTTGATCTCACCTTCCTGCAAAAAGCGTAAAAGCTTGGCTTGTGTACTCTGGCTGATATCGGCGATTTCATCCAGGAAGAATGTTCCTCCATCCGCAATCTCAAAGAGTCCCTTCTTATCATAGGCAGCGCCGGTGAATGATCCCTTTACGTGCCCGAACAGCTCGCTTTCCAGCAGGGTTTCCGGCAGAGCACCGCAGTATTGAGCCACAAAAGCCTTCTGGCTACGATTGCTGCTGTAGTGCAGGGCTCTAGCAATCAGTTCCTTACCTGTTCCGCTGGGTCCTTCCAGCAAGACCGAGGTGGGAGTATCCTTTACCTTCTCGATCACCTCAAAGATCTTGAGCATCTCGGGGCTGGTGCCGATGATATTGGCATAGAGATTACCGGCATTGAGCTGTTCGCGGATGATGGCATGAGTCTTTTCCAGATTTGCCCCGCGGATGTTTTCGATGATCACAATTACCTGATTTGCCAATGCGCTCAGCAGGTTGATGATCCTTTCAGAGAAGTAGTGTGAACCGCTGCTGCTGTAGAGCAATACCGCCCCAAGCGCGTTCTTGCGTATCGAAAGGGGCAGCACTATGATGTTGTTGTAATCAGGCGCAAAGTAAGGCTGCTTGTGATTCTGAAGTATATTTGTCTCCACCACTTTGTGGCAGAGATCCATAAAAATCTCATTGGTCTTTTCTTCCGGGGAGAAGTTTTTGTACATCTTGTAATCCCAAGCCCCGGGGATATTGGTATTCTGATGCAGACAGAGGACTCCGCCATCTGCTTCCGATATCTCCACCAGGCTCGAGAGGGAATGCTCGATCAAGACGTCCAGATCGCTGATGGTATTGAGCTTTTGGGTAATCTCGTAGAATTGATTGAGCAGGTTTTCTTCAAACTTGATATCCTGCATCTGCGAGGAATACTCACGGCTGATCTTCTGGGTCAGGATATCGTTTTGCTCGAGGAGCTTGATCGATCCGTATTCCTGAATGATCTTGCGGTTGTTTTTCAGTATCTGCAGGGCTTGTTCCCAATCCTCCAGATCAAAGAGCACGCTTGCCAGCTCATAATTAGCCAGCGATTGCTCGTAATTGTTGCCGGTCTGAACGAAGAGCTTGATTGCCTCTTCCAGATACTGCTTTGCCTGATCCAGATTCTTGCGCTCCAATAGTGCGCGCAGATAGTCGGTGCGGCCAATCTCAAAGGGATGGTTCTGCTCGGTTGCCATCTTGGAAGCTTGGGTCAGATAATAATCCGCGCTTTCCAGATTGTGCGTCAGAATAAAGTAGTACGCCTGCTTTTGGCAACCTTCCAAGACCTTGTCTCTGGCACCGATCGACTTGAAGAAATCAAAGCTCTCCACCAGATAGCCATAGGCTTCTTTAAATTTGTGCAGCTTCGTAAGCACGGAGCCGAGATTTCCGTAGAGCTCTGCCTTGATATAATCATCCGAAACGGTGGGCAGCAATTCCAAGCCCTTGAAATATAGGTCATAAGCCAGATTGAGCTCATTCTGCTTCTCATAGACCTCGCCGAGATTATTGAAGGATCTCAGTAATCCCTCGCTAAAGTCATTCGCTTCAGATTTGGATATAGCTTGCTCGTAATAAGAGATCGACAGAGACCAATTTCCCATCTTAAAATAGAGCGCGCCGAGGTTATTCAAGGCTGCCACGGTATTACGGTAAAAGCTGTATTCTGTAGCTGTCTCCAAGGAACTCTTGAGCGCTTCTTCGGCCCGGGCATAATGCCCAAGATCCATCAGAGTGATGCCGATATTATTGTAAATATAGGTGATATTATAAGCTTCATTGAGCAGCTTTTGGATCTTGAGTGCCTCTTCCAGATAGGTCAGCGACTGATCAGGATCGCCTTTATCATCCATCAGACCACCCAGATTGGTATAACATACCGATACACCATTCAAATCGTAATGCTCTCGCTCCAGCTCGAGACTTCGGACAAAGAACTGCTCGCTCTTCTCCCAATCCCCCTGGAACATATAGAGTACACCGAGGTTGTTGTAGATTGCCGCCAGTCCTTTGTGATCACTGGCGAGATTGTACATACTCTCGGCATCTTTGAAAGCTTCCTCTGCCTGATCCCACTCATTCGTATAATAGTGGATCTTGCCCTTGGTCTTCTTGGCTTCGGCTTGAATCAGATACCTCTGCTGCTTGTCTTCCAGGTGGCTGAGCGAATGCATCACTTCATCCACCACCTCGATAGCTTCTTCAAAGCTCTCGGATTCAGCCAGGATATCAGCTTTGAGCAGGATGATCTTGGATTTCCAATATGGATCGATCGTAGTGGGGGAGTACTTTCTGATGATCTCCAGAGCAAAAGCTGTGGAATTCACTGCAAAGAGACTCTGAGCCAGGTGATAGATTACTACTTCGGCAGCCAGATCATTTTCGCTGCAGATATGCAGGCATTTGCGGAATATCTCGACCGCTTTGTCCTTTTCGTTTTGATCAGAATATGCCATACCCATGCTCATATACAGCGAGAGCTCTTCTTTGGCATCATCAGCATGAGTAATCGCGTATTCGTAAAGCTCGATCATATTGGAATTGTCGGAAAGCAGATCAAGCTGCCGGATCAGCTCTTCAAAGCTGGCTCCAGGATGCATCCCCGCTCTCATGCCAATCCTTACCTGTACCTGCGTCAGAATCTTGGCTTTGCCGAGGTATTTATGAATTTTATCCAGGATAGTGGGGCTCATGATCTCCGGTTCTTGCTTCAGCCATCTGGCAAGTGCACCCTTTTTCTGGACTATGTAATGATCTCTAAAGATGCTGATCAAGCCGGCCTCGATCAGCTTGTCCAAATCCTTGTCATAAGTTTTGGAGCTATTGAGCCAATTTACCCGCTCTTTTACCGGCAGACCATCCAAAACCAATAAACCCAAGAGCAGTTCCATCTGGCTCTTGGTAAGTGATTCCAGGGCTTGCTGGTAGATCTGAGCCGCGTCGAAGGTCTTCTCCAGGTAAGGAGAGAGGTCAAACTTTGGCTTTGGCTTGTTGGAGAGCATTTCGCAGAGTATCTTCTCCAAGATCATCAGGTTTCCATCCGTAATCCTGCTGAGAATCTCGCTTTCGCTGGCATAGGCGAAGTCTTTATTGGGGAATAGGCTAAAGAGTAGCTTCTGCAGATCGTCCACACTCACCGGATTTATCGTCTCAACCTCGGAATAGTGGAATAGCCTCTTCTGCGAAAGTGCTACAATCTGGATTCCGGCTTCCTCTGCATATTGCACCAGGTATTGCAGATAATCGCGGCTGTATTCATCCAGTACGTCACAATCATCTATGATGACAACGCTGCCGCCCAAGAGCCCGGAGCTCTTCAGTTGCTCCGTAATGTAGTAGAAAAAGTCGTATTTCTTGCCGGTATGATACTTCTCTTTATGAGTATTTAGCAGCGTCTCCAGATCCTTGTCTTCGATTCTGCTGATCAGCTTTACAATCTCGGTAAAGTGGTTGAAGTTGAGAGGATGAGGTGAGAAATACTCGATCCGGTTGTAATCCCCCTGCAGGGAATCAATCAAGGGCTCTATCAGATAAGACTTGCCCGAGCCCGATTTACCGGTAATCTCCAAGAGATGACTATGTCCCTTGTCTCTCAAAATACCCAGCACTCTGGATAGAGGAAATCTTTCAGTTACAAAGCTATGCATCTTCTGCATCAAGCGTTCCGGCATACTGCACCTCAACGTATTAGTATCAGTTTACAGGGCACTGTAAAATAAGTTCACACTTACTGTCAAGTGAATTCCTGCGTTTTCCTTCGCTGAACAACATAAGTTGCTGATTATTAAACTGCTATGCTGTTTAATAAGAGTCAGTGTAAAAAGTGACACCTGAAATGTCAAATCGTGACACCCGCTTGACAAAACCACAGAAAAGCCCTCAGATTGTGACACCCTTTTGTCAAATCATCTGAGCCCAAAGCTCATTAGAAGTGACAGCAATTTGTCAAATCATGACTCCAATTTGGCAGGTTGTGACACCTATTTGTCAATGCCATTGGGTCTAGCAAAATGCTAGTCTGGACATCTAGTATAGCGTTCCATATATAATAATGCTTGACAGCAAACTGATATCTTGTACTTTGCGTTCTAAACAACGTAGAGGAGAATCAGATGAACAACAGACGCAGGAGAGAGAAACTCATTATAGATGAGATTACGCTAATGCAGTTGAAAAAGATAACCAACGCCAGAACCGAAACACAAGCAAGAGCACAAAGAGCCAGGATATTAATCCAATACCATGAAGGTAAAACGGTCACACAGATAGCTAAGGAATTTGAAATAGAACGTCCTAAAATAGAGCGATGTATCGACAAAGCTCAAGCTTATGGCATATTGGAGTCTCTTGAAGATTTGCCTCGATCTGGTCGTAAGGAAAAAATCACTGATGATGCCAAAGCGTGGGTATTATCTATAGCCTGTATTCCACCCAAAGAGCTTGGATATGCACCAGAGACTTGGACGTATCGTGAGCTTATCAATCATATCAGAGCCAATTGCGAAAAAGCGGGATATAACTGTTTAAAACAGCTTGGGAAGGGCAGATTGCATAGTATTCTCTCCAAGAGCAATATCAAGCCACACAAGGTATCATACTATCTTGAAAAGCGAGACCCTGAATTTGATGAAAAACTGGCAAATATACTTTGTGTGTATAAAGAGATAGAGCTTATCAACAGTAATCCCACAGATGATCGCAAGTCAGTGACCGTAAGCTATGATGAGAAGCCTGGAATACAAGCCATTAAAAACATTGGAGCACAACTATCGCCTGTACCGGGAGCATATCCCAATATAGGAAGGGACCCTGAGTATAAAAGACTTGGCACAGTGTCTCTGTTGGCAGGTATTGATTTGCATAATGGTAAAGTATATCCTTTAGTAAGAGAACAGCACCGCAGTATTGAATTTATCGAGTTTCTGTCTATTTTAGACAGAGAATTCCCTCCAGATTGGAACATAAGGATTATTCTTGATAACCACTCTTCTCACACATCAAAAGAATCAAAAACATACCTTCTTACCAAGCCAAACAGGTTTTCCTTTGTTTTTACGCCTAAACATGGTTCTTGGTTAAACCTGATTGAAGTATTCTTCAGCAAAATAGCAAGATCGCTGCTAAGGTTTATTAGAGTTGAGACGAAAGAAGAGCTCATAGATCGGATATATAAAGGCATAGATGAAATCAATCAAACACCAGTTGTCTTTAGATGGAAATATAAAATGGATGCAGTATGACAATCTCTGTTATTTATGGAACGCTATACTAGCTGGGATTCGTAGTAGGTTTGCATTCCACTCTTACCGTAAACTGACAGTCTGTCTTCTGGATCTCCAGGCTGGATGGAAACGATTGCCCCCATCATTTCAGGATCTGATTTGAGGCGAACTATTTTACCAACAACAAATTCACAACTAGATTCTCGTCCCACATCCTCGTCTTCGGTTTTTAATCCAGTTCTACCACTTTGCCTGAACTTCTGTTTTCTTTTCATGATCTCGTCAATCAGTTCTTGATCGGAATTTATCATAACCAGAAAGCGCTGTATAGTATCCAAATCTCGGTAGATGTCGTCTTCACTTATCGCGTGGCTTCCTTTATGGGCCCAACGATTTCGGATAGTTTGCATCTCTTTTAGGTAGTGCCTGTGTTCCGAATCATACTCGAGCCGAGAAGAAAATTGATACCAGTTACTATCTAATATTCTTAATAAAGATGCCAGATCCAAACTGGTTAAGGACTTACTACTTGATTGTATACGCTCCCTCTGTTTGGGATTAAGTGAGGGGAAAACCATATTTTCCCACCAGTTATCGCTAATTTTCGGCAACACCTGTAGCAGATATCTGCA
Organism: uncultured Candidatus Cloacimonadota bacterium; assembly: GCA_964433815.1. Classification (GTDB taxonomy): domain Bacteria; phylum Cloacimonadota; class Cloacimonadia; order Cloacimonadales; family Cloacimonadaceae; genus PHBP01. Next base: position 59,591 of record CAYSSP010000002.1, read on the forward strand.
AACTGCTTCGGTTGTTTTTTCCAATAACTCATGCATAATTTTACCTCCATTAATGGTTTCTACCGTTATATTTTGAGCATTAAAAGCACTTGGCCCTGTACCACTTGAGTGAATGGTATAAGTAGTAGCTATTTCTGTTCAACATGGTTTTTCCAATTCAGCAATTTGGTTAATACTTGGTCCATATCGTCTCGGATTTCATATACCCAAAAACGCATTACATCCCAACCTAGTTCATACATTCTTTGGTTTCGCAACTGGTCTCTTCTGCAAAGTTCGCCATTCCAATCTTTATGATAATGCTCTCCATCAACCTCAATGTCTAGTTTTCGGTCATCTTGAAAGAGGGCAAAATCAAGCACAAACTGATCAATGCTGTATTGTGGAATGGCTCTGATACCCATATTATACATTGCTTTATAAAGATATTTCTCCCATTCGGAAACTTTCGAGGCATCGGAAACTAGAGGGTACTCATCTGTTAACCCTTCAGGGTTGCAACTTGTTTGCTGAGATTCATGTTCCATCTGTTCCTGCGAGTATTCAGCAAACTTCCTCAAGTATTCAACGCTGCATTTCTTGCAGGCAGCTAGGTCTCCAACCACGAGTAGGAGTGCCCTCGCCCTGGTGATTGCTACATTGAACAGGTTTGGATTTTTTTCCAGAAACTGTAGACCACCCTGGGGCATGTTGGTTGATAAAACTGGGGAAAAAATCATAACATCTTTTTCGTCACCTTGGTATTTATGGACTACATCAATCAGGATCTGATTTCTGTTGATAAAGCTGTCCATGTCAGGATGCTTTTTTAGTTTTTCCCGGATCAGATTTGCTTGAGCCCTGAATGGCGTTACAACACCAATGGAACCAAGATAACCATTTGTTATAGTGAGACGTTTAAGTTGGTGTATTACCTCTGTAGCTTCCTTGTCGTTATATGCGCCACCATGGGATGGCCTATTGGTAAATCCACTTATATTGATCCATCTGATTCCCTGTTCACCCAATTCGTTTGTCTTCAGAAGGTTCATCTTGGTGGCGATGCGTAACGAGGACTGATAGAAAAATCGGTTGGAAAACTCGATAATATTACTATGGCTACGATGATGATCTTGAAGTACTACCGTATCCATGTTGTTAATGGTCTTAGATAAGTCAAAGAGGGAGTTTTTTGAATACATCCAGACCAATTTCTTAAAATCAGGATCGAACTTTGCCAGTAGTTTAATATCCTGTTTTTCAGGGAGATTACTGATATTCTTGAGCTGCTTGTCATCACCAATGATTACAGCGTTTTTAGCCCGAAACAATAAAGGAAGCACAGAAGCAATGTCACATTGGCTAGCCTCATCTATGATCAATAGATCAAAGTATCCTGGCTCAAATGGTATTCTACTCCTGGCAGAAAGTGCAGTTACAGCCCAGCAAGGAAAGACCTGAGAAAGATCTAAGAGAAGATCATAATGGCGCAGTTTGAGCTTCTGGAGCTCTCTTTCATCGAGGTTTTGCGAAATGTTGTTCAGTAGCTGGACCGAGACCTTTAATTCTGAAAGCTTCCTTTTCTGTTCTGCGCTGAGTAGACTAGGAAGACTTTCCAGATACAAACTCCAATAGCGTTCATCCAAGCTAGACAAGCTCTCATACACGCTTTTGCGTTCTTTGGAAATATCTTCCAAGGGTCTTAACTGCTGAAACTGCTTCAGATCCTGAAGATACCCATCAATCTTAATCATATCATTCAACGTGTCAGTATTAGTTTTATGGATTTCTGACCAATGTTGTAGAAAGGTTTGATGGCCTTTAAACACAATCTTCGCGTCTTTGCCTACCAGCAGTACTGGCTGTACATGGCTTGTTGTTTCTAGGAGCCCAAGCATTCGTTTTTTAGCATGTAGCATCCAGAATATCCTTATAAAGAAAGACTGCTTGTCCCTTGTAGCCTTGTCTATTGCCTGAGATAAAGAATCAATACCAGCTTTGGCTGCAGCAAGATCAAAAGATCTTACATCAGAGAACTCCAATGGACTAATCTTATCACGCAAAGTCTCCAGAGCGATTTCAATCTTGTCCAACGCATTACGCTGCTGTACAAATTGCTCTTCCTCCGTAACCAAGGCTTCTAGGTGCGCTAACAGCTTTGCCCGTTTTAGCCTGATCTGGTTGATCTCCTGAGTTGTGGTTTTTGAGCGAGTCGTAGTTGCATAATTTACCAAATAATTTGCCAGTTTGTCGCGATACTCATTTGATCCTGTCCTGAGTAGTATAGGTCGTGAACCCAGACTGTTCACCCTAGCTTCCACGACATCAACTGCCTGATTATTCTTGCTGGCAAAGAGCACTTTCTTACCCTTCCAAAATGAATTAACCAAAAGATTGGCCACGACTTGTGATTTTCCAGTTCCCGGAGGTCCCGTAATCGTGGTCAGAGAATAATTGAGTGATCTAGAAACTGCCTGGCGTTGCTCCAAGTTCATAGGGAACACCTCAAGCAAGTCTTCGAATGTTGATTCTTGGCAATTTGTTACGCCATTTTGCAACCACTGCCCCAAGGCAGTCATTTTGTACTGATCTTCTGGGGTTTTTGACAAAGCTATTAGCTCATGTTCAAGACCCACTGTATATGGAGAGCGATCCGCCAGCACTAAAACTGCCTTGTTGTAAATGCCCGTCTCCTTGAGTTCTGATATTTTTTTCCTTGTGTCAAGGGCTTCAGGATTCATGACTCCCTTCCATTTCCACCCCGGTCGGATATGAGCAAGATTGTAGATGATGTCCCTCCAGTCAGGGAATTCTTCGTTATTGAAACCCAGTGCTTCTTCCAGATCATTTATCTCTTGGGTAATACTGGCATTATCCATAGAAGTGATGTCCTTAATGGCTTTGTAGTTGAACATTGGTACTTGGTTGGCAACTTCATAAGATAAATCTTTCACAGATTTTGTAATCGGTATCAATAACAAAGGCTCCAAAAGAAATCCCTCCCAACGAGAGCGTCCAGAGCTAAAATTGTTTAGGTAACATGGATATCCCAAATACAAAGCTTTTGCGTTGCTTTGTTTCTGAAGCAGTTTGATCAGTCTTTCCCCATCTACAGAAGAAAGTAGTATATTCACGTCAATGTCCGTCAGTTGATCAATCTCGCTATACTCAAGATCGCCAAAATTGCTATCGGCATAGACACTTATACCATTTTCATCATCATACCCCAGGCAGGAAAGATAGTATTCACATAAAGAGGTTAGCTCTGTGGGTTCAAACTCTCTAGATTCTGCCTTCTTCTGCTTATAATCTGCTGTCAGATACCACTTGTATGAATTATCCCTAGTACACAAACCAGCTAATTTACCGTATAGAAGGCTGTTAACTGAGTGGCTGTCTGCCTGGGCATACCTCGCGATCTCATTTGCCCTTAGACCGGGGTGTTCATGTAATATCTTTTTGATGAGTGAGCTCAAGTCTGGCATATGCCCTCCTATTTCTCAATAGTATCTTCCAAGAAAGTCATTTGTACCAATCCATCATGGGTAAACTCCCACCCTTACGCACTCAGAAAAATGCGGAACCTCACACATGTGAATCTCGGTTATAAGTGATCTTTCAATTTTCACTTGCAATGTAGCTACTGGATTCGCTTTGCTGCCTTGGGCTATGATCAAGCAGTGTTGTCCCTGATATATGGCTAACTCAGCAAAGATAGTAGATCCTGTTTTCATTATAGTCTGGAATTTAGCGCTTAAATAATTCAAGAAATCCTGTTTACCACGCATCTCTTCCAAGACCCACTGTGATGTGTAAAGCATGTCATCAGCAAGGATTTTCTCCAGGAAGGCTGCGTTAAGCGTATTGTAAGCATGGGCAAGTAGGTTACAGGCTATCATTTCATCGAGAGAAGCTGATATCCTATCGTCAGCTAAAGCATCATTTGATGGAGAACCGCTGTATACTATCTTACCTGTGGGTAGGTGCCTGTAAACAGAAACACCTCCTTCTTTTCTTATGAATTCCAGTTCTTGTCCCACCTTCTCATTCTCGACAAAATGGTAATCCTTGCTCAGGGAATTGTCATATTCCCAGCCATCCGGATAGGAAACGATCTTCTGGCTGGAGCCTTTCAGTCGGCAAGCGCTGATCTTTTGTGTCTGCGCTTGGTCAATGAAGATCCTGCCAAAATCAGCCCAGTCACATGGGATGGTTAAACCCCGCAACTGATCTAAAACAGCGATATCTTTGCATATTCCATCAGATTGGAAAACCAGCCCCTTAGATTCTAAAAAGCCTATATAGCATTGGACGTCATGTGGATTCATAAAGCCTACTCTAACAAGTTCTCCATCTGCACAGAGAGTCTGGTTTGGCACATCTTTACGGAATCTTTCCCAGCCACCTGGATACTTCTTGATTATGGACTCAGCCTTGATGACTACAGATATTGCTTCGATCAGTACTGCCACTTTCCTCTCCCATGAAGACATGTATGAGTGATGCATTTCATAGTAAACCTCCGTTATTATTAATTGGTCTCCTCTTTTCCGTTGTAAGCTTTCCCGTTGTGAACCGAGTCATGATAAGAAGCTTGATAACCTGAATCATTCTTTTCCCAGGACTCAAACAAGCATGTTGTTTTTGAATTGGTTATCCATTTCTCCAGCATTTTTTTACAACTAGTTTTGTATTCCGATGGTTTCTCAGGTAGTTTGCCGTTGAACAGCTTGAACCCGCCAACAATATCTGCCAATTGTACTCCTATTGAGGATTCATCTTCTGCAAAAAATGGTTCTAGGCAATTCTGAGGATTCTCCAACGTCACAGATTTCTCTCCCAAGAAAATTGCGCTGTTTAAAGCCATATAATTCTGTTTATAATATATGTAGTATAGAGATGAGAATCCTTCGCTTAGGCCAAGATCAACCACTGGTATCAGTACATCATCAGTTTGGTATCGATTTATCAAATGCTGAAGCTGTCCCCAACAGAACCTTAGATTAGGGAATTTTATCCTGTATTTTTTAGATGGTTGTGTTCCCGGGATATCCATCTCCTGCAACGCCTTGTCGAATTTTTTCCTGTCATTTTCAAATGGTAGTGGTCCATGAACTCCATAACAGAACACCCATTGTGCTTTTGTATACAACACACTGAGCAAATAATCTAACTTTCTATATTTACATTCATCGTTTACGGCATCTTTTTTCAGAAATTCTGACCATTTGTAGCAAGGAATATCACATGGTTCAAATGATTGGTTCTGATTATTTATCGCTTTGCTACTGATATGATCTCGGATAATCTCGGACCTGAGTAACACGTAATTCTCAATGCTAATTACAAACCCTGATATTTGAGAGTAATTAGGACTTTCTGGACTGGATTCGTCTATAAAAATCAAGTTTGGCATAGCAGGCAACCTCGCGAATTGTATGTTATAATCACATTAACCACAGACTATGTGTATGGCTTGGCCTGTTAGTATTGTCCCACTTATCTACAGGGAAGAATTGGCCTTCTTCGTAGCAGGGATGGCCGGGAGTGGGGAGATAGGAGAGACATTCAAGAGCGCTAATGCATTGCCAATCCGATTGAATGCCAGAATAGAGATCGAAATAGAGAGCATCCAGTTTACCGCGCAGATTAAGCCTACTCACCACGTCCCACTCAATAGGAGGACTGTTCTGAATCGTATTGAAGATACATTGTTTGCTCATGCTTTATCTCTTTATTATAGTGGAAATATTATGATTCGACCATTTAGAATACAATTACTATCTGTCAAGGATTTATTCTATTATGTATTCATTTATCTGTTATACTCTTGATTATCAACCCATAGAAGGGAAGATGAGACAAAACAATTATGGCAAGTCTGATCTACTTCGTTCGACATCGATGTATCGTTTCCGTTTAAAGACTCCCTTTTGACTGAGGCGATTGTAACACTCGCGTGATATACTGCGTTGCACCGGCACCGTAATACCCCAATGCCAGCTCTCCCGATCAGGGGTAAGATACAGCCTTCACATAGTAGAAAGCACTTTCCTGGGGATTATTATCAAAATACAGCGTGTTGCCTGTAGTAGCGACCAGATTGTAGCTGCCATTGGGCTCGCTGGCGCGGTAAACCTGATACTCCCCGGCATAATCTACCGGCTGCCAACTAATACAGATGCCATTCATACTGGCGATGATCATCAGCACCGGTGTGTCCAGGTTGATCACCTGATTCACAATTATCTGCACTACAGCGCTGGCTTGCAGCAATCCGTCCGAAATGGTGAAGCAGATCTCTTCGCTGCCATACCAGCCAAATGCAGGGCTCAGGGTGATGCTATATTCCTCTTGAGTGACACCAATATTGCTATTCCCGGAATAGCTCAGTACCGGGATGTCTCCATCGGGATCGCTGATGTAAGGTGTAAAATCCACATTCAGGCTACCATTTTGATCCAGGTTAAACTCACCGTGCAGATTAAGTACCGGTGCATGGTTGATCACCGTAATCGTAAAACTGCTCTGAACCAGATTGTATCCGTCATTAGCTCTGATGGTGATGGTTTCGCAGCCGGCAAAACCGTTTGGTGCGCTGAATACTGCTCTGGGTCCAATTTGCCTTATCCTGATACCGCTGTTGCCAAAGAAGCTGAGGCTGATGCTGGAGATGCTGTTATCGGGATCAATGATGAAGGGGGAAAAATTCACCATCAGAGAGTCATTGCGGGCAAAACTGAAGCTTTCCGGAAGATTGAGCACCGGGGGAGCATTCACGAAAACTTGCATTTCATCGGTTACCACAAACTCACCGTCTGTAACACTCACCTGGATACTGTCCCAGCCATACCAGTTGAGAGCGGGAACAAGCCTGCCACCAATGTAGCTGATTGGTCCCGGCGCTTCTACACTAATCCCCAGCGGGTCACCATCAGGATCAGTGGCGAAGATTCTAAAATCGATCTCCCGATTTCCATTGTAGGGTATATTCATTGTATCTGGCAAGTTCAAAATAGGTGGTTGATTGGGATTGTAAACGTTTCTTGTCACAGCTACACGGGCACTAGGATTGTCGGGATCGTTGCTGTAGATATCGAAAGCACCCATGCTTGTTCCTTCTACCCCGCTAGGATACACCATTATCTGGAGCATGTATCCTTCACCGGGAGCAATGCTTCCGCTGGCGCTGGAGGAACCATTGATAGTAAAGAAGGTGGAGCCGGGTGCCCTATTAGCAGTAAAGGTGAGAGGGTTGTCTCCCTGGTTTATCATTGCAACAAGTTCATAGCCCGATTGGCCATAGCTCAAGTCAAACTCGATCCGATCCACGGGTAGATAAAGGATCGGTTGGGCGGATAAAAAACCATAGCAGCAAACAATGAGTATGATAAGTACAATACATTTTGTTTGTTTCATAAGAATCTCTCCAAAGAATTCAATTTTTCCCATGCTTGACAGCTTCTGATCCGGCTCCTGCTTGTCAACCACAAAATCATAACACGTCCCCACGCTAACACGACTTCGTCTCTTTGACACATCTCTAAGGCGACCGGATTGGGGGGGGCTCATCCTCTGCCTCGTGAAGCCATTAGCCAGATTGAACCTATTAAACTCCGTAAAGCTAATGCCGCCCTCTACATATACAGCAGGAATGGCATCCTGCTCTACTTATGATACGGATTGTAACACAATCAGCGGAGCAGAGTAATCTTCTTGATAGAGCTTTTGCGCCCTGAGACCTGCAGCTTGAGCAAATAAACCCCGTTGGTGCACTTGGAGCCTTGGTCATCGCAGCCATCCCAGACTTGCGGACGGGTCTGCGAGATCGCCTCGTTGTTGATCAGGGTTCGGATCTTTTGCCCTCTCAGATTGTAAACATCCAGCTTGGCTATTGGATTCTCGGCAAATCTATCGCTCCCGGCAGGCAGATCAAAACTGATTGTGGCATCTCCGCTAAATGGATTGGGGTAAACGTTCATAGTATATGCAGGCGGAAGCCCCTCATCTGGAGTATCTGTCTCGAAAGCAAACACTTCTGAACAATCCAGATAGATCAGGCGGTTAGATGCCTTCACCAAAACAATATCATCACTCAGCGCCAGCTTGCCGGCAGCATTTGGCACGGAATGCGATGCCATCAAAGCAGATTGTCCAAAGGGCAGCAACGAGTATATTTCCACAATCCCGGTTCGCAGCACAATCAGTAGATTGTCCTTGATGTGAAAATCCCTGGCCTGGCTACTCAGGTTTATGGTTGTTAAAAGCGCAGGAGCTCCGGGGATGGCGGTGTCGTAAACCAGAATCTGATCCCAAACTGCCATGGTAAGCCGGTTTGGAGTGGCTACTATCTTAGACGCTTGAAACTGCATACTCATTTCTGCAACAAAATCCAAGGTTCCTAAAGGATCGATGGAGTATTCATCAAGATAATTCGATCCGTTACGGTAGCCAGTGCAGAAGACTCTATTGCCCAAAATCCCGATACAGTCGTAACGGGTAATCGATTCTGTAATGCCGATCAGGTATGGAGCTTGAAGGTTTGAGATATTGTATGCTATAACCCTGCCATACTCGTTTACCATTAGGAGAATTGTGTCGCTAAAACTAAAACCTTCTGTGGGGCAATTTGTCCCCGCACAGAAAAAGGAACCGATCTGTGAGGGGTTGCTTGGGTTTCCCACGTCCCAAAGCTTGATCTCATTGGGGGAGTATGTATATCCTTCAGAATCCATTCTGCACGAGCTGGTTGCCATGATAGCTCCCGCCACATCGCTGTAAACGCAATTCTCAATGCTGAGTGTAGTCGGAGTTGGATTAGGATCTTGGGAATCCACCAAGATCAGGCCTTTGGTGTAGGTCATATCCAGAACAGCCGTTTGAGAACTTGCCGAAAGCTGGGTGATGAAGTCATTGATGATGGGCGGTCCCATATAGTTATCCAGACTTAGATCAAGGAAGCTTATGCTCCCTAGCTTCTTAAGCAGCAGTCTGGAGTGAGAATCTGATAGGAAAGAATCGCTGGCATTTGTATCGGGGCTCAATACCCATTGCGGTTGATCCATAGAGATGTCGTAGATCTCAGTCCAATCCATTGTTCCATGGTAAACCTCCACATAAACCTGCATCACCAGATAGCCTTCCAGCACGTGTACATTCCTCAGGAAGGGAGTTAAGCCGGATGAGATGGAGTGAAGATATGAGGGATTGAAGATATCGGATATATTATAGACAGATACACCAAACATACCTGCAAAATATGCTCTGTTATGCCATATCCCACATAGATCTCCCGGATCTGTATTGGCTGTTTGGGGTTCGGAAAGACTCGATGGGTCTGATACGTTTACGATCTGATATGCACCGCTATAGCGTCCCACGAGGAGATTCTCACCCACTTTGAAAATTGACTTGGCTTGGTTTATCAAGATGCTATCTGCGGCGGTGATTGCACCGGTCTGGGTAATGTCATAGGCTTTCAGATAGTAATCATGCAGGATGTAAAGATAATCTTCCTCCAGGACCGCTCCGCCTATGGTTCCGCTGAAAGAAGCACTGTTTAGCAAATCCGGAGCAATCGGATTGCTCAGGCTGAAGATCTGGATACCTCTGGAACAAACGATAGCCAGCTTTTGTCCTTCGATCTTCATGAAGTGATTGTAGCTCTGGCTTGTGTTTAGGCTCAGAGAGATGGTGTTTACCCGCATGGGGGTGCTGTGATCCGACAGATCGTATATGACTAGTTCAAACAATCCAGTGTCACTGGCTACGGTGAGCAGGTAGGCGTATTGACCGTATGAACTGAACGCCATGATGCTTCCGATACCGGTATAAAATGAACCCAATTCGGTGATTGCAGGCGGCGTAGCATATAGTAATCCCATCGTGATTAGGGCAAAGACTATCACTAGAAATCTGCAATATCTCATCCTTTCTCCTTTGTAGGTATTGCTCCGATACTCAAGCCAGGCAAAATCGTAGAACAGCATGCCAGTACTGATGGCTTCCTTTTAGCAATCTATTAGGCATATAGTGCAGTATGCCAATTCTGCTTAAATAAGAGAACGTCACCACGAAGTTAGAATACGCTCGTGATTCTAAGCAAGGCCAACATCATCGTCCCGACCTTGAGCGTTCTCAATTGCAAGTAACCGTGACCAAGAAAGAACGTCAAGGGAAAACTGATAACAATCCCTGCTTTGATGAAGTGTCATGTAGAACAGCATTCCAATGCTACTGCCCTCAAAATATACGCTAGGGGTGGCATTCTGCTAAGAAGTGACACTGGATGTCAAATCATGACAGCAGATTGGCAGATTGTGTCACTCATTGTCAAGTAGTTCTTTGATGATGCTTTCGCAAATTTGCGAACTTTATAAGGCTGGTTTGGCCTGTCCTATGTTCTTCAAATGACACATGGAAAAGGGATGGGCGGTTGACAGCCTATTGTCTAAACAATACCGAAAGATGAGTAAGCATTACTTCTACTTGAGTTTGAGAATCTTTGAGGTTTGCGTGCCGAATCTGGAACTAAGGCGGATAAAGTACACTCCGGACGCGCAGATGTCGCCGTTATAATCTTTCCCATTCCAATGCACATTGGAGAGACCTTTTTGCAGTAGTCCGGAGTACAAGTCTATCACCAGCTGTCCTCTGATATTGAATATCTGCACCTCAATAGGTATCTCTTCTTGCAGATAGATGCGTAGCGAAGTCTGTTCCCTGAAGGGATTGGGCTTATTAGTAAGAAGCTGTACATCCACCCCGGGAATCAACTCAGAATCTGGGATGGGATCTGTATGAAGCCCTATGTGCTGCAGCCAGAGTTTGCTTACACCAGAGAATCCTGCAAGGACGAACAAACCTTCCTCTGCAAGGCTAGCACTAGTACCATGAATCAATGGGACACCGAATATCTGGCTTTCTCCCGGGAGGATGAAGTTGCCTGCAGCATCAAAATAAGAATAAACAAGGTAATCCGGTTGCGTGCCAGAGAAAAGAACTATATACTCATCGTCTGATAAAGGGATGACTCGAGCCCAAGAGTACGCATTGGCATCTAGCCCTGGATACTGAAAATGATACTCCCAGATCAGTTCCTGCTGGAGATTGTACTTTCTCGCAACGAGCTCGGAGGTCACTTCCGCTGTATAGATATAATCCCCTCTGACCGATGGGGTAATGCTACCGTAATACATTATATCGCCATTATCAGCCAGAACATTGCCTTGTGCGTCAATGATATGCAACATTGTTTCGTTATAGTCGACCGCACAAGTGTAAGAGTACATGAGAACCAGTTTATCTGTCATCAAGCAAGACTCAAAATAGTCGTAATAAAACAGTTGAAATTGCAACCCATCTTCGGGAAAGCCGGGACTGATACTGCCATTAGAATCTACTTTAAGCACGCAGAACTCGTTGCTATACAACGTCAACTTACTCCATAAGAGGTATTGCCCTGTGAAGTCTTTCAATCGAACAGATGTACTATACTCTGATTGCAAGAGGCAGATACCTCCCGGTTGCCATTGAGTAGATCCACTGATAACTTTCTGCATATAGATTGAATAAACGCCTGATTGATAGTTGTCATAAGCAATCATTATTGCGCCATCAACTACGCTGGCGCAGAATGTCGTGATTTGACCCTCTGCAATGACAATACCGTCATTACCCCACAGCAAGAGCCCATTCGATGTGATTAGCTGTGCTTTGAGCTTCTGAACATCAGTTTGTTCGCGCCACAGCACCAAAGCGTTGCCACCTGCTGCGAAGACACGTGCAGCTTGCTCTGCATAACCAGTGATGTTGTTGCCCAAACTTAAGGGTTCCGGGTTAAAGACTGGTTCGCCATCCTTGCCAATGATCTGCAGATTAACTTTCAGATCTGAACCGTTGATCAATGCTACCCACAAGACGGCGCAAGACTCATTGAGGGTCACCATATCGGAATATTGGATAAACCCTCTGCTGCCTACAAGCACCGGTAAACCGCCTGATGAAAGGAGCTCATCGCCCTGGGGAGAAAAAGTTTGAGCATAGATACCGCTGGCATCCGCGCGAAAATCCATCCAAACTACATGCAGCACGTCGTCTATGCATCTTCCGATAAAACGATAATTTGAAGTATTCGGAATTGGGACGTTCATCAGATCTCGTTCCCAGAGAGTAAGTCCGGAAGAGGATAAACGTCTTGCTGTGATGATTTCCAATCCGTTGTTGAAAACTACATAACATTCACCGTTTTCCGCAGGATAGATGCCATCATTATTACTGTAAATGTTGCCGATATGATACACACTGATAAAGTTCGGATATAGCAGTTCGCCAGTGTTAGAGAGCTTTTGCAGCAGATTTACAGAGCGGGAATAATCGCTTACACTCACGTATATGCAATCATCAGAAGGCGTTAGATCTATATAGCGGGCGTTATCTGCTCCCGGGGAACACAGAATCTGCTCAGCACACAATGCAGTGCCAGAATAACCGTAACGGATTATGCCCACTCTGTCGCCATGGGCAATGCCCAGGATGATATTACCAGCTCCTGCTGTACTTATCGCCGCATGGGGAAAGCGTATGGGTTCTGTGACTATCTCTTCGTGCCATTCTCGCAATCCCGAATTGTCAATCTTATACAGATTCACCATGCCACGCACGGCGGTAATAACAGCTACGCTGCCATCGGCAAGCAGGATCGCGTCTTCCAGATAGACGCCTTCGTCCTCTGCGATGGTCATTTCATCCGCGGACAAGGTAGGCAACCCTGAAGGATTGACATATTGAATCATACAATAATCATTCGGATACTGCTCAGACTTCCAGACGATGAAGACACCTCCCTCAGAATCGGGGAGCAAGATAAGTTCATTTGTTGAGCTGTACTCTTCAGGCGAAAAAAACCGAACTCCACTGCTGCCCCAGTATTGACTGCCATTCTGGGATATCTTGCATACCCGCATGTCCCAAGAATCTGAGTAAACATAGAAGAATGAGTTTGAATTGCCGGAAATAGCAATAATATCCTTATCTATATTAAGCTGCCATTGATCCTGCCAATCGGGAGAAAAGCAGATCATCTGTTTTTGGGTTTGTTCATATAGGCTTTGCTGCCAGTCGAGCAGGCTATTGCCATTGGGGGCAATATATCCCGCTCCCATTAAGACATTGTCAAACTGCTCCAATTCAACGGGTTCCTGCCACAGTGACATGCCCCAAAGTGAAGCCACAGCGAGTATGGATAACAATATCAGCCACAAACGGCACATACTACCTCCCTTAGAGAATAGCTACTGTGCAACCCTGCAGTAATAAAGTATTTTGTCAAGATTGTTATCACCTGTCTTACGTGTTTGCGTTTTTTTGGAATTGACGCCAGCTTGACAAAAAAAGGACGAACATATAAATGTCAAATCGTAACAGCCATTTAATAGTTCTTGATACACTCCTATCTACATATTGGCTAAATGAAAATAAAAGAGGAAGATATGAAGCCCAAACCTGATTTTGACCACCCCATTCACGAGGTGCTCCGGAAGCGTTGGAGTCCACGTGCATTTTCAGACCGCAGGATGTCTGAAGATCAAGCATTGATCCTGTTCGAAGCAGCCCGTTGGGCAGCTTCTTGCAACAATGAGCAGCCTTGGAGGTTTATCTGGTCGCTTAGGGACGGCTCCGATAGGTATGACACGCTGCTCGGTTGCCTGAACCCAAGCAACCGGGAATGGGCATCTTCTGCGCCCCTGCTGATACTTGCCATGGTGCAGAAGCACTTCACCGCCACCGGCAAACCCAATCTTTGGGCTGCCCACGACCTCGGCTTGGCGATTGGCAACCTCACTACCCAAGCCACCCTGATGGACCTCTATGTGCATAGTATGGGCGGTTTTGACCGTGAGATAGTGTCAAGAAGCTTTACTTTGCCGGAAGGAGTGGAGCCACTCACCATGATTGTTGTTGGCTGGCTGGGCGATCCCACAATCCTATCGGAGTTTAATCAAAAACGGGAGAACGAAATGCAATCAAGGAAGCCTTTGACAGAGCTTTTTCTTTGATAAGCTGCCCTTTGTAGCCCCAAATCCCTACCGGCAAGTAGTAGGGAAGGGACGCGTAATCTCTGCAATAATTCCATAATCTGAGCCGATGCCACAAAAGTTGGTTGACACAAGCCCCCAAGTGCGATTTATGTGCTCTCTCAGCAGTACAGGATATTGTAACTGACTCAATAACTTGGACAAAGGAAACCGATCATGCGCAGGATGATATTGATTTTTGCCTCATTGCTTTTGTGGATCATGGGATATGGACTTACGATCGAGCTTGGAGATTACGGCTATACTGACGGCAAGATAAGGAACTATCTCGAAGGCCCTTGGAACTCCTCCGTAACCGATCTATCGGAAGGCACGAACAAGGTATGGAACTTCAGCATGCCCTCCGCAGGCTACGTCAACAACACTTTCCACAGCGTGCAAAATGTCAGCGGCTTCCAAGGAGCAAATATGTCCGCCTCCTACGATCAATACACGCTGGATTATTACAGCAGCGGCACCCTTTATTACCAGAATACTGCCAGCGACATCCTCAATATCGGTTATACCGGCTATCCAAACCTGGTGTGGAATCCCCCCGTTCCCATGGGCTTGCCTCATTACCTGGGAAAGACCTGGACGGGCACGCATAGCTGGGCTTATGGAAGCTACAATGTAAGCGGTAAGGTCCTCGCCGAAGGTCAGGTCACCACTCCCCTGGGATGCTTTGCCGCCCTCCTGGTGCGCTACTATTATCAGACGAACGTGATCAGCTATTACTACTACCAGTGGGAAACCAAGGAATACGGGATCATAGCCTATACTATGACCCTGAATGATGGCATGCTCTACGTCTTGAACCAGGCAGATCCCAACGTAGCCAATCATGACAGCCAGGCTCCAGCTCCATCTCTAAGAGCCAGTCTCGGCCCTAATCCCTTTGGCAGGGAACTATTCCTAAGCCTGGAAACTAAGAGCTCCGATCCTGTGCGTGTAAGCATCTTTGACCTGAAGGGAAGATGTATCTCCCGGAGTGACTATTCACTGCAAGCAGGAGAGGAAACCAGACTTGAGCTCAGTCCCGCCTTTGCCGATCAGCCTGTAGGTGTGTATTTCGTTTCTATCAAATCGGGGATTGATAGGGTAGTTAGAAAGGTGTCGAGGCTGCAATAGGTTATGTAGTAGCCCCTTCGCAGCACATTCTAAGTCAAGCCCCCTGGGGCGACACCCGATAGCGATGGGTTCGAAGCCTTGCGATAGCAAGGCGAAGACCCTCGTTGTGATGAAAGATTAGATAAGCCCCCAGGGCGACACCCGATAGTTTTGTGTTCGAAGTACACAGGCAATCTGACCCTTCCGAAAATCTAATCAAACTCATTTCGATTCACATTCATAGTCAAGCCCCCAGGGCGACACCCGATAGCGATGGGTTCGAAGCCTTGCGATAGCAAGGCGAAGACCCTCGTTGTGATGAAAGATTAGATAAGCCCCCCAGGGCGACACCCGTTCATATCACTTGACACGAAATCTATAATTCATCTGTTTTGTACATAGGAGGAAATATGCCTGCAACATACTGTCATTTGGCTTTGCATATAGTATTCTCGACCCGTAACCGTATTCCGTGGTTGAAGGAGCCCCTCGATGTAGATATGCATAAATATATGACCGGAATTATCGCCAATATCAATGGGGTTTCTATCCAAATCGGGGGTTATGAGGACCATGTACATATTCTTTGCCTGGCACCTAAAGATATCAGTTTGGTCGAGTTTATGACCAAGTTGAAATCAAATTCCAGTAAATGGTTTCGGAATCATAGCCAATTGGATTTTCATTGGCAGGATGGATATGCTGCATTTTCAGTGAGTAAATCGCAAATACAGGTTATTAAAGAGTATATTCAGAATCAGAAAACGCATCATCAACGCAAATCCTTTGATGAAGAATTCAATGCCTTGATACAAAAACACATGGGTTGAGTAGATTCACCATAGTCGAGGGACTCCGCCATGCTCTCGCAAGGCTTCGACCCCATCGCTATCGGGTGTCGCCCTATGGGGCTTTGTTTTGTATCATCTTGCAACGATGGTCTCCGCCTTGCTATCGCAAGGCTTCGAACCCATCGCTATCGGGTGTCGCCCTATGGGGCTTTGTTTTGTATCATCTTGCAACG
>CAYSSP010000002.1:75994-117977 GCA_964433815.1 uncultured Candidatus Cloacimonadota bacterium
TCGCCCTATGGGGCTTTGTTTTGTATCATCTTGCAACGAGGGTCTTCGCCTTGCTATCGCAAGGCTTCGACCCCATCGTTATCGGGTGTCGCCCTATGGGGCTTTGTTTTGTATCATCTTGCAACGAGGGTCTTCGCCTTGCTCTCGCAAGACTTCGAACCCATCGCTATCGGGTGTCGCCCTATGGGGCTTTGTTATGTATCATCTTGCAACGAGGGTCTCCGCCTTGCTATCGCAAGGCTTCGAACCCATCGCTATCGGGTGTCGCCCTATTAAAGAGCTTTATGGAGATGGATACCTTTGCTCATACTGCGGATATCGGTTATTTCATTGATCCGGAGCACACGGGAAAAGGTCTTGGCAAGCAGTTTCTGGCTGAGCTTGAGAAGCATGCAAGAGAGCTGGGTATCAAGGTGCTGGTTGCCAATGTCTCATCCGTAAATCCCGAAAGCATAGCATTCCACGAGCGGACAGGATTCACCAAATGCGGCGAATTACCCAATGTCGGCAAGAAGCTGGGCGAGTGCTTTGGGATTGTCTGGTATATAAAGGCTTTAGATTGATATCGTAATAGCTTGTTCCCTTCACTCATCTTCAATTCAATCCCCTAAAAAGCTCTATCCTGTGCTCTCCATCTGCTGCACAATCTCCATCGTCTTTACACTCACCGTGCAAACACGCATCAGCAAGTCTATCACCTTTTCTTTGTAATCGGCAAAGCGGTAAGTGTTAAACAGCTTGGCGATGGTAGGGTCTTTGGGTTTCTTTTCTTTGTATTGGTCCAGAATCCATTCCAGTGCGCTGCGGTTACCAAGCTTATAATCCCAGGCAAGGGAGGGAATCCCGGAAAGGCTGGTGATCTCATCCAGGATGATGATATTATGCTCCTTATCCGCTTTCAGCTTGGCTTTGGGTGTGCCGATGATGTCAAGCTCGGTATCTATGCGTGTTAAGGGGTATGGCTCCACAGCCTCAAAGCCGATATGCAGTTCCATAAGTTCTTTGCCCCACTCTGCCCAGGTGCGGAAGCCATCATAATAGGGTATGCGGGGAAAGCTGCGCTTGAGGTTCAGTTCATACTTTCTTCTATAGGCAGGATGGTGCAGCACGGCATACACATAATGGAAGATATCAGTTTTGGTGATGGCAGCATCGCCATATTGCGCACGGAACTCTGCCAATGCCCAATCGGTGATGTTATCATGGCGGTTGCCGTCTTGGTCGTAACGGTAAAGAGGAAGGCATTGAGCAGGATCAAGCGAGAATACTGCATAATTCGGCAAGATATTTGTGGAAATCAAGCCGAAATCTAATCTACTCCCCGAAACAAAGCACATTACATAGTTGTCAAACGTAGGATATTGTATTGGAAAGATTGCATCTTGCTGATAGACTCTGTGCGTTATTATTCTGTCGTAGTATGTGTGTTGCTTTACAAAGGGGCGATAAAATGAAGGTCTGATTCTACTCTCATCGAATTCCAGCATTGAATTCCGTGTTAGATGAGATTCAAGCTCTTCTGTCCACTTAATTGATCGGTCTACGAAATCGTTAACTTTAGTCTGTCTATCGGAACACAGCCATCTCGCCTTCTCACCGTTAAAGAAGTCTATGAAGTACTTTGCCTTTTTTATTATGGATTCTCTATCAACATCATATACCCATTCATCACGAGCCGTTACAATTCCATTGGAGAACAAATCAAATATAACTCCAACCTTATTAGTGCTATTCTTAACCGCTTTATCCGCCACAGGTATCATCTCTTCCCAGTCGTTTTCCACAAGGTTTATCCAGTTATTGTCTTTGTCCGGCTGGATATGCTCAAAGGGAATACTCTCCAATTTGCTTTCTGTAAGCCATTGCAGTTTGTCTTCTTTACGCCAATCGTCCTGCATGGATTTGTATTGTATTCTGCAAGCGCTGTTATCCTTATTGTGCTTCTTGATCAGGAACATAATTGCCACCCCGGTCTGGATGCCAAATACATTATGGGTGGTTCCGGCAATCTTGGGATTTTGCCTCACATCGCTTTTGGTGTCTATAATATAGGCATAATCAAACTCATCCATGAGGGTCTTGCGGAAGCCATCAAAGGTTCTGCTGTCTATAAATGAGCGATTGGTGATAAAGGCGATAACTCCATTATCATCAAGCCTATCCATTGCCCATCGATAAAAGCGGGCATACATGTCATACACTTTTGTCTTTTGGGCAGTGCTGTGTTTAATGTATGTGTCTTTTATGCGTTTGTCTATCTGTTTATACTCCCTATTCTTGTTATTCTCGTTTTCGTTCATCTGATTGGCATTATAGGGCGGGTTGCCGATTATCACCGAGATTTTACTTGTGTTTTGGCGGTTTATTCTTTTGGCGTTCTCGTCACTGACGAAATTTGCATATGTTTCTCCCGCTTCTCGAAAGTTCACATAGTTATCCAGGGTATCCACAAAGCAGAGGTTTTCGAACTCCGCATAGCTGCTCATCTTCTGTTTATAGGTGAATTCTATGTTCAGATTGGCGATATAATAGGGTAAAATCTCCACTTCGTTGGCATGCAGTTCGTGCTTATATTTATATTCCAGCTTATCCTTGCGGATATGGTCTATGATATCGCAGATAAAGGTGCCGGTGCCAGTGGCGGGATCAAGTATTTCCACTCCCCTATCCTGCAGCATCTTACCAAAGTGCTTTTGCAGCAGGTAATCCGTGCTGTCTATCATAAAGCGGACAATCTCGTTAGGGGTGTAAACCACACCCAGGCGGTCTGCCTTCTTGGGGCTATAGCTTTTGTAAAAGGTTTCATACACCACTTTTAAGAAGCGTTGCTTTTCGTGGTGGTCAGCAATCTGGGCTGCACGGGCATTAATGGTATCGTAATAGTGTTTAATTCCTGCCAGACAGCTATTGCGTACTTCTCTGGTAAAGAAGGTGGCAACCAGTTTCTCCAGTTCGCGGGCAATGTTATTATCCTGATGAAAGTATGGCTCATCGAAGATGGTGTTAAAGATATCGGCAGTAAGGATATGCTGGATAACCATTTCGCGGATATCCTCCGGCGTGATGTTGGGGTTCACCACTTCACGCAGCAAATCCAGAAAGCTGTTGCGTGCCTTCTGATAAGCCCGGTTCTGCTCAGCATTGGTTTCAATCATGGTGCGCAGGGCTTCCGTAACCTTGGGGACATCGGCTTTGAACAGCTCTATCGCTACTCTGAACTCATGCACTTCGGGACGCTCGAAGTTTACAAACTGCTTAAGCAGCTTATCCAGCATGGGCACATCCTCCATTTTGCATTCTGCCACGCGTCTGCCGTTTTGATATAATACAGCATGGGCACTATCTTCAAAGAGGATGTTATCGTCAGGATAGCCTTTGGCGAATTTGCCTGCGATTTCTTTTTCCAGATCGTCAAATTCATCCTTGCTTTCCCAATAGCCCCAATCCAGCACCAATGTGTCCTTAAGCGTGCCATCGGGGGTAACATTCCTGCCAAGCTTGCCTTTTACGGGAACTTCCGGCACAAGACGCAGGTCTTTGGCTTTGGCGTATTCGCCCAGCAGCTTGATAAAAGCAAGACGGATGGAGGATTCATTGGGTTTACCGCTACGATGCTTGAGTTCAGCCAGTTCGTTTAGAAAGCGTTGTATCGCTATATCGCTCATATTCCCTCAGACATTTAATCTTTTTTGAAGCTTTTTTTAGGGCTTGCTTTTGGTCAAGATTTTTTGTTTGGGGAGGTGATAGAAGTGGTAGATATCCACAAATATCAAAAAGAATATTACAGCTATACAATACCTTGCGCATCTGCTATCCTCCTAAGACCCTATCTCCATTTCAATCCACACCCTGATTGACTATCACTTTGAGATTGACAGGCTGTCCCGGGCTGCAGAATGGCTCATAGATAAAGACAGGGAGGATAGGATGAACAGACCCAAAGTCGTATTGTATGTTGGTGCGTCCGTGGATGGCAGGATCACTATGGCGCTCAATTCCACGATGTTTGACGCTTATAAGCAACCGGAGCTCTACGCGATGCTCTTTTCCTGGGAGGAGTGGGAAGCCTTTCGAAAAGAAGTATTTGCGCTTCACCAGCCGGATATGTATCTGGAGGGATCAAATATGCTGATCGCAGAAGATCAGGAGCCTACTGAGCTACCTAGATTTGAAGGTAATGCCGAAGAGCTCTATAGAGATTATCTTCCGGAAGATATTATGAATCGTCCCGGCAGAACAAGCTGGACTGCTGTGGTCGATGGCAGAGGCAGATTTAGAAATGGCTATACAGCCGATTGTGACGATCCCGCCACCTATATGGTGCATCTTACCACCGAGACAGCACCTTCTGAGTATCTGGCTTTTCTGAAAAGCCTCAAAATCCCATATCTGATCGAGGGCAAGGAAAGGGTCGATCTGCCCGCGATGCTTGCCAAGCTAAAGACCAAGCTGGGTGTAAATACCATTGCCACCAGCTCCGGCGGCAAGCTAAGCGGAGCTTTGATCCGCTCTGGATTGCTTGATGAGATCAATATCCTGGTGAGCCCGCTCGTGATCGGTGGCTATGAGATTCCATCGCTCTTTGACTCACCGGAACCCCGCTGGCCTGATCTACTACCCAATAAACTCCGGCTTGTATCCGTAAAGACCCTCCCCGGAGACAAAATCTGGCTTAGGTACGAGGTGATATAGGGCTAATCGGTATGTCGCAGCCTATGAGCTGAGGATCTGCTATCCGGTATAAACTCAAGAGCTTACTCAAGAGATTGCTTGGGAACGGCTGGAAGAGGTGACGTTTATGGTATGCGGAATTCCGTTCTGGTGCCCCAGCCAAAAAAGACAATCGGTTCCCAGCTTTGGTGTCCATTTACCCGTACTTGTTCCATCCCGAGCTGTATCCCAAAGTAGTTTGACTTGCGGTAGTAGTAGTCCAGGTGTCCCATCAGCGCATTGCGATTTACGTTTAGCCGAGCTTGGTCGGGGAAATAGTGAAAAGTGTAATTCATGAAGCCCCTTTCTATCAAGCTTAGATCGCTGATCACCGTATCGTAGGCAATTCTGGCGGTTCCACTGATTACTATTTGTTTTTCGTCCGGCAAGCTGATCTGTTTGCTGATTGTGACTGGCAATTCGACCCCTTGATAACCGTAGCGAAGCTTGCTATAATCAGCGATGGATTCGACTCCTGCCCCGACTCCATAAGCTGGAAAGGCTGCCAGGTAACAATCATCGCCAAGCGAGAATGATTTCTGAAGGTGGAATCTGGCATAAAATGATCCTCTCAGATCAGATTCGGGGTAAGGCAGGTCGCTCATATAGGAATATCCTATCTTGGTAGTGTAGCCGGGTCCTATAAAGAAGGCTAACTGAGCACCTATTGCATAGTCCTTTCCCAATCCAATTGTATAGCTCACAGGAGTTTGAGCCCACAGTATCTTTCTGTTCTGGTCCTTTACAAAGCTATCTGCCCAGGCTGGACTATAATCCTGATTCCTGTATATGAAACTGGAGGAGGATAAGCCGGAATTGGAAATAACAGTCATATGGGGGAGAGGCACGGCGTTGTGCAGGTGAGTATTGGGGATGCTGGAACATGCGCACAATGCCAAGAGGCACAAGACGATTGGAACCAGCTTTGATAATGATGACAAGACTACAGGGTTAATGCTTTTTTCACGATCCATTTCAGCTCCTAAGCGAATGTTATTCGTCGAGAGCCAGTTAATAGCTCTTCTACGAGATGTCAAGCTTCGGATTGAGTTCTATTTTATTATTAGGCAGCGTTTACTCACTAGAACGGCATTGGGGCAGCATTCAGGACTAAGCCATTAGTGGCGATACCATATCGATAGAGGGCAGTCCATTATAGCCCACCCTTTGAGCGGTAGTTTCATAAAACATTGCCGGACAGCCGTATCGTGTATGTTCAAGCAGGATTCAAGCAGGATACAAGCAGGATACAAGCATCCTGTCAAAGGGAGCGCAGTTCACAAAACACCCACTTAAACTCGCTCATAGATATCTCCCTCCTTACAGCCTCTTTTCTCCCTCTTAGTGGGAGAATCGTGGGAGATAGCTGCTTGCAGTGAGCGATCGAGCGTAGGTAAAAACAACAGCTCTATCTGAGCAGGAGGAAGCGCCGGCTGGCTTGTTCCAGGCTGCCAGTGCATTTCAGGATATAGATCCCAGCCGGGAGCTTGCCGGTATTCATCAGCTCTGTGAGGCTGCCCAATTGATGCAAGCCGGGCTGATCGAGATCGAGCAGGCGTTCGCCCAATTTCCTGCCCTTGATATCAAATAGGGCCAGGCGGACCGGGGAGGCTGCTTTGAGCGAAAGATTGATACTGGGAGCGCTGCTGGAGGGATTGGGGTATAGCGAAAGCTCGATGGGGGAGGGGCTAAGAGAGGGATCGATACTTCCAACGGGAATCTCCACGGAATAGCCATTGCTGGGCTCGCTTGTTCCCATGGAATAGATTGCTTCGATAGTATAGTAGTAGCTGCCGGCGGGGAGATCTAGATCGAGGTAGCTCGCAGTATCCGTGCTGCCTATCATTACGCCATCCCGGCATACTTGATAGCCCTGGACAATGTAATCGGTGAGCGGAGCGTCCCAGCCCAAAAGAACATCGCCATCCAGAGTATCGGCAGAAAGATTGGTGGGGGAGGCGAGCAGCAGATTGATATTTATATCCCAGCCCTGATCCTCGAGCATCCCAAGCACAATGGGGGCGGGATATCGCAGCACAGAGCCATAGTAGGCTGTGGTGACCCCGGAGGCATTCTCCGTACCGTTGTAAACATCGGCAGAGAGCCTGGCAGTGCGCGCCAGATTGAAGGCTCCGGCATAGAGGATGGGCTCTTGATCTCCATTGTAAAGCATCCCGTGATCACCGGAATAGCGGAGGTTTCCGCCGGTAAGCTGGGCATTCAGAGCCGGAGAGGGATTTGGGAAGAGATTGCTATCTACAAGTGATTGTCCCTGGGCATTGCAGACGAAAGTATCGTAAATGGCAGGGGAGCCCTGCATCTGTTCCCAGGCAAAGGAAGGAGTGAGCCCCAGAACGCTGGGATCGAGGGCACCATAGGTACCGTATCCCTGCTGGACGTAAAAGGACGATAGATAGCCGATGCCATAGGCAACGCCCTTCATCATCTCGGTGATAAAATCAAAGCTGCCGGGGGGACAATTGCCATCCAGACCGTAATACCAATTGTTGGAGGGATTGACCACCAGGTCAAAATCGGCTTCTTCCGGATTTAGATCGACTCCGGCGATGGAATTTGCCAAAGCTGTGCTATACCAGACATCCTGCACGGGTGCACCGGGGAAATTGCGGATCAGATTGTGGATGGTAATCTCCACAAAGCCGGGGATGGTCTGCAAGGTGGCGTTGATCCTGATCGGAACGCTGGAATTGAGTAGCGGCTCCCAGATATAGGTGGCGTGTTCAAATGCCAGGATTTGTTCATCAGTATAGCCAGTATAAGTGATCTGGATATCGGCAGTGGCAGACAAAGACACACAGATAAAGACAAAAAACAGAATCATAGTAAGTTTCATAATAGCTCCCATGTGACAATTCTACCGATATGTATCTTTGGAGCTTATTGATCTGTCAAGAGATATACAATAGAAAGGTATCTCACAAATACGGAATTTGTGTCATTATTTCCATAGGATTAGCCGGGAGCTAGTGGAAAGCTTGCGCTGAGACTGTGCTAAGAGCTTAGTGCTTTATCAGGGACTTATTTGTAACTCCTCGGGCTACCAGGGCGTCCTGCTCGCAGAGCCATGTCTCTATGCCAAGTTCCCGGATGCGCTCGCCATTTTCGATCAGGAAGGGATAACGGGCGGTGAAATCCTTTAGCAACCGGCAGGGGAAGTCATCGCACAAAGCACAGACCTCGAGCTCTTTGGAAATAGCGCAGGCTCGGATTGCGCAGCCGGGATCTCCACAGCCACCTTTGCACAAGGGGCTGGTCTCATCAAGCTGCTTTAGTTCAGATAAAACGCTCCAAAAAGCATCAAATTCGGGATATAGCTGAGCGCCATAGTATTCCCAGCCATCTTCACGCATAATGCCTTCCAGTTTGCCGGCGGCTTGCGGTAAGCCATTTACAATGCTGCACATCTTGCAATATAGTCCGCAATAGCAGAGATATTCACGGGACTCTTTCATAATTCCTCGGTCAGACGTGCTGATCCAGCATAATTACATTGCCATCGGGATCTTTGAGGATTATATGGGCAGGACCGGAGCTCAAGGGATCGGCTTCGGTTTCCGGGTGGATGCCCTGTTGCTTCAAGGTTCTTTGAATCTCCCGGACGTCAGTATAATCGGCAAGGGCTTGGGCTTCCTGATCCCAACCGGGATTGAAGGTAAGGATAGAGCCTTCAAACATCCCTTGAAAGAGACCGATCACACAAGAATCGTTCTTGAGAATAAGCCAGTTTTGATCTATGTTTCCGCCAAAAATCTCAAAGCCCAGTTTCAGGTAAAAATCCCTGGATTTGGCTATATCTTTGACGCTGAGGCTGATCGAAAAGGCACCGAGCTTCATCTGTATCTCCTTGGGAGCTTTATTTTAACAGCAGCATCTTGCGGGTCTGGCTATATGAGCCTGCAAGCAGCTTGTAGTAATAGATGCCGGAGCTTACCAGACTACCGCTATCATCCCTGCCATCCCAGACAGCGCTGTAGTTTCCTGTGTCCTGAGCGGCATTGACCAGGCTTCGTACCAATTGACCACGAGCATTAAAGATATCCAGCCTCACTGTCGAGGGATCGCCGATGCCATATCTGATGGTGGTTTCAGGATTGAAGGGATTGGGGTAATTGCCGTAGAGCATTGTAGCAGGAGCCGGCAGCCCGGGATCATCGATTGCAGTAATCCCGGAAGATTGGAACTTGTCTATACCCAGGATGTAAGAATCCCAGGAGCAGCAGCGGATTCCGATCCTGATTTGCTGATAGTAATACTGCTCCGGAATCATATATTGATACAGCGTCCAGGTGGTGGGAACCTCTATATAATCCGGGCCACTCAGGATGGTGAAGGTATTGGGATGTGTGGTGCCGTTTGAGAAACCCACTTTGATGCGTTCCAAGCCGTATTGAGATGTGTAGGAGCGTGCCCAGAAGCTAAAGAAACCTGCCTCTACCAGCGGGCTGATCAGCCAATCGTTGTTGGGTGGATTGGTAGCTGCAAAGCTGGCTGCAAACTTTGCTCCATCATAGGGCGCAAAGTCTGCCATCGGAGGAACAGCCATCGAGGGATTGAAGACCATAAATGCCATAGGATCGCCCATATGCTGCCAGGACGAGTACATTGAGCCGTATGTATCGGACATATCGACATCGGTAAGCGTCCAGGGAGCGAAATTGATGCTGAAATTGTCATAGCTTTCAAAGCTATCATTGAAGAAAGTTTGCTGTACTGTAAGCAGGGTAAAATTGAGCATTGTTGTTTCGTTGTTCTCGACGTAAACTCCGGTCTGAGTAGATGGATAGTAGCCGGGAGCGCTGGCATTTACGATATGGACACCGGTATTGAGAGTAAGGACGTAGTAACCGGCGGCATTTGTAGTGGTGGTGATATCTCTTGAGGATACGGTTGCACCGGCGATGGGCTGGTTTTGGCTATTTCTTACAATTCCCGCGATAGTGCCGTATTGCAGCTCTTTTTGCAGAGGGTTGGAGAAAGCCGGTTCGGACATCACTCCTCCGGTATAGACTGTGCGAACTGCCCAAAGATAGTTGCCAGGAGGCACATTCTCCCATCCCTGATCAAGATAATCCAGATCGGAGTTTATTCCCGCAGTGAGGCTGTGCCAAGCTGCTTCATTGGTCTCCTGGCCCTGCAGGAGTCGCCAGAGCTTGTAGCCCAGCATTTCACGGTTTTGCGCGCCGATCGGCACCAAGACCTGCTCTCCGGTGGGAGCTGTCATTCCAGCATAGCCCTGGAGATTCCAGTTAAAATCACAATAGCTATTCACAGATAGCAGAGTAGTCCAATTGCCCTGCCAGTGGATCAGATTGCCATAGCCATTTACTGCAGGACCGTAGTCCATCCCGGCATAGGCGAGGTTGACTCCTGTGACATCACAAAGATAGCCTATCCAGATCTCTTCAGTGCCGGTAATGGGGACGGGAAATTCAAGCTGAAGCAGATTCCAGGCATTCAGCACGGGGATTACCGGCTGGCTTACTACCAGGTTTCCGGGACCTGCGGCACTACCGCCTCTCCAGACCTTTACCACAAAATTACCGCCCTGGGCAGGCCAATAGCGGATTGCCTGGAGATAGCCTCCGGCATAGGCAGCCAGCGAATCGGCAGGGAAACGGGCTGCCACATCAAAACTGAGCGAACCGCCGGTGCCAAAGGAGGTGTTGTTTTCTCCGCTGTCATAATGCAGCCATCCCTCGCTGGCAAGTGTGGGGGCGTCCCAGGTGATTTGGACAGCAGTTTCCTCTTCAATCTCAGTAGCCAGGACATTGGAGGGAGCATAAGCCAGCTCGTTTAACACAAGATCGCCCAGATTAAGATCGCTATTACCCAAAGTGAAGCTGCCGTTCAGGGTCTGATATGCCGGAGCGCTGATTGTGTAGTTATAAACGTTATTTGCAAATACTCCCGGGAAAAAGAAGATCCCATCGGCATCAGTCGTAGTCTCATAGCTGGCATATCCACTGAGCGAGACAGATGCATTTGCTATGCCCATAGCCGGGGCATCACTCCCTACGACGCGCCCCTGTACAAAATACTCCGACAATGGACTAAGGTAAAAATCCTGTGTTTGTGCCTGTCCGGCAGTAATCGTAAGCTGCTGGGTAGAGCTATTGAAACCGGTCTTTGTAGCGGTGACGATGTAATCTCCAGCGGCAAGATATGGGATATTGTAAGCTCCATTGGCATCTGTGATGCGATAAACCGGAGAGCCTTGGATCTGTATTCTGGAGCCTTCTACGGGGATGGTACCCTGGAGTGTGGAACCGCTCAGGCTACCGGTTCCGGCTGTATTGATCACAAAGCCGGTCTTGGGAAATTGACCTGTAACGCCAGTGGTGGGAGGGGCTGCGGGATCAATCTGGGTATTGTGATTGTAGCTAAATAGCGAGCGGCTGGTACCAACCGTCTGGGCATAGAAGAGATTGGAAGTCATAGAGTAATCCTCTTCCCAGGGTTTGTAAACCATCATCACAAGGTTTCCGCCTTGGTAGGAATAAGGTGTCTGGAGAGCGATGGTGATGTCGTTTTGCCCTGCCGGATAGTTCACCGTGCCATCGAAGACCTCTACGAGATGAGTCGAGGGAATCCAGCCTTGGGACAAGTCTTCGCCGAGAGTTTCACCCAGCCAGATACGGGTAGGCACATCGGAATGAGTCTCTGTAAAGTTATTAAAAAAAATGATCTGGGTGATGCTACCGGCGGCATTGATCTCGCCGGATAGATAGATAGCTTCAAACAGAGATGTGCGATAAAACAGATGCACCGGGATAGGAGCTTGCTGATCTCCGGAGCCTACGATCACAGAAAGGCGATTTTCCTGCCTCACTATTGCACGCTCGTGGCTGGCCATAAGCGGCAAGATTACGAAGCACAGAACCAATACTACAAACAGATTCTTCATCACGATTCCTCCCAGAATTCTTGTAAGAAACCTATGCAATCCAATCAAGGTGATTTGCGCGGGATTGTCAACAAGTATTTTTCCAAAAGCAAGGGATGTGGAATGGAGTGGGTGGAGAATGCGAGGCCGGAGTGTGATGTTCGGAGCGTGTGTGATGAACATCGGTTTGTGTATTTCCTAATGAGCCCAGAGTGCAACGAAGGGCAACATATGAATGACAAATAAATCAATATGATATGCGGTTGCCAGATCGGATCAGGTGTCGCCCTACGCGGTGCTCCTGGCTCTGTATAGATGGCATTCTGATAATTATTTTTCCCAATTACGTATTTATTCGCCCAGATCTGTCCGAAATCCGCAAATCTGTCCCCCATATAGTAGTGAGAGAATAAAACGAGGAGGCTCAAAATGAGAGCTAGTTTTCAAATTGGTATGCCGGGATTGAGTGGAAACGCGGGAGAACTCACATTCGTAAGGAACTATCGCAGCGGCAGGATCTATGCCAGGAAACGCCGTTATCCCCGGCTGAGCGAGCATCATCACAAGACCGGGCAAATCGCCAAGAACCTGTTTAGACTGGAGCCGGGTGCGGCTTTTATCCAGGATCTGAGGGCGTATCTGCTCCTGATGCAGAAATCACGAAAATTGAAAGAGCGTAGTGTGCATAGCTGGACAAATATCTACTATAAAATGATGTTTGAGATGGCAAAAAGGATGCCAGAGCTGGACCTGGGCACCCTCACAAGAGCAGAGATTTATGAGCGGGATTTGCCTTGTATATCGGTACGCAGAGCGGTTGAGGCATTGCTCCTGCCCAATTATACAGGCTATGAGAGCTTAACTGCCGAGATGTGAGATAGAACACAAAGAAAACGAGCCTTCGGGCTGAAGGCTCGTTCTCTGAAACTGGTTTATGTTTACTTGATCTTGATCAGTTTGGCAGAGCTTGTTGCAGAGCCCTGATTGACCTTGAGGAAATAGATTCCGGCAGGACAGGCATTGCCGCCTTGATCAGAGCCGTTCCAGATTACTGTTTGTCCGGGCTGTGACAGGTATTGCCTGATCAATTGACCGCGCAGGTTGTAGATGCCGATCACGACGGGGGAGAGCTCTTTGGAATCAACCTGGATAGTGAGATTATCACGGAAGGGACTGGGATATGCCTTCAGGGAGAGTCCGGAGGCAGGGATCAAATCTTCGTCGTTTGCTGTATATTGCTCCCAAGCATAATCGATGCGGCGGTAATCGACCAAGACATCGAAATTGGTCTCCTGCTCAATTTCATAGCTGAGATTACCATTGTCATCATAGAAGTAGTTCTTGCGGTTTTCAGGCATCCAGACCTCTCCGTTGAAATACTCTTCATAGTGCATGATCTTATTGAGCTGAGGATCGTAGGTGATATCGGCTCTATCTTCCGGTGTCCAGCCGGTACCGTTCCAATAGAATGAATCCCAATGGGTAATCAGACCGGGGAAGATGAAGTTGCTATCATTCATCATCATCATAGGCAGGTTTTGCGACATATACTCGATGAATTCCGGTCCGGTGGTCGTATCTTGAGCATGATACTGATAGGTCTGCTTGTAATCGGCTGCCCAGTTTGTGGAATCGGAGGAAGTAAAACTATGTTCTTCGAGGATTCTACCATTGGCTTCGGTCACGAAAGTGGAATGGAAATAGTGCGCCAAGCGAACCGGCTCCTCTTCGTCCTCCCAGCCATAGACCTCAACTCCGCCACCCGTAAGGTAGATCAGATGGAGCCTAAAGGTGGGTGCCCAGCCGCCATTCATTATGTCGGACATGTACATATACATATGGGTGATGCGGTTTTGCCCGTCAAAAGTGGCGTTGAGCTTCATCATTGGAATGAGGTTTCCAAAATAGTTCAGATAAATCTCATTTGAGGTGATGCGACCGGCAGCGTTGAACTGCAGGTAAGAAACCATAACAGAGGGTATCCACTCTCCGGTTTCCACATCCCAGGAATCCATATGGAGGGAATCTGCCAGGGAATGGTAAGTCGCATTGTAAAAAGGACGTACTCTAAGCTCAGGAGTCCACTGGCTGCCATCGGCATAGCTTTGGATCTGTTGAGCCATTCTCCAAGAGCGGGAAAGAGGCATTACTTGATTGTATTGGAAGTTACTATGGCCATCGAATACTCCGGCAAAGATGATCACCGGAATCAGCAAAAAAAGAAAGGGTGCTATGAGCTTTTTCATTATTCACCTCACTGCTTTAATTGCTGATACACTGGGGACGATGAGAAATGCTGTCAAGATAATTCTTTTTACCAGAGGGATTGAGAGTCCATGATAGGTCAAAAATGCCTTTGCATAAGGGCTGGAGAAAGGGCTTGACATCGTATGAGCAGTGATTATCTTTTGAGACAGGAGTTTGTATGAAATTGATCAGGAACTTAGCCCCAATCTTTGCACTGCTCGGCTTGTCAGCTTGTGCGGTGATGGATTTGACGCATCAGAATACAGCAGTTCCACTGCCGGAAGGAGATCTGCAAGTCTCAGTTTATACCGGTTTGGGGCTTGATATGGATACAATGGTAAAAGATCCCGAATCCGAGGATGTCGAAGATCCCACCCTGGGAGCTTCTCCTGTAACGGGAACGACTGCATACTTTGGGATAAATCCAGATCTTGAGTTGCAAGGAAAAGCCTATGTGGCTACCAGCAGTTATGGATTAAAGCTTGGTATTAAACACTTGGTCTTTAAGGATGGTAACAGGTATGTATCGGTGTTGCCTGCTTTTACGATGGTATCCAGCGATGTGACCGATAATTCCGATGGTGACGAATTAAGTTATCGATCGATCGGGCTGGAGGGTTCTGTGATCAACTCCTGGGTGCTGAGCAGATACTTCACAGCAAGCCTGGGAGCCAGATTCAACTATAACAGGTTTACCAGGGTCGAAAATGATGAGGAAGAAGGTCCATACAATATCCTGCACGGCGGATTCATGGGTAATATGCTGATCTCACTGGGGCCTGTGTTTATCTTCCCTGAGCTGGGCGTGGAATTTGCACCCAACAAGAATGACGAGATCGAGGTTTTGCCATCTCCGGCTCTGGGACTGGGGATAAAATTCTAAAGACATAGCTAATAGCTCTTACACTTTGTAGGAATTGACTTGACACGGCATGGCCTGCTAAAAAGCTGGCATTGGATCTTTTAATCAGTGTATAGGGGGTGACATGGTTTCGACAAGGAACTTTGAGTGTGAGAGATGCATGCCGGAGACGCTATCCACTCCGTTAACAAGTGGCAACAAAAATTAATTGCAAACAACAACTACTCCTTAGCAGCATAAGCCGCTAACGTTCCACCTTCCCGTTCCGTCGGGGAAGAATGGGGCGTCGTAACAGTACGGACGCTCTGCAAGCAGTGCCTGGATCTTGCAGCTAAGACTACGGGCTGGGTTCATAATGGGTCTGATTGCCTTCCCATGTGAACTGAGATTAAAGACAACTAAGCATGTAGATTCGCTTGCAAGCGGTTCTTTGGACGCGGGTTCGATACCCGCCACCTCCACCAATTTTGGTTAATGAGTGAACAAGTTAATGAGTTAATAGTGACATAGGGGCTTAGCTATGATGCACACGGATTTGAAAGTATATCAGGAGAGCATACTACTGGTAAAGGATATCTATAACCTTACCAAAGATTTTCCCAAAGATGAGCAATGGGGACTGGTATCTCAGATGAAGCGAGCCGTCATATCAGTGCCATCCAATATTGCTGAAGGTTCCGGACGCAGAACCAGAAATGAACTGAATCAATTCTTGAACATAGCAATGGGCTCCCTTACAGAGCTCGATACGCACCTCGAGATTGCCGGAGTTTTGGGATTTGTTGTCGATGCTGGTGTATTGACCAGGACAAAGAATCGTTTGGATGAGGTCAAGCGTATGCTGGCAGCTTTGCAGCGGAGCTTAACAGCCCCATCTCCCAGTTAGCAGGATGGAATCACGATTAACTTATTCACTCATTAACTCATTAACTTCAGATTTTCCTTTACAAATACCGGGCTTGCCAAATCCTTGCATTATTAATTCATCTGGAGGATGAAATGCCACTAAAACCTGAGGCTAAACAAGCTATCATGGCAGAGTTTAAACTCCATGAATCAGACACAGGATCCCCTGAAGTACAGGTTGCCATGCTCTCACGTCGTATAAACGACATCACAGAGCACCTGAAAGTCCACAGTAAGGACTTTTCAACCCGTCGGGGTCTCTTGAAGCTGATCGGGCAACGCAGGCGCCTCCTTGATTATATGAAGCGCGTGGATATCGAACGCTACCGCACCATAATCAAGGCCCTGAATATCAGAAAGTAACTCAGTCAAGATATTGATGAAACATGAAGAAGCAGGATTCTCTGGTGCCGCAAAGCCGGCTAAGGGAATCCCTTTTTCATATTAAGTATTAAACCAGCTCTTTGGGAGAAACGAGCAATAAGCTAAAGCCCGCTATCAAAGGGATTTAGCCTATTGCTTCTCTCTCCCGGGGGTAAAACAAAAGGAGAAATTGCATGCACAATTTCAACATTACCAAGAAAACCATCGAGTTCTGCGGGCGTCCTCTTACAATCGAAACAGGCAGAATGGCCAAACAAGCCAATGGTTCTGTCTTCATTCAATACGGCCTTACATCCGTGTTGGTAACCGCTACCATGGCTAAAGAAGCCACAGAGGGATCAGATTTCTTTCCTCTGACAGTCGATTTTATCGAGAAGATGTACGCTTCCGGCAAGATTCCCGGCGGCTTCTTCAAACGCGAATCCAAGCCTTCCACCGGTGCTACACTGATGGCTCGTGTGATCGATCGCTCGATCAGACCTCTATTCCCGGATGGATTCCGCAATGCGGTGCACGTGGTCTTAAATGTTCTTTCCTATGACGGCGAGAACAATCCGGAAGTCTTGGGCGTCTTGGGAGCATCCCTTGCCCTTTCCATCTCGGATATCCCTTTCCACGGGCCTATCGCGGGCGTTACCGTGGGCTATGTGGATGATCAGATTGTGGTCAATCCCACTATCAAGCAGATCAATGAAGTCTCTAAGCTCAACCTGGCGGTTGCAGGTAGCGAAAGCTCCATCGTGATGATCGAATCCGCTGCGTCTGAGCTCTCTGAAGAGATTATGCTGGATGCAGTCTATCGCGGACACGACGAGATCAAAAAGCTTGTGGCTTTACAGAATGAGTTTGTCCAAGAGATTGGCAAGCCCAAAGTGGAAGTAAAACTCAATACCATCCCGGAAGAGATTCTCAGCCGCGTGGAAGCAGACTATGGGCAGATTATTGCCAAATCCGCAGTGATCTTTGGAAAGCAGGAACGTCAGGATGCCTTTGACAATGCTGAAGCAGAGATGCTTGAGAAGTATCAGGAGACTGATGGCGACGAGTTTGCAGACAAAGAAAAGCTATACAAGGAAGCTTATGAAGAGCTGATCCGCCGTTGTGTGCGTGATTCCATCATCAACCAACATCATAGAGTGGATGGCAGAGGATTGGATGATATCAGGGATATTACCTGTGAGATCGACGTATTGCCTTTGGTACACGGATCTGCTTTGTTCACTCGTGGTGAGACTCAATCCCTGGGTACGCTTACCCTAGGTGGCGGTTCGGACGAACAAGTTATCGATTCCCTTGAGGAAGAATATAAGAAGCACTATTATCTGCATTACAACTTCCCGCCTTTCAGCGTCGGTGAAGCCGGCAGAATGGGACCTACAGGAAGGCGTGAGCTGGGTCATGGCAATCTTGCAGAGCGTGCTCTGGCGACGGTCATCCCCTCACCGGAAGTCTTCCCCTATACTATCCGTCTGGTTTCGGATATTCTGGAATCAAACGGTAGCTCCTCAATGGCTTCCATCTGCTCGACCTGCTTGGCAATGATGGCAGGTGGCGTGCCGATCAAAGCACCGGTTGCCGGTATTGCCAATGGTCTTATCATGGAAGGGGACAAGTTTGTGGTCCTTACGGACATTATGGGTCTCGAAGATCACTTGGGCGATATGGATTTCAAGTGCACCGGTACACGCGAAGGTATCACTGCGATGCAGATGGATATCAAGATCGAAGGCATCACTAAAGAAATAATGAGCATAGCTCTCCAGAAAGCCAAGGCAGCCAGAATCCAGATTTTGGATATAATGCAGGGCTGTATTGCCGAGCCCAGAGAGGATCTGCTGCCCTCAGCACCGAGAATCGAATCCTTCAAGGTTCCTACCGATAAGATCGGCGAGGTAATAGGACCCGCAGGTAAGATGATCAAATCAATCATCGAGATCTGCAAAGTCCAAGTGGATATCAATGACGACGGTACAGTGCGTATCCTTTCCCCGGACAAATCCTCCATTGATCAAGCCAAAGCTATGATCAAGGGGATTGTCGAAGTGCCCGAGATCGGCACAATCACCGAAGGTAAGGTTACACGTATTGAGAACTATGGTGTCTTCGCGAAGATACTGGGTGGAGTCAAAGAAGGTATGGTTCACGTATCTGAGATGCATACCAGCCGTATCAACCACCCGCTGGACATGGTCAAGATCGGCGATACGATTCACGTTAAGGTCTCCAAGATCGAAAACGGTAAGATCGGTCTCTCAATGAAAGGACTTCCCGGTAATCCGGAGCCTGATCCCAATGCACCCAAAGACCGTCCCGAGATGCATCAACGCAGGGATGATCGTGGAGACAGAGGCGATCGCAGACCTCCCAGAAGAGATAATTTCCGCAGATAAGGAGCTTTCAATGGATTACAAAGTAGCAGATATCAGCTTGCAGGACTTCGGCCGCAAAGAAATAGAGATTGCAGAGATAGAGATGCCGGGTCTGATCGCCCTGCGTAATAAGTATGCATCATCCAAGCCCCTCAAAGGCTCAAAGATCACCGGCAGTTTACACATGACCATCCAGACTGCGGTCTTGATCGAGACTTTGGTAGAGCTTGGTGCCGAGGTTCGTTGGGCAAGCTGCAATATCTTTAGCACTCAAGATCACGCTGCTGCTGCAATAGCCGCCGCGGGTATTCCGGTCTTTGCCTGGAAGGGTGAAAGCCTGGAGGAATACTGGTGGTGCACCCTCCAAGCTCTGAGCTGGGAAGCTGGTGGACCCGATCTGATAGTTGATGATGGCGGAGATGCCACTCTGATGATCCACGAAGGTTACAGACTCGAAGAAGAATACTCAGCCACAGGCGTCTTGCCCAAGGCTGATCCGGATAATAAAGAACTAAGTATATTACAAAGCTTGCTGCTGGGGGATCTGGAGACAGATCCTCAGCGCTGGCATAGAATCGCCAAGAAGATCAAAGGTGTAAGCGAAGAGACCACTACAGGCGTTCACCGTTTGTATCAGATGCTGGAAGCAGGCTCCCTGCTCTTCCCGGCAATAAACGTCAATGACTCCGTAACCAAAAGCAAGTTTGACAACCTCTACGGCTGCCGAGAATCCCTTGCTGATGGCATCAAGCGCGGTACAGACGTGATGGTTGCCGGTAAAGTCGTGGTTGTCTGCGGTTATGGAGACGTCGGCAAAGGCTGTGCTCAATCCATGAGTGGACTTGGCGCAAGGGTCATCGTTACAGAGATCGATCCCATCTGCGCATTGCAGGCGGCTATGGAAGGCTATGAAGTCAATACCTTGGACAATATGCTTGAGACAGCGGACATCTTTGTAACAGCCACAGGTAACTGCGATGTCATCCGTGCTGATCATATGATGAAGATGAAGAACAACGCCATCGTCTGCAATATCGGGCACTTTGACAATGAGATCCAGGTGGAGAAGCTCTTCCACATCGAAGGCGTTACCAAGGTCAACATCAAGCCTCAGGTGGACAGGATCGTGCTTCCCAACGACAAAGCCATCATTCTGCTCTCAGAAGGCCGTTTGGTCAATCTTGGCAATGCCACCGGGCATCCTTCCTTCGTGATGAGCTGCTCATTCACAAATCAAGTCCTCGCTCAGATGGATCTCTGGGCAAATGACCACCCCATATCAGTTATGACCCTTAGCAAGAAACTGGATGAAGAAGTTGCCCGCCTGCATCTCGACAAGCTGGGAGTTCAGCTTACCAAGCTCTCCGAGAAGCAAGCTATCTACATCAATGTCCCTCTGGATGGACCTTATAAACCTGAACACTATAGATACTAAACATTGAAGGAGCCTATATGGACCTAATCTCAAAGATCAAGGACAAATCAGCGACCATAGGCGTAATCGGCCTGGGTTATGTCGGACTCCCGATGGCGGTTACAATCGCCAAGAAGGGCTTTAAAGTACTGGGTTTTGAAGTTTCGAACTATGCCATCGAGCATGTCAATGCCGGCCAGAACTATATCGGTGATGTACAGGATGAGGATCTTGTAAAGGTCGTTAAGGACGGGCTCCTTTCGGCCACCAGCGATTACTCCCGCATCTCTGAGGTTCAGGCTGTGATGATAGCAGTTCCGACCCCTCTGGATCGTTATCATCAGCCGGATGTCACCTATATCCGCAAGGCCACTCAAGCAATGGCGCCTTATATCGATCCCGGAACTCTGGTTGTCTTGGAAAGCACCACTTATCCCGGCACAACCCGCGAGATCATCCTTCCCGAATTTGAGCAGAAAGGCCTCGTCGTCGGCGAGACTATCTTCCTGGCTTTCTCTCCAGAACGTGTCGATCCGGGCAATGAGACCTACAAGACTCATAATACTCCGAAGGTAGTCGGTGGTATCACCCCCAAGTGTAACGAGGTATCAAAAGCTTTATACGAGAGCATTCTGGATGCACCGGTTCACCTTGTCTCATCCCCTGAAGTCGCCG
The DNA here is from genome assembly GCA_964433815.1 of uncultured Candidatus Cloacimonadota bacterium. Classification (GTDB taxonomy): domain Bacteria; phylum Cloacimonadota; class Cloacimonadia; order Cloacimonadales; family Cloacimonadaceae; genus PHBP01. The sequence goes on from CAYSSP010000002.1 coordinate 96,466, forward strand.
AAATGGAAAAGATCTACGAAAACACTTTCCGCAACATAAACATAGCTCTTGCCAATGAGATGACTGTGCTCTGCGAACGTATGGGCATCAGCATCTGGGAAGTGATCGATGCTGCCAAGACCAAGCCTTATGGCTTTATGGCATTTTATCCCGGCCCCGGTGTAGGCGGCCATTGCATCCCCATCGATCCTTTCTATCTGACTTGGAAAGCTCGTGAGTTTGAGTTTCACACTCGCCTGATCGAACTTGCCGGAGAGATTAACATCGATATGCCGGAATACGTGGTTCAAAGAGCTATCAAGGTTCTGAACCGTAAGGGTATCGCCATCTCCAGAGCAAAGCTCCTGCTTCTCGGTGCTGCATACAAAAAGGACATCCGCGATATGCGTGAATCTCCTGTAGAACAGGTTATTGAGCAGCTTGAAGCGCACGATGCCGATTTCGAGATCCACGATCCCTACGTTGAGGAATTCCACAACGAACGCAACGGCAAGGTCTATCAGACCATAGCCCTTGGGAATCTGATCAAATATGATCTGATCATCGTGATCACCGATCATAGCTGCGTCGATTACCAAGCGATTGCCGACAGCGGCGTGAGTGTATTGGACACACGTAATGCCTTCAAAAACATCAAGGCCGAAAACGTCGAAGTCCTTTAATATAATACTTGTTCTGCCAGGCCGCTAAACCCGGTCTGGCTGACTTTTTTCTGATGCCGACACACAAGCCTGTAGTTATCCCGGAGCTCTTTGGTGAGCTGGTTCCCAGCGATACCCAACGCTGGACCGTGATCCACACCAAACCGCGTCAGGAAAAGAAACTTGCCGATTATGCCACTAGCGAAGGCATTACCTACTACCTGCCCCAGATCGAATCCAGCCACGTTTACAACCATCGCAAAGTCAGCTTTCAAGTACCTATGTTCCCGGGCTATATCTTTGTCCGCATCAACGAGACCGAAAAGCAGCGGCTCAGCATCTCCGGGTGCATTGTTAATTTCATCCGGGTACTCAACCAAGATGAATTACTGGGAGAACTGCGCAATATCTACCATACCCGTAAAAGCAAATTGGATATGGAAAACACTGTTTGGCTTGATCAGGGACTGCAAGTCGAAGTTGCCAAGGGTCCCCTCAAAGGCGTTCGCGGAGTTGTGGAAAGCCACGACAAGATAGGGGAAGTGCAGCTTCAGATCAATATCCTGCGCCAAGCCGTGCGTGTGAAGATCAAGCCTGAATACCTAAAGATACTGGGTGAATACACCCTCGTGGAGTTATAGTGAAGATTTTGATCACCGGCGGTGCCGGATTCATCGGCTCTCACGTGGCAGACAGCTATCTGGCTGCCGGGCATGAGATTGTAATAGTAGATAATCTCAGCACAGGCTCTGTTTCCAATCTTCCCAAGGGTGCAAAGTTTTATCATCTGGATATCGCGTCTCCTGAGCTTTATACAGTCTTTGAAGCTGAAAAGCCTGATATCGTCAACCACCATGCAGCGCAAGTGAGCGTGCCTCTATCTGTTCGAGAACCGCTCCGTGATGCCCAGACCAACGTTTATGGTTTGATAAATCTCCTGCAGTGCTGCGTCAAGCACGCTATAAGTAAGGTAATCTACATCTCATCAGGCGGCGCTATCTACGGGGAGGCTGTCGAATATCCGACCTCTGAGGATTACACGCCTCAACCTCTTTCGGTATATGCGATTCACAAGATGATGGGGGAGAGCTACCTGCACTTTTACCGCCATCAATACGGCTTAGATTACGTGGTTCTGCGGTATGCCAATGTTTACGGACCGCGTCAGGTATCCCATGGAGAGGCAGGCGTAGTATCAATTTTTATCGAGCAACTGCTTAGCGGGCAGAGACCCACTCTTAATGCCTATCCCGATGCGGCCGATGGTATGATCCGCGATTACGTCTTCGTCCTTGATGTCGTCAAAGCAAATCTAAAGGCACTTGACTATCCCGGCTCTTCATGCTTCAATATCGGTACCGGGATCGAGACCACAACTATACAACTTTACAATGAGATATCTCGTCAGCTCGGGATAAATATCGAGCCCAATCGTGCTGTTCCCAGGCAGGGAGATCTATCCCGCAGCTTATTGAACTGCAAAAAGGCACACAATGAACTTAACTGGCATCCCGTTTATACTTTGGATAAAGGGATCTCTGAAACCATAGAATTCTTCAAGAAGGTCAAGAGGTAATAATGAAACTCGCTGTTATTGGAACCGGTTATGTCGGTTTGGTCACCGGAACTTGCTTTTCTGAGATGGGCAACAACGTCATTTGCGTTGATAGCGACCACAGCAAGATTGAGATGCTCAAACGGGGCAAGATTCCGATCTGGGAACCCGGTTTGGAAGAGATGGTCAAGCGTAATCACGGGGCAGGCAGGCTTAGCTTTACGACCGATATCAAATCTGCTGTGGAACAGTCTTTTATGCTCTTCATCGCTGTCGGAACTCCTCCCGGCGAAGACGGTTCCGCAGATCTGCAATATGTGGTCAAGGTCGCAGAAGACATCGCAAATTATATGAATGAATACAAAGTAATCGTGAACAAATCGACGGTACCTGTTGGGACAGCAGATCTTGTGACTAAGACTATAAACAAGATTCTCAAGGAACGTAAGGTAAACTACCGGTTTGATGTCGTCTCCAATCCTGAATTTCTCAAAGAAGGCGCAGCTATCGAGGACTTTATGAAGCCGGATCGCGTGGTGGTCGGCACAGATAAGCCCGAGGTTGGCGACCTGATGAAGGTGCTCTATTCGCCCTTCAACCGCACAACCGATCGCGTAATCGTGATGTCAATCCGTTCCGCTGAGATGACCAAGTATGCAGCAAATGCCATGCTGGCAACAAAGATATCCTTTATGAATGAAATTTCCCGTCTCTGCGAAAAAATGGGAGCCGATATCTCTGAAGTTCGCAATGGCATCGGCAGCGATACCCGCATCGGCTATAAGTTCATCTATCCAGGAGTTGGTTACGGCGGTTCGTGTTTCCCCAAAGACGTCAAAGCCCTCATCCACATGGCTAAAGAGCAGGAGAGTGAAGCACTTGTACTTCAGGCTGTTGAGGCTGTGAATGCCAGCCAAAAGAAAGTCTTGGTAAACAAAGTAGTCCAGAGATTTGGTGAGAACCTCTCCGGGAAGACCTTTGCCATCTGGGGATTGGCTTTTAAGCCCCAGACTGATGATATGCGTGAAGCTCCGTCTATAGTTATAATTCAGGAACTTTTGGCACGTGGTGCAGCGATCCAGGCCTATGATCCGGTCGCGATGACCGAAGCCAAGAAAGCGTTTGGGAACAAAGCTGCAATTACCTATGCCACAAACGAGTATGATGCCCTAAAAGGTGCTTCGGCTTTACTATTGGTGACCGAATGGCATCAGTTCCGTTATCCGGATTTCTCCAGAATCAAGCAGAATCTGCAGTCTCCGATCATCTTCGACGGGCGTAACCAATACGACCCCAAACAGATGCACGAGCAGGGATTTGAATATTACTCCATCGGAAGAGCTTAGAATCCATTGTTTATACATATAGTAATGCGGAACTATCTGATATACAGTTAGTTCCGCATTTCTTATACTAAGGGGAATCAGGATTTGAGGAGGTCGTCCAGTCTGTCTTTGATCGAATTCTCCGACACCAGTCCAATTGAACTCTCAATTACTTGTCCATCTTTCATATAGACCAGTGTGGGGATGCTCATTACATCAAACTGATCTGCGAGTTCGTTAAAGATGTCCACATCGATCTTGACCACTTTGATGCTACTGTAAGTCTCAGCAATATTGGCGATTATGGGTGCAAGATTGGAGCATGGATTGCACCAACTGGCATAAAAATCCAGCAGAACAAAGCCATCTTCGCACAAAGCACTAAAGTCGTCATCGATATTCAATTCGTGAAGCATAAATTATCTACCTCGTAAGTTTTAACCTTACTACATTATAATCAAATCCCATCCATCGGCAAGCTTGAAAGATCAATCGGGTAAATTTCTGATCAGATTGATCTTGGTTGATCAGTGAAAGTATGATGCATCCTTGCTGCTTGATAGGCTGCTTGTAGCATGCATGTATCCTGCTTGAATCCTGCATGAACAAGCAGGAAACGACTGATCTGCAATGCATTAGAACCGTATCATTGAAAGAGGGCGTGTGAAGTTTATGATAGTAAGGAATTTAAAGCACCCGGCTTGAATGAACCGGGTGCCGAGGGAAATGGTATTGCTTAGAAGCTGATGCTTCCGATTATGTCGCAGAGGGGGGTATCAATGTCTTTGAGGTAGTTATCGAGTCCTTCCAGACAGCGGATTGGAGCGAGAGGATCGTAAAAAGAGGCAGTTCCAATCGCGATTGCGGAAGCTCCCGCATAAAAAAACTCCAGCGCATCCTGCCAAGACGAGATGCCTCCCATTGCCAAGATCGGGATGCGGACGGCTTGGGCGACCTTATAGACATTTGCCAATGCGATTGGTTTGATCGCTGGGCCGCTGTAACCGGCGATTCCGCGTTTGATTCGGGATTTGCCGGTCATGGGATCGAGGGCCATGCCAAAGACTGTATTGATCAGCGCCAGGCTGTCCGCACCTGCCTCTTCCGCTGCTTTGGCGATTGATGTGATATCGGTCACGTTTGGGCTCAGTTTGATGATCAACTCCCGTTCGGTTTCTGCTCTCAGCGCTTTTACCAGATCGCTCACGACTCCGGCATCCACTCCGAAGGCGATCCCTTCATTTTCGACGTTTGGGCAGGAGATATTGACCTCGTAGGCAGAGATACCGACGCAGGAATCCAGTTGGATTAACATTCGGCGAAATTCCCCTATGCTCGAGCCGGAAAAGCTGATTATGATGGGAATTGAGAGCTTCTCACGCAGGATCGGGAGCTGTTCAGAGATAAAAACATCGATACCAGGATTCTGGAGGCCGATGGAATTGAGCAAACCTGCTTCAGTTTCGCATAGACGCGGGCAGGAATTGCCTGCTTTGGGCTCGGCTGTGATGGTCTTGCTTACATAGGCCCCAAGGCGGTTCAGATCGTAAAATGAAGCGTATTCCGTGCCGAAAGTGCCCGATGCTACTGTCACCGGATTGAAGAGTGGCAGCCTGCCCAATGAGGTTTGCAATAGGTTCATAGTAGCTCCCAGCGCACGTCCCGGGCATTGAAGACAGGGCCGTCTTTGCAGACTCTGAGATAATTCCAGCCGTCCTGAGTGCCGATCGGAACCGTACAGCCGTGACAAACGCCCACCCCGCAAGCCATATAAGCTTCCATGGAGACGTAAAGGGGGATATTGTGTGCATCACAAAGAGACGCCAGGGCTTTGAGAAGTGCTTCGGGTCCGCAACTGTAAACTGCGTCGCAGGGGTGGTCTTTCAGCCATTCCTCGAGACCTTCTGTGACCAGTCCTTTCTTTCCTGCGGAGCCATCGACTGTCCAGGCTTCGTCACAGGGGAAAATGTCCTTTTCGCAGGCACCGCCGTGAAACCAGCGCACCTGAACATTAGGATCTAGTCGGCTTTTCAGGAACCAAAGCGGTGGATATCCGATGCCTCCGCTTACAAAGGCGATCGAGGAGTGCTCAGGCATGGGGAAGCTGTTGCCAAGGGGGGCGATGAGTTCCACCATATCGCCTTCTCTAAGCTCTGTCAGCTCTTTGCTGCCACGCCCCAAAGCCTTGATCATCAGGAAAATGCTGTCAGCTTCTACCTTGTAGATGCTGATGGGTTTGAACAAGCGTTTGAGTACGGAACCGGCTTTATAAGGCTTTATCTCAACGAAATTGCCGGGTTCACAGCGCCCGGCAATCTCGTCGTCGTTGATCTCAAGTATTGAGTAAGATGAATTCAGGACAGTGCAGCTATGGATGCGGCACAGCCGGTAAATGGGATCGTTTGCCATCAGGCTTCCCAGGTGGTTTTGCCACCGCAAATGGTCTGCTTGATGCAGCATTGCAGTGTCTTGCCCATCCAGGGGCTGTTTTTGCTCTTGGACAGGGTATTCTCGGGATTGATCTCGGTCTTTGCCTTGAGATCGACAATCACCATATCGGCTGTATTGCCTTCGGTAAGGCTCTTATCACCCAAATGAAGCAGCTTGGCGGGAGCCAGGCTCATCACTTCGACCAGGCGTTCCAGGCTAAGCTGATCCTTGAGCACCAGTTCCGTGTAGAGCACCGGGAAGGCGGTCTCAAAACCGATGATGCCAAAAGGTGCGTGATCAAATTCGCGTTCCTTTTCAAAATCTGCATGGGGAGCGTGATCAGTGGCGACGCAATCAATCAGACCTTCTCTGAGAGCTGTAACGAGGGCTTGGCGATCCTTTTCGGGACGCAAGGGAGGCTTCATCTTGGTGTTTGTGTCAAAGCTGAGGCAGGCATCCTCGTTCAAGACCAGGTGATGAGGGGTGACTTCGCAAGTAACGGGAAGTCCATCGTCTTTGGCTTCTTTGACCAGCTTGAGAGCTTTGGCTGTGCTGATATGCGCAACGTGAAGCTGGCACTTGGAGTTTTCTGCCAGCATAATATCGCGGGCGATGATGATCTCTTCTGCGAGAGCGGGAATACCTGAGAAACCGAGCTGTGAAGCTACTCTTCCACCATGGATCTGACCCTTTCCTGCCATATTGTAGTCTTCGGGATGGATGATCACGGGGATATTGAAGTTTGAAGCATACTTCATACAGGACAGCATCAAGCGGGCATTCTGGACGCATTTGCCGTCATCAGAAACCGCTACAATCCCACCGTTCTTCATTGTTGCCATCTCGGAGATCTCTGCGCCTTCAAGCTTTTTGGTGATGGCGCCGATCACATGTACTCTGCAGGAGCCGAGGTCCTTGGCGCGTCTCTGGACGTATTCGACAGCGGCTATATTATCCACCACCGGCTCTGTATTGGGCATAGTGCAGACAGTGGTAAATCCGCCTTTTGCTGCACTGCGGGTGCCGCTGATGATGTCTTCTTTGTAGGTCTGACCGGGATCTCTGAGGTGAGCGTGCAGATCCACGAATCCGGGGAAAATGTGGCAGCCTTTGGCATCGATGGTTCGGTCTGCCTCGGCAGTGAACTTCGGAGCGATCTTGATGATCTTATCATCTTCGATCAGGATGTTAACGCTGGTGAACTTTCCGTCTATGTATGCTTTTCCGTTTTTGATTAAAGTCTTCATTATCTCCTCCCGCTTTAGGCTTTTCCGCCGAGTATTAGGAACATCAGAGCCATACGGATGGCGACTCCGTTTGCGACCTGTTCTACGATGATGCTTTGTGTGCCATCAGCAATCTCCGGCAATATCTCAATACCACGGTTCATTGGGCCGGGGTGCATTATCAGGGCGTCACGCTTTGCCCACTGGATGGTGTCCTTTGAGAGAACGTAGTGCTTGGAATATTCTTCCAAGCTGGGGAACAAGCCTTCGGTCTGGCGTTCAAGCTGCATCCGGAGGCCCATAACGACGTCAGCATCACTGAGAGCTGTTTTAAGGTCGTACTCAACTTTACAGCCGTAGATATCTTCCATCGAGCCTGGCATCAGAGTCTTTGGACCACAGACGGTAACCTGTGCTCCGAGTTTCTTCATACCAATCAGGTTTGAACGAACAACCCGGCTATTGAGGATGTCGCCGACGATTGTTACTTTAAGACCATCGAGGCTGCCCAACTTCTCCCAGATAGAGAAGATATCAAGCAGTGCTTGAGTAGGATGGGCGTGGCGTCCGTCTCCACCGTTAATAACTGGCTTGCCGGAGTACTTGTGTACGAGCTGAGGGCTGCCCGGGCTGCTGTGCCTGATACAATACAGGTCTATGCCCATGGCATCGAGAGTGTAAACTGTGTCCTGCAGACTCTCTCCCTTCTGCAAAGCGGAGACCGAGGCTTGAAAGCTTACTACATCTGCAGATAGTCTGCTGGCGGCAAGCTCAAAGGACATTCTTGTACGGGTACTATTCTCCACAAAGAGCGTGCAGATGGTCTTTCCTCTAAGAGTGGGAATCTTCTTGTATTCACGCAGATTGATTTCCTTCATGCCTTTGGCGGCTTCCAGAATGTACAGGATTTCTTCAGCGGAATAGTCATCAAGATCGAAGACGTTGCGTCCCAGGAATTGTGGTGTGGTGTCCATGTTTTCTCCTTTCTACCTCACTGGGTCAGATTAAAGGTTAGTTATTTGTTCCCTTCTACAGACTCCGATCAATTCGTCAAGAACTTTATTCTTCATCGTTAAATAAGCCACTCCTCAGACAAAGTACTTGACTAATTAAGCAGAGTCAAATAGAATGCCTTAAAAGAAAATTCTGTTCAGGAGACTATGATGAAGAAGATAGCTTTAATCTTGATAGTCGGAGTGCTTTTCCTTACAGCTTGCGCCGGCCCCAGACAAAAGCTCAGTCCCCAGGCCAATGTTGCCCTCAAGACTGCTAACGTTTACTACTCCCAAAGAGATACCGACAAAGCTCAGGTTTATTACGAGCAAGTCCTCAGAGACAATCCCGATCACGTTCATGCCCTTACCAGAATGGGCGATATTGCCCTTCACAATGGCGAAACCTTCGCAGATCGTAGTGTTGAATTCAACCGCTCTGCATACGGTTACTATTCCCGTGCGGTAAAGAACTATGAAGGCTTCACCGATCTCAAAGATGAAGACTACATAGAGATCAGAAACCTAAAACGCCGTATGGACGGTGCTTGGGCTCGTGTTTTCAGAGCTGCCGAGAACCTCAAAACTGCCGGGAACTCCCGCGAAGCAATCGCTACCTTTGAAATTGCCGCAGCGATGGACAGCACCAAGTTTGAGCCTCTTTACAAGATGAAAGAAATCTATCAGGAAGACTTTAACGACAATCTCAAAGCTGAACAGCTTATGCTCAGGATCCTGACCATTCGTCCTGAGGATCCCGCCATCATCGGCGAAATTGCCGGATTCTACTACAATGCCCAGCGCTATAGCGATGCCCTTACCTACTACCGCAGGCTCAAGGCTATCACTCCCAGAGACACCAACAACATGCTCAATATCTCTGCCTGCTTGGTCGAGATGGGTGAATTCGAAGGAGCGCTCCTCGAGACACGTGAAATCCTCGAGCTCGAGCCCAATAACGTTGATGCCCTTACAAATGCCCAGATGATTGCCGGCCGTATGAACAACAACGCCGCCAGAATCGATTATCTGAAGCGCTTGCTGTTGATCCGCGACAACTCCGAAGACTATACCACCATCTGCTCTCTGCTGAGCCAAAGCCAGCAGTATGTCGATCTGATCACCTACGGTGAGAAATGGTATAACTATGACAACACCAGCCGCTATGCAGTCCAGTTTGTGATCCTGGGTGCCCAAAACACATCCAACCGCACGCTGGAACAGCGCTACACCACCATCCTTCGTGGAATGCAATAAACTGAATATATGACCTTTGGCCTGCTCTGATGGGCAGGCCTTTTTCTTTTCTATGATCAGCAATCAGACCAAGGCTTACATCTACACCGGCCTCACGATAGCCGCTTGGTCAACCGTCTCGACCGCTTTCAAGATCAGTCTGAAGACATACTCACCCGCCGGTTTACTGCTCATTGCATCCGTGAGTTCGCTCCTGATTCTCGCAGTTATCATGCTTTTCTACACCAAACCCGGCAGAATCAGTATCAGTGAAGCCCTCACGGACTTGCGAAAGTCGCTGATTCCAGGACTCCTCAATCCTCTCTTGTACTATTTGGTCCTGCTACACGCCTACAATGTGCTCCGTGCTCAGGAAGCCCAAGTCCTAAACTATACTTGGGCAATTGTCTTGTCCTTATTCTCGATCATCTTCCTGAAACAAAAGTTCCGATTAAGAGATCTAATTGCTCTCATCCTAAGCCTGATAGGAGTTGTGATCATAGCCACCCGGGGAGCTGTCACTGCGCTCAAATTCGACAATCTTACGGGCTCAGCACTCGCATTAGGAAGCTCAATCATCTGGGCAGCATATTGGATTATCAATCTGAAAGACAGCCGCGAACCCCTTAGAAAGCTCTATTACAACTTCCTGGTTGGCTCTTTGTTCTTGATGCTTTACATTCTGATCGGGCGCGTTCCGCTGTTTCAAGCAGAGGCTTCAATGACCGCAAGCTCTCTCTTGGCAGGCGTTTATGTGGGCTGTTTCGAGATGGGTATCACCTTCTTCCTGTGGTTCAAGGCACTATCGCTGAGCGATAACACCGCGAAGATCTCAAACCTGATCTTCATTACCCCATTTATCTCCCTGATATTCATAGGCTTACTGCTCAAGGAAAGCATCGCTCCAGCGACTATCATTGGGCTAATCCTGATTGTGGCAAGCAATATCTATCAGAAGGCAGGCCGCGCTCAGAGCAGCGTCAATTGATCGTCTGAGCCGCATTCACGGTTATCCAGCTTATTCAGTCCCAAGCCCAGGAGTCTCACCGCCCTCTTACAATCCCAATTCATTACAAGCAACTGCTGAGCATATTTATACAGCGTCTGTGCGTCGCAGGTAAATTCAGGCAAAGGACAGGAACGGGTCTGTAATTCGAAATTGTCGTACTTGATTTTGATCACAAGGCTGTTCCCTGCCAGGTTTTTACGGATCATACGCTCCGAAAGCCTCTGGCTGATTTGCTTCAAAGCTCCAGTAAGTTCTTCCATATCAAAGATATCAGTAATGAATGTATGCTCGCAACTGATCGACTTTGGCTCCCAACTCGTGATCAATTCCCGGTTGTCAATTCCTCTAACGACTTGATAATAAAACTGTCCGGTTTTGCCGAAAATCTTGGTTAAATCCTTCAGGTTCCATTTGTAAAGGTCTGCACCGCAATAAATACCAAGTTTCTTCATTCTTGCTGCGGTGACTTTACCGATGCCGTGGAACTTTCCGATGGGCAGACTGAAGAGAATCTCCTCAGCGTTCTCTGGGCTTATTACCACTAAACCATCAGGCTTCCTCAAATCTGAGCCTATCTTTGCCAGAAACTTGTTGTAGGAAACACCGGCAGAGCAAGTTAGCTTAGTGACATCAAAGATCTCATCCTTAATTCTGCGGGCGATAACAGCAGCATCATCCTCATTGACTTTATTCTCAGTAACATCCAGATATGCCTCATCAAGAGACATCGGTTCGATGATATCTGTATATTTTGCAAAGATATCCCTGATCTGGTTGGTGATTTCCTTGTAAAGATTGAAGGAAGAATGTACAAAGACAGCCTCAGGACATAGCTTCCAAGCCTGATGCGAAGACATCCCGCTGTGAATGCCGTATTTACGCGCTTCATAAGAACAGGTCGAGACCACTCCGCGGCTGTTGGGGGGACCGCCAACTATCACGCATTTTCCCTTTAGTGATGGGTCTTCGCGTATCTCCACCGCTGCGAAATAAGCGTCCATATCCACATGAATGATCTTTTTCATGGTTACAAAATAACCGGGGCTGAGGTTTAGGTCAAGTGAAAACTAGTTAGTATAGCTAACTATTGATGCTCGATTATCTACTTATATATCCGGCAATTACTTATGTGCCCCTATTGCAAGGATATCTCGTAAAGCATTACAGGGCAGATGATTCATGCTTGTTCATGCAGGATTCAAGCAGGATGCAAGCAGGCATCATGCATCCTATCAAAGGGGAGGCAAAAAGAAAGGGATAGCCGAAGCTATCCCTGTATCTTACTGATAATTAGTCGCTTATTTAACCAGAACCATTTTCCTGATCTGGCTGTCGGCGCGGCTGCTGAGCTTGTAATAGTAAACGCCGGAGGAAACACTGTTTCCATTATCGTCTTTACCATCCCAAACGAGGCTGTGATTTCCGCGCTCCAACTCACCACGATGCAGCGATTTCACGAGCTGTCCACGATTATTGTAAATAGAGAGTGCGTAATCGGGACGAGTTTCTTTGATCTCGAAACTGATCGTAGTGGTGGGATTGAAGGGATTCGGGTAGTTTTGGATCAGTCTGAACGCAGCCGGGCTAGTGATTCCGGGATCGCATATCGCGACGTCTTCATTGCCGACTTTGTGCATATAAAGACCCAATATTTCGGTCTTTCCGCTGGAACGACCATCTGCCCACATCACGTATGCAGCGGTTCCGACGGTTGTTGCGATCGGTTCATACTGGAATTTGGCAACGTTGCACAAAACAAGTCCGGCACCGGGATGAATCAAGCTGCCGTCGTTGCGTAAGTAGTTATAATATATGTCACTTTCGCCATAGGTATAATCAGACCATGCAGCAACCAGGCCGCTATTTGCGAAACGTGCGATAGTAGGATTGGTCTGAGTGGAATCGATCTGGACGACGTAGTTTCCGAGGGCGTTCCAGAGCGGACTTCCTGCAAGGCTGTACTTGCTGGCCATGATGTCGTGCATACCGTTGATATTCTCTGCCCAGACAACCGTGACACCGCTGGGATCGCTATTGAGAGCGGCGAATTCCTGCTCTCTTCCATTATCGGCAAGGCTGACACCTTCAGGATTCCAGAGGCGTTCGCCAGTGGGTGAGAGGATCTGGCCATAATAATTCAGAATGAAATCTGTGCGAATGTCTTTCCAGGCGATGAAGATTCCGTTGTCTGTAAGAACTGATTTGGCCTGGAATTGCATTGCGTCGTAGTTGCTGTAGCTGCTGGCACGAACGCCTTCGTTTGGCCATCCGTCATACGGAGTGCCATTGGCTTGCATTCTCTTTGCATAGACTATCCTGGGATCGCCTAAGGAATTGACTCTTTCCCAGATAAAGTATGTGTCAACAATATCGGAAATAGTGCATTCAGCTATGCCTTCGATGGTTCCCAGATCTGATATCAGGATGCCGTTGGGCCCCCACTGTTTCTGGTTGTTTTGGATCTTCTGGCCAAATACTTGGTAAACATAAAGACCATTGGTATAAACCAGTCCGGACCAGCCGATATAGAAAGCGCCGTCAACATAGCTGATTTTGGGCTCCATCTGTCTAAGCGGAGATTCATCAGTCATTTCCAAGCCTGTATCACCCCAGAGTCTTTCGCCGGTGGGGGAGATGAGCTGGGCATAGATCTTGGGATTGGCATTGCGCTTGTCTTCCCAAACTATGGCAATGTGACCATCGGGAGTAACGACACCTTGAGGGCTAAGCTGCTCTGCTCCAACGGATACGGTAACAGGGCGTCCATTGGTCTCAAGCGCGACAGTGTTGTCCGGATTGACGATCTGGAAGTAGATTTGGTAGCCGATATTAGCGAAACGAGTGTCCTGCCAGATCGCTACGACATCTGTGGAGCGGGGGAGCAGGTGGTAGTTTTGCAGAGGTGTGTCGCCGGACAAGCCCCAGAAAACCTCGACACCGTTGGTGGCAAGCTGTGCGGCTCCGCTTGCATTCAGCACTTGATAGTAAATACCAACACTACCGTTGCGGATGTCCATCCAGTTGATAAAAATGTTGTTGTTTGCCACTTTGATCAGAGAGCCTGATTGCTCGTGCTGAGCAGTGCATATTGCGAGACCGCCGGCAGTCCAGAGAGCATTGCCATTACCGTCAATATGCTGGGCATAGATGTCGTAATTGGGAGCATTGCCGTTGCGGGTATCATCCCAAACCATGTAGGCACCGCCATTGCTATCGGCAGCCAAGCGGGGACTGTATTGTCCAAAGGGAGCATCAGCGATGTTTACACCACCGGCAGCCCATAGCAGAGAGCCGGAGTTGCTGATCTTCTGAGCGAAAAGATCGGGATTCTGATTGTCGAGACGGAAGTCTTCCCATACGACGATCACGCCATGATCGGAGGTTGCCACAATACGGGGATTGAGCTGAGGAGCGGCAGTTGTGCCGGAATCATCAATGACTACAAAGGGTTCTGGCCACATCAGTTGTCCCTGCAGATTGATCTTTTGACCATAGATATTGTCATCGACTGCAGGTTGATTCTTCCAGATAAGAGCAAATTCACCATTGCCAAGGGGTGCCATACGGACGCTGTTTTGGTTTCCTGCACCGGAAGCAATCAGTAGTGGTTGTGTCCAAGCCATGGTTCCTGCGGGAAGGTATCTTTTTACATAGATGTCATCATTACCGACGTAGCTGTGGGTGTAAGCGATCATCAAGCCACCCTGTCCATCAGGGAACATGGTGTTCTGGATCTCGTCACCGACGCCATTGGCTACGGGAATACCATTTGCTGTCCACACTGGAGCACCTGTGCTGCTGAGTCTTTGGGCATAAAGGTCTTTGGAAGGGTTACGGCTGTCACCCCAGACTACGTATGCACCGCCCTCAGCATCCGGCTCGATATTGAGTCCAATCTGAATAGCGAAGAAGTTGCAGACGGGAACACCGCCTTCCTGCCACAATCTTTGGCCATTGCCATCGATCTTTTGGGCATAGACGTTTCCATCCAGATCGTTTGAGAAATCGATCCAGGCAATAATGTAGTTGTTGTCAGAGGTTCTGGTAATGACAGGGTCTTCCTGACGGTCGGGCTTTCCATCGATCAGGACAGGCTCATTCCAGAGCATCTGGCCGGTAGCGCTTACTTTCTGAGCCCAGAGGTCACGTTCTCCGAGCTTGGTATCGCTCCAAACATAAATGGCTGCACCATCAGGGGTGTCTGTGCCGGTTCTGAACCATTCGATATTGACGCCCTGACGAATAGGGATAGCATCATCCCAGAGAGTGTTTGCGGCAAGCACACCACAAAGCAGGGTCAGGAGCATAATAAAGCTTATCTGTTTCACAGGCATCTCCTTATATTATTATATTTTTAGTCGGTATATGCGCATATGGCTGGTCTCAACCATATCCTATTATGTTTGTGCAAGAAGTCTTCCAAAAAGCAGGATAATCGCATATTAAGCCAAAGCAAGGGGCAAATGTGGCAGAAATGAAGAATTCTCTTGACACAGAAAGGCCCCTGTGAATCTTTGGCAAAAATCGGCGAGATAGCTCAGCAGGTAGAGCAGAGGCCTGAAAAGCCTTGTGTCCCCAGTTCGATTCTGGGTCTTGCCACCAGATTTGAGGACGTCCCCAGGGGCGTCCCTTTTCTTTTTATATGAACTATATCTTACGTAACCTCCGAGTGCCAGTGACGAGCAAACCCAGCTTTGAAAACGAGCTGAAAAGCAAGCTGCGCCTCACTCCTGATGCCTATCAGGTGATTAGAATTATCCGCAGGGCGGTTGACACACGCAGAAAAAATTACCCCTACTACGACTACAGCTTGGAGCTAAGCTTCCCCGGCAAAATCCCATCCAACAATGATTTGCTTCCGATCAAGCCGATTGAAGAGCCGATCCTATCCCCTTATTATGTTGGCGACAGCAAGCCTGTGATCATTGGCATGGGGCCTGCAGGGTTATTCTGTGCATTGGCGATGGTCGAAAATGGGCTAAAGCCAATTCTTTGCGATCGCGGTAAGTCCTTGGAGGAGAGAGCGCAGGACGTCCAGGCCTCTTGGGCCGGTGCAGATCCCGATCCCGAATCCAACGTTCAATTTGGCGAAGGCGGAGCCGGTGCTTTCTCCGATGGAAAGCTTACCAGCCGCGGGATGGACCCGATAATCGGCAGAGTCTTTGATCTTCTGGTCGAGTTCGGCGCCGATCCCGCAATCAAATATGAGGCTCTACCGCACTGTGGTACCGATGGAATCAGGGCTTTAGTGCAAAGAATCCGAACTTATCTGATCAGCAAGGGTGCCGAGTTTCGCTATTCCACCTGCCTTCAAGATCTCCAATTCGAGAACCAGACGCTGCGAAAGATACGTCTGAACAGCGATTGGCAGGACTGTGAGACTCTGATATTGGCCTTGGGTAATTCCGCTCGGGACACCTTCAGGATGCTGCATAGACGCAAGATTCCGTTGGAAGCAAAGCCTTTCGCCGTAGGATACAGGATTGAACATCATCAAGATGCCATAAACAAGGCTATCTATGGCTCTCAGAAATGGACAGAACTCCTTGGCCCCGCGACTTATCGTCTTGCTCGCAAAGGAGTTTACAGCTTCTGCATGTGCCCCGGAGGCGAAGTAATCGCAGCATCTTCCAGCCCCGGAAGCATCGTCACAAACGGCATGAGTTTTAGCCACCGCAAGGGCGAGTTCGGCAACAGTGCGATTGTCTGCGGCGTTGATGAAAAGATTTATGGATCGGGCTTGTTTGCCGGAATGGACTTTCAAGAACGTATCGAAAAGGCAGCTTACAACCCTGTAAATGCCGCTCCGGCAGAGGATTTGGACTCATATATCAATAACCGGACTCCCCGCCTCTCCAAAGCCGTATCTTACCGTCCGGCAGTCGTCTGTAGAGAACTATCGACAGTTTATCCGGAGTCGATCACGAATCAGATAAAAAGCGCTTTACAGAGATTTGGCAGTGTTTTGAGTGGGTTCAACAGTGATGCGGTGCTGATTGCTCCCGAGACACGAACATCCTCCCCGGTGAGGATTTTGAGGGATACTCAGACTCGCAGCTCAGTGGGACATAGTGGCATATTTCCGATCGGGGAAGGTTCAGGTTATGCAGGTGGAATTATCAGCAGTGCCGCTGATGGATTCCGAACAGGCTTATTAATGAGAATCAGGTGAAAAATGCCTAAGATATTAGTAATTGAAGACGATAGCAGTTTCCGCAACGTCCTTGTCCAGATGTTGGAGAAGGCGGGGCACACAGTCCGTCAGGCTGAAGATGGCAATAAAGCCCTCGAGATCTGTCCGGTTTTCCAGCCAGATGTCGTTTTGACCGATATTATCATGCCCGACAAAGAAGGTCTGGAGACCATTCAGGAACTCCTGCAGTTATGCCCCAATATGCGCATTATAGCGATGTCTGGCGGTGGAAGAGTCGGTCCTGACAGCTATCTCCCTCTCGCAAAGAAACTCGGAGCCAAAGCCACCCTGCAAAAGCCCTTTATGCGTGATGAACTGATGGCTGCGATCTCCGACGTGTTAGAATCCGAATAGCATAAACGGGATTTGATCTCTCACTCCGTAAGGACAACATAACAGATATCACATCAGTAAGATAGACCACCATTTATAACCACTACATTCTACATTAACCGCTATTGCTCTCTCCTTGACAGGTTGCTTCTATCCTGCTTCCAGCCTGCTTGAATCCTGCATGAACATGCATGAAGCAATTGATAAACAAGTGTTTATGACGATTTCATTGAATAGGGGCTTAAACGGGGTCGCTTCGGGGTATTAGCTTTTTAAGCTTTTGATCAAATCTCTCAATGCGGTTAAGCGCTTGTCATAGGAGAAATTATCGTTGATCCAAGCTGAGATATCGCGAGGAGAAGTCTCTGAAAAAAAAGCAGCCTTGATTGCTTTGATTAGTAGAAGTGGATCTCGTTTCTCGATCAGATAACCAAAATCACCCATGACAGTCGGGATACCCGATACCTTTGATCCCACCGGAATGCAACCGCAGAGCATCGCTTCCATCAAGGCATTGGGCATGCCTTCGGAGATCGAAGCTTGGACAAAGACTCTACTGGCCTCGAGTAGTGGAATCAATTGTGCCTGAGGCAGATAGTCGATGATCTGTAGATTCGGAATGGAACTCACCTGATATTGACGTTCAAGCTCCGGGTGCCATTCTTTCCTGATTCCAACGATGATGAAATCTATCTCCGGCAAAGACTTGGATGCATCAATTAACAGGTCGTAACCCTTGTTAATGATGTCCTGGAAGCGAGGCGTCGTTCCTATGGCGATTACACGGTTCTGTCTGGTCTTGGCAAGGTCGATATCGCCTTGATAACTTACCGCGTTATAGACCACTTTGCAGGGAGTGGAGAGGTTTTGGACTAAGTTTTGAACGCCATCGGGATGTCCCTTAGGATTGTAGTAGTAATTGGAGCTTTTGATCAGAGCTTCGTGATTGGCGACTATCAATGAGCAGTGCCTAAGGGCGTAAGATGTTGCCCTGGAGCGATATCTGTGAGTATAAACGCCCATTCCAAGCTCAGGATAAGATACTGCGTCGTATCCTCCGACAAAGACCAAGGTCTGGAGTTTTCTCAATTTGCAGATGGCAGTTGCCAGAGCGGCATGATAATCGGCAAACCATATCAGCACAAACGCTTGCGACGGTGCAAAGAGCAGGCGGAGGGACATCGAGATCAGACCCTTGGCATAAGCTGCCCTGCCTTGATCCTGGTGCACGTAAATGCTTGTCAGATCGCCTATTTGCCTGAGGATTCGCTCTTCAAGCTTGATAAAAGTGGATTGGCTGGGTTTGATCAGAATGAGCTTCATCAATGTCCTTTTAGCTCTCTAATCAAATCAGCGAGCTGTCCTGCCTGATTTTGGCGCGAATAGTGCTGGATGTAATCAGGATCCGGGATAAGCTGCATATCGCATCCATCTGCCCAGCAGGAATATAGCTTGTGCAGTTCTTGTTTAATGCGGGGAATGTCCATATAGTCTGAGACTAGTCCCAGACCGCTTTTTAGGACTATTTCTGCGGCTTTTCCGGTGGGCGGGACGATGGCCAGGATGGGTTTGTAGCTACGGATGTAATCAAAAATCTTGCCGGTAATGACAGATTCGGTATTGGTACCGGAGGGTATGTAGAGCAGCAAAGCATCGGCGGATTGCATCTCGGACAGGGTACCGCTGTGCGTCATAAATCCCTCTATCTGCACTACCGAGCGAATCAGAGCTGAATCTATGTAGCTTCCAAAGATGAAAGCCGGGTTATTCTTTCCAATTATGCGCACGCAGAAGCGCTTTGGATCAAGCTTTTGCTCTTCAACCAAGTCCTCGATGGCTTTCCAGAGAGAATCCGGCTGACGGCGATCATAGAAACTGCCGGTGTAGAGGAGCGTGAACAGATCTGTCTTGGAGGGTTTGGGAAGCTTGGTGAAATCAGCATCATCAAAGCCATTCGGGATAACTCGGTAGGGACGGCTGGCAAGAAATGAGTATCGCTTCTGGAAGTTAGCTCGCATTTGCTCAGTAAGATAAACCAAACCGGCAGTGGAAGATAAGACTCTTGCTTCCCAGAGCAACTCCTTGGTTTGAGAGCGATGAGGATAGTCGCTGTTGATACGTTCTGGGTTGTTTGTCCATTCGTCTCGGAAATCGCAGATATAGCGCATATTGTATTTGGACTTGAGGCGTAATCCCAGAAATAGCACCGATGGTGGTCCGCTGCTGATTACTGCGAGTTCCAGCTTGTCTTCTATGCGCAGCAGACGATCGAGGGCTGTCTTGGCAATCCTGCGGGAGAGGATGTAGTTGTCCGGTATGAAGATGGATTGGCTGAGGGTCTTTACCAGTTTTCCCAGACGTAGTCCATAGAGCAGTTTGTAAAGCCAGGAGAGATCAATTGCGGGGAAGCGATAAACCCTGGTGGATTGGGGGATTTCTTTGAGCAGGCTCTTATCTTTGGGATACTTGAGAGCAAGTGGGCTCAGGCAAAGCACAGTGCAATCTATACCATGCTCTGCCAGATACTTAACCATCTTTAAGCTGCGAATGGCAGCGACTCCTCCCAAAGGCGGGAAGTAGTAAGCAATATAGAGTATCCTGATCCGCTCTGTCATCTTGTCCTCTGTACAAGTCCCTGTATGTAAGTCTTCATACTTGCAATATCATATGGCAGGATTGCGCCTAAGAGGTAGGCAGACGTTAAGTAGCTGACGATGAAGGTGCTGCCTCCGATGATGAGATTGAGCCAAATACTCTCAACCAAGAGGATAGACAAGTAACTTATCACTCCTGCGAGCAGAGCAGAGGCCAATGTTCTGGCGATCTGCATCCATGGTATCATCTTGCTTAGCTGGAACTTTAGTTTGGACTTGATCCAGAACAGATAAAGAGCCATACTGGCATAAGTTACGATCACGGTTGCGATCGCTGGGCCTTTCATTTTGAGGGGAGTGTTTACCAGGATGAGATTAAGCCCCAGATTAAGGGCAAGAGTGAAGATAGCATTGTAGAGTATGTATTTGGTGCGGTTTAATGCTTGGAAGAGAATCCCATAGCTACCGACTCTTACCAGCAGGGCAATCAGATATATCCGAAAGTAGATGCTGGCGCTGCCGTAACGATCCGAGTATAAAAGTGTTATGATATCAGATGCAAGGACAAAACATAGGGCAGCTATTGGGATTATCAACAGTGCGTTCTTGCGCATTGCTGCACGGTAAAGCTCGGATACTTTGGTAGTATCTGAATGTGAACTGATGGCTGGCAGGATCACAGAATTGACTGAATTGGTGAGTATCCCTACGAAGGGAAGCTCCATTGCCCCGATTGAGAAAATGGCGTATTGAGCCGGACTAAAGTATCCTGATATGACAAACTTATCGAGCTGTACTGCCAGTACTCCGATTATCGAGGATAGTCCCAAGGGCAGAGAGTATCTGAATTGCTGCTTGTAGTAGTCCTTATCCCAGCTATATGCGACGCTGTAGGTGCGAAGTTTGA
The DNA here is from genome assembly GCA_964433815.1 of uncultured Candidatus Cloacimonadota bacterium. Classification (GTDB taxonomy): domain Bacteria; phylum Cloacimonadota; class Cloacimonadia; order Cloacimonadales; family Cloacimonadaceae; genus PHBP01. The sequence goes on from CAYSSP010000002.1 coordinate 116,907, forward strand.
GCCTCACGTAAATCCACTGCAGGAAAGCTGAGAGCATCAAGCCCAGCACAATGAACTCCAGTTTCTTAAAGATCAGCGCTGCTCCAAGGATCAGTATGATATCCGTTACGATTGTAAACAGCGTGAACCTGATCACTCTATCGGTGCGCTTCAATCCCATCATGATGGAGCTATATACCTGACTCAGGAACATAAAGATCGGGTATCCAGCAAAGATCATCAACAAACAGCTTAGCTGGGGATTGGAGAAAGAGCGTGCTATCAAACCTCTGAAGATCAGAATCCCGCCAAACATCATTAGTGCCAGGATGCTTATCATATCCACTGTACGTGAAACAAGACGCTTCCTTTCCTGCTCATCGGAAGTCTTTGGGATGAAATAAAGCATACTCTGGGGGATTCCCAGCAGTAGCACAGTCGAGAATGTCGTATAGATAAGGAAGAGCTGCCGGTAGCTGCCATAATCTTCAGGAGTCAGCATCCTTGCTAATACGATGCCGATCAGAGACTTCATGATGAAACGAAAGCTCTCTGTCGCGGAGAGCATACCTGCCTGCTTGGTTAGGCTTTGATCCTTCATTGATTCTCCAAGCTTACCGGGATGATATACTGGTATTTATCAACATCACGATAGAGGTGAAAGAAGAGCACATCAGTCGATCCTATTGAGTCCGGAAGGATTATCGTGTCCACACTTGTACCTGCCAAATAGCTAGAGCTGGATTGCCAAAGAAGACGCTCGCTGGAATCCAGTATCTCTATCGTCCAGAGCCCTTCCCAAGGCAGAGACATATTCAAGAGATACTCACCATTACGCTTTGTGAGGAACAGATCCGGCGCAATGTCGGCTGCTTGATGCTGCCTGGCGGCGTCCTCAAAGAGAGCTAATATCTCAGGAGGCAGATCTTGCGATGTCATTGGTTGATAAGCTCTTTGCCCCAGATAGTCCAAGCCGCTGCCTTTGATCAAGCCATCATAGCTAAAGAGTGCAATTCCCGGGAATGCCCGGTCTCTGATCCAATTTATCCTATCCAATACATTGACAATATCGTAATCCAGCACGGACGGATT
>CAYSSP010000003.1:0-107865 GCA_964433815.1 uncultured Candidatus Cloacimonadota bacterium
CCTGATCTTGAAATCAAAGGAGGGCAAGAGGGGCTCTTCACTGTGTTTGAAACTGTCTTCAGCTTCAATGAGCAGGGTAATCCACAGCCTTAGTTGCGTTATCCAAACCGCCCATTGCTTTACTTCCACGCCATAAAGCGATTGGAAGATAATGCGTTTCTTGCGTTCATAGGGGCTGCTGACGGGTTTATCTGGCAGGAAGTGCTCGTAGATAGAACACTCGATCTCATCAATCACATTTAGCATCCCTACGGCAAAGGCACCAGAACCAATGGCAGGATCGCAAACTGTTACCGTTTCCAGTTTCTCCAGTAAGTCCATAGCTTCTTCTTCCGTAAAGTCACCGGCTGTCTGGTCACCGTCATTCCCATATTCAGGGAAGAAGAGCTTATAGAGGTTTTCTAGGCTAGTCGTAGACAGGCAGTTTTTCTGCAGGTATTTTACCAGAGAGAGGCGGCACATGAAGTCCACTTCCAAGCGTGGAGTATAGATAGCGCCATGAGCTTTGTTGATCAGCTTTTCGAAGATGATGCCAAGGAATTCTGGATTGAGCTCCAATTCCTCATCATACAGTGTGTTTTCTTCGAGAGTGAAATTGAAGCTGAAGAGGAAGTTAGTAAACTGCAATACAGCTTCGTTTGTGATGAATAGCGCTTCAGTATCGAAGTCATCATGAGGGCGGAAAAGACCACCATTGAGGTATGGGGCTTTGACAAGATGAGTTTTGAAAGGCTCCGGGATATGGGGAAAGCCGTATTTGTTTTTACTGGAAGGGGCTGAATTTAGGGCAGTAAAAAAGAGAGGATTGAGCAAATCTTGGTATATACTCTGTTTGTGAGTTGCGGGGTCGTAAGATCTGAGATAGTCCCGGATAAAACTCGCATTATCACCAAGCCAACCCTTCTTTTGAACAAAGCCTAAAAAGATGATCCGTATCACGAAGAGCAAGGCAAAATTGCCTTTCAGATCATCACTTACATCCTTATCAAACTGGTGTTTGATGCCAGTATGAAGATGGGCGTACTCCTTTTCAAACTCTTCATAGAACAGAGCTGATACCTTATCCACAGAAAAGACGTCTTTCAGGTCACCCATGCTGTTCAGTTTATGCTTGTTTAACTGCAGTATGTAGGTCTTGTTGGGCAAATCCCCACTTACATAGAATGAGTGTCTGCGGTAATTGCTAAAAGCTCGTTTGGTGCCTTTATAGACCGGATAAACCAAGCTAAGACGGAAGCAGTGGGCCTCATCGTAAAAAATAAAGAGGCCTGCCTGAGCATTTTCCTGTTTGATGATATCTGTTGCTTTGTCGAATTGCCTTCTTCTGGAAGCACGCTCGGTTAGTGAGCGCTTAACCTGAAGCATAAAGATATCGCAGACTGTGCCATCATCAAACTCTAGTTTACCAAGAGTGGAACCTGCAGGAAAATCATCATTAATGTACTTTGATACCTTGGCATGCTTCTCAATGAACACATCGGAAAAGGTGTCGAAGTATGAAATCCACTTTTCTGCGGAGAAATTGGCTGGGGTTACGATATTAGCATTTAGTTCCATATCCGATTCTCTATTGCCACGATCACCTGCTGTTCGTAGGCTTTCAGGCTGTCTTTAACTTTCTTCAGGTAGTTCTTGCCAAGGGTATTGCTTAGTTTCTCCAATTCTACGGCAATAAGGGGATAATCCGGTTTACCGCCATTCTCCCAATCACAGATGCTTTTCAGGGTATATTCCGGTAGGGTACCATAGTTTTCTATATCATCCCGCAGCATGATCAGAAAGCTGCGCCAAGACACAAGTTCTTTTACATCCTGCTCCAGTAGGTAGGATAGGAAGTTGAATGCCTTAACTGAATTACTCTGCTGTGATTGTTTGAAACTGAACTTCTCCGCTTCTTCCTTCAGCATTTTGTAGTCTTCCCAAAAACTCGTGCTGAGAGGCAATTGGTGAGTATCTGGAGTGCATTCTATCCTTAGCAGCGCCTCTTCAATTGGGAGAGGTATCAGTTGTTTGTTTTCATCCGTAAAGTCCTGGCTAACACTAAAGAGTTTACCCTTGCGGATGAACATCACCAGGGAATCAGAGCTGTATGCTTTGGCAGTTTTAATGCGGATCGGCATCTCGTCCAGAGCCTTTACCCGTTCAGGATAGTCTTCCTCCCATTGACGCATCAATTTCTTAAGCCGTGTATAAAGGCTTTCCTGCTGAAGATCATAGGGATTGGTCTGCACTTTGGCAAAGAGCTTGGCAGGGCTTGGCTCTTCTTCCGCATCGAAGATTCGGGCATCTTCACCCAAGGTTTGGTGGATCATAAACATCTTGTGAGAGGCGATCTCCCTGCTCTTAACAATATCTGCACCTTGCTCAGTGGGGAAGAAATTGGTGATATGGAGGGTATCAAAGACCTTTTTGCTGATGCGGTTGATACGCCCAACCCGCTGGATTACCCGCACCGGATTCCAGGGGATGTCATAATTGATAACCATAGCAGCCCGGTTGAGATTGAAGCCTTCTGAAAGCTTGTCGGTAGCCAACAGCACATCGTAGCTATCCCTCTGTTTGGCCTTGGGATAGGCTGCATCGAAATTGGTATTGATCTCATCAAGGTGCTGTTTACCAATGCTCCCGGTAATTACCAGAACCCGATCTGGGAAATGCTCTTTCAAGGCAGGCTCAAGGTATTTGACTGTATCGGCATACTCCGAGAAGATCACGAGTTTTGGGGCAGGTTCGCCCTTGTCGGGTGTGTTTTGCAGGGCTGTCTCTACATTCTGCAGCAATGCGAAACGCTTGGGATCGTTCTCCACCAGAGCCAGGGCATCGATCTCAGCAATCATCTTGTTAAAGAGGCAGATGTCTGATTCAATATCGGCATAGAACTGCTCTTTGAAGGCAAACTTGTTCACCTCGTAAATCCGGTTTTTCTTACTGTCTTTGTCTTTATTTTCCTCCGCGAACTGGCGAAGCAACTCATCTATCTGGTCGGGATCATCTCCATCCACTTTGTTGATCAGCTTGCGGTTCAGCACATATCTGCCATTTGAGCTCTTGATAAACTCCTTGATTTTCTCATAGGAATCCCGTATATTGACTATGCTCTGTCGAAAGGCTCCAAACGAGCTCTCAAAGCGTTTAACCATCTGTCTGCGCAGGATATCGTACAAGTTGTCCTGGTTCAAACGGTCGATCTGTTCTTGCCGGCTGAGTTTATCCTCACTGGTATCATCGCCTTCATAGCGATAAGGCTTGTAAATAGGGCCCTTGAACCGATCGGTACTTTCCGGATTATCGGTAAAATATAGATCAATCACATGGTCGTAAAAGTCTGATTGCTCAGGAGTAAGCCGATAATACCACTCCTGGGGATTATCGATCTTGGAGAGCTTCTTTACCTCATCGCGGTAATCGGGGTCATTGATCAGATCAAGCCTGTTCCTTCTTATCGTGACAGGCTCTATCACTTCTCTAATCTGTTTGGAAAGCAGGGCAGCTCTCGCAATGACTTTGCCAATCTTGATCTCTTTTTCACCAAACAATGCCTGGTACTTCTTTCTGGCTTCCTCTTTCTTGGCAGGATCTTTAGACTGCCAGTTCTTGCGAATATAGGCCAGGTCTTTAAATAAAGCGTTATAGAATCTGAAGAGATCGACCAGATTGTTGCTAAGCGTAATGTTGGATTTCTTTGGAACGATAAATAGGCTGAGCATTGAGAGGATGTCTGCTGGAGAGTTGTTAAATGGGGTTGCTGTGAGCAGAATCACACTTCTACCACGGCAGATGGTCTTTAGTTTTTCGTAGGTTTCTGTGCCGCTATTGCGGTAACGATGTGCCTCATCCAAAATGATCACTTCGATCCCATCGGTATTGCCAATAAACTCAATTATCCCATCCAGATCGCCCCCGGAGCGTACCTCCCAATCATATAATTCAAAGTCTTCTTTATATTTCTTCCAGCCTGAGTTGGCTGCATCGTCACCAATCAATCCCGGAGGGCAGATAATGATACCTCGTTTTTCCAGTTTTCGGGCTATCAAAGAAGCAATTATCGATTTTCCCAGACCTACCACATCTGCCAGAATGACTCCACCATTATCTTCGATGATGGAAAGCGCTTGTGTAACGGCATCGATCTGGTATTTGAACGGCTTATAGCCCTTCTTCTCCAGCAGGAGTGAGATATAGCGCCCGGATTCTTGTTTATAGAAACTATCGAGCCATGTTTTTACTACGAACATATACGCATCGAAGGGATGGATGGATTTCAGTAGTGTCTTCTCCCTAATGTTGTCGATCAGCCTGGTTTTCTCTATTTCAGTCTCTGTAATCGGGATGGCAGAACTCCAAAGCTCATCAAAGTATTTCTCTGCCTCTTCAAAGCCGTAATCAGATATCTCAACATTGAATTCTTCCCGGTCGGTTAGGCCTGCCTTGCTGAGATTACTGCTGCCAGTGATGAAGAGATTGGAGCGAACTACTTGGTGCTCTTTTAGCTTGAATAGATATAGCTTAGCATGGTTTGGTCTGGATGTCTTGCGAATAATAATTCTGCCATCAATGATTTGATCCAGTATATAGCCAGCTTGCTCGTAGAATATCTCATTGTCGAATAAATCGTTATTGAGGGCTCGAAGCACTGATTCATGGTAATCTTCAATGCGTTCAACTCTCTTCTTGCCAGCTTTTTCAGCATATTCGACCAAACCATAGTTTTGCGCATCCACATTAAGACCAACCAGTATCTTCAGAGATAGATCTGAGTTCACTTTCAAGCTCTCAATCAGCTCTGATATACCAGAGAAATAGAAGAAGCCTACCAGAAACTTCAGCTCTTGACTTTCCTTGATTAGAGTTACAAGTCTGGTCTTAAGCTGTGCCGTGCCTTTATTTGTGATGAAGTTACTCATTGGCTAATAATCCTTTTTAGAATGCCACTATCATCTTTTTTGAGAATTTGCTTGGTTTTTAACCCACACATATCAACGTCCTCTTTCTTGAACTTCCAAAGCTTGCCTACGGAAAGAGCAGGGAGATTCTTCTCGCATGGCCACGGATAGTCCGTATCTTTGGTAATACCAAGACAGACGCTAATCGCCTCGACTGACAGACACCGGTCTTCCATAATAAGCTCCTTTCCAGATGCAATAACATCTGAAGACCCCCATTAGAATCAGTAACAAATGGGATGATATTGGAATAGAACCAGTATGATGAGTAGGAAATTTCTGTCAATGGAGAATCATCGCCAACTTGTTCTCAACACCCAGATATATCAGAAACACTGGGATTACAGGTCTTTCCAGTTTCTATCCTAAGGCCTGGCGAGTTTTGCTCTGATAGTATTTATCTCTACTATTATGGATCTTAGCGTTTTGTGTATTCATGTAAAAAATCCATAAATCCTCTTTAACAGCCTCAATCATTCGACCATGGTTTGCTTGATTATGATTGTTTGTATTGGGTTTATCTTTCTATCGGGTAAACTCATCTTCATGAGCCTTAGTCCCGAAGTGAATACTGAAATCTGAAGATCTGTCCCAAAAATCGCTGATCTGTCCCCCATAGAATAATGAGGCCAGATTTTCTGGTGCGGATCTTTGAAGAGGTGTATAGAGTGTATAGGTATGATAGAAAGATTCTTACCTTATATGTGTCACCACAATTCTAAAAATCGTAATTGAAGCTCAGGCCTTTGAGCCGGGGATCCGGATAAACCTGCAATCTGGGAGTATCGCTTAGCGTTAGTTTGGCGGAGAGATAGCCTATGATGGCTCCGGCAAAGACGTCGGTAGCCCAGTGTTTATCATCGTTGATGCGGGAATAGGAGGTCAGCCCGGCTATCGCATAAACCAGGGGTGGTACCAGTGCGGTATCCCTGTACTGCTCCGCAATGACAGGTGCAAGGCTCCAAACGATCGTGGTATGCCCGGAGGGGAAAGAATCCCTGCGCCGGGTAAAGCCCTCTCCATTCCAGAACTCATTGCCATTGTTTGAGATGGGTCTCTGTCTCTGGGTGGAGTATTTGAGTATCTGAGTGGTGGAATTGGCAATGATGAAGCTCTTGAGACAGAGCATCCCTGTATCTATGGTCTTGGGATGATCCGCCAGATACCCGCCCAGGATGGTGAGTCCCATCGCCGGGATAATGTATTTACCCTCTCCAAATTGCTTGAATCCGGTCATCAGGTCATCTGTAAAAGGGCTACGGTTGCGTTGGCTAAAATCCCGGATATCCTCATCCACAAAATACAGTGCACAGCCTACGGCGACCACTCCCGAGGCAATTAGCCAATCCTCTGCCTGCCATTTCAGAGGCGCGCATGCCCCTTTTAGCACGGTATGGGGATAGGATTCCAGATATGCGCTCAGATAAGCCGTATCCTGCTCTGCGATCAGCATTGAAGCGGATAGCAGGATCAAGAGCAGGCACCAGAAGGATTTCATGCAGAGGCTTTATTTGTCCTTGGCAGCGTTCTTTTTTGCCAGGTTTTCCTCGCGTTCCTTGCGGTGATAGATCAGGTGAAGTTCAAAGCCGACAAAGGCAAGAAAGAGACCTGCCAAAGCTTCGATTCCGACCCAGCCTTGCAAGCCGAATCCGTCCCAGATCAAAAGCAGGGCGAGGGCAATGGTGGGAAATTCCACAGCAGCGATATAGTATTTGTGCATAAGTAGCTCCGTTTATGTAATATCAGTAATCTAAAATGATGGTGATAGGGCCGTCATTGAGCAGATCAACCTGCATATCGGCGGCAAAGATACCGGTCTGGATATTGATCCCGGTGGCTTTGAATTGCGAGATCAATTCGTCGTAAAGGGCTCTTGCCTTGTCCGGAGCAGCGGCGTGGGTAAAATCCGGCCTGCGTCCACGGCTGCAATTGGCATAGAGGGTAAATTGGGAGATGATCAGGATGCTGCCTCCGGTATCGAGGAGGGAGAGATTGAGTTTGCCTGCCTGATCGGCAAAAATGCGCATTTGGATTACCTTGGAGACCGCGGTGGGGATTAGCTCCGCGGTGTCTGTATCGGTAAAACCCGCAAAGATCAGGAGTCCGCCCTCAATAGCGCCGTTGATGCGTCCTTCAATCTCGACTGAGGCACGCTTTACGCGTTGGAGAACCAGCCGCATCGCTTAGTCAATGTTAAAGGAATGAACTTCCCAGGCTCCGGCATCGTCGATCCAGATGGAGCCTTCGGCAAAGGGTGGGATCAGGATAGCTACGCGGCCAAAGCGGGCACCCTCGCGGATGAAGCCAGCGCTGAGAGAGAGGGATTTCCACTCAGTCTGGGGACGCAGCTTGCTTTTGAAGCGATTGAGGGTCTTGCCATTGGGATTAAAGGTGATAAAGTGAAGCTGGACCTTTTGATTGAGAAGATGATCGGAACGTAGCTTCACTCGCACGTAATAACCGCCATAACGACGCACAGGAAAGGCTTCCGAGACAATCATCACGGCATTGGGAGAGGCATCGATGCGCAGGGAATTGTCGCCCTCGATGCTCTCGGTATAATCTACTGCGATAGATTCCGGCACCCGGGTGGAGGCATTCATCAGAGTCCAGCCCTGAGGCAAGCTCTGTTCCGCCAATTCGTTCGTATTAAAGCCGTGGTTGCGCACCAGGTTGGTCTTGCCAACGGTGTCAGACTCAAAGAAAATCAGGCTGGAGCCCACAAAACAGGAGCTCAGGATCAACAGACCCAGGGCAGTCACAATCAGTAAACGCGCTTTGTAAATCATTTCATAAATCCCCGTTCGTTCATATACTTTAGGATCACACCGACTGCAACTGTATTGATCAGGAGGTTTGACCCGCCATAACTGATAAAAGGCAGGGGAATACCGGTGGCCGGGACCAGCCCGATATTCATCCCAATATTAATAAAGGTCTGAAACATAAGATAAGCCATAATCCCGGCAGTGGCAATGCGGCGTTCCCTGACCTTGAGATCGATCACGCAGACACTGAGCCGCCAAAAGAAGTAAAAGAATGCGCCCAGGAGGAGCAAACTGCCTACAAAGCCAAACTCTTCGCCAATCACGCTGAAGATGAAATCGGTGTGGTGCTCCGGCAGAAAATTCATATTCTTCTGAGTACCTGCGAGCCAGCCTTTCCCGCCAATTGCGCCGCTGCCGACGGCTATCTTTGCCTGGATGATCTGGTAACCGGCTCCCAGGGGATCGCGCATTGGATCAATAAAGGTGAGGATACGGTTTTGCTGGTAATCCTTGAGACTATTCCAAAAGACCGGCATTATCAAGGCAATAAAGGTATTGATGATGGAGGCGACGGTGACTGCTACCCAGGAAAGATGAAACCGTATCAAGAGCAGGATCAGAATCAGGAGCCAGATTATCATTGCAGGGAGATAAAAGGAACTTACTATGCTGATTACCGGGCTGATGATAAGCAGAATGTAAAAGAGTGGAACATCCGCGGCGATCAGCATCGCCAGCAGGCTGCACCAAAAGACCAGAGTCGTGCCAAAATCCGGCTCTATGATGATCAGAGCCACCGGAACAATCATAATCCCGATGCCATAGAGTATCTGTTTCATCTCCGTGAGATGTTCTTTTGAGATGCTGCGTGCCACGATCAGAATGGTAAGGAGCTTGGCACTTTCTGAAGGTTGTACGTTTATCCCGCCAAAGCTGAACCAGCGATGGCTTCCATTTACCGCCGGAGTAAAGAGCACCAGCACCAATGCCAGGAGATTTAAGATAAAGAGAGGCAAAATCGCCAGATCAAAGACCGGCATCGGCAGCTTGATCATCGCTGCAACTGCTCCCAAAGCGATCACGGAAAAGATGATCTGCTTCCACCAATGGTTTTGGGTACTGCTGCGATCGCCAATACGGGTCGTTGAGGCACTAAAGATTGCTACACAGCCAAAGATGATCAGGATCATCAAGGCTGTGAGCAGGCGAAAGTCAAACTTCTTACGATTGATCATTCTTCAGCCTCCCCCGTTACAGGCGATGGAGCGGGGTTTTCCGCAGGAATAGATTCCACCGGCGGTGTTTCGATAGGTGTTTCGTTGCTTTGCAGGTTTGCAGGAATAGGTACTACCTGACGGATCATTTCACGATTACCGAGGTAGTAATTGAAGATTCGATTGGCGACAGGAGCGGCTATTGCGCCTCCGCCACCGGCGTTTTCAGCAAAGACCACGATGGTGATTTCCGGTTTATCTGTTACCAAATAGCCTGCATACCAGGCGTGGGTTACTTTGCCCATGGAGTTTTCCGCGGAACCGGTCTTGCCATAGACGGTACCATCCGAGACCTTGGAATTTGCGCCGGTCCCACCGGGAGCATTGACCACAGCCCAGAGTCCATCTCTGATAATGGCGAGATTGGCAGGACTAATCGGCAGACGAGTAGTCTTTACCTCCTGCACTTCCTCTCTGGTAAGCCTGCCGCGTCCCACCGTCTGTTGCAGGATATGAGGCTGGATCCAGAGTCCGTTGTTGGCCAAGGCATTGTAAAAGGCTGCTATCTGCATCGGCGTCGTAAGCACTTCACCCTGTCCGATCGAGAGATTGATCTTGTGTCCCTGGATATTGATGGCTTTACCGAGCTTTTCGTGATACCAGGAAGTAGTGGGGAAAAAGCCGTTACGCTCGTTCGGCAGATCTATCCCGGTCTTGACGCAGAGGTAGTTTTTGTAGGCATAATCATGAAAGACATCGAGGCGGATCCTTTGGGAGAGATCATAGAAATAGACATCGCAGGAGACTTTGAGGGCATCGATTACATTGGTGCTGCCGTGACCTCCGTGATTCCAGCAGCGGAAGAATCTGTTTCCATATTGCAGACCGCCAACGCATGAAGCAAGGCGGGTATTGCGGTTTACCAGCCCCAGCTCCAGACCAATCTCGGCAGTAAGAGGCTTGAAGACAGAGCCGGGTGGGTAAGCAGCGTGAATCACTCGATCCAGCATGGGACGATCCGAGCCATTGAGTTCTGCCCAGATTTCAGGGCTGATACGCTGCATAAAGACATTGGGGTCAAATTCCGGACGGCTCACATAGGCAAGCACACCGCCTGTCTTGGCATCCAGCACCACGACTGCTCCCTTGCGTCCTGCTGGGAAAGCCTGATTGGCAGCTTCCTGGAGGTCGTTGTCTATCGTAAGCACCAAGGACAGGCCATTCAGCGGCTCGATCGAGCCTTCATTACGGAAAAGATCCAGGCTCCTGCCCTGGGCATCCACCTGAACTATCTCTTTGCCATCCTGTCCTCGTAACAGCACCTCGTAATAGCTTTCCAGACCCGTCTTGCCGATATAGCTGTTGATGGAGTAATCTTCCTGCTTATATTGGCTGTATTCGTCCTCATTGATGCGTCCCACATAGCCGGTGAAGTGATTGGGATAGAGATAGCTGCGGGTCGTTCCTATCCGAAACGAGAGTTCCGGATAGTAATTCATCATCTCGGAGAGGCTGAGCACCGTCTCGTAGGGGATGTTATCTGCCAGGAGGATCTCCTCATAGGTCTTGAAACGCTGTTGAAAGACAAGCTGCTCCAGATCCTGCTCCGTGATTCCGAAATAAGTGGATAGAAACCTCACCAAAGAAGGCAGATTGTGGATCTTGCCGGAAGTGAGATAAAGATTGTGAGAGGGGATATTCACCACGATCGGGCGATATTTACTGTCGTAGATCTCACCCCTGGTGGCAGGTACACGGCGGATTCTTACGAAGTTCAGCTCCGCCACCTGTTTGTAGTATTCGCCCTTGATTACCTGCAGCCTAAAGAGGGCTATGATCAATGCCAGAAAGAGAATTCCCAGCACGATTCTATAGACCAGGACAGGCGTTGATCTAATCATTTACAATGCAAAGGCGCAATTTGGAGAGGAAAGTCAACGCCCAAAAGACCACGAAGCTTAGCCCCAGATTGTAGGCAAAGCTGATCAACACCAGCCTAAAGAGCTCTCCCGTAAAGCCAAAACCCAGCCCCATGATCAGGTGCATGATCATCGCATAGACGAGGTTTCCGATCACCAATGTCAGGATCTTCGCCACGATGCTATCCACCTCAAAGGGCTTGCGAAAAAGATCTATAATCACACAGAGTAGCACAAAGATCAGGGTGTTCATACCAAACGTCGAAGGCAAAGTCGTATCGTACATAATGCCGATCAGAAATGCGGCTACTGAGGCGATACCGGTTGGTTTGGACCAGATATTAAAGATCAGCCAGGCAAGCAGAATATTTGGTATGACGCCGCCCAGCGCCAGCCCGGGCATCAACAAGAGCTGGATATACAAAAATACCAGCCCAAAGAGAAAAGCCCAGACGTACTTTAGCACCATTGGCTTTTAGATCCGCCTGACTATGCAGAGAGGCGTAAGCTCATCGCCCTGACCCTGCGGATTATCTTTCATCACGCGCTCCATAAAATGCTTGGAGACGCCTTCGCTTGCGCCGATCATCCAGCAACCGCCGATGTCGTTGATATCCATCACCGCTACTCTGATACCCAGTTCATCCGCGATTTCCTGAGCTGCTTTGGCAGGCTCCAGCGGACCCTTGATAACTGTCTCGTTGTATGGTGGCACGGGAGAAGTCTCTGCTGCATCAATCAGAGCTGCCTGCATTCCCGCCACTATGTAAAACAATCCTTTGAACTTGAAGAGCTTGCCTATCGCTCCCGCTGCTGCAGCCAAGATGATCCTGCCGGCTCCGCACTCATCGATCGCACATTGCATACTGGCAGGGGCTCTGAGCCCTATTCCATAAGGCACCTTTGCCACAAAACGCCACAATATCCGAGCGAGGATACCAATCTTAAGCTCGCTGACCGGTATGGCACGACCCTGTGTAATCGCCAAGGGGCTCTCGCTGATCGTGACAATATCTCCCGGCTTCATCTGGGGCAGTGCAAATTCCCGGATGATATCAGCCATACGATCTTCCGCTGTAAGGATTTTGGTCTTGACCGGGATGCGTGCAAATTGCCTTCCCGCGACGGTGATAATGGGTTCAAATACTTTCGTCATTCGTTTTTACCTTCAATATGAATACGTGCTCGAGATTTTCCACCAAAGTGAATGGACTGATCTCCGCACTGATGAAAAGATTATCCTGAGACTCTCTCAGACGCTGCACTTTCCCGACCGGATAACCCTTTGGGAAAAGCCTGGATAGATTGCTGCTTACGATGGTATCCCCGGCAGAGATCTGGCTGCCGAGCTTGATCATATTCATCGAAATTGTTCCGCTGATATCAGAGGAGAGGATGCCCTGCACGGTGGCAGCTTTGTTCATCACAGGCAGTTGAAAAGCCGGATTGGAAAAGGGTAAGATAATACAATAGGTATCAGATACGCTGATTACTTTGCCCACAATACCGCCGGATGAGATCACCGGACTATTGCCTTTGATCCCCGCCAAACGCCCTTTATTGACTATCAGATTGCGCTGTTGAAACTGCCCGGAATAGCCAATCACCTCCGCTACGGTAAAATCTATCCCCCCGGTCTCAAACCCCACAGATACAGAATTCAGGAGCAGTTTAAGCTGATTTTCCAGAGCCAGATTGTGCAGCCTGTATTCTGCCAAATCCTTTTGCAGATTGTTGATTTCCGTGCGCATAGCTTTGTTTGATTCGATCAGCCTCAGAGAATGCATATAGGGATAAAACACAGTTCTGCCAAAGAAAGCAGCTTTTGCCTCGCGCAATTCGGTAGTCCCGATCAGCATCACCAAGGCTAGTAAAAGCAGCACTGCTGGCACGATATACTGTTTGTACATCAGGCTCTTCCCCTATAAATAATTCCGGCTATTCCGGGCAGCTTGAGAAATTTAATCTTCGATGCGTTTGATCAGGACTTCGCGGTAATTATCCACATCGTCCAAAACAGTTCCGGCACCCTTGACCACGCATTCCAGAGGATCCGGCACTACGTGCACGGGCAAATCGACCGTCTTGCGGATCTTTTCATCCAGACCCTTGAGCAAGGCTCCGCCACCGGTAAGGAAGATACCGCGTTCTGCGATATCGGCGGAAAGCTCGGGAGCAGTACGTTCAAACAAACGCTTGATGGCATCGATCATTGTGGAGACTGTCTCTGAGATGGCTTCGCGAATCTCCTCGGAGGATATCTTGATGGTGACAGGATAGCCCGAAACGATGTCTCTGCCGCGCACATCCATCGTAAGTTCTTGTTTCAGCGGATAAGCGCTGCCGATGGTCTTTTTGATCTTTTCAGCAGTCTGAATACCCACGTGGAGATTATTCTTCTTGCGCAGATAGCTGATGATATCGGTATCAAGCTTGTCGCCACCGACACGGATAGAATTGTGTACAACTATATGGGATAGAGAGATTACGGCAATCTCGCTGGTACCGCCACCGATATCCATCACCATATTTCCGCAGGGCTGCTCAATCGGGAGTCCAGCTCCAATCGCAGCAGCGACCGGCTCGGAAATCAAAAATACTTCACGCGCTCCGGCATGCAAAGCACTGTCTCGCACGGCACGTTTTTCCACTTCTGTAATACCGGACGGTACACAGACAATAATGCGGGGACGCACCAGCAGGCGCTTTTTCTGAGCGCGAAGGATCAGATTGCGCAGCATCAGCTCGGTAACTTGGAAATCTGCGATCACGCCATCTTTGAGTGGTTTGATCACACGCACTTCGTCGGGATTTTTGCCCAGCATTTCCTTTGCCTGAGCTCCAATCGCTATAATCTTTTTTCCATCCGCAGAAACAGCCACAACGGATGGCTCATCAATCACAACACCACCATTCTTTTTGTAAACCAGGGTGTTTGCAGTTCCCAAATCGATCGCTATGTCATTAGCCATCATACCGAAGAAATCGAACAAGGACATTAAAACCTCTCTATATCACTATATGTGAATTCATTAACTAAGCTCGTCAGACTATAAGCCAACATAGCACACTATTTTTATCGGAGCAGTCGTGTCAAGAGATTTGTCAGAGATGTCTATAGGGTGCTATGGTTTGGAGCTTTTTGTATTACTTGGCTTTGCAAGGGATGGACGATACACAGTGAATGAGTGAACAAGTGAAGCTCCGCATTGTTCAAAGATAGTTACTGCCTGTGAAAATCCCTTTTATCAGATATGTCGAATCACTGACTTTCTAGTCTTAGGTCTATTGGAGTGGCAAACTCCTGATTTGCCACAGGGAATCACTATTAACTCATTAACTTGTGAACTCATTCACCGGCGAAGCTCCCCGTCCCGAAAAAATCCTTGTCAGATTGTCCAGTTGTTTCAGGATGGGGCTCACTATGAAAGGAGTGTTTCAAATGAAGAAAATCGGCTTGATGATTATTGCAGTAATAATGAGCGCGGCTCTGCTCGCTCTGGATAGTCTTCCTCCCCAGCTTCCCGTCGCGGGTCCAGATGCCAAAATATCCTCAGGTGCAATCCTGGAGCAAGTTGTAGCGCGGCTCAAAAGGGTCGAACAGCTTGTTTATCCCGAGCTCAACCGCAGGACAATGGCAGATGCAGCAGCGATCTTGAATGAGGCTTATGCACTCTTGCAACTGCTTCCGCAAGATATGGATATCAGCGTCTCCAAAAGCGATAGTACCGCAGATATTGGCGCTATGATCGATCCCGCCCGCGGTGGCTATACACCTTCCCGCCTAGTGCCGCGTCCACGTCCCGTACCGGAGCGCTATCCGATTATGACCGATGAATTCAATCAGCTCTTGCAGACTGTAATGGATGAACCTTTCCGTCGCAATAAGCTCACCATTATCACCACTGCCAGCGAATCTTACAGGTATAGTGCAGATCAGATCATTCGCATCCTCGAGGCTTTCCACTTCAGCCAGGACAGGCTTCAGGCTCTTCAAACACTTTATCCCGGATGCACCGATCCGCAAAACAGATATCGTATCCTGGATAGCTTCAGCACGATCGGCGACAAGACCAAAGCCGCTGAACTGATGAGAGATTAGAAAGAGATGAAGCTCGCCAAACTGCTAAAGGAAATTGAGGCCTTTGCGCCACTGAGTTTGGCTTTGGATTGGGATAATGTGGGGCTGCTGGTAGGTGACCGGGAGCGTGAAATCAAGCGGGTGATGATCTCGCTCGATTTCACCCCCAATACGCTGGATGAAGCAATCAATGCCGGCGCAGATCTGATCCTGAGCCATCATCCTATCTGGCTGAGAGGCACCAAAAACCTCACTGATCCCACTATTCTGAGGATGATCGAGCACAAAATCGCTCTGATAGCATTGCATACGAATCTGGATACCGCGCTCTACAGCGTTAATCACGCCCTGGCAGCGGCTCTTGATCTGCAGATAATTGGCTCTCTTAGCCCGGAAAGCGGCTATACGAGATACCTGGTCTCAGTAGTGGTGCCACCGGAGGCTGTCGAAGCAGTAAAGGAAGCCGCCTTTGCCGCAGGTGCCGGCAGAATCGGAAATTATGATCGTTGTAGCAATCAAATTGAGACTAAGGGCAGCTTCAGACCACTGGAAAAAGCCCTGCCCTTCAGCGGGGAAGCACTCAAGGACAGTCATCCGGATGAGTATAAGCTGGAGTTTTTGGCTGATGGCTTCTCGCTGGGAAGCCTGATGGGTGCTATCAAGGCTGTGCATCCTTATGAAGAGCCGCTGATCTTTCATCACCCGCTCAGCGATCAGAATCCGCTTTTTGGCTTGGGCTTGATCTGTAGGGCAAAAAGACCTTTTCAGCTAAGAGAACTCGCGCTAGACTGCAAGCAGAAGCTCGCTGTACCAAGCCTCAGATTGTGGACTGCGGGGCTAAGTGACAAGGCCGTTATAGACAAAATAGCCATCTGCGGAGGAGCAGGCTCTTCTGTGATCAGGGCAGCAGCGGCAAAGGCAGATGTCCTGATCACCGGTGATCTGACCTATCACTGGCTGCTGGACAGCCCGATTCCTCTGATCGATGCGGGGCATTTTTACACAGAGTATCCTGTGCTGGAATTCCTAAGAGGAAAAATGCTGGGTTTGGGCTTGGAGGCTGCCACGCTACACAGACAAGCCCACGAGTTTGAAATATTTAGCCAATACCTATAGCTTATCAACCGGCACCTCTCAAACCTAATCTGTGGAAATCCGGCAACAAATACCCGTCAGAATTGAGGGTAAATATTTTCAAGGCTGATTTTGGTCTTGACAAAGCTTCGCTTTTCATTCTCCTAATAAATCAAGAGTGATCTTAATCTGACAAGGAGAGTCGTATGAAGCGTATTTTGCCTTATCTATTGCTATTATCGGTGGTAGTGGCAATATTTTTTATCATCTTCTCTTGTCAAAAAAGCAAGCGTGAGACCCTGGTTATCGGGATGAACGTGGAATATCCTCCCTTCGAATCAAGGGTGGATACAGAATTTGTGGGCATAGATATCGAGATAATCAAGCGGCTTTCCGAAATGGCAGGATTTGATTATGAGATTATGGATCTGGATTTTGAGCAATTGATCCCCTCTCTGCAATCAGGGAAGATTGATATGATCATTTCTGCTTATTCAGTTACTGAAGAGCGCAAGCAGCTAGTCGATTATTCTGTTCCCTACTTCACATCCAAGCAAGCTCTTTTGAAGCGGAGTGACAATCCTGCTGTGATCAGCAAGCTGGAAGATCTGGCAGCATACAGAGTTGGGACTCAGAATCTTACGACCGGCGCCAAGCTGCTCAATGAAAAGCTGATTGCCACCAATCTGATGCCCCGAAAGATGCTACAGACTTTTGGATCCAATGCCCAGACCCTGGCAGCCCTATTGAATGGTGAGATAGATTTTGCCATCTTTGATCATGCTCCGGCACAGAGCTTTACCCAGAGCAATCCCCTAACGGTCGCTTTCGAGTATGCCACAAACGAGCAGTATGCCATAGCTTTTAGAAAGAACTCGCCGCACCGGGAGAAAATCAATAAAGCTTTGCGAGAGATGCTCGTAAAGGGTGAAATCGACGACATCATCGGCTCCTTTATCAATTCATCACAGCTATAAGAACTGCCTCCCACATATAGACTTCAAGTATCCGCACAATTGCTGCAGTGGATAGCTGCACCCTCCTTCCCCCCCTATAGTCAAGAGCATATCAAAAGCAATTCAAGAGCAAATCAAGTCGAACCACGTTCGACTTGATTTGCTCTTGATCTGCTCTTGATCTCGGGATGACTGTGCGGCAGGAGAGGACTAAGCTAATAATACAGCTATACAGGAGAGCAATATAGCACGGTTGACAATCTGATTGAGCCATTGCCCGCCTTTGACAGTCTCGATGCTGAGGCTTACTATGGAGTCCGTCTTGGCAGAATAGGCATTTTGGCGAATCTAAAGCTGATGAATATTCTGGACAAGCGCTATGAGATCTATGCCTACACACCTCAACCGGGCAGAAATTGGACAGCTTCACTCCGTCTGACCTATACATCTCCAATTGCGGGCTCAAAGCCGGTGGAGCAAGATTCATTTTAATGGTGAACTCTAACTTTTCTATGATGTACCTGCAAAGTCTCAACGTCGATATAGTACCAATCCAAATAGATGCCCATGGACCAATATAGCCTATATGGCGAGGGAATACCATCACTCGATAAACTGAGATATCCAATACTCGGTTCCTGTGAACGCCCTGTTAGATAGGGATGACGATCCTCTGACCTACTATATTCATCGAGCATTATTTGTTTGGCATCTTCTTTACTTATATTGATAGGAATTGGTGTGTTAGGAATATCAACGGATGAATCACTGATAATGAATTCTTGAGTATCAATGTTGTAAGATATACTTATAATACCTCCTGGATGCACACTGTAACCGTTTACAAGCTGTTTCCAGACCTTAGTTACCATATATCGACTGTTTATATGTCGTGAAAGCACGAGTTGGCCCTCCCGGGCTAACGTGAAAGGGGTAAACCTCAACATAATTTGGTCAATAGCTTGGCCAGCCAGTACCGTATCACAAGGGGCTGCTAAATGGATATCATTAAAAGTACCATACAGTCGCGAGAACCTCATGTATTGGTGGTTGTAGGTGATGTCTCCCTCAAACCCCGTTTCGGCTTTAAATCGTTCTGCCAGTTCGTTAAGTGCCCGGGTTTTACGTTGGATCTCATCAGCTTCGCTATCATACTCGCTGGCGACTATAGCAGAGCTTAGTAATAAGCATACTATAGCCAACACAGTCAACTTTTTCATTTGTCTCGCCTGATTCTTAGTAAATTAACAGCTTCGTGCTGCCCAGCCTTTCAGTCCTATGCTTTGCAAGGATGAAGTATATGCCGGTAGCGATTCCCTCACAATCTATTTGAAAATCCCCACTGCCAGGATTATCTGCAGCAATATCCCAAGTTTTAATCTTCTGCCCTTTTAGATTGAAGATCTCTACTGTGATTCTCTCATATCTGCTGATTCCGGAACCGTTAAACTTCAGATTAGTAAAAGGCTCATTCCTTGAGATGGGGTTAGGATATATACAAATACTATTTGTGATATCTGGGGCAAGCTCATCTTCGTTTCCCACAGTAGTGTCTGCTAATGCAGTATTCCCTGAGTATATGAATACTTTGCCCTGTTCAAATTGAGGTCCTCCTTCATAATAGTATGGGGCAGAAACCGCTAAATCACAGAGTCCGTCGCCGTTGAAGTCGCCGGTAGCTTTTGAATAACCGAAATTGCTGCCTATCTCCGGTGCAGGTAATCGAAGGTCATATGTTCCGTTAACGTTCTGCCCACCCAACCAGATAACCACATCACCATCAAAATAGCTCCAGCGGTGGTCAGAAGCCACGATATCATCATAGCCATCGCCATTGAAGTCGCCATAGACCATGCGTAAACCCACACAATTCTCAGTACCCCAAGTAATGGTAGGACCAGATAAAGTGAAGCTGGGTGGCACAGACAGATTAGGTGAACCCAGATGAACATTCATGCCGTAGCTGCTAAAATCGTCATAGCCATCGCCATTGATATCACCCAAAGCACAGGCTCGGGGATCTGGATAGTATATATCATCTTCCAATACTAGCGAATCCGTGTCCGGAAATTCTGCATTGCCAAAGTATGCTGTCTTCCTGAAATGATTATGCTGACCGTAGATAGGTTCACTAAGATGGCTATCATCAATGTCATCTCCATTCACATCACCTATGCCAAGTAGTCCTAAGGGTGTCCAGTCACCTGAGCGGAAAAGATAGGGTGTGCTGTAGATGTCATCCCAAATATACTGATAATATGTACTAGGTCTGTAGTTATATAAGCTGTATATTATCGACAGATCATCTTTCCCGTCAGAATTTATGTCACCTAAGGCATTAACAGAAAACCCCACTCCACCCGGAGCCGACCATATAATGTCAGGCGTAGCTGAGGGATTAGCCCTCCCCAGGTAAACACCAAGATAACAATCTATATTGGGATTGTAAGTTGTGCCGTGTGCGCTAACCAGCAGGTCATCAAAGCTATCATCATTCAAATCTCCTGCATTAATGAGTGTGGGTGAATTTCCAAATTGTGGTGTATAAGTCCCTTCGATCACGAAATCCGGGATATTGTCGAAACCGGGACCACCCCAATAGAAGTAGATCTTGCCATAACGGATGTTCTCGTTGTAAACTCCGGTGGGGTTCCAGTGGGAGGAAGCTACTACCAGATCGTCATAGCCATCGCCATTGTAATCCAGGCTCACCACCGTTCTGCCAAAATAACTGCCGATAAACTCGCCATTAAGCGTGGTCATCAGATCCATGTGGTTCTGGGCGGAAAGACACACTATTCCTAGCGTGAGTGCGAAAAACAGTTTAGACTTTTTTTTCATCTTCGTCTCCTTATTCCCTGGAGTTAAGAAACCTTTTTACAAACAATCCCGTACGTACACAATGATCTTGAAGCAGTATAGCTCAATGAGAGCGTTTTACTTTCTTAGCACCACAAACCAATCTTGATATAGTATATTTGTCTGTCAAGTATAATCAGCCCGAGTTTAAAATGCCTCGATCGGTTGCAATACCTGCGTTTGGCGCGTTCCGAATCTCTGAGCCCAGGGCGATGGCATTCGCATAAGGCCTTATGCTTACTCTCCGGGCTTGGCACCTCCACTCCATCACCGCACCACCGAGCATAGTGGTGGAGAAACCCGTATATTGCATACTGATAGTATGTTCTGCAACTGCGTAAAAGATTCCACTCAGTTCTGTCCCTGATTTTGCAGATCTGTCCCCCATATAGTAATGAGACAATGATTTTGGTGCAGATCTTTGAATAAGTAGATAGTGTGTTGATAGTGAAATGAATACAAGAGTATGCAAACATAACAAAGAGTCCTTTGCCATATCCCAATATCTGAACCGACTATATAGTCCCCAATACGGTGCATATAACAAACGGCATAAAGAGCTTTGACATATACCAAGCCAGGTCCGGTATGGAATTCACTGCCCTCCGCTAGTTCTATAATCTCGCCTGGGTGGATGAAAACAGGGCGGTTGGAATAAGCGGGCAGGATGTCATTTTCCAGATAAAACTTGACACCGCCGGGCATTGAAAAACTGTGAAAAATCGTATTGCTATATTCAGAGAGGATTATCCTGCGTAGATTTGGCAATATTAAGACTATTCCAAGGAGTATTGATGCCCGGTATCGGCGATCAGATAGAAAAAATAAGCCAGAATGTGCGAGAGAAGCTGCTCTCACTGGGCAGGAGTCCTGATGACTGCCTTATCGTAGCTGTCAGCAAGACTCATCCGGCAGAAACTGTCTTGCAAGCCATCAAAGCCGGGATTACCGATATTGGAGAGAACAAGGTACAGGAAGCCAGCCTTAAACTGTCTCAGATCAGGAGCTTGCTCCCGGCATCAGAGCCGATGCCGCAATTTCACTTTATCGGTCGTCTCCAGAGCAATAAGGTAAAGCAATTGATGAGTTTACGCCCATACCTTATCCAATCTGTCGATTCGCTCAAAACGGCGAGTCTGATCTCGGACTATGCCCAAAACCCGGCAGATGAGGGGAGCACCTTTGTACAAGACATACTGATCCAGGTAAATACGTCGATGGAAGCTTCCAAGAGCGGAGTCTCGCCGGAAGCTGCTGAAGACTTGGTCGCAAGTGTGGTCAAGCTGAAAGGAGTGCGTATCCGTGGCTTGATGACGATTGGACCGCTCACCGATGATCCAGTGAGGATAAGGGCTTCATTCAGGCAATTGAAAGATATGTTCGATACTATGAAACGCAAATACGGAGAGCGGAAAGGGATGGATTGGCTGTCTATGGGGATGACTGATGATCATCTGATGGCAATTGAGGAAGGGGCAAACTTGGTGAGGATCGGCAGTGCAATATTTGGATACCGTAATTATGGAGGAACCCCTTGATCTATCTCGTAATTGGACTGCTGATAGTACTCTCCTATATGTTTGGAGGATTCTCCACAGCAAGAATACTGGCAAAGAGCGTGCGCTCTTTGAACATATACAAGATCGGCACAGGTTTGGCCGATACAGAAAACATCTTTCAAAATGTCTCCCGACCGATGGGCATCCTGGTGGGATTGATCGATAGCGCCAAAGGATACTTGTATCTCAGCTTGATCTATCTGGTCTTGACCCAGCTAAACAGACTGCCGATGGGTCTGGACTTGGGGCCTATCTACAATCCAGGCGTAATGATGCTATATGCCGCAGGTCTCTTGATCGGGCATTGCCTGCCTCTCTCAAACAAACTGCGGGGAGGACGCGGCATCTTTACCTATATCGGCATAATGGCATATTTTAACGTCCTGCCCACCCTGATAACTGTCTTTATTGCCTGGCTTTTGGTGATCATCTGGAAGCAGATTCGCTTTGCCCAGTATATGATCGTGATCCTGCCGCTCTTTGTAACCATATTGCTGGATTCATTTGTCAAGATCTACAGCAAGGTCTTGCCACCCTATTATATCCCGATGACCATTGGTATGATGGCACTGATGGGAGTACTAAATTTCTTTGTCTCCAAGAAGCTTGGAGAATTCTAGTAAAGCAAGGAGTTTACTATGATCGAGATTAGAGAAGTCAAGACTCCCAAAGAGCTAAAAGACTTCATTATGCTGCCCTTCAGGCTATATAAGAACGATCAGAACTGGGTG
Source organism: uncultured Candidatus Cloacimonadota bacterium (assembly GCA_964433815.1). Taxonomy (GTDB): domain Bacteria; phylum Cloacimonadota; class Cloacimonadia; order Cloacimonadales; family Cloacimonadaceae; genus PHBP01. The sequence continues at coordinate 22,105 of CAYSSP010000003.1, forward strand.
GCTCCGCTGATCCCGGACCAAAAGAAGTTCCTTTCGCCACAGCATAATCCCTTTTTTCAGCACTCGGAAGCGCAGCTTTTTCTGGCAATCCGGGATGGGAAGGTCGTAGGCAGGATCTCCGCGCATACCAATACCCAGCACAACAAGGAACACAAAGACAATATCGGGTTTTGGGGCTTCTTTGAATGCGAAAATGATCAGGAAGCTGCCAATCAACTCTTTGCGACTGCGGAGAAATGGAACAAAGCCAAAGGCAAGGATGGGATGCGCGGGCCGCTTAACTTTACTATAAACGATGAATGCGGACTCTTGATCAAAGGATTTGAGACACCTCCAATGGTAATGATGACGCACGCATTGCCTTACTATCAAGAGCTTTGCAGCGGTTACGGACTAGAGAAAGCAATGGATCTCTATGCTTATTACAAAGAGCAGAACCAGATCCCGGAGAGGGTTGACAGGCTTCACGAAGCACTGCTGAGACGCAGCAAGGCAACTATCCATACTCTATCAAAAGAAAAAAAACAACGCAGAAAGGATATCGAGACTGTCTTCAGGCTCTATACTGAGGCATGGCAATACAATTGGGGCGCCGTCCCGATGACAGAAGCAGAATTTGAGCATCTGGTGGATGAATTGCTCCCTCTGGCAGATCCGGATATGGTGCTCTTTGCAGAGATAGACGGACGTCCGGTAGGCTTTAGCCTGGCTTTACCAAATTACAATGAAGTATTGAAGGTAATGAATGGCAGAGTCAATCCTATCACTCTGATCAAAGCTGCAATAGCCAAGAAGCGCATTGGCTCAGCACGCGTAATCACGATGGGCGTGATCAAGGAATACCAAAATCGCGGTATAGATACGATCTTTCATTACTACTCTTACAAACACGGCATCCCAAAGGGTTATATCCGGGGAGAATTTTCTTGGGTTTTGGAAACCAATACTATGATGGTAAGAGTTGCCGAGATGCTGGAAGCCGAGATCTACAAGACCTATCGAATCTACGATAAGAGCTTTAACAAGGAATAGACTGAGTATGGGCAAGAGATTGCTATCAGCGATAGATTACATTACGATCGGCTATGCAAGCTGGATACTCCTCTATATGAGCCTGGGCTTTAACCGGGCGGTAGAACCAATGATGCATCTGCCGGTCTATGCGGCTATCATTACGGCGATTTTGCTATTGGCGCATTGGGATAGGAATTGCCAATCCCCAAGGCTGAAGAGATTGCTTAATTTCGTGCGTTCCATCTATCCGGTAATGCTGTTTGGCTATTTCTTTATCTCGCTGCAGGCTGTGAACAGGATCATCTTTCCCCAGTGGCTGGATCCCTTCTTTGCAGGGATTGATCATAGCATCTTTGGTTATTATCCCTCTCTGGAATGGGGCAGGACATTTGGAACGCCCTGGATCTCGGAGCTGTATCACTTTGCCTATTTCTGTTACTATCCGATGATCGGGGGCTTGCCGCTGTACTTTTACTTCAAGGACAAGAAGGTCTTTGGCGAGATCATCTTTACCCTGGCTTTTGTGTTTTATAGCTGTTACTTCCTGTTTTCGATCCTCCCTGTGATTGGGGGTAGGTACTTCCCCGAAGCGATGGCACTTACTAAGGTTTACCAGGGCGGACCCTTTACCCATATCATGGCACTGATCTACAATCTCAGCACGCACCTGGGCGGGGCTTTCCCCTCTTCACACGTGGCGATAGCAATCACGCTGACAATCTCCGCGCTCAGACATACCAAGGTGTGTGGAATGGTCTTTTTGTACATTACGATGTTTCTTGCGATTGCCACAGTCTATTGCCATTACCACTGGTTTATTGATATGGTGGCAGGCGTTTTTGCCGGTATCGGAGGCTATTATCTGGCATTGTGGGCATACCGAAAACTGGAGACTACTTGATGAAATCATACATTCTAATCCTATTGATCCTGGCAGCATCTATCGGACTGATGGCTCAATATGCCCTGCCAATCACGGAATACGACTATACTGTTCCGGAGAACAACGTCTCCCCAATCGTGATGGGAATGGGCGGATTGAACATTACGAGCTCAGTCGATGCCTTTGGTGCCTATCACAATCCGGCACTCCTGGCAGAGAGCGAAATCACCAGCCTCAGCACCTCGTTCAGACTTGCCAAGCAGCGTGATCTTACCTTTTGGCAAGCTATGCAGATCAGTAATACCCTGAGGGAAAAGCAATTCCAATATTTTGCTCTCAGCGCAAAGCAATTTGCTTTTACCTATCATCCGGCTGCCAGCGTGCATCTGAATGAATGGAATGCCACGGGCGACAGTCTCCGTTATTATGACTACAAACTGGATAAGGTCCAGCTCTCACTGGCTGGTACCGATAGTAAGTATCCCGCTCTTAAGATGGGGCTGAGCTTGAAGTATTACAGCGGCAGATTGGTCTATCTCAAGGAGCACAAGCTTGGTGTAAACCTCGTGCGAGATGTCTTTATAGATGATAAGGTCAAAGGCTTTGGTACGGACATAGGTCTTACTGTCAATTCAGGAGATTTTACCTGGGGTGCCAGCGTCTATGATCTCTTCTCGCGTCTGTACTGGGAAAACTATCCTTCAGAGCCGGTGCAGAGGCGTATGGCGCTCGGAATGGAATACAAATCCGGTGGAGCAAAGCTTTTAGGAGGATTGCAGTATAAGGTGGCAAAGGATCCCGAGACCAGCTTCCACTTTGGCCTGGATTACGATTGGAATTGGCAGAGCAGCGGCCTCTGGGGTGAAGGAACTGCCGATCAAGGGCTTGCCATCAGGCTCGGTATGTTCTCAAACGACTTTTACGGCACACGCAATATCAACTATACTGTAGGAACCGGCTACAACTACAACCTCCTGCGTTTTGATGTATCGATGACCAACCGCGGTATGGTCCTCAAAGATAGCGACTTTCTCTTTGCGGTGGGTATTGGCCTGAAGTAAGAGATGTTCCAGCTCTCTTTCCTGAATACCGGGCTCCTGATATTTGCAGCCGCAACGATCCTGCCTTTGTTGATCTGGCTGCTGGCAAAGCGTAAGCCAAAGCGGATAGTCTTTCCGTCCCTGCGCTTTATCAAGCTCAGCAAGGATCAGGACAAGAAGCGCACCAAGCTCAAGAACATCCTGCTCCTGATCATCAGGATGCTGATCATTCTGCTAACGGTGCTTGCTATAGCTCGACCCATGATCAGAATACCGGGAAGCAAACCCGGCAAAAAACACCCGCCCACAGCCCTTGCCATTATCCTCGACACCTCCTATAGCATGGACTATATGACCGGCACAAAAAGCCTCCTGGATCATGCCAAAGCAGCAATCCTGGAAATCAATAAACTCAGCACAGCTAATGACCGGCTTATCCTGATCAGTTCGGATGCCGACTGGAACCGTCTGCATTCCCAGATCTATGCCCAGGATATTCCCAATGATCTGATCCGGCAGATCCAGATCAGCCACCAGCCCGCTCCCATGGAGGATCTGATCGATCTGGCCATCCGAAAGCTTGCCGAGACTCAGATGCCAAACCGTGAGATCTACCTGCTGACGGATAAACAGAACCAATCTTATCCCGTTAAACCGGAGCTTCCCATCCACCTGATTCCCTTGCCTGAGCCGGAATCCTATGCCAATCTGGCCTGCAGCGATGCCAAACCCATCCCTCAACTGGTGCAAAAGAGCCGCAGCCAAATGATCGAATTTAAACTAAGCAACTATGGGAACCAAGAACGCACGGAAGTACTGGTAAAAGCTGTGATCAACGACATCAAGCTGGCCGAGAAATTCATCAGTATCCCGGCACGGCAGACAGTGACCGAGAGCATCCTGATCGAACTGCAGCAGGATGGCTGGCAAAAGGGTTACATAGAGGTGATGGATGATCGGCTGGCTTCGGATAATCGTAGCTACTTTGCCTTTCCGTTTTATCTCTCACCCCGCATCGCCGTGATCTCCGAAAGCACCTCACTCCCTCCTGCCCTGGCATCGATAATCAGTGTTTACAAAGGCTCCGGCACCCTCACCATGATGCATCCCCTCTCCGTAAACAGTGCAGCTCTTGACACATACAACTTGATCATCGTGCAGCAAATCAGCAGCATGAACCAGAAGCTGACAGAAATCCTGCAGGATGCATCAAGCAAAGGCAAGGGTATCCTTTACAATCCGGGAAGACAGCTTTCAGCAGATTACAAGGCTTTTCTGAGCCGCAGTTTTGGCATCAACCTGGGTGAATACGGATCAAATGAAAAGAGCATCGACTTTATAAACCGTCACCACTATATCAGTTCCCTGGTAGCAGGCAGGGACAATCCTTTCAACCGCATCAGCGACTACCATTCAGCCCGTGCCACCAGTGCAGCAAACACCATCTTATCTGCCTCCGGTGATGCAGTAATCCTCGCCTCAGATGGCGCAGTACTCTGTCTGATGGATCTCTCCAGCCTACGCAACCGCTTCCTGCTGGATCCCGCCTTCCCGGTGCTGATGATCCGCAGCCTTGAGTACCTCGATAATGGAAGCACCGAGCTAAGCAAGCAGGCTCTGGGGGATCGCGTATCAGCGAGTTCGATCACTCTGCCCGATGGCAAAAGAATCGATCTCGCCAATCGAACTTTCACCCTTAGCGAACCCGGTCTCTATACCAAACACGGCTCCGGAGATCAAGCAATAGCTGTGGATCCCGACTATTCCGAAGGCGATTTCAAGCCTCTGGAGATCAAGCCGAACAAATACTATAAATTCATGGGCAGCAACTGGAAAGAGCAGCTTTTCTCCAGCCGGCTCGGAAACGAGCTCTGGAAGTATCTGCTGATTGCAGCCTTGATCCTGGTAATCCTCGAGATTATCCTGGTCAAACTGGAAGAAGCCCGGCCTGTCCGCACCGATTCAAGGGAGTAAATATGATCCTGGAATCCATCAAAACACCTTCCGACATAAAGAAACTAAGCTACGACGAACTGAGGACATTGGCAAAGGAAACCCGTAAACGCATCGTTGAAGTGGTCTCCAAAACAGGCGGACACATTGCTCCCAGCCTCGGAGCAGTGGATTTTACCATTGCAATGCTCAAGGTTTTTGATCCTCAGCAGGATAAAGTAGTCTGGGACGTAGGCCATCAGAGCTATGCCTGGAAGATATTGACAGGGCGTAATGAGCGCTTTGATACCTTGCGCACCTTCGGCGGTATCTCCGGCTTTACCAATCGCGACGAAAGCCCCTATGACGCATTCAGCACAGGACACAGCAGCACCTCGATTTCCGCTGCTTTGGGAATGGCTTGCGCCCGCGATATCAATGGCGAAAGAGGCCACAGCATAGCAGTGATCGGAGATGGCGCTCTCACCGGTGGGATGAGCTTTGAAGCTCTGAATCACACCGGCCACATCCAGCCCAACAAATTCATCGTGATCCTCAATGACAATGCGATGTCCATCTCCAAAAACGTCGGTGGACTCCAGAAATATATGGCCCGGATGCTTGCCTCCAAAGAATACAACACTTTGAAGAAACAGATCTGGGATGTCAGCCACAGCCTGCCTTCCAGCATCCGCCGCCGCTTCATCTATGGAGCGCAGAAGCTGGAAGAATCGATGATGAACATCCTCGTGCCCAATATCATCTTTGAAGATCTCGGTCTCAAATACGTGGGCCCCATCGATGGACACAATATCGAGCAGGTAACCGCCATCATGAAACGGGTCAAAAACTATATGGTAGGTCCGGTGCTGATCCATCTGGTCACTCAAAAAGGCAAAGGCTATGTCCCGGCGGAACAGAACGCTTCGCTCTTCCACGGAGTAGGAGCTTTCGATCCCTCCAGCGGAAAGACCCAATGCAGCGGCAAGGAAAGCTGGAGCGAGTTCTTTGGCAATTGCCTCACCAATCTGGCACAAAAGGACAAATCCATCGTGGCAATCACCGCCGCAATGGCTTCCGGAACCGGGCTTTCACCTTTTGAAGCCGCCTTACCAAATCGCTTTTTTGATGTCGGCATCGCAGAGCAACATGCCGTAACCCTCGCTGCCGGGATGACAACCAAAGGCTTAAAACCTTTTGTGGCAATTTATTCCACTTTCTTCCAACGTGCCCTGGATCAAATTATCCACGATGTCGCCATGCCCCGCTTGCCGGTGGTTTTTTGCATCGACCGGGCAGGACTGGTGGGTGAAGACGGCGCTACTCACCACGGCGCTTTTGATATCTCCTTCCTGAGCTATATTCCGAATCTGCAGATCTTTGCCCCATCCACAGCACCTCAGCTCGAGCAGATTCTTACCTATGCTGCCCAGTATAAAGATGGCCCCATCGCCTTACGCTATCCTCGCGGTACTGCTGTCTGCGACGATCCCTCTGATTACCAGTTTTGCGCGGGAAAAGCCCGCCTGATCAGCGATAGCGGCACAATCGCACTTGTCTCCGCCGGGGACTGTCTGCCAATGGTTCAAGATATTCACCATCAGCTTTCCAAGCAAGGCATTGAGGCTAAACTGATAGATCTGGTCTCGCTTAAACCTCTGGATCAGAATCTGCTCAATTCACTTGCCGAAACATGTAGCTATATCTTTACTTTTGAAAGCAATAGCATTATCGGCGGAGTTGGCGCCAGGATAGCTCAATTGCTCTCCGAACAAGAAGTGAAGGTGCACAACTACGGCTATCCGGATCGCTTCATTACACACGGCAAGACGGAGCAACTCAACGACTTGATAGCCTTCACAGCTCCTGCTCTGGCTGAAGACATCCTCAAACGCATAAAGAAATAAGATGCAAGGTTTTGGCGATACCATCTGCGCACCCATCACTGCTCCCGGAGAGGCAGCAAGTTCACTAATCAGGATCAGCGGAACCCGGGCATTCGAGATCGCCGAGAGCCGCTTCAGGCCTGCAAGCAAGCTTCGCAACAGCGAAAGCCACCGCATCATCTATGGCATCTGGCACGACAAGGCCGGCACAGCCCTGGATGAGATTCTGATCTACAAGTTTATTGCGCCGCATAGCTATACCGGGGAAGACGTTATCGAGCTCAGTTGTCACGGAAATCCCCGCCTTGTATCTCAGATTATAGAAGATCTCCTGCTGGATTGCCGTATGGCTACACCCGGGGAATTCACCCGCAGGGCATACCTCAATGGCAAGCTGGATCTGATTCGGGCTGAGGCAGTGAACGACCTGATTACCGCCTCCGGCAGCAAAGCCACCTCATCAGCCCTTTCGCAATTGCGGGGCACGCTCACCGGATTTTTGGAGACTCTCCTCAAAGAGATCCAAAGCTGCCGGATCAAGATTGAACTCGCCATCGATTTCTCTGATCAAGATCTCCCCCAAATCGATATGCAAGGCTTTGCAGCAGAACTGGATACTATAATAGAAAAGGCTGAGAGGCTGGTGGAAGAAAGCCGCTCCGGACGCTACATCCGCGAAGGCATCAAGATCTGCCTGGTTGGTCCTCCCAATGCCGGAAAGAGCTCACTTTTCAATGCCTTCCTGCGTGAAAACCGAGCTTTGGTAAGTCCGCATCCAGGTACCACGCGCGATTATCTGGAAGAAAGCGTCTCCCTGGCCGGTTACAACCTGGTGATCTACGATACCGCCGGACTGCGCGATGCCTCCGACGAAGTGGAAAGGATGGGGATTGACCGCACCCGGGAACTGCTCAATAACGCCGATCTCGTACTGGTACTGCAAGAACCCGGCCAAGCCTTTCAGATTGACAGCCAGATAGATAGCAGGCGTGTGCTGAACATCATTACAAAGATTGACAAGCTCGGTTTTGACTCCCTGCCCACCCCGGCTGAGTTGCTCTCCAGGCTGAAAGAGCGCTTTTGTGACAATCATACTGAGCTTCCCCAAGGTCTCATTCCCTCCTCGGTCATGCTTGAGGGAGGTTTGGCGGCAATCTCTTTAGAGATACTAAAACGTCTCGAGCTACCCCGCGAACTCCCCGATGGCCCCCTGCTGACTAATAGCCGTCATCTGGCTGCCATCCGCCGCAGCATCGCCGCATTGCACAAAGCTCGAGAGGCCATGCAGGGCGATCTGGGCTACGAATTTATTGCCTTCGATCTGATTGAAGCCACCTCTGCTATCAGCGAGATCCTGGGCACAGGCTCAGTTGACGATCTGCTGGGTAGCATCTTTTCCGATTTCTGTATAGGGAAATAGCCGGAGCGCGTTGCGCAGTTAGAAGTTAGTAGTTAGACAGTTAGAGCTGCGCATGGTCTGAGCTTGGTACTCCGCTCGACTATCTCCTTCAATCTTGCGAAGCATAACCCAATCCACCCCCCTTTGAGTCACCGGGCAAAAGTCGGGTATTTATCTGGAGATTCCCGGGCGTTCACCCGGGGATCACCCGGGCATCACCTGAGGATTGCCAAGGCATTCTATAGGAAAGCGGGGCAAAGCGCCGTGAGATTCCCACTTAGACGAATCACCTAAGCTACCAAGATTTTTTACTTGACTCCATATCATTGTGGAAGATATTATACAAGACATACATAATATCTATACTGATGGAGGTAAGGATGTTTTTAACAGGTGAACAGCTTGGTATGGTCTTTCGCAAGGCCAAGCAACAAAGATTTGGCATTATCGCATCCAATGTTGTTTTTGATACACAGATCAGAGCGATCGTCCAAGGCTATGATGCCGTGGGATCAGATGGCCTGATGCAGATGAGCAGCGGTGCTTGCAAATACGCCGCAGGTGCTTCTCAGGATATCAAAGTCGGAGCGGAGCTGATCTCCACTATGATCAAGACTTTTGCAGCGCAATTCTCCAAAAGCGGTGTAGGACTGCATATTGACCACGCCACTCCCAATTATTTCGATTTCATCGTTTATTGCATCGAGCGTAATCTGGTCACCAGCGTGATGATCGATGCTTCCAAGGAAAAGCTGGATGATAATATCAGAATCACCAAAGAAGTAGTCGATCTGGCGCACAAACACGGTATCCTGGTAGAAGGTGAAATCGGCCACATCAAAGGCACTGAGGACGAGATCGTTTCTGACACAGAGCTTTACACCAAACCCGAAGAAGCACTCGAATTCGTCAAAAAGACCAATGTCGATCTCTTTGCGGCATCAGTCGGCACCAATCACGGTGTCTCCAAAGGCGCCAATATCGTCCTGAGGCTGGACCTGATCAAAGAGATAGATAGCCTTCTGATCGCCAATGGCGTAGAACGCGGGCTCGTATTGCACGGAGCATCGGGACTCACCGATGAGCAGCAGATCAAAGCCATCGCCAATGGCGTAGTCAAAATCAACAAAGATACCCACTACCAGATGGATATGGCTTCCGCGGTGCAAGCCTATTGGGAAAAAGAAAAGGATGCTATCGTCTGTCCCGCAGGCGTCAATCCCGAGGATTATATCCCAAACAAGAGCAAGTTTGATCCCCGTAAATGGCTCGCCAAAGGTGAAGAAACCATGCAAAATACCATTATGGGCTTCTGCAAAGTCACCGGCAGCGCAAACAACAGCATACTATTATAAACAAAGGAGAGATATATGATCAATGTAGCAATCAACGGCTTCGGACGCATCGGACGCCTGGTCCTGCGTGCCTTCCTGAAGAATTACTCCGACATAAACGTGGTCGCAATCAACGACCTCACAGATGCCAAGACCCTGGCATTCCTTTTCAAGTACGATAGCGTCCACAAGATATTCCCGGGTGAAATCAGCCACACTGAGGACAGCCTCGTGGTCAATGGCAAAAAGATCCGCATCTTTGCCGAAAAAGATCCCGAAAGCCTGCCCTGGGCAGATCTGGGTATCGACATCGTGATCGAATCAACCGGTATCTTTACCAGTAAGGAAAAGGCTTCCAAGCACATCAAAGCCGGTGCCAAAAAAGTCGTGCTCACCGCCCCCGCCAAAGACGCAGTCGATGCAACGGTCGTGATGGGTGTAAACCACACCATCCTCAAACCCGAGGATTTGGTGGTCTCAAACGCTTCCTGCACCACCAACTGCCTTGCACCCGTGGCTAAGGTCATCCACGATCGCTTTGGAATCAAGGAAGGCTTGATGACTACGATCCACTCTTATACCAATGATCAGCGCATCCTGGATCTCCCGCATAGCGATCTGCGCCGCGCCAGAGCGGCTGCGATGAGTATGATCCCGACCTCGACCGGTGCAGCCAAAGCCATCGGCCTGGTAATCCCGGAACTATCGGGCAAGCTGGATGGAGCCGCTATACGCGTGCCCACTCCGGATGGCTCCCTGGTCGATCTGGCAATCAATACCGAGCGCCCCACCACCAAGGAAGAAGTCAATGCTGCTGTCAAAGAAGCAGCCGAGACCTATCTCAAGGGTTACCTCCAATACAGTGACGAACCTATCGTTTCCATCGATATCGTCGGCAATCCCCACTCCTCGATCTATGATTCACTGATCACCTACGTCAAAGGCAATATGGTAAAAGTCTTCAGTTGGTACGACAACGAATGGGGCTATTCCTGCCGTGTGACCGATCTGGTGAATTATATGTCCAAGCTCTAAATCCATATGCGATAACCGGTAGTTTAAGCTGCCAATAAATAAAGCTCCCCAATACAGGGGAGCTTTTATCTTTTGGGAGTTCTTTTACTTAGCGAGTTTTTTGACAATATTGGCAACGTGTTCACCCAAGAATCTACCGCCATCCAGTTCGATCTGGTTGGCAGGCTTGGAGCCGTCCCCGCCAACGATCTGTGATGCACCGTAAGGAGACCCACCGGCAATCATATCCATCGTGGTCTGTCCGGTAAAGCTATAAGGCAAGCCGCTGATCAGCATTCCGTGGTGCAAGAGGATGGTATGGAAGCTCAGGATGGCAGCTTCTTGTCCGCCGTGCTGAGTGCCGGTGCTGGAAAAGACCGCGCCCACCTTTCCGATCAGCGCGCCTTTTGCCCAGAGGCTTCCGGTCGCATCGAGGAAAGCTTTCATCTGCGCAGCCATCATTCCATAGCGTGTGGGAGTACCAAAGATGATGCCATCGTAATCACCCAGTTCTGTGGGCTCGGCTATCGGGATGTGTTCAAAAGCTTTGCGGGCTTCCAAGGCTCCCATTCTTGAGATAATCTCATCAGGCAGAATCTCCGGAACACGCTTGATTTCGACTTCCACGCCAGCTTGCTTTACACCCTCGGCGACTGCCTTTGCCATCTCATAGTTGTGTCCATAGCTTGTATAAAATAGTACGAGTACTTTCATTTATCTTTCTCCAAATCATTTTCTTGTTTTAGGGATATAATAAGCTTTATCGCCTACTAAGCAAATAGGAAATCCAGAGTATATCTCTCTTGCGTGCCAAGCAAGATAGCTAAGTAGCTATTGTTATAAGGCATTATCATCACTATTCGGGTTATTCCTCCCTAATCGCTCCCCTTGGTCATCTGCATATCAAGAGCAATTCAAGAGCAAATCAAGTCGAACCCGGTTCGAGGTGATTTGCTCTTGATCTGCTGGTGATCTCCAGTTGATCATTTGCGCGCAAGAGGTGCAAAGCCACAAATAGTTAGTAATGAAGAGCAAAATCAAACCCCTCCGATTTATCTTGACATAATTTATCCAGTCCTATGTAATGATAAGAGTAAATATTGTTGTTTAGAGGTTTTGCTTGAATAGAAAGTATGCGATAGGCTTGATGCTGATCTTGTTTTGTATAAGTGCGTGCAGGATCTATGAAAAAGTCCTGAGTCACCGCTTTGTAGAGCGTCAGGTGATTACCAATGATAGCAATGCTGCGCTCAAGGTTTTTGCCGATGTGGATAATGACAAGATCGACGAAATCATCTATGTGGAGCCTTTCAGGACAGGATACAACGGCATTTTGACTCTGGATGCCAAGGGCAAAGCACTCGCTCAGATCAATCTTGGCTATCCCATACGAAATCTCAAAGTAATGGAAGATCCAGATGACGACCGGGCCTGGATATATTACAGCTTCAATGATGGTCAAAGGAACTACCTCCAAGCCTCACATTACGATTGGAAGCCCATTCCGATCAGGGAAGATCGTCGATATACCCCGATCGACCGGGTCTTTCAGGAAAGTGACAATCCCAAAGGTGAATATGCTGCGGTGATAGTACCGCTAATGATAGAAGATGTTGACGGCGATGGCGATTATGAACTGGTCTGCACGGCTCATTCAGGTTTTCAGGCAAATCCGCGTGGTATAATAGTCTATGATCTCAAGTCCGGTGCGCTGAAGTGGTATTACCGGATGGCTACGACTGTCAACTCCCTGCATTTTGCAGATCTGGACGGAGATGGTGACAAAGAATTTATCTTTGGCACGATAGCTTTTAAGAACAGGACAGAACCGCTAAACCAAACAGACGACTTCAATTCTTATGTAGGTGTGATCGATCGCTACGGCAGGATGGAATTTATAGAAAAGGTGGCCGCCGGCTATAGTGCTGCCAATCTGGCTATCTCGGATAACGATCAGGATGGTATCTACGAGATCTATTGCAATGTCAACACCTGGGGCTCGATGGAGGTGGAAAATTACATCAGCCTGATGCGTTACAACGGCAAGAGATTTTCTAAGCTAAAGTCCTTTAGCATTCCTTCCACAATGCAGAGGATGGCACCGGACGGGCTCCTGCACGTTGTAGATCGGAGCGGCACCAAGCGGATCACGCTGATCGATCAGGCATCCGGACTGATCGTGCTGGACGAGAATCTGGATCCCGTGAAGCATCATTATAAAAACTCGCCGAAATACCTTTGGGGCAGCGTGGATGGTAACAACGACGGCTTCAAAGGCTTCCTGATGCAGACCAATGACGATCATTTTGAGATCTTGGATCATAACTTCAGGGTTAGAGCCAGGATCAAGAATCCCTTCCCGGGGGAAGAAGGCGTGTATATGACCAGCACCGGCAACGGCTTTGGCAAGCCGAGATTGCTGGTGATCTCCTCTCCCCGCCAGACCGGCTATTACTCCTTTGAGCCCTATCCCTTCTATGTCCTGTTGCTAAACACCATAGAAAATTATTCTTTGTGGATAATCGGTGTTTTGTTGATCCTTCTGTTTGGTGGCTGGTATGCCCATACTAAACAGATTAAGGTCTTTCGCAGAATAGACAATACCTTGGATTTTGGGATGATCCACGTACGGGGCAAGAACCGGATTGTAATGATCAACCGCTTTCTGGAGACTATGATTGTAAAGTATATGGAGCCCAATATCCTGCTGGATCGGAAGCATCTGGATGCAATCTTCCCGGAGCTCTATCCCCCCTTGCAACACTTTCAAAAGTCAAAAAACAAATCCCTCACCTACCAGGCACAGGTAAGATTTGGCAAGGAAGAACGCAGCTTTGGTATCGCAATGTTCAGAGGAAGCAGCTTCCCTCCTTTTTACCTGATTCTATTTATTCCTCCTGCAGCCGGAGCGGAAGATATGAACCGTCAGCTTGCCTGGGCAGAGACAGCCCGCAGGCTATCGCATAATGTACGCAGGCATATTACAAACGTGATATTGGCACTGGAGCCACTGGAGCAATGCAATCCCGAGAATCGCACTTCCAGCGAATACGTCGAGCTGATCCGCAGCGAGATCGAGCAGATCAGGGTCTTTACTCACGCGTTCCAGCGCTTTACGGAGCTCAAAGATTACGAGCTGCGAATTCAGGATATTTTACCCAGTATAGAGCATTGCCTGAGCCGGATCAGTATCCCTGCACAAATCAAACTGATCAAAAACTGGAATCTGACTTCGGTGGAGGCTATGATCGAGCCCATCCGCTTTGAAGAAGCACTGATGAATATTCTGGGCAATGCCATCGACGCTATGCCTGAAGGCGGATCTCTGCACATTACGGTCAAGGAATTCCCTCTGCACGAGAGCCCCAAAGGCAATCTCTCAGTATTGGTCGAAATCGAGGATAGCGGAATAGGGATCAGTTCCAAGAATATGGAAGACATCTGGAAACCCTTCTTTACTACCAAGCAATCCGGCACCGGCATCGGCATCCCGGAAAGCTTGAAGATTATTCAATCTATGCATGGAATTATTGACGTCAGCTCCGAAGAGGGACACGGTACGACCGTCTCCATCTGGCTCAAGGGGGAATAATGCCAGATCAGATAAAGATATTGATTGCAGACGACGACCGAGTCTTTAGCAAGCTTGCCTCCGATATACTCCTCAAAGAAGGATACTGCGTGCAACAAGCCAATGATGTAGGTACAGCACTCGGTCTCCTGCGTAATACCCAATTCCACGTAATGATGCTGGATATGTGTTTGCCTACGCTCAATGACGGATTTGGCCTACTGGATGAAGTGCGCGAGAACTATCCGGAAACTACCATCTTGATGATCTCCGGCTCCGGGCATATCCCGGATGCTGTCAATGCGATAAAGAATGGAGCATTTGATTTTATAGAAAAGCCCATCACTCCAGAGCATCTGCGCCTCAGAATCAAAAATATCAGTGCTTATGTGCGTTCTCGAAGCGCAACCCTCGAGATGGCAAAGACTGCAATAGGTATGGTAGGTGATTCACTTGCTATGCAAAATGTCTATGCCAGCATCATCCGTTCTGCGGAGTATGAAGCGCCCGTGCTGATCACCGGGGAAACCGGAGTCGGCAAGGAACTGGCTGCCCACGCCATCCATCGCCTCAGCAAGTTCAAAGACAAGGCAATGGTTTGCATCAACTGCGCTTCCATCCCCAAAGAACTTTTTGAAAGCGAGCTGTTTGGCTATGAACAGGGAGCATTCACAGGGGCTGCCAAGAACCGCAAGGGCTACTTTGAACACGCTGATAACAACACGATCTTTTTGGATGAAGTAAGTGAATTGCCTCTGGAAGTGCAAGCCAAACTGCTCCGTGTGATCAGTGAGGGCGAGATCCAAAAAGTGGGCGGTAAAATTCAAAACGTCAAGACCCGCATCGTTGCTGCTACAAACCGCGATCTCAATGATATTCAAAAGCAAAACATCTTTCGCTCCGATCTCTATTACCGCCTAAACGCGATCAATATACATATTCCTCCCCTCAGGGAGCGCAAAGATGATATCATCCAACTCGCAAGTTACTTTTGTACGGAATTTTGCAACCATAACAACATCGCTCCCCTTGCCATATCCTTCCAGGCAATGCAGTGGCTTTATGAGCAAGAATGGCACGGAAATGCCCGTGAACTTCGCAGTACTATCGAGAGGGGTGTAATTTTTGCCAAAAATGACCATCTCACGGTTGGGGATCTGCTGCAGGGAATGAACAATATTTTCGCCACCCCGGAAAACCAGAGCTATACCCTCAAACAAGCCCTGCGCAGCTTTGAGCGATCATACCTCCAACACTGTCTAAACCTGCATCACGGCAACGTTACCCGCGCAGCCCAAGCCCTAGGAATAGACAAATCAAACCTCTTTAAAAAGATCTCGCATTACACCCTGACCACCAAACCGGAGGAACCAGGCAGTTCCAAGGCTTGAGGCAAAAAATACACCCCAGTCAATCTGTGCCTTTTGCGCATATTTCTATTCTGCAGCCTCTTACGTGACTGTACCAATTTGGTCTAATCCGTGCAAACTTATATTGCCATGACGGAACAGACGTCCTACCTCATTTCTTAAAGGGAGGCTGTCGTTCTGTCGGCGATATCGTGTAGGATACATAAAAGGAGGAATTCGGTGTAGGCTCTGTGGCAAGCTGGTCTGGTATCCGTCTGCTACAATTTGGGTTAGGGCTTCGGATGCATTTGTAATGAGACTGAAAGGTCTCGGTTCGATGACCAGAACAAGACCCGCAGCTCCCATTCCTGCGGGTCTTTCCTTTTTTACAAGGAGTAAAGGAGGAAAGATTATTTTACTACGGATAAAGCGGAGAACAGCAGAGGGGGGGGGCTTTGCGCCTGGGGTGAAGCACTAAGTTCGAGCTGTCTTAGTTCTAACTGCCAAAGACGCCGTCCCGGCACAGCCCGGCCTCACTTATTAACTTCCTCTCAAGTTCAAGATTAACTGCTTTGAATACCACAGCTTTTTCATTGACAAATATACTCTCTCAAATTTCCTTAGTCAGACAAGCTGGGACTGCTTTGTGGAGTCTCAGCGAGCGCAGCAAGTGATTGTTAATACATATACAGATCAAATACTTAGCTGCAGTCGCCAAAAATGGAGAATTTATGAAGATACTCATCACCGGGGGAGCCGGATTCATCGGCTCGCATCTGGCAGAAAGATTATTGGCCGAGGGCCATCAGGTAAGCATCATCGACAACCTTTCCACGGGAAGGCTGGAGAATATTGAGACATTCAAGGATCATCCCAAGTTCCACTACACCATTGGCAGCATCTTAAACCGTGAATTGATGGAGAAGCTGATCAATGGTGTGGATCAAATTTATCATCTGGCAGCCGCTGTCGGCGTGAAATACATCATCGAGAATCCCTTGCTCTCGCTCAAGACCAATATAGTCGGCACGGACAACGTCCTGGAGCTTGCCAATAAACACAAGGCGAAGGTCTTGATTACATCCACTTCGGAGATTTACGGCAAGAGCGAGAATGTACCTTTCGGTGAGCAGGATGACAGACTCTTGGGATCCACTCATATCAGCCGCTGGGGTTATAGCTGCAGCAAGGCGATCGACGAGTTTATGGCGCTGGCCTTCTTCCGTGAAAAGCGCTTGCCCGTGGTGATAGTGCGCTGCTTCAATACTGTCGGCCCCCGTCAGACCGGGCAGTATGGTATGGTGCTGCCAAAATTCATCAAAGCGGCGCTCTTGGATCAGCCACTGGTTGTCTATGGCACAGGTAAGCAAACCCGTTGTTTTGCTGATGTTTCGGACGTTGTTGATGCTTTCCTAGCTCTGATGAGTTCTCCCAATTGCGAAGGTGAGATCTTTAATGTAGGCACCACCGAATCAATCTCGATCGAAGATCTAGCGATCAAGGTACGCACGATGTGCCAAAGCAAATCCAAGATCGAGTATATGAAGTATGAAGATGCTTTTGAAGAGGGTTTTGAGGATATGATGAACCGGATGCCAAATCTTGAGAAGATCAAGGAATACATCGGTTACGAGCCAAAAATGAAACTGGACGATATCATTACCAGGATGATTGAATACTATGAAAACTAAAACAGGGCTATTGTTCCTGATCCTGCTAATGCTGGGTGTATATGCTTATGCCCAGTTGCAAAACCTGCCCCAGAACGTTACGCCGATCATGGTAAACGTTACCGGTATGGTGGAAAAACCCGGGCAGTACACACTGACAGTTTACAATCGTCTCTCGGATGCGGTGGAAATTGCCAAGATTCAATTACCGCAAGGACAGACAATCCGCGAAGGAAATGCTAGTCCCGCACCCATCTGGAAAGCAGTAGCAGACAGTACTCTGAGCAATCAGCAAGCACTGCGTAACGTAAGGCTGACCAGAGGTGGTCAGAGCCAAAGCTATGACCTGCTTAGCTTTTATCGCAAGGGCGAGCTATCTCAGAATCCGCTTCTGAGGGATGGAGATCTGATCTTTGTACCCGGCCTCAGAGAAACGATCACGATCAGCGGAGAAGTATATAAACCGGGTGAGTATCAATATCTTCCGGGCGATACCATTGGAGCCTTGATTGAGCTGGCAGGCGGGTTAAGACCCGGTGCTGATCTTTCTGCTACAAAGCTTTTCAAGTACGATGCCCAAAACAATCATTACCGGGTGCAAAACCTGTTGAATTCGATTGAAAGCACGAGTGTAAGCGCATGGGACAAAATAGTAGTGCCGGGAAATAGCGAGCTACGAGCCACGCGCAGAGTGACCATCCAGGGCAAAGTACGTTTTCCCGGGGAATATCTGGTCGATCCCGGAATGGGTATCTATGGCTTGCTTAGTTTGGCGGGTGGACCCACCCAAGATGCGGATCTGGCAAGTAGCATCTATTTGAACCAAAGGATGAACGAAGCCTACGATGCGGAGTTTGAACGCCTGCGTGGGATGCCGATGGGCAGTATGACCTCGATGGAATATGCTTATCTGCGCACCAAGCTGCGTCAGATCCAGGGGCGTTACTCCGTAAACATCTCTGAGATTTGGCAAAAAGGCGCGGAGACTACAGAGCTGGAGTTGCATGATGGCGATATCATCTACATCCCGGAGATAATGAATATGATCTGGGTGAGTGGACAGGTGAAGCGTCCGGGCTGGGTCAACCTCAAAGAAGGTGAAAACTGGCAGTATTATATTCGTGCAGCAGGTGGTTATGCCTCCGGTTACAGATCAGGACGCACCCGCATCATTCGTGCGGCAAGCGGAAACTGGATCAAGCCGGGAAACAACGTCAGGCTGGAACCAGGTGATACTATCTTTGTGCCGGAGCGCATAGAAAGGGATTTTTGGACGGATGTGAAAGACATTGTGCTGTTGGCTACGCAATTGATTACCATTGTGGTGGGCGTAAGCGCCCTCACCAAATAAAGGAGTTTGAATGAAAGTCCCAATGCTGGATCTACACGCTCAATACGAGCCCTTGATGAAGGATATCAGGGCAAATTTGGAAAAGGTATTCTCCACTCATCACTACATAATGGGTGAACAGGTTAAAGAACTCGAAGAGAAGATGCAGAAATACCTTGGCATCAAGCATGCCATCGGTTGCGCTTCCGGTACAGATGCTCTGGTGATAGCCATCAAAGCCCTCGGAATCGGCGAAGGCGACGAAGTGATCACCACTCCCTTTACCTTCTTTGCCACCGCCAGCTCGATCTGGCGCAACCATGCCAAGCCTGTCTTTGTGGATATCGATCCTCAGACTTTCAATATCGATCCGGATCAGATCGAAGCAGCTATCACGCCCAAAACCAAAGCCATTATGCCGGTGCACCTGTTTGGGCAATCAGCAGATATGGATCGGATTATGGCAATCGCCAGGAAACACAATCTCAAAGTAATCGAAGATAACGCCCAAGGCATCGGTTGCACCTGGGATGGTAAAATGAGCTGCAGCTTTGGCGATATAGGCACGCTATCATTCTTCCCCAGCAAAAACCTCGGTGCTATGGGCGATGCAGGACTCTGTCTGACCAATGATGATGAACTCGCCGCCAAGCTGAGACAACTCCGAGTACATGGCGAAAACCCCAAGTATTTCCACAAGTGGGTGGGATTTAACAGCCGTCTGGATACTCTTCAAGCAGCCGTGCTATTGGTTAAGCTGGATGCCCTGGCAGATTGGAGCAAAGCAAGACGTGCCAATGCAGAGTTTTACGATTCAGAACTGGACAATGTCGATGGCATCATCACACCTTATATCGATCCTAAAGCAGTCTCTATCTACAATCAATACACCCTGATCTGCGAGCGTCGCGATGAGCTGATGAAATATCTCCAAGACAAAGGTATTGGCTGTGCGGTTTATTATCCGCTGCCGCTGCATTTGCAGGAATGCTTCAGTGATTTGGGATACAAAGAAGGCGATATGCCGGCTGCGGAAGCATTGGCTCAGCAAGTGCTCTCAATCCCGATCTATCCGGAGCTTACACTTGAGCAAAAGCAGTATGTAACCGACTCGATCAAAGAGTTTTACGCCAAAGGAGAATAGCCTATGAATTTGGTGGTATGCATTAAACAAGTGCCAAATACGACCGAGATCAAGATCGATCCGGTGACCAACACATTGATCCGCGAGGGTGTGGAAAGCATCCTTAATCCTTTTGATACTTATGCAGTAGAAGAAGCTGTCCGCCTCAAGGAAAAACACGGCGGTTCAGTTACCGCGCTCTGTATGGGACCTCCTCAGGGTGAGGAAATCCTGCGTGAAGCGGTCTCTTTGGGCGTGGATAAGATTGTCTTGCTATCAGACAGGCGTTTTGCCGGTGCTGATACCTGGGCTACCAGCTTAACTCTTGCCGCTGCAATCCGCAAGCTGGGCGATGTCGATCTGGTGATCACCGGTCAACAGGCCACAGACGGCGATACAGCTCAGGTAGGGCCGGGTATAGCTGCTCATATGGGCTTGCCGCAGACTTGCTTTGTGCGTCAGGTGGAAGCTGTCGAATGCAAAAACGTTATCCTGCAAAGGCTGATGGAAGATGGCTTTGACCGGGTTCAGATGCAAATGCCGGCGGTAATCTCCGTGGTCAAGGAGATCAATACTCCAAGACTGCCCTCCCTTAGAGGCAAAAAGAATGCCAAGACAGCGGAGCTTGTAATCTGGAACTGCGACGATCTTGGCCTGAGTGAGACGGAAGTGGGATTGAACGGCTCTCCTACGCAAGTGCTAAAGATCTTTACCCCAAAACACGATAAGGTGACCGAGAAATTCACCGGTCCTGCCGATGAAGCGGCTGATTTGATGGTGAAGCGTCTCGATCAATTGACCAAGCCATGATCCCGGCAGTGCTGTCCTTTCCCAATCTGCGTCCTGACATTGTGAGCTTCAGTCTCTTAGGGCTCCAGATGCAGGTACGCTGGTATGGTTTCTTTTATGTGCTCAGCTTTGTGCTGGGCTACTTCCTGTATAAATACACCCTTGGCAAGCGCAATATCAAGCTGAGCCGCGAGCAGTATGAATCCGCCCTTTTTACCATAATGCTGGGCGTGATCATTGGCGGTAGGCTGGGCTATGTGCTGTTTTACAACCTGATCTATTACATCCAGAATCCGCTCTATATCTTTGCTGTCTGGGAAGGCGGAATGTCTTTCCACGGCGGAGCTCTGGGCGTGATAATCGGTGGATTGATCTTTTGCAAGCGCCAGAAGCTGAGCTTTTATAGCATGGCAGATCCGGCAGTGCCTTTGGTGGCAGTAGGCTTGGGACTGGGACGCCTTGGCAATTTTATCAATGGCGAGCTCTATGGCAAGATCACCAGCCTGCCCTGGGGAATGATCTTCCCCGGTTCGGATGGCAAGCCCCGGCATCCTTCGCAGATCTATGAGCTGCTACTGGAAGGCGTGGTGCTGGCACTCATCACCCAATACCTCCTGGGCAAAGTTAAGCGTGAAGGCATCGTATTCTGGACCTTTATCGGCGGTTACGGCTTCTTCCGATTCCTGATCGAATTTGTCAGAGAGCCGGATAGCCTGGAGTTTTACAACAAATTTGGTATGATCTTTGGCTTTATGTCGATCGGTCAGTTTCTCTCGCTGCTGATGGTGCTGGTAAGTGCTTATGGCATCTGGAAGCTCAATAAGAAAGCCTTGGAGAAGAAATGAACCCCCGAGTGATGATAATAGTATCCCTATTGGCTCTGATCCTTTTGGGAGCATGCTCAGCAAACCGCAGGCAGGCAGACGAGATGAAACTGCGTGCCGAGATGCTGCGTTGGCAGAGCTTTCGCAGTGAGGGAATTGTCGAAGCAAACTATATGGGCCTCGCCCTACGCAAGTTTTACGTAGCCCAAAAGAATGACAGCGAGCTGCGCCTGGATGTCCTCGATGGTGGTATTATGGGGGGCTCAGGAAGTCCACTCCTTACATTTTACAAAGGCGAGTACATAGCTATCAAGTCACCGATGATGCCTCAACTCGAGCATCTGAATCTGGACCGCTTTTTCCCGGAAGAGACCTTTGATAAGTTCAATTCCTTGGGTCCTTTGGTGGATGAGCACAAAGATACTATCCTGAGAAATGGATACACCGTGATCGACTCTGTAAGAGTGGATTTTACCAAGCAATTGCAGCTATCCAGAGTGAAAGACCTGCGCTCCGGTGCGGAGATGAACCTGCTTTACGACCGCGGTGGAGAGCTGGATCAGATTAGCCTTGGCCTGGATGGCAGTATGGCTGTCAAGCTCCTGGTCGATCATATGGAATATGGTGCCCAAGCGATTGAGCCTCTGCCACGCCCCGAGAAGAGTGGATTAAGCATCTTTGATATGTTTGAGATGCAGCTTGAAGACCTGATGGAAAGGGCGGAAGATCAATGATAAAACGTTATAGCTTACCGGAAATGGAGCGTCTCTGGGCTCCTGAATACCGCTATGGTTGCTGGCTCGAGGTAGAGCTTGCCGCCTGCCGTGCAATGAACGAGCTTGGTTTGATCCCGGATGAAGACTATGCCCAGATAGTTGAAAAAGCAGATTTTAATGCTGATCGTATTGACGAGATAGAGCTTGTCACCCGGCACGATGTGATCGCCTTTTTGACCAATGTGGCAGAATATGTGGGTCCTGCCTCACGCTGGATTCATTATGGTATGACCTCCAGCGATGTCCTCGATACAGCTACTTCGCTACAGCTAAAACAAGCCGGTGAGCTGTTGCTTACAGAGTTACACCGTCTGTCTGAGACTCTGAAGCTCAAAGCAAGGGAGTATCGCCACACGATCTGTATGGGACGCAGCCATGGTATTCACGCCGAACCCACCTCCTTTGGGCTCAAATTTGCCCTCTGGTATGATGAGGCTCAGCGTGATATAGAGCGCCTCTCGGATGCCATTCATAGCATCAGCATCTGCCAGCTCTCGGGCGCCGTCGGCAACTATGCCCACCTCAGCCCCAAGGTGGAAGAGCTCGCTGCCAGATACCTCGATCTGGAGCCGGTCAATATCTCCACCCAAGTGATCCAAAGAGACCGCCACGCCTATTTCCTCTCCGTGCTTGCCCTCATTGGCAGCCTTTTGGAGAAGATCGCTCTTGAGATCAGACATCTCCAACGCACAGAAGTGCTGGAAGCCGAGGAGAACTTTGGCAAGGGACAGAAAGGCAGCTCCGCGATGCCTCACAAACGCAATCCCATAGTCAGCGAGCAACTCTGCGGACTGGCTCGTCTATTGCGTTCCAATGCCCACGCAGCGATGGAAAACAACGCACTCTGGCACGAACGTGACATTTCCCATTCCTCTGTGGAACGTGTAATCCTGCCTGATAGCTGTATCCTGCTGCACTATATGCTGGATAAAGCCACCAGCCTGATCTCCAATCTCCTGGTCTATCCGGAGAATATGAAGAAGAACCTCGAAAAGACCAACGGCCTGGCTTTTTCTCAAGCTTTGTTACTACATCTTACAAATACCGGACTGAGCAGGGAGGAATCTTATGCGATGGTCCAGGCCTGTGCCATGCAATGCTGGAAGACAGGCGAAAGCTTCCGTGAACTTGTGCTGAATGATCCCGCTATCAGTGCGGCTCTCAGCGTTGACGCCATCAACAGCATCTTTGATTATAATCGCTATCTGGACAAGGTGGATTATATTCTAAAGAGATGCAAGATCATCTAAAGCAAAGGAGTACAAATATGAGAATCCTTATGATAAGCCTCTTGATCGTGCTTATGAGCCTGCCCCTCCTATTGGCAGCTCAGGGAGCAGACCGCATTATCGGCACTTGGCTGAATGGCGAAGGTAGCAGCCGCATCCAGATCTGGAAGGCTGCAAACGGCACCTATTCCGGCAAGATTGTCTGGCTGCAGACTCCAAACAACGAACAGGGCCAGCCCAAGGTTGACCACAAAAACCCCAATCGCACGCTCAGAAGCCGCGCCCTGATGAATCTGGTAATCCTGACCGGACTCAGCTTTGACAAAGACAACAAGTATGAAGGCGGCAGAATCTACGATCCCAAAAGCGGAAACACCTATTCCTGCAAAGGCGAACTTCGCAACAACAACACTCTTGCCTTGCGCGGATTCGTTGGCGTTTCTCTGATCGGCCGTACAGATACCTGGACGCGTGTTCGTTAAACTATGGCTATAGACGACAAAATCCTGATCCCGATCCGCCATCTGCGTGCTATCAAGAAGAAGCAGTATCTGATGCTACTCATACCCTTTGGCGTGATCGCCCTGGGCATTGGGATGCAGTATTGGTTTCCCTCAGCGGGATTCCTCAATATCCCTGCACTGGCAGTTACGCTGATCGGTATTGTGATCTATATGTGGTTTTACGCCACCTACAGATACAACAACAAGATCCCCAAGCCCGAAGAAGGTGTAATCGTATCCCCTCTCGAAGGCAAGATCAAGTACATCCGCACCAATCAGGACTTGCAATTGATAAATATCAACAAAACCTACCTGGATGTCCTCGAGATACGATGCCCTCATCAGGATTGTATCCTGGAAGACGAGATGCTGAAACTGCATAGAGAAGATGGCACCATTACATTCAGATTCAATTCTGATAAGATCAAATGGCTCCAGACCTCTCATTGGGAAACCGGCGATCTGATCGGTATTATGCCCGGAAAAGGCAGTTGCACCATAAACCTGCCAAAGTCTTACGAACTTGCCATCACAGAAGGTCAAAACACTGCTCCGGGACAGACAGTCATTACTGCGATCAGCCATCAGGCACGTCCCGAACGCTCTATCACGATAGAGGAAGATCACCCGGATAATGAAGATATTTTAACTTGACGATTAGCCCCATCCGAATAGGCTATAGTCATATAGATAATTGATTACTTAATGGTATTTTAGATTTCTCAAGGAGGAATTATGAGAAAGACACTAGTTTTACTGCTTTTTGCCCTCTTGGCTATTGGCGCAGCTTATGGCCAGTACTTAGTCAATTTTGAAGGGGCAACAGAAACTAAAACAGGTTATGCTTCAGGCACAGTCAACCTCTCCGGATTGGACTGGAATATGACAGAGTCGCTGATTGGAGCTCTAGCAACTGATTTTTACAATGGCACCAAATCGGCTAGATTTAGCGGAAAAGCAAACTCATCAATAACTATGCTCGCCGATAAAGCCAACGGTATAGGTACTTTATCGTTTCAATATCGTCGATACGGCTCAGATGCACAAGTAGCTTGGAAGGCTGAATACAGTATAAACCAAGGGAGCACATGGACTCAGATCGGTTCTGCATTTACAGCCACCGATTCAGTCCAGACATTCTCTTCAGAAATTAACGTTACCGGTAATATTAGAATTCGTATCCTGCTTGTAGATAATATTGGTACAGCTAATAAAAGGATGAATGTCGATGACATCACCATCACAGATTACACTGGTGGTACACCCACACCCACAATCGGTGTCAGCGGCACTCTCACCCCCTTTAGCGCTTATACCGGCACTCCCTCTGATGCTCAGTCTTACACTGTAAGCGGCTCCAATCTCACTGCCAATATCGCAGTAGTAGCTCCTACAGGTTACGCACTTTCTACAAATCAGACAACCTGGACAGCAACACTCTCTTTGGCATCCACCTTCAACGGGCTGGTTTACGTCCGTATGACCGGAGCTACCGCAGGCGAATTCAACGGTAACATCACTCACAACAGCACCGGAGCTGCTGAAGTTACCCAAGCAATTAGCGGATCAGTATCAGATCCTATACCGCAGATATTTACAACCGGAACGCCAACTGCATTCTCGACTCTGGTGGGCACACCATCCGCCAGCCAGCAATATAACCTGACTGCCGCATTCCTGACTGCCAATATCACTATCACCGCTCCTGCCGGCTTTGAGATATCTACAGATGGCAGCAACTATAGCGCAGGTCTATCTGTCGCACCGAACTACAACGGCCAGATCTACGTCCGGCTCACTGGTACAACTGTTGGTACATACGACGGTAATATCCTGCACTCCAGCACCGGAGCTACAGATGTAAACGTGGCAGTCACAGGTACTGTGACAGAGCCTTTGGGACCGACTACTTTCTTTGAAGAGAACTTCCCTTATACAGCCGGAACAGCTCTTACCGCCAATGGCTGGACTGCTCATAGTGCAGGTGGTACAAATGCAATACTGGTCACGGAGCCCGGAATGACTTACCCCAGCTACCCTATGGCTTCCGGACTGGCTGCTACATTAACAACTTCAGGTGAAGATATAAACAAGACCTTCACTCCGATTGCCACCGAAGGCAGCGTCTATACCTCTCTATTGGTAAACGTGAGCAGCGCACAGACTACTGGCGATTACTTCTACCATTTAAGTTCATCTCCTATTAACAGCTCTTTCTATAGAGGCAGAGTGTTTATCCAAAAGGACACTGCTTCGGATAACTTCAGGTTTGGTCTCGCAAATGCAGGCGGTATTGCAACTGCTGTATCGACCGGTTATGATTACGTTTACGGCATCACATACCTGCTTGTTCTAAAGTATGATATCATACCCGGAACTAATAATGACGTGGTTCATCTTTGGATAAATCCAGTAATCTCTGCCACTGAGCCTACCCCGACACTGACATCAACAGACGTTATCACAAGTGAGCCTGCGGGAATCGGATCAGTAATCCTCAGGCAGGGAACTGCTTCCAATGCTCCAGCTCTCAGAGTCGATGGCATCCGCGTCACAAATGACTGGGATCTGCTTTGGGATGGCACACCGCCACCTCCCCCTGCTCTGGCAGCCAACCCGATCATCCTTGATCCCCTGACATCAGTAGTCGGAAATTACTCAGACGAATTCGGCAGCTACACCATCACCAGCTCAAATCTGCTGGGTCAGATCAACGTTGTAGCCCCCGAAGGCTTTGTAATCTCCACAGATCAGACCAACTGGTCAAGCACTCTGGATCTCGCTGTCAATTTCAACGGAACTATCTACGTGAGTATGTATGCCAGCGTCAGCGGTGAATACAACGGCAATATCGTCCACACCACAGCCGGGCTCGACCCCGTAAACGTAGCTGTTTCCGGCGAAGCCTTCAATCCTGCCGTGATCTGGAATATCACTGCCAATCTCTCAGCCTTTGGTGCCGAAGTTGGTACTCCCTCTGCCGCTCAAAGCTATACCCTGAGCGCTACTAATGCCTCTCAAAACCTGGCTCTGGAGACTACCGCACCCTTTGAAATCAGCACCAGTGAGACGACAGGATTTGGTACCAGCCTCAGCCTTGCCCCGACTTTCAACGGTAATATCTGGGTAAGAATGAATGCAGCTACCGCCGGTACGTTTGAAAGCGTAATCACCCACAGCACCTTGGATGCCACACCTACCGATGTCAACCTTAGCGGAACTGCCACTGCTCCTGCCGGGAACTATGCTACGGATCTGTTCTTCAGCGAATACATTGAGGGCGGTAGCAACAACAAAGCCCTGGAAATATTCAATGGAACAGGTGTACCGGTGGACCTTGCACCCTACAAAGTGATTCTGTACTCAAATGGAGCTTCTACTCCCGGCAATACACTCACTTTCACTCCCGGTACAATGCTTGCCCACGGCGATGTCTATGTAATTGTCAATTCCAGTGCTAACGCGGCTATCCAAGCTCAAGCTGATGTTCAGTCAACTGTCACATATTTTAATGGTGATGATGCTGTTGCCTTGGTAAAACTTGTAAATGAGCAAGATGTATATGTCGATATCTTCGGTATGATAGGTCAAGATCCGGGCACACAGTGGACTGCCGATGGCGGATACAGCACTTTGGATAAGACCTTGGTTCGCAAACCCACTGTCACCCAAGGTGTTTCTGTTAACCCTACCGGATATGCCGCTGGTAATACTGCCGCATTTGAGACTCTTGCCACCGAATGGGACGTCTATCCGACCGATACTGTTACCGATCTGGGATCCCACACCTTTGCCCCCGGTATGGAAATTGCAGCCACACCCGTGATCACTCCTGCCGGTGGCCTCTACTACAATCCTGTAGAAGTCAATATCACTGCCGCTACTCCCGGCTCTGTAATTCGTTACACCACCGATGGCAGCGAGCCTGATGAGACCTCTAGCCAATACACAGCACCTTTCCAAGTGATAGCCACCTCAACCGTCAAAGCCCGTGCCTATGCTACCGGCTTTGCTCCCAGTGCTGTCGCTATCGCAAACTATAGCTTCCCAGTCGCAGTAGCCAATATTGCTGCCCTCAGAGCTATGCCCACAGGTGCCACAGTGTATCAACTGACCGGCGAAGCCATCCTCACCTTCCAGCAGAGCACCCGTAACCAAAAGTACATCCAGGATGCCACTGCTGCTATCGTGATCGATGATGCTGCCGGCGTCATCACCACTGCCTACAACCTCTACGATGGAATTACCGGTATCGCCGGAACTCTCGGAATATACAACGGACTCTTGCAGTTCACACCTGCTGCCAATCCCGGTGCTGCCACTTCCACAGCTAATGTGGTCGTTCCTGAGCTGCGCACTCTGGCTAGCCTGACAACTGCAGACCAAGCCAAGCTGATCAAGGTCGAAAACATAATGGTCGATGCCACAAATGTGAACTTCGGTTCATTCGCAGAGAACATCAATGTCACCGATCCGACCGCTGCCTTGGTGATGCGTACCTTCCCCGCAACAGATTATAGCGGAACAGCTATTCCGACCGTTGCGCAGGACATCATCTGCCTGGTAGGAGAGTTCAACAGCGCAATGCAGATCAGTCCCCGCTTCCTTTCCGATTTCAGCAATCACGCCGGCGGAACTCTGGAAGCCCCGATCGTAAGTATCAGCGTTGTGGGTAACACCATCAATCTTAGCTGGGATGCCGTCGCCGGTGCCACTAGTTACCGCGTCGAAGGCTCCTCCGATCCTTATGGAACATTCACTCCTCTCGCCACCAGCCCCAACACAAGCTGGACCGGTACCGCAGAAGGTATGAAGTTCTTCAAAGTAATAGCAATTCAATAAACACTGATCAGATAATAGTCGAGGCGATCCTTCGGGATCGCCTCTGTTTTTTGAGTTAGTAGTTAGCAGTTAGACAGTTAGAGCTGCGCATGGTTCGAACCTGTCTCCCAAACTAACCCCCTCCGTCATTCCTGCGACCGGGGTCCTCGACAAAGCGCCGATTGTAGGTGCGTCATCCTGACGCACTGCTATCTGAGCGACAAGATGTCGCTCCTACATTCCTATCTCCCAGCCCGACCCCTCCGTCATTCCTGCGAACGAATCAGCAAAGCGCATGCTTTGAGGAGTCGTGTAGGCAGGAATCCATTCTATCAACAGCGCGAAGCGCATTCCGTAAGATCTGTTCACTGATTACTGATCACTGTTCACGGCGCTCTGCGCCCCACCTCCGTCATTCCTGCGAACGAATCAGCAAAGCGCATGCTTTGGTGAGTCGTGTAGGCAGGAATCTCCTGGAAGTCCCTTTTTGAGCCACCTGGCAAAGGCCGGGTATCCGTCTCGCGATTCCCGGGCGTTCACCCAGGGATCACCCGGGCATTACCTGAGGATCACCTGAGCATTCAAAGGGAGCGCACAACGCAAAAGGAGAGAAAACCTCCCCTAAAACCCGACCATTGAGATAAACATGTAAATGATCAATCAGTTGCTAAAGACAGCCGTAGTCTGCCTGCGGTAGGTTTTAGATCCCCCGACAGCACGTGATTCCCACACGACAAAGTACAGCCCGGCAGGAAGATAGCTCCCACCCTGAGATTTGCCGTCCCAGAGGAGTTGCCCTTGAGAGCCCAGTTCTTGATTCGCCGCCAACACAGCTCTGCGCCTGCCATCCTGATCATAGATGCTGCAAGTGACCCGATTTGATTCCGCCGGAAGCTGATACACGATCTGGAGCTGTTCGCCGCGCTTGAAGGGACTGCCCAGGACAGCCAGCCGCCCCTCAATCTCTGGAATCTCGCCCTGTGAAGCGCTATTGGCGGCTCCAGGGCTGCTCTTGCCAGGCATCCTTGATTCCTGCCAGTGGTAATTGCCCTCAATCCCCACTCTTTCCAGCGAATAGCCCTGCCTGGCGCTGTTTGTATGATAGGCGAGGCTATCGATCAGACTGATGCCTTCACCGCTTACATTATAAAGATAAACTACATCTCCGTCGTTGTTTAGGCTTGCCCAACCGGTTGTTTTGATAATACTACCTGGAGGACAATCGGGATGCGCGGCGCTAAAGGCGGCAGAATCAGAGCACACTACATAGTATCCGGCCACCGGAGGCAGGCTAAAACTGCTGCTGTTCCCGCTGGCATCGAGGATCTTGTAGGTGGCGCGAAGCTCAGTCGCAGCACAAAGATAGATCTCGATCCACTCCGGCTTACCGCTTGCGGGATAATACATTAGTTCGCTCAGGCTGGCTTCGGTAAGCGTCCCTTGAGTAGTGCTGTTCCAATGATTATTACTCTCGTCTGTATCACCGGGCAGGCTCAGAACCAAGCCAATAGTTTGGCTGTGGTTTGGATTGAGATTTAAGGATAGCTCGACCAAGGTGGAATCTCCCGCTGAGATGGGAGCAATCTCCAGACTCTGGTTAAGCACTTGATCTATATAGACATCCATTACCGCGTAATGCACTGGGCTATAATGTGAACGATTGAGAATCCATGCCCTTAGCATGGGGCTTACAGCCTCCGGATCGAGCTCGACACTGCCAATTGCATAGTCGCAGGCAACTGGATTTGGCAAGCCCGGGCTGGGATCAGAAAAGGGGATAAAGTCCACTGCACTGTTGTTTGTATCGAGTCCGTTTATCTTGCGTCCGAGCGAGTATCCTTCCGGCACATCCGGGGCAAAGCTCTCGGCAGGGATACCGGTATCATCAACCAATTGATAAGTGTTTGGGCTATCATAATGCACTGTATCCGTGTAGTTTCCATTGGGCGAGACATAGCGGATGGCATCGGTCTCGCTACCGCCATTTTGCAGTGTTCCGGCAAAGGTGAAGATAGCGTTTGGCACCAGATTGCCGCCCATCAGCAGGTAGCGTCCGGGCCTCAGAATGAAGTAAGGGATGGTGAAAATTCTGGTGAAGCTGCTGCCTGCAACGTGGATTTCTGCACCGTCCAGATTGACGTTTGTATCTCCGTTGTTATAGAGCTCGATCCACTCCAATCCGCTATCCGAGCCCGTTGGATCATAGCATACTTCGTTGATCACGATGCTGGCAGAGAGAAAAGTCCAGCAGGCTAGGCCTAGCAGGACTATCAGGCTGTATTGCTTGTACTTACTGATGCAGGTCCAGATGAACCGGCCTGATCTGCCAAATCTCATCCGCATACTCCCTGATAGTGCGGTCGCTGGAGAACTTTCCGATACGGGCAATATTGATGATGGCTTGTTTTGCCCAATCACGAGGCTTTAGGTAGAGCTCATCGACTCTGGCAGAAGCCTCTACAAAGCTGCGGAAATCAGCCAGATTGAGGTAACGATCGCCCTGCTCCAATAGTGACTTTACGATCGGATCAAAGATGCCGGGCTCGTCCGTGCAGAAAGTATTATCCTGCAAGCTGTCAATCACACGCTTCAGCTCGGGATCCGCCAGGTAATAGTCCATAGGATTGTAGCCGCTTTCTTTGAGAGCTACGACCTCGTCTGCCTTGAGCCCAAAGATGAACATATTGTCCTCTCCAATCTCTTCCGCCATCTCGACATTAGCACCATCCAGAGTTCCCAGAGTGAGAGCTCCATTGAGCGCAAACTTCATATTGCCGGTGCCTGAGGCTTCATAGCCGGCTGTGGAGATCTGCTCTGAGAGATCTGCAGCAGGGATGATCTTTTCAGCAAGGCTGACGCAGTAGTTTGGCAAAAAGATTACTTTGAGGCGATCAGCGACATCAGGATCTTTGTTTATGACCTCTCCCAGGTTGTTGATCAGCTTGATGATACGCTTAGCAAGGAAATATCCCGGTGCTGCTTTGCCGGCAAAGATCACTACTCTGGGCACAAACTGTCCCTCGGGATTGTCCTTGATGCGCCAATAGCGGGCAATCGTGCCCAAGACATTGAGCAACTGCCGCTTGTACTCGTGCAGACGCTTGATCTGGACATCGTAGAGCATATCAGAACGCGTCCTGATCCCTGTCACTCGGTAGATGTATTTGGCAAGGCGGGTCTTGTTGATAGCCTTGATCTCCAGGAAGCTATCCAGGAAGCCGGGATCATCGAGGTATTGCTCGATGCCCCGGATATTATCCAGATTACTCACCCAGCTATCGCCGATATGTTCGGAAATCAAGCTGGCAAGATGGGGATTGCAGGTCTTGAGCCAGAGCCTTTGAGTGATACCATTGGTCTTTGACTGAAACTTACCGGGGTAAAACTCCACAAAGTCCGGGAAGACCTTCTCTTTGAGAATCTTGGTATGCAGCGCTGCTACTCCATTTACCGTGTGACTGCCGTGGATGGAAAGCTGAGCCATCCGGACAGACTTCTCGGTCTCTTCTTCGATCACGCTCATATTGCGCAGCTTGATAAAGTCACCCGGATGCAGGAGATTGACCTCGCTCATAATTTGGTTGTTGATCTGGAAAATCAGCATCAGATGCCGCGGCAAGAGCTCTTGCAGGAGGCTAACGCTCCATTTCTCCAGCGCTTCCGGCAGGATGGTATGATTGGTATAGCTAAAGATTTGCCGGCAATATCCCCAGGCAGTCTCAAAACTAAGCTGCTCCTCATCGATCAGAATGCGCAGCAGCTCCGGAATTGCTATCGCCGGATGTGTGTCATTAAGCTGAATGGCAGCCTTCTCCGGCAGATTGGCAAAGCTATCTTCATCTTGCTTGTAGTTTGCAATGATATCCTGCAAGGTAGCCGAGACAAAGAAATACTCCTGCTTTAACCTCAGAACTCTGCCCAGGTGTACGTTGTCGTTGGGATAGAGCACCTTGGAGATATTTTCCGAGATGTTCTTGTTTTCTACTGCTCTTACGTAGTCCCCGTTATTAAAATAGTCAAAGTCAAATTCGTCTGTGCTGGTTGCCTGCCAGAGCCTTAGATTGTTGACAGTATCGACCTTATAGCCCGGCACAGGGATATCCCAGGCGACAGCCATCACGTCTTCCGTATCCACCCAGCGATGCTTGCAGGTTCCCCCGGCGCATTCCTCTGAGATCACCTTTCCGCCGAAGCGCACCCGATAGTTGATATCAGGACGGTGAATCTCCCAGGGACAGCCTTTCTTTAGCCAGTGATCAGGCTCTTCGACCTGATAACCCTGGACAATCTCCTGCTTGAAGATGCCAAATTCATAGCGAATGCCATAGCCATAGGCGGGATACTCCTGAGTCGCCAGTGAATCCAAGAAGCAGGCTGCAAGACGCCCCAAGCCACCATTGCCAAGCCCCATATCAGGCTCCAGATCGGCGATATCCTCCAGGGAATAGCCCATCTCTTTGAGCATATCATAAGACTCGTCGTACATATCCAGATTGATCAGGGTATTGCCCAATAGGCGTCCCATCAGAAACTCCATCGAGAGGAAATGCACCTTCTTGACATTGCGTTTGCGATACTCGTATTGAGTGCGGAGCCAACGCTCTATCAGCTTGGATCTCAGCGAGATGGAGAGTGCGTAATAGACGTCCCAGGGGGTAACGGTGGTCGTATCTTTGACCAGTGA
This sequence comes from uncultured Candidatus Cloacimonadota bacterium, assembly GCA_964433815.1. Lineage (GTDB taxonomy): Bacteria > Cloacimonadota > Cloacimonadia > Cloacimonadales > Cloacimonadaceae > PHBP01. The sequence goes on from CAYSSP010000003.1 coordinate 55,276, forward strand.
ATACTCCAGGTGGTTCAAAAACAGTGATTTTATATCGCTCAGACATTCTTCAGCCTTATCGGTGAAGAAGATCGACTGGAAGTCGTTTTTTGGTAAGAATCCTTCTTTCATTGTATCCTTCTTTAAGCGTCAACAAGCGCTTTCTCACCTGATGACACTGTCGATCAAGCCAGTTGATGGGCTCTCTGTTGTCAAGATATATCCTCCCAAGCCTCCAATAAGGCATAGTTATCAAATCTCTTAGCCCAGCTTCCGCGTCCCATACGAGGATTTTTGAGCATCCATAGAGTGTCGTTGCTGAAATATTTCTACAGATTCTATATATGAACAACTTAGGCTGTCGTGAGGGCTCCCAGCCTGATTTGATCTGCTTTATGAGGCTTTTGAGCCGGCATAATCCAGTCTCTATCCAGGCTCCTGGTCCGCCATAAGTAACTTGTTTTCAGTACTTAGGTGACGGGGGGATCCATAAAAAAGTATTTGACAGAAATCTGAGAGCATTAATCATCTGGCTCGAATGCGATTTTACATTCCCTGAGCCTATTTCCGGTGTTTTTTGGAAAGCCTCAACCCGAATGTCAAATACGCCCAATAAACACTAGGAGATACCCATGCCAGACAAGAACTTGATTTGCAAAGACTGCAACAAGGAATTCGTGTTCACCGAAGGCGAACAGGAATTTTACGCTGAGAAAGGCCTGCAGAACGAGCCGCAACGCTGCCCGGAATGCCGCAAAGCCAAAAAGGCACAGTTCAATCGCAACAGATTCCAGCAACATCGTTCTTACTAAAGAACTGATATAGCCAGACTGTTTGACCGGCACCCTTGTGGTGCCGGTTTTTTTTGGTTAACAAAGAGTAAAGGAGGAAGGAGTTTTTTACCACAGAGGATGAAGTGGTGGAGTGGTATCGTGGTGGCGTGGTGGCGTGGTGGCGCAGACGTGCTTCGCGCAGTTAGCAGTTAGTAGTTAGGCAGTTAGAGCTGCGCTGGGTGCTTCGCACAGTTAGCAGTTAGTAGTTAGGCAGTTAGAGCTGCGCATTGTGTGTACATATATACTAATCCAGAACTTCTCCGTCATTCCTGCGAACGAATCAGCAAAGCGCAAGCTTTGATGAGTCGTGTAGGCAGGAATCCATCTATCAACTGCGCGAAGCGCATTCCGTACCATCTGTTCACTGATCACTGATCACTGTTCACTGATCACAGCGCTCTGCGCTCAAGTGTACCCATTCCCCCTTGGATCCTGCCATCTTTTTGGGGAGTTCCTGCCGCGATCATGCCGCGTTCGCGGCATGATCGCGGCAGCAGCGCGGCAGGAGCGCGGCAGGAGCGCGGCGAAATCCAAGAGGAAGGGATAGGTAACTTGTCACGCAAATGACAGTGATGCAAACATCTGAACAAAAAAAAGAGCCGGACGGATCCGGCTCTTTCATACTGAAACTATGTATCAGTTCACCTTGAAGGTCTTGTCGCCTTTGTCGAAGAAAGCGATGATCTGTTTTGCGGCTGCAACGCCGGCATTGGTATTGGCTTCTTCGGTCTGAGCGCCCATCTTCTTTGGGGTGTAATAGGCACGATCGCCATATTTCTCCATCATTTCGGCGCTGCAAGCAGGCTCGACATCGGAGACATATTTGAATTTGGTGTTCTCTTCAAAGCACTTGAGCAAGTCGGCTTCGTTGATCACTTCCTTGCGGGCGGTATTGACAAGGGTGGCACCTTTCTTCATACGGGAGAGGAGGTTCCAATTGATGGAGCCTTTGGTCTCGGCAGTGGCAGGGATATGCAGGGAGATATAATCTCCGGTGGAGAAGATCTCTTCCACGCTGGAAAGGGGCTTGACGCCGTCTTTGCTCATAATCTCGCTGGCGATATAAGGATCGTAGGCATAGATATCCATTCCAATACCGCGGGCGATCTTGGCAAGGTAGCGGGCTACGTAGCCATAACCATAGAGCACAAGGGTCTTTCCGGCAAGTTCACTGCCGCTTTTGCCATTGAATTTGCCACGAGCCATATAGATCATCATACCGATTGCAAGCTCTGCAACAGCATTGGAATTTTGCCCGGGAGTGTTCATCACGACAACGCCTTTGGCGCTAGCAGCTTTGAGATCAACGTTGTCATAACCGGCACCGGCACGCACCACGAGCTTGAGCTTGGGAGCGGCTGCGAGTGCGGCTTCATCGATGATGTCGCTGCGAATGATCACGGCTTCGGCATCTGCCAGGGCAGCGTGAAGCTGGGAGACCTCAGTGTAGTTCTCCAGGAATTCAAAGTCGTATTTTGCGGCTTCCAGCTCAGCTTTGATCAGCTTGGCAGCGGTGGCGGCAAAGGGTTTTTCGGTAGCAACCAATACTTTTGGCATGGTTTCCTCCATATCTTATTTTGTTTTTTTCAAGACTTTGCAGGGCATTGTTTTGTGTCAACTGAAATCATTGCAGGATCAACACCCGTTTCTGCTTTGGGGGAGCTCCGGGGCTATCCATACGCAGATAGTAAATCCCTGATCCACAGAGCTTTCCTCTGGAATCACGCAGATCCCAGGTACTCTGGCTTTCGCCAATCGTACTGACGGGAAGCTCACGCACCAGCTGTCCGCGCAGATTGAAGATAGTCAAGACAGAGCCGGCATTGGCGTTTGTCTTGATAGTAAGAGCATCACGCCCGGCTACGCAGGGATTGGGATAGACGGAGAGGCTGGTAGGGACGGTGACCAGATCATCGTTGGAGACCCAGTATATGGTAAGTTCGCTGGGATCAGTCTCAGAATCATCGGAAGCGGCGACAACTTGATAGAAATAAGCAGCTTGAACCTGGGGATAGGGTTCCTCGTAGGTCATGAATCCCATTTGGGCAGGGAGAGTCGCCACCAATTGATAATCGCGATAGATACGATAATAAGGATATAGGATACCACCTTCGTAGATCATGGGCTGCCAGTAAAATTTGAAACCCGCGCTCTCAAACAAAGCTGCTCGAATATCTATTGAGAGCATAGTCGGATTGTAATAAGAATACTGAGGTTGGAGTTTATAGTAGTTACCTGCTACTATTGGGAAGATACTGCCATCATCGATCACGGTCTCGGGGACTAAAATGTAATGATCTTTCATATAGCATCCTCCGGAGGGAGCTATGTAGCGGGTGAAGTAGTGATGGGTCTCAGCTTCATAAATCCACTGTGAATGCTCTCTTCCTTCTGAATCGCGGTACGATACCATCAACTTGGTGTTCATGTTTGACATTGTTCTGTTAATCTCAAAAACCGTAGCAGTCAGATCGAGAAATGTGGGATTTCCATCCTGGAAACTAATCAGGCGCTTGGACCAGGTATCACCGGCAGCGAGGTTGTACACCTTTTCCCAAGTGCGGTATTCTGGAGCTACGATGTAATTGAGCGTATTCTCGCCATCAAAGAGTGTATATTTGTATATCTTTTGATAGTCACCATCGTAATACAGCCACTCGATCGTATTCCAATGGTAGAAGTAAACACCCTTATAAACAGGATAGACCAAGTTTCCTTCTTCCATTACAGGATCACCGACGCGTTCCCAACTCCAGAGGGTAGAATCTGTGCAGACGATCTGTCCCAGATTGATCACTGTTCGTACAGAAGGATTAAACACTGTGGGATTCTCGCGTCCTCCTGCCACACCGGTCTGGATTCTGAAGCCATTTGAGACTCTTACTAAAGCGTAAAAAGGCTCTGTTGGACTAAAGACCCAATTGATCTGATCTGTAAGTTCTATGACCGTTGTACCCAGAACCAAGCCATCTGAAACCGAGACCAGTTCGACAGTAGCTTGGCTTTCTAACATATCTGCTACTATGGTGCCAACAATAGTAGTCTCTTCCACTTCCTCCAGCCACGGATCAAAATCGATGGTTGGCAGGCTGGCGGAATCTGTATGATCCATAATCACAGAGTTGATTTCAGCAGCAGTATTGAAGTCCCAGTAGTTGTTTTCCGCCTTGATTATGTTCCCTGCATTGGCGTAGGCCGCACAGAAGATGGCGTTGTTGTTGCCGGTGGCATCGATATTATCCTGGATATAGTTCTCTCCCTGCGCCCAGGAGTGGTAGATGGAGAGATCGCCCAGGACGGGCATGGCATTGTTTGTAATATAGAGCCCGGCATAGTTTCCGCTGATGGTGTTACGCTCGAAATAGGGAGTGGAAGTGATACCGGAGACCATCACTCCGGCACCGCTGTTCATATCTCCGGGGATGAAGTTGTAATTGATCTGGTTATCCGCGCAATAGCCCGAGGCTTGCAGATAGTATATCCCTGTGTAGTTGTATTCTATGATGTTGTTTGTGATGGTGGGATTGATGGCATTTACGCTGGCGACATCCCAGGCGGAGATGCCTTGCTTGTAGTTGTGATGGATGTGATTGCCATCGATGAGGGGATTGTTTGAGCCTCCCGCGGATTGATTGGAGAGCTGGATAGCAGCGCGGAATTGCGCTCCGGTGCCATTGTATCTGATTTCGTTGTTGGTAATCACTGCTGCGCTGTTTTGAGCGATCAGGATGCCGTTTTGGACGCAATTCTCAATCAGACAGTGATCGACCGTGACTGCATTGGGCTGGGTATCACCGATGGCATTGAGTTCCATACCTTTCTCACAGTAGTTGAAGCGGCTGTAGGTTATGCTCATCGGGGAATGCAGGCAGCGTACACCGTAGGTGGCATATTCCACATAGATATAGCTGAGGGTGCTGGCTTGAGTCTCGTTTTCAAATCGCAGCCCGGGCCAGAGAGTGGGGGCAAGCGTATTGACAAAGCGGATGCTATCGGCGGCTGTACCGACAGCGGTCATGGTGCCTGCAACAGTGATCTGGTATGACCCCATCACTTGAACCAGAACACCCGGCTCAATGGTGAGATTGGAGCCGGCTGGCACAGTGATGGCGCCGACCACTTGATAAGGATTATTGGCTGCAGTCCAGGTGCCGGATTGGTTTCCGCTTACATCCACAGCCATCAGGCAAAGAGCAAAAGAACATAAAAGCAAAGCAAATAAGAGGCGTTTCATCGGGGTCTCCTTTGGGCTAATAAATACCGGTGTATAAGGAAAAAGCCGGCATTCCTGCCGACTTCTTCAAATTGACTTTAGACTGTAAATGTCTTACTCGGAAATGGCTTGCACGGGGCAAGTGCCGATGCAGGCTCCGCAATCAATGCAGGTGCTCTCGTCACATTCGGCCTTTCCATCAACCATGGAGAGGGCACTGACGGGGCATACGCCAACGCAGGCTTCGCAGCCGATGCAAGTCTCTTTATCGATCTTAACTGCCATGATAGGACTCCTTGATAGTTTTGGGCAAGGATATATTCCTTGTCAAAAGGGTCAAGGTTTTTTTGCTTTGGCTTGGTTTGCGACAGCCGAGGTTGCTGCTTCCAGTTCTTCTGCGCTTGCCAGATAGTAACGCTTGGTGACCTTGAGCTCACTGTCAAACTCATAGACCAAGGGAATCCCGGTGGGGATATTGAGCTTTACTATGTCGGCATCACTGATGTTATCAAGGCTCTTGACGATAGCTCGGAGGCTGTTGCCATGAGCCGCGACGATCATACGGCGTCCGGCAGCCAGGCGGGGGATGATTACGTCATTCCAGAAAGGCAGACTGCGGGCACAGGTATCCTTGAGCGATTCTGCCAGAGGTATCTGCAGATCATCCAGATTGGCATAGCGAGGATCTGAGCCGGGGTAACGGGGATCAGCAGGCTCCAATGAGGGTGGCGGGACATCAAAACTGCGGCGCCAGAGTGTTACTTGCTCCTCACCGTATTTGGCTGTGGTTTCTGCTTTATTCAGGCCCTGCAGGGCTCCATAGTGACGTTCGTTTAGTCGCCAGTCCTTGTGAACCGGTATCCACATCTGATCGAGTTCATCGAGAGCTATCCAAAGAGTGCGGATGGCTCTGCGCAACACAGAGGTCCAGGCATCGTCAAAGACAAATCCAGCTTCCTTGAGTCTCTGACCTGCGGTGTGTGCTTCGATGACTCCTTTTTCCGAGAGGTCCACATCGGTCCATCCCGTAAAGAGGTTTTCCTTGTTCCAGATGCTTTCGCCATGGCGAACCAATACTATCTTGTACATTTATAGCTCCTTATTTATTGCATGCGGTGTCTTTGGTCTTGTAAGTAATAGCGTTTGAAAGGTGTTCAATCCAGCGTGCCAGGATAAAGAAGTAATCCGAGAGGCGATTAACAAAGCTCATCAGTTCCTGCGGCACCGGTTCTCTATGAGAGAGGGAAATCACCCTGCGTTCCGCTCTGCGGGCAATGGTACGGCAAACATCCAGCTTGGCTGAAGCAGGCAGAGAGCCGGGTATCACAAAGCCCTTGAGATCCAGCCTTGATTCATAGTGATGAATCCTATCCGTGAGTGCATCGACATCAGTCTGGCAGACAGGCAGCGGATAGGGCTGGCTGGCGGAAGCAAGCTGTCCCATCACTCTAAACAGAGTATTCTGCAGGTCTATCAGTTCTGCCTTGAGATCCACCGGCACCATGTGCTTGGCTTCGCCGATATTGGCATCAAGCTCATCCAGCGTGCCGTAGGCATCCACCCTGAGATCGTCCTTGTAAACACGCTCTCCGCTAAAGAGCGAGGTCTTGCCCTGATCTCCGGTTTTAGTTGTGATACTCATTATCTCATCGCCGTGACCGAAATCTCGATCATTCCGTCTTTGGGCAGTCGTGATACTTGTATGGCTTCCCTGGCGGGATAGGGAGAATTGAAATAGCGTGAATAGATCTCGTTCATCGCCGCAAAGTTGTTCAAATCAGTCAGGAATACACTGCACTTTACGACGTGGGCAAAGCCCATTCCAGCGGCATCGAGGATTGCCTTGATATTGGCAAAGACCTGATGCACCTGAGCTTCAAAGCCTTCCACCAGGTTACCGGTGGTGGGATCGATGCCCAATTGACCTGATATGAACAAGGTGTTATTCTTGAGTATTGCCTGTGAATAAGGCCCAATAGCGCTGGGGGCGCGATGCGTCATTACAGATTGCATGGCTTTTCTCCTTTCTTAGATCAATGCTTTGCGGGCAATCAGGATCTCATCCACCAATTGATTGAGCGGTAGATACTGTGGGTGCTGCTTTACCAGATTAAAGAGCAGCAGCTTCCCTTCCCTGATATTGTTGTCCCGCAGGATTATCATCAGCGAACAGCCTTTGGCGAGGGCCTCGTCCTTGTCTCTGTCTGTCTCACCCAGATCGGGATTGAGCACTGTGGTAATCCCGTGTTGGTGAAGTTCCGTAGCAATCTGCAGCATCATAATCTCCAGATCGCTGGATTGCGCACAGATATAGACCGAGAAGGGACGCGACATCGCACTGAAGACCTGTCGCTCTTCCATCACTTCAAATATTGTATCCAGATTCAGATAAAAACCAACCGCCGGGATCTTTTTCCCGGTGATTTTCTCCGATAGATAGTCATACCGTCCGCCACCACCGATCACCAAGGGTTTTCCATTATGCTGGATCAGGAAGTCAAACACGGTCTCGTTGTAATAGGAGAAATTCTTTACCAGAGTAGGATTGACCTTGTATTGATGCGCCAGATTGGCCTGCACGCGCTTCACTCTCACGAAGTTTTCCTTGCACTTGTCGCAAAGATAGTCCGTGATCTTGGGTGCTTTACCCATACAGCTCCGGCAGGAATCCCTTTGACAGGCGCTATCCGCCATGGGATTGGCATAGAGCTCTTTGAAACAGGCGCTGCAAATCTCACCCTTGTTTCCATCCAGATAATCGCGTAGCGCTTTCGCAAACGGACGCTGACAGTCCTTGCAGCCAAAGCTGTTGATCTCCAAGCTTACATCCGAGAGCCCCAGTTCTTGGCAAATCTTCATCCCCAGACAGATCACCTCATTCTCGCTGAGAATGCTTTCACTGCCCAAAAACTCCACGCCAAGCTGGTAAAACTCCATCGGCAATAGATCCTGAGACTTCCTAAACATCGGTCCGTGGTAATAGAAACGATAGTTCTCGCCCTGCTGAATCATTCTGGCAGTGTGATGCAAAACGCTGATCGTGCCTTCCGGCCTGAGACTCAAGAGACTGATATCATCATCCGGACCGCTCAGGCTCAGGACGTGTTCTTCAACCCTGAGAGCTTCCCGATCTTCCATCAGGGCGGTGATACCATCGTGCAAGACCTTGTGATCCTGCAGGATAGCCAGCCTGATCTCCTGATAGTCATAGAGCGACATCAGCTCTTCGAGCTTGCTCTCGATCAGCTTCCATTTCCAGACATCCTGGGGCATAAACTCGTGAAAACCACGCTCGTTCTTTGCCATCTAAACTCCCATTCTATACTTAAGAAACTACAGAGCCGAGCCTTAGCCTTCCAAAAGCAGCTTTTCCACTCCTGCGACAATGATGTGCAGGACCAGCATATGTATTTCCTGGATCCGGGCAGTATCCTGAGAAGGCACGACTATCTCGTAATCACAAAAGCCCTTGAGCTTACCGCCGTCCTTTCCCAAGAGGCAAAAGGTAAAAGCACCGGATTCCTGAGCTTTGCGCAGCCCCCGGATCACATTCTCGCTATTCCCGCCGGTCGAGAGTCCAATCACCAGATCACCTTGATTGGCATAGGCTTCGACGCCTCTGGCAAAGACCTCTTCATAGCCAAAATCATTGGCAGCACAGCTTAGAAAGCTGGGATCGCTGAGCGCTATCGCCGGCAGAGCCTGCCGATCCTGACAAAAGCGTCCGGTAAGTTCCTCGGCAAAGTGCATCGCATCCGCCATGGAGCCGCCATTGCCAAAGATCACCACCTTGCCTTTTTGCTCGAAACAGCGGGTCAAAAGCCTGATCACAGACTCAATGGTATGCAGATCTTCGGGATGATTCTGCAGATGCTTCAGCAGGCTGAGTGATTCGCCCAATGCATTCTGGATCAATATCTTCACTTGGTTCTCCGCCTTAGAGATTCTCTTTGACTTTTACAACCGTCTTGAGCTCCGCTTCCTCGATTTCGTCGAATTCACGCAGCACTTCATTGACCAGCCGTGCCCGTTCTTTGTAAGGAATGAAGGCACTCTTGAAGCCATTGAGGATCACGTTTTTGATCGTGGGATAGCTGAGCCCCAGCTCGTGGATTGCCAGCATATACTCATCGGTAACGGTCGTATCGCTGATGATGCGGTTATCCGTATTGATCGTCACGCGAAGGCCGTAATCGATATAAAAATCAATCGGATGGCTGCGGATATCCTGCACCGCTTTGGTGTGGAAATTACTCTTGATACAGATTTCCAGCGGGATGCGGTGATCGTTTACATAGTTCAATAGATCGCCATCTTCGACCAGACGCGTGCCGTGCCCGATGCGGTGAGTTCCGCAGTAGTGCAGGGCTTGATGGATGCTTTCCGGGCCATAGGCTTCTCCGGCATGAATAGTGATATTGAGGTTGTTTTTCAGCGCCAGATCAAAGGCTTCCTTGTGGTCTTTGGCAGGATGATTGTATTCGCCGCCGGCCAGATCAAAGCCGATCACACCCTTGTTTTTGAAGGCAATAGCCAGCTCTGCCAGCTTCAACGAAGTGGTGGGATCCATATTGCGGATACCGCAAATGATGACGCCTGTCTTGATCGGGAAATCCCGCTCGGCATGCTTCAGCCCGTCGATCACAGCCTGGCTGATTTCAGTAAGCTTCAAGCCTTTGTCAGTATGCAGGATGGGAGAATAGCGCACTTCCATATAGCGCACGTTTTCTGCCGCAGCATCTTCCGCCAGTTCATAAGCAGCCCGACGCAGCCCTTCCTTGGTCTGCAAGACCAGATTGACTATGTGGAAACCTCTCAGGTAGTCTTCCAGACTGGTGGTATGCTCGCCGCAAACGATCAGCTTGTGTAGCTCTTCCGGATTGGTCGTGGGCAGCTTCACGCCCTGTTCTTTAGCCATCTCGATGATACTGTTGATGCGGACTGAGCCATCCAAATGGACGTGCAAATCTGTCTTGGGCAGCTTTTGGATGAAATCACGGGTTAGTTTTATCTCTTGCATGTTACCTCGTTTTGTTTTTCATTAAAGATAAAGCACTTACATGTTTGCGCAAGTTCTCAGAACCATTATGGCGCAGAATAAGATCAAAAAATACCCGATGTATCCCCATATTGTTGATACTATTTTCTCTCTTTCCGCCTTGACTTCCTCGGACTCTTGATCTGCCGGTTCCATCTCCAGACCAAGCTCCTGATTAGTTACATACTCTTCTTCATCATCTTTAAAAAGAAAGTCCAGCACAGTGCTGCAATCAGCATAGCGATCATTAGCCTCTTTGGCACACATTGTTTGGAGCATCTGCACCAAGTACTCCGGAATATAGGGATAGATCTCCCGAGGATCCGGCAGGGGATCATTGACGATCGCAGTTTGGATCTGGAAAGAGCTGTCTGTCCCGGTATCGTAAGGCACACGTCCGGTCAGCATCTCAAAGAAAGTGACTCCCGCGCTGAAGATATCCGTGCGATGATCCACCCGTTTGGAATCCTTCACTTGCTCCGGGCTCATATAATATACGGTGCCGATCTGGCTCCCCGTATGCGTTTTGCCATAATCCTGCACTGCTTTGGCTATACCAAAATCCATTATCATCACATGATCGCTATTTTCGGTATCGATCATTATGTTGCTGGGCTTGATATCGCGGTGAACGATGCCCAAGGAGTGAGTATAAGCCAATGCATTCAGAATTTGCTCCATAATCGGAACTGCTCGCTCCGAAGGAATTGGGCCAATACCGCTGATTAGCTGTTTCAGGCTGATTCCCGGCGCATACTCCATCGCTATATAATATGTCCCTGCCTCCTGGAAGAAGGCAATCAGGCTTACAATGTTGTCGTGCTTGAGTTTCTGCTGAATTCTGGCTTCCTGTGTGAACCGCTCCACCAGTGAGCCATCCATAGCCATTTGAGGAGATAACACTTTGAGAGCCAGCTTGCGGCCCAGCATCATATCCTCTGCCAACCACACCTTTCCCATACCGCCTTCACCGAGCAGCGATATCACCTTATAGTCCCTGATTACAGCGCCTTCTTTCAGATCCAAGATCATCTCCTATCAAGCTTGTATTGACTTCTATTCTGAGAGGGCAATATACCAATGAAAGCAAAATAGGTCAAGCAAAACTATAAAAGCCCCAAAACCCTAAGCCGCGGTAGAGGAATTTTTTGCTCAAAATGTGGTCTTCACTCATCTTAACTGATACCGATACTACCACTACAACATGGGAGATTAAGCAAGCCATCCCCCTACCCCCTCTTTGGACAATGCCGCCAAAACTGGGAGCTCCTGCCGCGATCATGCCGCGGTCGCGGCATGATCGCGGCTAGAGCGCGGCTAGAGCACGGCAGTAGCCAAGGGGGAGGTGATTGTGGAAAATGAAAGAGTAAAAGGCTGCGTCCTTACTTTTGTTTAAGTGCTTTGCGTGATCTCAGTCAAAGCTGATTTGTTTCAGGATGTCTCTTATAAAAGTGTATGCGTGTAGCGATCCCTACTTGCCTATCGATCAATGGACTTATCCGGGCTTAGTAGCTGATACATCATATACTACAACTGCATGGCAAAGGATGTTCTATAAGATATTGGCTTCTTCGGCTACTCCCTAAATTGCTGAAGAGATAGCCTAAGCTCAGGTCTCTGCCTGGCTTCCGAAAGGATGGGGCTGGGTGAATGTGAGCAAAAAAAAACGGGCATCCGTGGACACCCGTTTTTTTAAGGACTGCGCTATTAGATAAACAGCTTTCGTCTATCAGGGAGTGGTGGTGGTGGGAGCAGCGGGAGCAGCCATGGTGTCGACGACAACGTTGGTGTCAACAACGGGCTCTTCCATTGTGGGCTCTTCGACCACTTCTTCCTTGGTACCGCAAGCGGCAAGGACGAACATGCTGATGAGCATCATAGCGAGAAGGCTAATTAAAAGAACTTTTTTCATTTTTGATTCCTCCATAAGTGAAATCCCTTATTTTTTTGGGTCATGGTTATTTTAGTTCTGTTTTGTTTGCCGGAAAACCCGGCTGTAGTTGTTGTTCGTTTGACCATCTTCAAAGAGCTCGAAAGCCTTGTCAAATGGTCACACAGTCCTTACTCACAACTATGTACTGGCTTAATTATGGCTACAAATATAGAATCCAATATATTTGGCAAGCTTTTTTTTTAGAAAGCTGTGTCCAAGCCCAGATGAATAACTCCCAAACCAAAGTCCCACAATCCTTTATCTCTGTTGCCCAAAGCATACTCCAGGCTTAAAATTCCTATCCTGCTGCGCAGCTTGATGCCCAATCCAATTGAAAACACATCAGTTTGCAGTTCTTCAGCGGCATTGATCAGAGCTCCCTGGTCAAAAAAGGCATAGAGACGTGATTCTGCGCCCAAACGGTAACGCAATTCGGCATTTAGCCAAGCCAAGCGCCAGCTTCGGAAAGCATCCTCACGGTATCCTCGCAGAGATTTATAACCGCCCATGGAGAACTGGTTGTAGCTCTCGGAGCTTTGTTTATCAAGACTCTTCAGGTGCAGTCCCAGCGCAGCCACCCAGCGGTTTGTAAGCTTGAGGTAATTGCCGGTATCAGCTTCGAGGGCACTGGCAGGTTCATCCTCCTTGGCGCTCAGAAAGATGCGGTATCGCAGATTGCTCTCCATCCCGGTGGAGGGATTGCGCAGATTATCCAGCTTTTGATAAGCCCAGAATGCGCCCAAACTGCGGTCGGACTGTCGCTCTACCAGGATCGGCCGGCGCGAACCGGGGCTGATCTCATCAAAGAGCAGTTCCAGACCCAGCCGGTGATACTGATTGTAATAGTAAATATCGGTGGAGGCACGGCTTTTGACCCAAGTGCTGTCCTGGCTGGTGCGGCTGAGCGCCAGATCCGCGGCAAAGGGATAACGGTGAAAGCCTGATTCGTGATAAGCAAGCCTGAGATCGGTATTTCCCTCGGGTAAGCCCTTCCAATAGAGGCTGATGGCGCGATCGGTGCCCCATAGATTTAGGAAGCGCAGATTGATCAGGCCGTTGAGCTTGGTGCTGCCTCCGCTGCGGCTAAGCCCGGCTACGCCTTCCAGATAGCTCATCTTGCCTTCTTTCACGCGGATCAGGAGGCGTGAACTATCCAGAGGAATGATGCTGCAATCCTGGATATAGGCCTTTACCAGGATGCGCTCTTCAGCTTCCGCAAGGACCTGGGGCGTGATGGTGGAGATTCCGCTAAGGCCGGATAGTCGGATCAAGGTCTGATCCCTGGAGTAGAAATTACCTTCGCAGACGATCTCCCGCAGGCGGAAAGGAGAGCCTTCGTCTATGCGCAGTACCGCTGTGAGCTTGCGGTCTTCATCCAGTACAAGCGAATCCAGCGCCACCGAGCTAAAGAGATAGCCGCGGGAATTGTATATCGAGACTATCCGGCTGATGATGCCATCCACAGTGTTTAGGGCCACACTGCTCTCCGCCGGCAGAAACAACAGTTCCTTCAGGCGGCTCTCGCTGAAGTAACGCAATCCCTGAAACCTAAGTGCTGTTTTGGCGGCATCTGCCAGGCGGGAGGTGCTATAGCGCAGAGCGATACGGTTATCTCCCAATGGCTCGATCTGAGGAGCGGGTACCAATATGTAGTATTCGCCCAGGCTATGAAAATAGCTTTGCAGGCTCTCAGTGATCCGGGGGATGTCCTCAGCCTCAAGAGCCTGACCGGATCTCAGAGAAGCTGCCTGTAGCAGCCGAGAAGCCGGAATATCGAGATCGGGAGGCAATTCGCAGGAAAAGTCCTCCAAAACAAAACTGCCCACCAGCGATGAAACCACGGTGAGCAGTAAAATGACCAGACAAAGACGCATCGGGAGCTATTCCCTATCCGCCTTCAAAACAGCCAGGAAGGCCTCTTGCGGAACGGTAACATTACCGATCTCCTTCATCTTCTTTTTGCCTTCCTTCTGTTTATCCAAGAGCTTGCGTTTACGGGAAACGTCACCGCCATAACACTTTGCCAAGACGTCTTTGCGCATGGCATTGATGGTGGAACGGGCAATGATCTTGGCACCGATCGAGGCCTGGAGAGCTATTTTGAACATATGGCGCGGGATGACCTCAGAAAGGGTCTGGGTAACACTCTTGCCCCAGTTGTGAGACTTGTCCGAATGGCAGATGAAGCTCATAGCATCGACCTTTTCGCCATTGATCAGGATATCGACCTTGACGACGTTTGACACTCGGTTTTCCAAGAAGTGGTAATCCAGAGAGGCATAGCCGCGGCTTACGGTCTTGAGCTTGTCATAAAAATCAAAGATAATCTCGATCAGGGGGAGCTCATAATGCAAAGCCACACGCTTTTCATCGATGTATTGGATGTTCTTTTGGATGCCTCTGCGCTCTTGGGCAAGCTTCATTATGTTGCCGATGTAGTCTGTGGGAACTATGATCTCGGTGAGCATCACGGGCTCCATCACATAGTCTATATGATTGGGATCGGGGAAGTCGATGGGATTGTAAACTACGATCTCTCGTCCGTCTTTGAGCTTGATCAGGAAGCGAACGCTGGGAGTGGTGGCGATGATGGGGATGTTATACTCGCGGAAGAGACGCTCTTTGACGATCTCCAGATGCAGCATCCCAAGGAAGCCGCAGCGGAATCCATAGCCCAAAGCCAGCGAACTCTCCTTTTCATAGACCAAAGAGGCGTCGTTTAGCTTGAGCTTGGCGATGGAATCGACGAGGTTTTCGTAGTCTTCTCCATTGATCGGGAAGATACCGCTATAGACCATCGGCTTGGGCTCCTGAAAGCCGGGCAGAGCTTCTTTACAACCGCCTTTGGCGAGCGTAATGGTATCACCGACGCGGGCATCCGCAACTTCTTTGATATTGGCAATGATATAGCCGGCTTCACCTGTCTTGAGTCCGCTCTGAGCCTGGAACTTGATGCCCAGATAGCCTATCTCTTCAATGTCATACTCTCTGCCATTGGACATCAGACGGATGCGATCTCCCTTCTTTAAGCTACCATGGAAGAGCCTTACCAAGATCACAACCCCGCGATACATATCGAAATATGAATCGAAGATCAGGGCTTGGGGCGGGGCTTCTGTATCGCCCTCCGGAGCAGGAAGAAAGTCTATCACTGCGTCGAGCAGTTCTTTGACGCCCATACCGGTCTTGGCGCTGACTCTCAGGATATCCGAGGAGGCACAGCCAATAATATCCATCAGATCGTGCTCCGTGCCTTCCACATCTGCTTTGGGCAGGTCGATCTTATTCATCACGGGCAGGATCTCCAGGTTATTCTCCATCGCCAAGTAGAGATTGCTCATGGTCTGGGCCTCGATGCCCTGGGATGCATCAACCAGCAGAATAGCGCCTTCGCAGGATGCCAGAGCCCGGGAGACTTCATAAGAGAAGTCCACGTGACCGGGTGTATCGATCAGATTGAGGATATAATCCTGGCCTTTGTAGTTATGAATCATCCTGATGGCATGAGATTTGATTGTGATACCCTTTTCCCGCTCAAGATCCATGGAATCCAGGATCTGGGCAGTAGCCTGGCTGACGTCTATCACGTGGGTTTCCTCCAGAAAACGATCTGCCAGGGTGGACTTGCCGTGGTCTATGTGTGCAATAATACAGAAGTTACGAATAAGCTCTTGTTTCATTTAATCCCTTTAATCTAGTGAATCTGAACGTTCATCGGGTTTTTGCCGAGGAACTT
Organism: uncultured Candidatus Cloacimonadota bacterium; assembly: GCA_964433815.1. Lineage (GTDB taxonomy): Bacteria > Cloacimonadota > Cloacimonadia > Cloacimonadales > Cloacimonadaceae > PHBP01. The sequence continues at coordinate 71,008 of CAYSSP010000003.1, forward strand.
GCCCATATAATCCGTGTTGTCCAGGCTGGGCTGCTGGGTCGTGCTGTCTTTCTTGACTGACTCTTCCAATGGTTTGGGCTGCATCATCCGGGTGAGTTCCAACATGCGTACGCGCTCACTATCCGGAACCGCCGGTTCTTCTTTGACCGGCTCAGTCGCCACTACTTTGCTGCTATCGGCTTTGGCTTTGCTAAACAAGTCGGGAGCTTCGAGAAAGCCTCTCTTTGAGGCATACAGAATGATGGAGCCAAGGATTACCACTATCACCAAGATACCTATCATCCAAAGAAAGTTTGTGGATAGCATGATGCGCTTTTCCTGAGAGTGGCTGATTGTGGTGGGTGGTAGAGCACTGGTGGGCGGATAGAGCCGGTTGAATTCATCCATCACTGCTGTAAGATCAGCTTCCAGATAACGGGCATAGTTATAGACCATCGCCTTGCGGATGCCGTATTCACCCAGCAACTCAAAATTACCGCTCTCAATCTGTTTTATCTTTTCCTGAGGCAAGCGCAGGTCTTCCCAGATCTTGCCATAAGGCAGATCACGCTTGATTCTCAGCTCTTCAAAGTATTTACCTAAATTTTCCATAGATAAGTTCCATAACCTGTGGTTTCGACCGGACCTGTAAGAAGGAATTGCCCATTGTCCTTTAGCCTGGTGATGGTAACCTCTCCACCGGGCATCTCGACCACTACCTGATTATCCAGCCCCATTAGAGTGATCCCGGTCAACACGCAAGCTGTCGCACCCGTGCCACAAGCCAGAGTCGGTCCTACTGCATTTTCCCAGATCCTGATCCTGATCCTATTAGCGGAAAGCTTTTGCACAAAGTGAACATTAACACCTTCCCCAAAGGCTTCGTGATGCTCCAGCCAACTGCCCCATTTCAGGTGAGGATCGTCCTGCAGGCTATCCTGATAGATTACATAGTGCAGATTGCCCACATCCACCAAGCTACCGGTGAACTGACCTACTTGCTTCGTGGCTTCCACAAGCTCCGGCTTGCCCAGATTGACCGAGATCAACAGGTCTTCTCCGGTATCATCCACCATAACCTGCTTGGAGCCCGAATCTGTCTCTATGCCAAACTCACGCTGCTGAAACTTGTCATAAGCCAGCTTGGTGACGCAACGCAAGGCAGAACCACACATTGCTGCTCTGGAGCCATCGTTGTTATAGATCACCATCCGGCACAGATCTGTGGCCGACTGCTGCAAGAGCACCAGCCCATCTGCCCCAAAGCCTGTATGCGGTTTGCAGATAGCTACAGCCAGAGCCGGATAATCCAGCAGCGGTTGCTCTTCCAACTGATCCAAAATCAGGAAGTCGTTGCCCTGAGCCTGCATCTTGATAAAATCAATCAGCATATTATCTCGGAAATCATCTCGCTAAAGGTATAAAAGCCTTTTTTACCCTTGATCCATCGGGCTGCCATGATGGCTCCCGATGCCAGAGCACTGCGCGAGCGGATTCTATGCACCAGCTCAATCGTATCAGCTTCGCTATCAAAACCGATCGTATGCGTTCCGGGGACATAACCTCCCCGAATACTTGCAAAATGCAGTTCATTCAGTTCAGGACGCCTATCCAGCTTGTCATAGACAGCCGTATCCTTGCGCGTGGAATGCTTCAGCACTCTCTGAGCCAGCTCGATTGCCGTACCCGAGGGGCTATCCGCCTTTTGCCGGTGGTGCATCTCAAAACCAAAGCTGTCATAGGATTCAAAGCGATCAAACAGCTCCACGGCATACTCGACGACTCTGCCAAAGAGATTCATCCCCAGGGAGAAATTAGCTCCCCAGAGGAAACCTGTTCCGGCTTGCTCCACTATTTCCCGGACGCTGTCCAGGTGCTGATTCCAGCCGGTTGTACCGACCACCACGTTCTTCCTCAGTTCCAAGAGCGCCTTGATATTATCCATCACCACTGAGGGGTGGCTAAAATCTATACAGACATCGGCATCGGCAACGGATGCAGCATCGATCACGGGATGTGCTCCGGGATGATTGGGATCGATGATGGAGACGACAGAGCAATCCATCGAGACTGCCATACTCTCGATCATCTTGCCCATCTTGCCATAGCCAATCAATGCCAGTTTAGTCATTTTGCTTCCGAATAGAGCTGAATTAGCTTGCTTACAAAGGCCGTGCCGTTTTCCAGATCCTTGATCGCGATAAATTCGTTAACCGTGTGATAACGCATCATACCCGTGCCCACGATGATCATCGGGACGCCGGCCGCATTGATGATATTGGCATCGCTGCCACCACCGCCGACCGCTGTCCTGGGCTCGATCCCAAGGCTGGTGAGAGCTTGCTTGGCAAGCACCACCGGCTCCGCATCTTCGCTGATTCTGAAGGCTTTGTATTCAGCCTCGATCTCAAGCTCAAAGCTGGCTGCGGCATGATCGTTGTGATGCTTTGCGACAGCCGTCTCCACCGCCTTGCGGATATCGGAACAAACCTGATCCAGCTTGGCTTGGGTATGACTGCGTGCTTCACCGTGGATCAGCACTTTATTGGGCACGATATTGGTCGCCATTCCGCCGGAGATGGTGCCGACATTGGCGGTAGTCTCAAAATCTATTCTTCCCAAAGGCATGGCAGCTATCGCTTCAGAAGCCACCCGGATTGCATTGATACCCTTTTCGGGCTCGACTCCGGCATGTGCTTCCTTGCCTTTGATCACCAGTTCAAAGGAATTCTGGGAGGGTGCTCCCAGCACCAGATCTCCCACATTCTGGGTATCAAACGCATAGCCAAAAGCAGCTTTCAAGCCGCTCTTGTCAAAGCATTTGGCTCCCAGTAAACCTACTTCTTCGGATACCGTAAAGAGAATCTCCAGAGGTGCATGCTCGATGCCCTGATCTTTTATAGCCTTGATGCCCATAATGATTTCCGCCACTCCGCTCTTATCGTCCCCGCCCAGGACTGTCGTGCCATCCGTAACGACCTTACCATCCACAATCTGAGGTTTTACCCCCACTCCCGGCACAACTGTATCTATATGTGCGCAGAAGAGGATAGGGTCTTTGTCCACACTGCCCGGGATACGGGCAATCAGGTTGCCGGCATTGCCGGTAGTGCTCTCGCAGCAGCGATCTTCGGTGACCTCTGCGCCAAGCTCTTTCAGATCTTGGATCAGCGCGTCGGCAATGGCTCGTTCATTTCTCGATTCACTATCGATCTTGACAAGGCGGATAAAGTAGCTAAGGACATCGGATTCCATGCAAAACTCCCATTTCACTATAGTTTTTCACTACAATCACCCAATTCACCAAAGGCAATTTTGTCAATCTAAAAGAGAGATCTCGCCCCTGTTGAAAAAACTAAGCTACGATAATCGCAGATTTGTGCAAAATTTCTGCAATATAGCTTGACTAATGATCAAGTGCAGGCGATATGCTATCACAAATAGGATTAGTCTCGGTAACTATATGCTAAATCGAGATTTAATCCAAGCAATGCAAGGAGAAATTATGAAAGGATCAGTTATCACACTGGTGATTCTCTTGGCGATAGCAAGCTGCGGAGCTTCGTTATTCGATTATTTCGCTCCGATCAGCACCAGCGCCGGCGAATATGCCCGCAATCTCTCAACTAACCAAAACTATGTATTCGAGCACCACGCCGCCATCTTCGGTGGACTGGTCTCAGAAGACAATAATATCTCTATGACTTACAATCTTCAGGAAGGACGCACTTACAAATTGTTCGTCTTTGGTGATGAAGATGCTGTCGATCTCGATATCAAGGTTTATGATGAAGACGACACCGAGCTGGCATCCGATGTTTCCGTGGGTGAGACCGCCTTTTTGGATTTCACTCCCGATCAGGATGGCATCTACCGCGTCGAAGCCATCAACTACGAATCCGAAGCCAATGTCTTCCTGCTCTGCGGAATTATGGCTCCCGGCAATAAATCCAACAACGATGGCGAACTCTTTAGCCAAGCCTTCACCAAGATGATCAATTTTGGGCTTACGCTCGATGAAGACGAAGACATCGATTTCTACGTGGATACCATCACCTTTAGCGGCGGTGTGATCGCCGAAGAGGAAAGCGGCTGCGTTTATGACCTAAGTTTCCCCGTTGAAGCAACCGTCTATGTCGCTGCTGTCGGCAGTGATAATGCAACTGATGTCGATATCAAGATGACCCGCCAAGAAAGCCGTGGTGAAGTCGATACCGATTGGTATGCCGATGACGACGAAGAAGTCTGTGCGGATAGCTCCATCGATGATACTGCCCTTGCCAATGGTGATGTAGTCCCGGATGATTCCTATGCCATCAAGTTCCGCAACTACGCCTCCGAAGGTGATGCCTTTGTGGTTTATTTTGTCGTAACAGAAGACTAAGAAACCCAAATTTCTCGTTTATTGATACAGGCGGTCTTTGGATCGCCTGTTCTCTTTTCCCCATAATTGGGGCTGTAGTTCCCGCTATCTGCCATTATCTTCCTCCCCCGCGATACAATTGACTGTGTAAAATTTTCACCAACTACGACGACTCATAAGGGGCAGTCCCGGCAGATTGGATTTGGCAATGGATTAAGGGTAGTTTATCGTATTATAACGATTACCTATCAATATGGTATGCATCTATTGAGAAGTAATCGAGAATAAGCTAAAAGGAGATTCCTATGAAACTCTCAGTTTTATCTATTGTTTTGCTCTTGACAGTGCTCAGCCTTGGAGCATCGGTTTTTGATAATCTCAATCCAGTAGCTCAGAAAGCTATCAACTACGCCAGAAGTTTGCGCGGCGATAATTATCAGTTTGACCAGCATGCCGCTATCTTCGGGGGTTGGGTGGATGAAGATGAGTCTCTATCCATGAGTTACGATCTCGTAAGCGGTAAAGCCTACAAGATATTCCTCTTTGGCGATGATGAAGCTTATGATTTGGATCTAAAAGTTTACGATGAAGATGATACTATGGTGGAATCCGACACCTCCACCGATGACACTTCCTTCCTTACCTTCACCCCCGCCAGCAATGGCGTATATCGTATAGAAGCAATAAATTACAGCAGCGATGATGCCACCTTCCTGATCTGCGGATTGATGAGTCCCGGCAGCGGCAGTAACAACCATGCCGATCTCTTTAGCCAGGCAATGAACAAGCTGGTGACTTTCGGCAAGGATTCCGATAGCGGCAATAGCTATCACTTTGTGCCAAATACTATTGCCTTTAGCGGTGGTTTGGTGGCTTCCGGCGAAAATGGTTGCGTCTATGGGCTATCCCTGCCCGGCGAATCCACAGTGAAAATCGGTGCAGTTGGCAGTAACAACAGCACCGATGTAGATATCAAAGTTACCCGCCAGACCAGCCGTGAAGAGGCGGATGTGGATTGGTATGCCAATGATGCCGGAGAGATTGCAGCCGATTCATCCACGGATGATACGGCTCTGATCACTGCAACCCTCAGCGAAGATAATTACTACGCCTACAAATACCGTAACTACAGCTCCACCGGCGATGCTTTCCTGATTTACTTTGTAGCTACCGAAGGGGAAGTGAGCAGCAAGCCCAGCGATGATGATGACGATGATTGGGACGATGATGACTGGTGGTGGTAAACTAAGTAACTAATTAAAGCGCAGCTTTCTGCGTAAAACCCACCCTATTGGCACTGCTTGGATCCTGCCGCGCTCTTGCCGCGCTGCTGCCGCGATCATGCCGCGGACGCGGCATGATCGCGGCAGGATCTTCTCAGCTTGACGGCTTCACCCAAGGGGAGCGCTAAGCCCTGAAATGACAAAATCCGATAGAGAGGGGGGTGAAGAACTTTGCTATCGAGTTTAGCCCCTTCGGAACTTTTTTACAGTATATTTTTCATTAAGACGAGGATTCGTTGAGATTATTCAACAGTCAGACGTGCTCGGTTCTTCTCCAAGGTACGTGCTCCGATTCCGCGTACTTGAGTGATCTCATCAACGGTGGTAAAGGGACCGTGCTCAGCCCTGTAATCCATTATGGCACGTGCTTTTACTTCGCCGATTCCTTCCAGGGAACAGAGGATTTCGAGGCTGGCTGTATTGATATTTACCATGCCGGTGAAGGCTGCCGGACGCTCCTCGGTCTGACGACGGGAGCGGGTGCCCGGGGCTTCCTCGACGGGTGCAGCACTATCTCCAAACAGTACAAGCATGGACAGCATGTTTTGATAAGTCTTTGGTCCTATACCTTTTACGTCCATAATCTGATTGACTGAGGTGAAGGGATGCGCAGTTCTGTAGGCAATAATGGCATCGGCACGAGTTTCGCCGATACCTGGAAGCAGGATCAATTCAGCTTTGGGAGCTGTACGTATGTCAATTTTGATCTCCAGATCGGTCTCTGTTGCTGCCTGCAGGCTGTCTGCCGTTGCCAAATCATTATCCCGGATACCCGGATTCCAGGCAAAAAGCTGTAACCCCAGCCCCAAAAGCATGATCATAGAGAGATAGAGCAGCGCATTCTGCTCTTGTGCAGTGACTATATTCCGCAAAGGATTACGATTCATATACGTCCTCTGACAATCTTATTACTGATACCTTTGAATCACCTCATAGAGACAAAGTGAAAGCTCTGCCCGCCAAGGATATTTGTCAATTGCAAATTCACTTGACATCCAAATATCTACGACCAAGATAGAATCGTAAACTATGAAAGCGATGCTTTGTTTACAAGGAGTTGAATATAGCAGATTTTGCATAAGAGGATAGCAGAGAGGAGGTAATTATGTCTCACAGAATATCCTTTTTATTTATAGCTCTGATGGTGGTCATTCCTATATACTTGTGGAGTCAAGGGCTCGTTATCTCACCCGATCCGATAAATTTCGGCACTGTAGCCACAGGTATCAACACGCAGATCCCTGTAACAGTTACAAATTCCGATCCCTTTACCTATACCAACGGGATACAAACTATCGTAGTCTCCGGTACTGGATTTTCTTACTTTTGTAATCCCGGTCCCCCCTTTGCTATCTATGACACACCGGTTAGTTTCGATGTAATCTTCACTCCCCCCGGTCCCGGACCTTACTCCGGAACGCTGACTGTAATCGACTTCAACTATGATGCGCACAATATACCGCTTTCCGGTATATGTGAAGCTGGGCCGACCGGGCCGGTCCTCGGTGTAAATCCTGATTTCTACTTTCACACCATGACAGAGCTGGATTACTATCAGGAAGCAATCAGTTTTAGTAATCGGGGCGATGGAGTACTCACCTTTGAAATTGCCGATGATGAACTGCCGGATTGGCTCTGGTTTGGCTGGTCTGATCTTATTGGTGGCAAGAGTGTTGCGATGCAGACCCTTGCCCCCGGCGATTCGATGACAATCCCCATGCATATAAGTACTCAGGATCTACTACCTGGAAATTATGGCTGGGATGTAAGAATCATTACCAATCAAACCACGGGAGCAGATGTCTATTGGAACGTTGATCTCACGGTCACTTATCTGCCAATAAGGGCTTTCTTTGCGGCAAGCGATACGACCATCCACGCCGGTAGCGAGATCCTGTTTACGGATCAGACGCGCTTTGCCCCGGGTGATACACTGAGCTTTGTAAGCCAATGGACCTGGGATATGAATGGAGATGGATTTACCGATGCAATGGTACGAAATCCTCTCTACACGTACAATACTCCGGGCGTGTACACAGTATCCTTAACTGTGTTGAGCAATACCGGAAACTCCAATAAACTCACCAAATACGATTATATTACTGTCACCAATGATGCACCTGTGGTGATCGACCCTGCTACTACTCTCAGCTTTAATGAGGACAATAATTATAGCCTGATGTTACGCTATGTGTTTAGCGATCCGGATAATGATCCTCTTACTTATTTGGCGGATTCCAGCCAGCATATCAGTGCTCAGATTGTCCTTCCCTGGACTTGTGTGCTTACACCCGCTTCAAACTGGTTTGGCACAGAGAACATCACTATCACCGCGATAGATCCCTATGGCTCAATGGTCAGCAAGACCTATACCGTGACAGTTTTACCGGTGAATGATGCACCCATCCTCAATCTCCCTGCCAATTTCTACTTTATTCGCAATTCGCACTATACCATAGACTTTAGCCAATATGTGGAAGATCCGGATAATCCGGACAGCGAGCTGAGTATTAATATGGTACAGGTTGCCCCCATAAACCATGATATGATAAGTGAGTACAATCCCGGCTGGCCCGGGCATCTGACTGCGACCTTCCACTATACACCCGATCTCTTTGGCTCGGCAACTATCAACATCACCTTTAGTGATCACGTCGGGAGAGCCGTGGCAACCGGGACGTTTACCATCACGGCATTGGAACATTTCACCGTGAACTTTGGCACCGACAACGGCAACTACTATCTCTGCGGACAGACGGTGCCATTCTTTGATAATACCCTTGGTAATCCGGATTGGTGGCACTGGGATTTTGAAAATGACGGGCTTACTGACAGCGACCTGCAGAATCCCTCCCATGTGTATTACAACTCAGGTACATACAGCGTAAGACTCACCCTGGGCAACCTTGAATCGGGAGAATCTGCCACGGCCTTGATCCAGGATATGTTTACGATGACAGGTACGGCGATCGATACGACAACAGTGCTGCCTCCTGTGATGGTAATCGAGCAATCGCCTTACAATATAATGGGTGGCTTGAACTTCCCGGTGGATCAGCCGGTGGTCGTGAATCCGGGAGTGGAAGTGATCTTCCTGGCTCCGGAACCTATCCCTGTTTTGGGAACCTTGCAAGCAACGGGTGCCAGCTTCAGACCTCCGCAAGGTGGCGGATTCTGGGGCGGAATGATCTTTGGACCAGGCTCAGGTGGAGCAAACCTGCTCAATTGTAATATCCTTGATGCTGAGAATCCGCTGGTGATCGATGGCTCTTCGCCACAGCTTACCGGACTGGAAATAGCTACCAGCGATACAACCAGTATCATTGAAGGGGAGGGGCTTCGGATCGGAAACAGCTCCTCACTGCTGAATAATATCAGGATCTCCAACTACCGTACGGGAATCAGGATTAACGGCGGAACAAATCGTAATAGCCCTACCCTTACCAATATCCGGGTGCGTAATTCCAATGAGACTCAGCGGGATCTTACAGATTATACTGGAATTGAAGTAATGGGCGGTGGCAACCCCGTGATCGAAGATGCCGAGATAGAGAATTTTGGTACTGCTATCAAGATAGAAAACTACGATCGGGAAACAGCCACGCCGACGCTTACCAATATCCGCGTACGTAATTCCAGCGAGACACAACGCGTAAACACCACCGGTATTCTGATCCGGGGTGCGGTACAGCCGGAATTGGAGGATATCGAGATCGATTGGATGACTGTAGGTATAGATTACAGCGGCGCTGCTGCTCCCGTTAACCTGAGGGATACGCCCACGCTCACCAATATCCGGGTGCGTAATTCCAGCGAGACGCAGAGAACTCCTTCGACAGGACTGCTGATCACGGACATCCCTGCCATAATCCTCTCGGAGATAGAGACCGTTGATCTGGGTACCGGTATAATGATTACAGGTAGCGATATCAGAGCGGAATCAACCCCGACTCTTACCAATATCAGAGTCAGAAACTCCAGCGAAACCCTTCGCACGGACGATTATGGCTTGGTCTTTTCAGGACACGTAATCGCCACGGTGGATGATGTAATCACGGAGAATTGCAGTGTTGCTTTGCTCTATGACAAGAGCGGACCCGATTCACGTACCGCTACTACGCCTACGCTTACCAATATCCGGGTAAGAAACTCCAGCGAGACGCAACGCAGCGAAAAAGTGGGGCTCAAGCTCTTTAATCTGGGCAGAGTGCTGGTGGAAAACGACTCCATCGGAGGCTGCACAACATCCATCTATATTCAAAACACCTCCAGAGAAACGGCTAAGCCTACGCTTACCAATATCAGGGTAAGGAATTCCAGCGAGACACAGCGCGTGGAAAACGTTGGTATCTACCTTGGCAGTGGAGTAGCAGGCACCTTGCAGGATTGCGATATCAGAGGTGCTTTGACCGGAATTGTGATCGCACCAGGCAACCAAACCAAGCTGGGACGAAACTTCATAAAGAACTGCGGGACAGGTATTCGGGCTAACTCTCTCAATCCGCAGACCATTATCAGGAAGCAAGTCTTCAGCCTCGATCCGGATATCATCCAGCAGTTTCCTCTCTGGACTTTCAGAGCTTTTGACATACTAAACAGCAGCTTTGCCAGACTTCAGAACAATACCATCTACAACTACCCGGTTCTGGTGGCTGCATACAATTCTGATGTCCGTTTCAATTCGAATATCGGCTGGGCTGTCGCTCCTATCCAGCAGCCCTTTGTAAGCTTAAGCAGTACAATTGAAGCTTCATACAGCGATATTTACTCTCCAGGACTCATTTTCCCGGGTGTAGGCAATCTCAACCAGTATCCGGCTTTCCTGGATACTGCTCAGGATAACTTCCTGCTCACCTCGCAGAGCCCTTGTATTGACAGGGGTGATCCGATGCTGCCGGATGATGAAGATGGCTCAAGGACGGATATGGGAGCATATTCATATCTGCATAGAGCAGCCATGAGCAGTGACTACCGCTTTGTCACCACCGGCACCACTGTCCACTTTGTCAATGAATCCTGGGGACATGACAACCTCCAGCTTACGGTGGTAAACTGGGATCTAAATAACGATCTGGAAATCGACGCCACCAGCAGAGACTGGACCCATACTTTCAACCAGCCCGGCATCTACAGCCTGCGTCTCAAGATGCAGACAGGCAGCCTGATCGATGAAGTGATCTACCAAGCAGCTATCGTGGTGCAGGATCAGCTATTGCAAGCTCCTGTGATCCAAGAGCTGGTACAGGCACAAAGCAATATCGTCTTAAACTGGAATCCGGTGAACCAGACAGTCAATGGTGAGCCGGTCTTTGTGAATTACTACATCGTTTACGGCAGTGATGATCCAAATGGCTACTTCGATTTCCTTGGTCTTACCGAGGCACCCCTTACTCAGTTCATCCATCAGGGTGGTGCACTTGCCGATAAAGGATTCTACATCGTGCTGGGCTATGCCGGAACCCGCTCTGAACTGGAACTTTATCTAAATAGCCATCCCAGAATCGGCGGAGATGGTCGCCCTGCACCCCAGATCAGGAGATCAGAGCAATAACAGCACATATACCCCGCACTGTTCGTGAGCTTTGTCAAAGCCTCTCAAAGAGCTCTCTCCCCCATCGGAGGGAGCTCTTTGCAGGCGTGGTCTTTCTCGATATCAAAGGTTTTACCAAGATCACCGAAGCTGTCAGCCGAAAAGGCAGATATGGCGTGGAACTGGTTACTCAGATCATCAACCGCCACTATCGCGAAGTAGAACAGATCATCGAGCCTCTGGGAGGAGAGATCTTCAAATTTGGCGGTGATTCCTGCCTGATCCTCTTCCCACATATCACACCCAATGACAAAGCAACCCTCGAGCTCGCCTGCAACCAAATAGAAGCCCGGTCTGTGGAACTGGATGGCATCTTCCGGGAAAGTTACGACATCAGCTTCAGTCTGCACGGCAGCCTGTGTTGGGGTCCGGTTAATCTGAACATCGTGGGCGATACGCGTTATCACCTGGATTACTATGTGGATGGCAAAACCATTAGCCGGGCTTACGAACTGGCCGATATGGGCAGCGGAATCACCCGCGACCTCCCCGAGATAGACTACCAGATTCCCGTGGCAGCACCATTGCGAAAGCGTTACCTCTTACCCGCACGCTCTTTCCTGCCTGAGGTGCTGAGACAATCCAGCGCACCACCTGCCGCAAGCCTACGCAATGCGGCAGTGATCTTCATCCGTATTATCTCAGAAAGCTCCCATTACTTTGAGCTGGGGCAATACGACCACACCTATCGCCAGATCCAGCGGATGGTAGATCGATACGGCGGTGTGATCAACAAGATAGACTACACTGAAAAAGGCTATCTGATCCTGCCAGTCTTTGGTGCTCCAATACTTCACCCGGATGATATCGAACGTGCCTTCATCTGCGCCACCCGCATCACGCAGATCAGAGCTCCCGGAGTAGAACTGCGTATCGGGATCAATTACAGCAATATCTACACGGGCCAGATTGGCGCGATCAAACGCTGGGAATACGGAATCATCGGCAATGCCGTCAATATCGCAGCACGTCTGATGAGCTATGCCAAGAGCCGCCAGATCTGTATGTCCGGCGAAATCGAGAGCCGTATCAAGCTAAAGTTTGAAACTCTCTTCCTCTCCACAACAGAGGTCAAAGGCATTCGCGACAAGATTGCCATCTATAAGCTGGTAAAGGAATTACCGGAGCAATGGAAACAGTATGAACAGCGCTTTGAGACCCGACCGCTCTGCCTGCGGGAGAGTTTGCTGGAGCCTGCCAGGGAACTGCTCGATTCCTCATCTGAAGCCCTGATCACTATCAAAGGCTCTTCCGGCAGCGGCAAAAGTTACCTCGCCTGGCTTTTGTGCAAACAACTTGAAAAGAGCGGACGCAGCTTTGAGATCTTCCATTCCGATCCCTACACCCGCAGCTTGAGGCTGGATTTCTTTTACCACTCTATCCGGCGTAAACTTGGCATCGACAAACTAAGCCTCCAATTTGAGGAATTCTGCACCTGGATGGATGAAAAGCAGATCTCCTACGATCCGGAGCTGATAAAGCGTCACCTGCTAAGCCCGGAAAAGCTCTCTCCTGCCCGAGCCCGAGCGGAATACGAACTGGCACGCAACACTTTCTTTGATATCCTCGCTGCTATATATCCGCCGGATATCTGCCTGGCTATTGATCCCATCGACGGTTACGATCCACAATCGCTTGAGCTGATCAAAATGCTGATCAAGCGTAATCTAAGCGCATCAGCCAAAGTGATCGTTACCTGTGAGCAAGATTTTATCTGGAAGAGCGATGACTATATCCACAATTGCACGATCGCCCTTGCCAAGCTGCTGCCGGAGGAGGCGGGAAGACTGGTAAGCGCTTATCTGCCACTGGCGACAGATGCCGTAAAGAGCGAGCTCCACGCGCTCAGCGAGGGCAATGCCCGTTTCCTGACCGAGATCCTGAAGCAGATCCAAGCAGTCTATCCCGCTGCCACTGATCTGATTACGCCCAATGAGATTCACTCTCTCAAGGCTCGGGGCTTGATCCCGGACCGCCTTGAAAACCTGCTAATCGCCACTTACAATGCGCAAGCTGCTCCTTTGCAAAAAGTTCTCTCCCTGGCTGCCATCTATGCCACACCCTTCACTGCCTCTGATCTCCATGAGGCTTTCGGCCTGGACAAGGCTGACAAGCTGATGGAAGAATCTGCCATGCAAGGGATTCTGGAGCAGGTGGATCTGCGTCCGGAGCCTGTGCATGACTTTAGCAATCCGCTCCTCAAAGATAGCATTTACAATAGCATCCTGCTTGCCGACAAGATCACCTATCATAAGAGCTTGGGCGCTTATTATGAAGCTCGGCAAGATGATCCCAAGGCTTTGGAACTCGCGGCTGCGCACTATATTCGCACCGGGGATGCCACACTGATCCGCAAGTGGAGCCTCTTCCTGGCCAAGCAATACTACAGCTCCGGCGCTTTGGAACTGAGCAAGCTCTACTGGCAGATGCTGGCTCAATATACGACAGATAACGAAGAGCTGATCTCCGCAAAGCTTTATATAGCAGAGATTATGCTGAGCCTGGCAGAGAACGATAATGCTGCCCTCGAGCTCGAAGCCCTGCGGGAACTGGAAGCTCGTCCAGGACTGCTTAGAGACCGCTATTATGCGCTGTGGGCAATGTATTATAGCAACAGCTCACGCTTCCCGGAGCTGGCGGAATTTGCCACCGCCAAGCTACCTGAAATCAGCAATCCAGCCATCAAGAACCATTTGGAAATGCAATACCTGGAAATGCTGGCAGCACAGGGAAAAACCGAGGAATTCCGCTCCCGCGCCATCCCGCTCTTTGACGAACTAAAGGGTCAGCCCAACGAACAAAACCGCCTCAGCGGAGTGATCGCGCAGTTCTTCAACAATCAGGGTGACTATCGTAACGGTTATAAATATTATAATCTTAAGTCCATTTTGGCGGATAAACTTAACGATCCCATTGGCAAACGCATCGCCGCCTCCGGAATGGGTAACGCGCTATTTCGCCAAGGGAAAAAGGATGCCGCACTCAAGCTTTATCAACAAGCCCTGGAGATCGCCGAACGCAGCGGTGACCGCAACGGCTATTCCAAAGCCCTGCTCAATATCGGCACCTTCCACCGCAACCGCGGTGACTATGAATCTGCCCAAAAAGCTTATGAGAAAAGCCTGATCGTGGCACGACACATCGGAAACCTGATGCAGGAATCCATCATCATCTACGACATTGGCGAGTTGCATTCCTATCTGGATCAACACGATGAAGCGCTTGCTTGTTTCCGCCAATCCCTGGAAATCGCGGAGCGAATCCACGATGAAAGTGGTAAGTCATTCTGCTACGATGCCATCGGTGACAACTACTTCAAGCGTTGTCTATATCACGAAGCAAAAGCTACTTACGAAGCAAATCTGCAGTTGCAGCTGCGGATCAACGATCGTGAAGGCAAAGCACATACCTTTGGTAATCTTGGCAATATCGCAAAGATGGACGGTGACTGGGATAGAGCTCGGGACTTTTACTATAAACAACTGGAGATTCTGACAGAGGTGGGCGATCTGGACGGCAGCGGCAGAGCCTGGTTCAACCTTGCCATGATCGATCTGGAGACCTCTCAAGCTTCTGATGCCAAAGCCAAACTGGAACGAGCGCTGGAGCTCTTTACCCGCTGTGATGCCAGCTACTATATCGAAATAACCCGGGAGCAACTCCAGAAGCTGGAGGGGTGAGCGCAGAGCGAGAGGCGCTGTGTGCTTCGCGCAGTTAATAGTTAATCAGTTAGTAAGTTAATAGTGATTGGCTGCGCATTGTTCAAACCTGTCTCCCAACCTGTACCCCCTCAGTCATTCCTGCAGCCTACCTCATAGCCTGCCCCCCTCCGTCATTCCTGCGAACGACTCAACAAAGCGCCAGCTTTGTTGAGTCGTGTAGGCAGGAATCTCTTAGCGCGACTACACTTTCCGGGGTGGCAAACTCCTGATTTGCCACAGTGATCGCAGATCGCTCCAGTTATGCTGATGCCTTTCACCGTTGTATCCGGCGTCTTTGGAGACGTGGACGTCACCAACCCTATAGCCCCTTTTGAGCCAGCGGGCAAAAGTCGGGTATCTGTCTGGAGATTCCCGGGCGTTCACCCGGGGATTACCCGGGCATCACCTGAGGATCGCCAAGGTATCCAAGAGGAAGGGATGGCGCAAATCGCTAGGAGATTCCTGCCTACCTACCCCGCCATCACCTCTCCCAAATCTACCCGCTTGACAGAAAACACAGCCTTGTGAAGCTTTACGTTATGAGAAAAGTAGTACTTTTGGCAGTCAACAGTTCGTGGTCCCACAGCTCTCTTTCGCTCTATTACATGAGAGCGATGCTGGAGGCATTGCCCTATCAGACAGAGATTTACAATTGCACTCTGAAAGATGATTTCTCCGATGTCCTATATGAATTGATCACCAAAAAGCCGGATCTTCTCTGTGCTTCGGTCTATATCTGGAACAGAGCTTATCTGGAGCGCCTGCTAAGTGCTATATCCGCCCTAAGACCGCAGATCAAGATCATCGCGGGTGGGCCAGAGGCTCCCTATCTGAAAGCACCACATAGATATACTCTGATCAAAGGCCCCGGCGAACTGGCCTTTAAGCGTCTGGCGGAATCCGGCTTTCAGATACACGAGGATTGCATCGAGGCGGAGAACTATCTCTTAAGAGAAATCCCCTTTCCCTACCGGGAGGAGGATAAAGCCGAATTGGAAGGCAAACTGGTCTATTATGAGACCGGAAGAGGCTGTCCTTATGGCTGCGTTTATTGTCTATCGGCTCTGGATCAGCGCCGCGAATTCCGCTTTGATGCGACTGATCCCACCGACATAGCCAAACTCTACTCCGAATTGGATAGTTTGATCGCACTGAAGCCCAAGACCCTCAAGTTTGTGGATCGCAGCTTCAATATCAACAAGGACTTGGCTCATCGGATCTGGGAATATCTGATCGGTCGGGAGGATGCCTGTATCTGCCACTTTGAGATCTATCCGGATCTGATTACAGATGAAGATATCCGGCTCCTGGCGCAGGCCAAAGAGGGAAAAATCCGCTTTGAAATCGGCATCCAAAGCTGTAATCCTGAGGCACTAAAAGCCAGCGGACGCAAAACAGACTGGCTGAAAGGCAAAGAGCAACTGCTGAAGCTACGGGATCAGACCAAGATACTGATGCACTGCGACTTGTTGATCGGGCTGCCGGGGGATACATATCAATGGGTAATCGACTCGCTGGATCAGCTTATGGAGATCAGACCGGCAGAATTGCAGCTTGGTCTGCTCAAGATTCTCCCGGATACGCCCATGCAAAAGATCGCCCGGGAAAGGGGCTATATCTGGGAAGAGCAGGAACCATACAAAGTGCTCCGGAGTGATACGATGACTTACGAGGAGATTTGCCGGCTGGACCGGCTGGCTCATGTAATCAGCCTCTATTGGAATAAAAACGATACCAGACAGATTGCACTGTTAGCTTTGGATCGCCTGAAAGCATCTGATTTGTTTATAGGCTTGGTGGATTATCATATCAGGGAGCATCTGCCCTTCCATTCACTTTCCCCTGCCAGAAGAATCAATGCTCTGGAATCTGTGATAGGCTCACAACTCGATGCCGGGGAAAGGCTTGAGGGCTAGGCCGGTAAAAAATACTTGCAGAAAAATGGGCATTGAGGACAGGTGAATCATAGACTGGAGATTTAATGAAAAGAGAGCGGTTTGAGGATTTCCTCAGCAAAAACGAGAAGCGGATATTCAATTACATCTGGCATCTAACCCGTAATGAAACGGATGCCCAGGATGTAACGCAGGCAGCTTTTATATCGTTTTTTGAGCACATCGAGAGCATCGATGAGAGCAGCGCTGTGGCCTATATGTATAAAATCGCTTACAATAAATCGATCACTTTTATCAAGAACAAAGCACGCTATGTGGAAAAGGATCCGGCTGATTTTCAATATCTTGCAGCTCCGGTCAAACCGGAGGAGCCGGATTATTCTGCGCTGCACGCAGCGATGAAAGAGCTGCCCCCCAAATTGGCGGGAGTGATTCACCTGCAATACTTTGAGAAGCTGAGCTACAAGGAAATCGCCTCGCAACTCGGCACGACCGTCAAGGCAGTGGAATCCCTGTGCGTGAGAGCAAAAAAGATACTCAGGAAGAAATTAATGCAGGAAAGCGGAGGCAAAGGAGTATAAGCTATGGAACTAAATAATGACAAGGAGTTGAAGCGATGAAATGTACACATGCCCAATCACTGATCATCCGCCGTCTGGACTATGAATTACGTCCAATCGACAAGCATCGGCTTGATCTGCATCTTACTTCATGCTCCGAATGTCAGCTTTTTATGGACGCACAATCCAAGCTGGATAAGATGCTGCAAGACTTTCCTGCTCCAGAGCTTCCAAGCGATCTCCACAAGCAGATTATGGACAAGGTCTCGGCTCCTAAGTTTGTCCACAAACATGTCGTTGTGAACTTTTGGAGGCAGATTCCTGCCGCCGCGGCAATCATCTCCAGCCTCTTCCTGGGCAGCCTCTTGGGTATCAAGATAGTTGCTACCCAGTCCGAAGAAAGCGCCCGGGTAAGCACAGCAAGCACTGAAACCAGAAGCTTCCCCAGCACCATCGAACTCTATAGTTTTGGTGAAAACAGCATTCTGGACGATATCAGTGCGGAAAAAACCGGAGTCACTTATGAGTAAAAGACTTACAAGTATATTGCTATTGATATCTTTGGCCTTCAACCTGGCAGTTGTGGGATCCATGATCTTTCTGAAGAGCAAAGCTGCTCCTCCGCCCTTTCCCGGTCATCCCGGCGGAAGATTCCGCAATATGGATAGGATTGACAGGATGAAAAGCGACGAGGGCAGACCTATGGGTCGTCCCGACCGTGGATCAGACGACGGCAGCCGCTTTGAGGATAGTGCCGCAACCCGCGAACTTAGGCTGAAGTTTCGCCGTTCCAAGATGGAACTGATGCAGGAGCTTGCCAAAGATCCCATCGATGAAGCCAAGATTAATACGATATTAGCGCGATCACTCACCGAGCAAACTGCCCTGGAGAGGACTCTCGGGGCTGATCTGATAGCTGCCCGTAAAAAGATGACAGCAGAGGAAGCTGAACAACGTTTCGGACGCAGAGCGGAAGCCTTGCGCCGCAGAATAGAAAGAACAGAAGACCGTAGAAGGAGAAATGATGACTAAGATAATGATAACAATCCTCGCCCTAGTAACGATGAGCGTGATGCTCGTCGCACAGCAGGCGGAACAGAATACCCCGCCGATGGATCACAGCACTCATATGCGCAGCCAACAAAACAATCCCCAAGCTGCTCCCCAGCATAATCCTATGCACCGCCAAATGATGATGCATCGCCAAAATCCCGGTATGAATCGGGGTGAAATGATGGGTGAATGCTCCGGAATGAACCTCAATGAAGAACAGAAAGCCCGTATGACCGAGCTTCGCAACCGCTTTCAGCAAGCCAAGAACACCTTCCATGCTGAGATCCAAAACCTCAAGATCGATCTGAAATCCGCCTTGGCAGAGGATAACTTTGACCAGGCTAAGACAATAGTACGTCAGATGGGAACCAAAAGGACTCAGTTTGAAGAAGCCCGTATCAGCCATATGCAGGCTGTGATGGGACTGCTGGATGCAGAACAGAAAGTAATGGCTCGCAGAATGTTTGAGATGAGAGAGCGTCCGGAAAGGATGCAATCCCGCCGCAACCATCAAGGTGAACAGAATTGCCCGATGATGCAAGGCGGTATGAGACAACACCGTGGCATGCAAGACGGCCAAGGCTGCCAGATGATGCAGGGCGGCATGAGACAGCACCGTGGGATGCAAGGCGGTCAGGGCTGCCAAATGGGACAAGGCGGCATGGGACAGCAGCGCAATAGGCAGAATCCTGAAGCTAATTGCGAAGATCATCAGCCCCGTCAACAGCAGCGCTCCCGCGCCCCTCAGCACAGATAATATCCAAATCCTGATAGATAAATTCCCCCGGCCTTATTTGGCCGGGTTTTTTTGTGTATAAAAGAAAGCCACGCTGGGGGGCGTGGCTTTCAGGGTAGGTCAGAGAGATTATTTCATCAGCATAACTCGCTGAGAAAATGAGCGACTGCCCAGGCTCATCTTAACCAGATAGATCCCGGAGCTACAGACATTGCCATTGTCCGTGGTGCCATCCCAGATAGCCTTGTGGACTCCGGCTTCGCGATTGCCGGTAAACAAGCGACGGATTAGCTGTCCACGCAGGTTGTAGATTGAGATATCGACATCTGCCTGGCTCTTTAAGCCATAGCTGATATTAGTCGTGGGATTGAAGGGATTGGGATATATGCTGCCAATACCATCAAAGAGGATAGCAGGAGGATTCTGGTTGCCACCTGTAATTGTATAATTCACCGTGACAGGGCCATAGAAAGCGTTGGAACCGTCCAGATCGGTATTCTCCAACCAGTAGTAGTAGGTTCCATCCTGACTAAGATCCGTATCCACATAGACATAGGACTGTGTGGTGGATGTATTGGTAGCTTCAATCAAGGGAGATATTACCTCGGCGGTGGAGAGATCCTGTTCATTGGAACGATAGACCTTAAAGCCAACCACCCCGGTCTCGGATTGGGTGATCCAATTGAGGCTGACGTAGTTGCTGACGGTCAAAGAAGCAGTGAATGAAGATAGCTCCACTGGCAGGGTTGAACTGGAGGGACCCGCCAGAATGAACTCACTGAAAGAAGTAATCGATACATCCAGATAAGGATCAGTCCAAGTGGTGGTGCATTCCTCAAAGAAAGGCGTTCCGTGGATAGTGCGTTTATAGACTTTGAGTTCGCTGCAATCAATAAAGCCGGGAAGATAGGTCGTATCGATACGGATTGTTATGGGGTATCCGGGATAAGTTGTAAATCCTGTTGTACCAGGATCGATATACCAATGGAACTGACTGTAAACATCCGGGGCAGTGCCTGTAAAGCCAACACCAATCGGGGGTTCCTCAATGTAGATTACTCTGATGTCCCCGGCTGTCGTCACAAAGTTTGGGTAATATGCAGGAACAGGAACTGGTGAGTAATAAGCTCCCAACGATGTGATCGAAAGATGAGCATCCTGGTAATTCAATGGCACGGGTGCATAGGCATTGGGGCCAACCGTAATACTTGTGTCTTCAGTTGGAGTGTCGTATTGAAGGCGTTTGATTGTTGCTGTGCCTTGAGGTTCAAAAGTGGTAACAATCTCACCTTCAATCGGCTCAAACCACACGGACATCTCCGGATAGGAGTACTCTGTGTTTGTGGCCTGTACCCAGACCTTGAACTTAACAAAGTGTCCAGTTGTTGCACTACCAGGTACGTCACCACCTTCCATAGAGGCAGTAACGAATGAAAGGCCATTTTCTTCGATTGTAACCTTGTCCATTACGGTGGCACCGACTAATAGATCTCCGTCGAAGACTGCAATTTCATCGCCCGGGACCAAGGGGCTGCCATTAACAAAAGCACTGCGAATCAAGAAATTCATACCCAGGTATGGTGCTTGACCATGCCATGCCGGTACAAAGTGCGCAGCCTGTAATAATCCGATAGCCAACAACCCTATTAATATGGCGGTGATGTGTTTTTTCATAAGTTCCTCATTACCTTCTATCTAATCTATTATTATCGCTACTATCGGACTGCCTAAAACGGTACATAGCAGGATAGGATGCAGTTCCGCCTAATATTGGTAAGGTTTCTGTGTATTCGATCTGAGAATCTGTATCTACTCTCAGGCTATAGCCTTCTCCAGACTCAAAATCGCCAATGTTATCTACCCAGGTTCCGTTATCATTGAAGATCAGATTGGCGTATTCATCTTGTACTTTCTTTAAATTGTCCGTAGTTATCAGCGGCTGAAGTATATTCATGCCCAATACGGGGCTTGTATAGGGATAAGGTATCAGATTCCATCCGGCATGCAGATCAACCACCAGTGGTAACTCCACAAACTGACCGGTAACGACCAGAAAACAATCCGCATTTACTTTCACATAATAACCCTCTGTATTATAGAAAGTCCCAATAGTATTGACCCATCCCTGTACTGAATCATACAAGTAGAACTGACCATACTCATCCTGAACTTTTTGCAGATATCCATCTGTAACTAGCTGGGCAAAGACCGCTTCTATTGAGCTGTCTTGAGGGACTATCCAGCTTGAGACGAGGTTCCAGCCGGTGTGCAGTGGTATAATATGAGATTCCAGGGGGCGTTCCTCGATAACGATGGTCGAACCCAGCAGATCAGCTACCAGTACATCTTCGTTCAGAGGACCTCTCAGTATAGCAGTACCGAGATTAAAGGGAGTTCCGGCATCGTCTGTAGGTTCAAGAGTCCTAAGCTTGATGATAAAGAGGCTTCCGGAGCCTGTTGCTCCGCTGCTGACACCCAGGATAGACTCTGTGACAGTAAATTCGCCTCCCTCTCCGGTACTGAAGAGCTGGGTAAGGCCGTGAGCCGAGAGCAGGTCACCGGGACGGATATCGCCGGGATCTTCCAGCCTGAGATATTGAGTATCATAATTGAGGCTGATCTCGTATGCCCGTAGGGGCTCTTGGAATCCCTCCACTCTGATTTCGAGCTCTACATAGTCATCTTCATAGACTTCGCTGAAGACAGGAACAACGTAGATATAAAGCCCGCTAAGGAAGGTCTCTCCATAGCTGGCATTGCCAAAGATTGAGCCGGTGAAACCATAACCGGAGCTATCTTCCATATTATTGTCATACTTCCAGTAAGCCAGCAGGTAAGGCTGGGTGCTTACGGGATAGTCCATATTCTCCTGGATTTCATGCTGAGTGCGGGGTGTAGTCCAGAAGCGAGTCTCTTCAATAGCTCCATGGAAAAAGTGATCCGCGTTCAGCCCGATGGATGCGCCGATCAGTTTGGTACCACCTGCCGTAGTGGCAAAGGTGTTGTTAGTAAAATTGACTCCAATCTCTTTGGAGGCCACAAGGTTACCATCCACATACAGGAAGATCTTCTTGTTGGTAAAATCAAGCACACCCGCTACGTGTTGCCAGGTATCTGTGACCACCACCGGACTACCGGTCACGACATCCTGGAAGGCATCGAGGTTACGGCTGCGTCCGCCGAAACGGATCTTACCGTCTTCCCTCAGATACATTGCCAGGACAGAATTTATTCCTGTAATCGAAAAATCCACTATCGTATTGCGATAATTGTCTATGGGACTGCCATTGGCGAGACTGGCCGGTTTGATCCAGGTCTCAAAGGTAAAGCCGGTTGCTCCGCCCATACCTGCATTGAGCATATTCGGGAAACTGGCGTAATCCCCGGAGCCATCCAGGTAGAGAGCGGCATTCTGGCCCATAGCTGCCATTGCGAGAATGGCAAAGAGCATTGCCAGAGCATACTTTAGTTTCATTGTTTCCTCCGGATAATGTAACGCGCGGGTCCCCTAAAAATTTCCCGGCATTTAGATCTTTGTAAGGTATCCATAAAACATCCTAAACACTTATTGGCGACCGGAATTGGCCGTCACTCTATAATATCTAATATCATTTGCTGGATAGTCGATCCAGGTGCCGGTCTCAAGCTCGCTGGCAAGCAACTGCCAGGAGGGAGCAAGCGGACTGGAACCATAGACATTGTATGTATAGCCGGGCATTACTGCCCAATTAAGCTCGATATAATCCTCTATCCGGGCGAGCGTAAGATTCGCCGGGCTGGAGGGGATGATCTCGTTGATTGCTGCAGCAGTGACGGGATTATAGCGGCTGAAGTAATCTGCCTGATACTGCTGTGCTTGCATGACTGTGAGGTCAAAAGCAAATCCGCCGGGAAGATCAAATCCCTGGATCGGGATGCTGATTCTATATAACTGAGTGGCCGATAGGGGCACTGATGCCCCCGTAAGGCCGGAAAATTCGAAAATTACCAATAGGCTGGTATCGGAAAAGTCCCGGATGATAGTGGTATAGTCATCGATCCGGGGACTAAGGAGATTGCCCTCAGTGACGCTGAGATTGCCTGAAGCGGCGAGATTAGTGCCAAAGACAAGGGGATTGTAGCTTAGAACAAATGCACCCGAGCCAAGACTGCTTCCAGCCGTGCCTGCTGCAAGCATCAGGTCAAAGCTCAGGAGATGCTCACTATCTTGTTCGGATATGCTAAAATTGGCTGTAGAGAAATGCAGGGAACTATTCACGGGATTAAGCGGTGGAAGCAGGAGCGGATAAGCGTTGAGATGCCAGTACTCAACGATATCATTGGGATAGACAAATCCATCCAGATCAAAATCTGCTGCCAGATAACCGCTTGCTCCGGCATCGGAAAGCCAGAGATCGCGATCTGCCAGATTGATCTGTCCATCACTGTTTGCATCGCCGGAGATCATAGCCCAGAGATTGCCGGAGATATTCTTTACTCCGGAGCTCGTAAACAAGTTTGAAGATGACCTCAGATCGTGAACCGGAGCCGCACCGCCGGATACAAACTGCAGCGGAACTGAGCTGGACAGGCCCTGGTGATTGCGGTGTCTGAGCCTGATGTAATAAGACTGGGCTAAGGCACCCGGTATCAGGATATATGGTTTGTATGGCGACGTGATTGAGCCATTTGAATGAAGGATCATCGGCTGGCTGAATAGAGCTGTAGCTCCCGGGGAATCAGTTAGCTCCAATAGCACCCAGTCAACCATATCAGCCGGTATGCTTCTCAGGCTATCCGAAAAGGAGCCCAAAGGGGAAGACACCGGAATTTTGCTTTGGAGCAGACAATCCATACCGGAGCCATTGAAGGGACCCTCCAGTAGTGCCATTGCGCTGGCATAGCTCGCTCCAGAGCCGATTATAACGCTGCCGTCGTTCCAGGCTACATTCGCCATAGGCAGGGCATCCGCCCCGTAAAGCTTGATATTGTAAAGCTCGATCCCTGTATAACCCTGGTTAGCAGCATTAAAAGTAATATTAAGCAGATTGCCGGGACCGTTTGCGCTGACTCCGGCGCCAAAGATGATACATTCGATCCGCAGATAACCGGGCTCTTCATTGGGAAGACCATTGAAAGTCCTCCACCAGCCAACGCTGAGTCCATTAAAGAGAGGTCCGCGAGCAGCAGATACATAGCTGATCACCGAAGTATCATAGCGAAATCTAATAGAAAAGCCTCGAGTTTGAGTAGCTGTATCAAGATTGAGAGAGACGACGAAGTTTTGCCCCTGAGTAGGGGTGGCAGGATTGGGCGTTAAGCTTAGAGAAGTCGCAAAAGCTCCCCCGGCAACAAGTGCCATCAAAGCTATCAACAGGACTGCTCGTAATCTCTCTTTCATAATAAAGGGTGGTGAGCCCGACCGTTTAGCCGGGCTCACCGATTAGTTTATTTGACCATTATGGCTCTGGTGGTCTGTTCAAGGTTACGGGTCTGCATCTTGATAAAGTAGATGCCGGAGCCCAGAGGACGGTTAGTATCGTCCATACCGTTCCAAACCACATTGTGCATTCCAGCCTGCATCGAGCCATTGACCAGGGTTCTGACCAATTGACCGCGGCTGTTGAATACAGAGATCTTCACATTACCAGACTCATTCAAGCCAAAGCCGATGGTCGTGGTAGGATTGAAGGGATTGGGGTAGTTCGCTCCCAGGAAGCTGGTAGCAGGGATGATGATCTCGGGATCGTCATCGCCTGAAGGAGCATCCTGAGGATTGTCTATGATCTCGATGTCACTGTTGTCAAAAGCTCTTGCTATCATATGCTTGAGAGCCAGCTCTGTGTTTTGGCCACTGATCTTAAAGCTAAGAGTTGCGACCAAGCCATTATCAGCGATGCAATCGGTCAGATTGCTGCCGCTGAGCTCGACCTTGCCTTGCTCATTGGTATGAAGCAGGACACTCTCTTCGCCCCAGATCGTACCGGCTGTAACAGACTGCAGTTCCAGACCGCTGCCAATCTCGAGCGGGATGTTAAGACCCTTTACAAGGCCATTGTTCTCACTCAGGATCAGTCTTACGATCAGTTCATTGCCCAGGATCTCCTGTTCGATATCGATGCGGACAGGATCAGGCTTGCTGTCGTTTGTGCTTCTGGGATATGCAGTGTAGTTCGTATTCATATAGTTCATCGAGAACATCATCAGATCTTCGATATTGATTCTGCCATCAGGGGTGGGACGTCCACGGCGCAGACGGCCAATCGAAGGACCTACGTCAAAGGTAGAGATGCCTGCGGTTTGACCCCAGACGCTACCAAGCAGTACGATATCATCAGAATTGACCAAGCCATCGGGTGTCTCATTGACATCGCCGGGCCAGTAGCTGATCGATTCTCTCAGCTCGGATACAGGGCTGTAATTACCGGCAAGATCTTCTGCGAAGATATAGTAGTAATAGTAGCCTCTGACTGCGGGTGCATGGGTATAGGTAGTGCCAACGAGGTCATTCTCGATTCTGGTCCAGCCATTCTGAGGAAGTGGATTGTAGGCAACGGGTGCTGCAGGGATGGCAGGAGTGCCAAAGGCTGCGGGATTGTAGAGAGGATATCCTCCGGCATCGGTCAGATCATCGTAGTTCAGTACCCAGATGTCGTACTTCGCAGCATCGCCTGTCCAGATCAAATCAACGGAATTGGCTCCATCAATCGTGGTCAGACAGCTCGTCCAGAGAGGTGTATCCGGAGCACTCTTGTCTATTACGAAGCTCCAGGTATTTACGTTTAGATTTCCTGCATCATCGACGATCAGGAAGTACACGACATAGGTTCCATCGCCATAGGTATTGATGATCTCGGGTAATTGCCATGCAACAGCAGTATCGGCGTTATCGATGGGATCCATATCAGTACCAGTTGCGAAATCAGCTATTGTCGCAGGAACAATACCACCAAGAGGATAGATCAGATACTTGCTGTAATCCAAGTTGTAATCATCATAGTAGGTATAATTCAAGGTGGGGCGGATCAGCGTCGTGGGAGCTGCAGGATCGACATGAAGCAACATTCCGCTGGGATAAGCAATTGCATTTTCCGGCTGTTGCATCATAGTAGGCTCGCCACTGTCGATAATGACTATTTCGCCTGTAGTTCCGGCGCAAGGGATGTATTGATTCATCTCATCATACATCAGTACTTGGGCCAGAGGCAGCTCAATCTGACTTCCCGTCAGGTTGCTGGCATTTTCCAGGGTCGTAAGATCGAATGTGAAGAGCACCAGATTGGGGCCGTCGAGACTGGCGGCGCCATCATAGGATCCAGTTACATCGATCATCCAATAGTCGTTGTCACTGCTATCAAAAGTAAACAGTGTGTTTTCTCCAACCGCAAAACTGGGACCGATGGCGATGTTTGCGGGGATAGCATAGTCAACCTTGGGCACCTTGATCTGGACGTTGAAGCCACGCAGATCTTCCACTTGGGCAAGGGTCACTGCGAAGGGCTGGGTCTCAAGGTCTTTTACAAGGTGTTCGGGAGTGGAGAGGCTGAGCGTTACATCCGTGGAGAGGATGGTCATCGGGTAGTTTATCCACCAGGGATCGTAATCGACATTGGCTACTCTATTCCCGGTAGCTCCGGTTGCAGGACCACTGGGGCTGCCCCAGTAGTTGCGTTCTGCAACTATAGAAGGCTGCTGTCCATACTCGGTATCAATAGCATCTATAGCATACATGGTATTACCAATGAATCTGTTGTTTTGGATATCATTATTCAAGCTGGGATACCATGTTCCAGCCTGCCAGCTAGCATCAACCAGCATGCCGATTTGATTGGCAGTAATGTTGTTACCTGTTATTACGTTGTTTGAGGATCCAAGCAAGCGGATACCTGTCGCGCTTGAGGAGATTGTATTCCCTGTAATAACCTGATTGGAAGGTCTCCAAACGCTTACGCCAATACTCGCCGCGGTGATCGTGTTGTTATCTGTTACAAAATTACCGGCGCAACCCTCACCGATGAACACGCCATCCCGGTTGCTGGTAATAGTATTGGTTTTTATATGATTTGCGGATGATACCACGGTTGGAGCTCCGAGATCCTCCGCATTGATCATAGCTATAGCATCCAGTCCATTACCTGAAATGTTGTTGAGTTCTATCGTATTTCCGGAGGCACCTACGAAAGCAATACCATAGTAGTCATTGGCTGTTACTGTGTTATTACTAATCGTGTTCAATCCGCCCAAAATGGTGAGTGTGCCATTTCCATTCCCGGTAATAGTGTTGCCGTGAATGTTACAATCTGAAGCCTGATTGATCAGTACTCCGGCATCTGTCTGACCTGATCCCGAATTCTGGATCGTCATACCGGTAACTTCCACGCCATCGGCTGTGATCGTAATCACTGAGCCTGCGCCGCCACCATCGAGGATGATAGGCTCGCGGTTGGCAGGCTGTAAGGTTACCTTCTTGTTGAGCAGCAGGTTTTCGGTATAGGTACCACCCTCAATGACGATCACATCTTCAGGAGTAGCCGCATTGACGGCTGCCTGGATGGTAGTAAAGAACTCGTTTTGTGTAACGTTCTCGATCGGAGCATTAGAATCTAGATCGGACATTGTCTGGCTAGTATACCAAGGGTCGTAGTTTACGTTGCCATTTACATCATTGCTAGGATCTGTATCACCCCACCAGTTGTTTGAAGCGTCTAAAGTTAGTGAAAGCGAGTTTCTTACACCAGAATTTTGAGGACTCCCATCAATAACGTTGTCATTAATATGGATAGTAGATGTCCAACCACTGTAGAAACCAACTCCAAATCCGCTATTGTTTATTATCTGGTTGTTCGTAATGGTAATATCCTTGGGCCCATAGGTTCCATTCTGGGTATAGTACCATCCTTCAGCATGGCCACCTGTGAAGAAGAAACCCCATGAGTTTCCATCGACGATGTTGTCATCGATTAGGATGTTTCTGGCAGCATCAATCCATATTCCGCTTGCGTCTCCATCGTGGATATAGTTGTTAGTTACCAATAGAGGTGTGCCGGAAGTACTGGTAATAGACTGCAGGCAGAGAGCAGCATCGTTAGTATTACTAATCTCATTGCCTTCAATCACCAAGCCAGAATAGTCCAGATGTGTTGTTAACTTGCCGTTACTAAAGCCCTCGGATTCATACCCAACATATAATCCAAAACCGCTAGCACCAGGCTGTATATTGTCAATCTTACAATTAGTGATTGCTACATTATGAAGATTGCCGGGTGTTGAGGCCTCGTAACCGACAATAATTCCATTTTTGGAGAAGTTTACGACAGCAATATTGTTGAAAGTTACGTTTCCTGACTTTATCAAAACGCCTGCAACGACATTCAACCCGGTGCCATCTAGGATAGCACCATTAGCTCCATTGACGGTAATAGCCTTATTCACTAGTATGGATTCATTGAAGGTTCCCGGTGATACATACACTTCTTGTCCGGCTACCGCAGAAGCAATCGCGCCATTAATTGTCGGGAAAATAGTTGCTACCGCAAGCGCTCCACCGGAACGTACAACAGCATATTTGGTGAATGTGCTGGTCGCCAGGAGATCGCTGATTCTTGCTATACCTATGGCAGGGGTAGTTGTTGCTGCCGTAGCTATCACGGGATAAGTGCCATTGAAGACATTACCACTAAAGGTGTAGGCCCCGGAAGCTCTCATTCTGAGGGCTTCGGCATAACGGGTAGTGATACCGCTGAAAGTATTGTTTGATACTATACACGTCCCGGCAATTTCCAACGACATCAGTGTATTTCCCTGAGGTGTCGGAGCTATGGGAGCACCGCTATCATTAGTAATGCTCATGCCACCGGCTATACCGGAAAGTACGTTGTTTGTGAAGGTAAAGTTCTGGGTATTTACCGTACCGGCGCCAGCACCAAACACAACCAGTTGTCTTGGCACGTTTAGCAAATTAAACTGAGCATTAAATCCAACACCGGCAGGATTGTCGCCGAGGAAGGTTTGGCCGGTAATGATATTATTATCGATAGTGAAATTGGTGTTAGCCCCTCCAGACTCACCCATCATACCGGCATCACCACGGGCTTCGATGATATTGCCTTGTACCAATACATTGTTTTGGGCACCCTGGAAATAGATTGCCGCCTTTTCAAGACCCGCCGGTCCATCAATACCCTTTACGTGGAAGCCATGGTTGGTTGTACCAATGGTTAGATTATTCACTCCGGTATTGATATGGATAGTTCCAAGACCGGGATCACTGGCAAGACCATCAAGTATTGTAGTCGCAGCGCCATCTGTAGATATCAGAGTCAGGCTCTTCGTAATCACTACATTACCTGTATAAGTTCCGGGGCCTACTTGAATTTCATCCCCCGCAGTTGCTGCATTGATCGCCGCCTGGATCGTAGTATAATCCGCCGGGACATTGATCGTTGCAGCCCACATTGAAAAGATTCCCAGTAGCAATACCAGAAATAGACTTAGATTCCGAACACGGTATAACATAATACCTCCTGTAGATTGTTGACACACAAGATCCCCTTTCCTCAGTTCCTTTGTGCGTCGAAAATTCTTCATCGTCTGTAAAAAAGGTGGTGAGCCCGACCGTTTAGCCGGGCTCACCGATTAGTTTATTTGACCATTATGGCTCTGGTGGTCTGTTCAAGGTTACGGGTCTGCATCTTGATAAAGTAGATGCCGGAGCCCAGAGGACGGTTAGTATCGTCCATACCGTTCCAAACCACATTGTGCATTCCAGCCTGCATCGAGCCATTGACCAGGGTTCTGACCAATTGACCGCGGCTGTTGAATACAGAGATCTTCACATTACCAGACTCATTCAAGCCAAAGCCGATGGTCGTGGTAGGATTGAAGGGATTGGGGTAGTTCGCTCCCAGGAAGCTGGTAGCAGGGATGATGATCTCGGGATCGTCATCGCCTGAAGGAGCATCCTGAGGATTGTCTATGATCTCGATGTCACTGTTGTCAAAGGCTCTGGCTATCATATGTTTGAGAGCCAACTCCGTGTTTTGACCGCTGATCTTGAAGCTAAGCGTAGCTACAAGGCCATTTTCAGCAATGCAATCTACCAGATTGCTGCCGCTAAGCTCGACCTTGCCCTGCTCATTGGTATGAAGCAGGATGCTCTCTTCGTTCCAGATTGTACCGGCTGTGACGCTCTGCAGCTCCAGTCCACTGCCAATCTCGAGCGGGATGTTCAAGCCCTTTACAAGGCCATTGTTCTCGCTAAGGATCAGTCTTACGATCAATTCATTGCCCAGGATCTCCTGTTCGATATCGATACGGACAGGATCAGGCTTGCTGTCGTTTGTGCTTCTGGGATATGCAGTGTAGTTCGTATTCATATAGTTCATCGAGAACATCATCAGGTCTTCGATATTGATTCTGCCATCAGGGGTGGGACGTCCACGACGCAGACGGCCGATCGAAGGACCTACATCATAAGTATCAACGAATGAGCCACTGGCATTGGTAAGTCCCCAGACAGAACCCAAGAGAGTGATATCATCGGCAGTGACAAAGCCATCGGGAGTCGCGTTGACATCGCCGGGCCAGTAGCTGATCGATTCTCTCATCTCGGATACAGGGCTGTAATTACCGGCAAGATCTTCTGCGAAGATATAGTAGTAATAGTAGCCTCTGACTGCGGGTATGTGGGTATAGGTAGTGCCAACTAGGTCATTCTCGATTCTGGTCCAGCCATTCTGCACAGCAGGATTGTAGGCATTGGGTGCTGCAGGGATGGCAGGGGTGCCAAAGGCTGCAGGATTGTAGAGA
Organism: uncultured Candidatus Cloacimonadota bacterium; assembly: GCA_964433815.1. GTDB lineage: Bacteria > Cloacimonadota > Cloacimonadia > Cloacimonadales > Cloacimonadaceae > PHBP01. The sequence continues at coordinate 101,955 of CAYSSP010000003.1, forward strand.
GGATAACCTCCGGCATATGTGAGGTCATCGTAGTTCAGTACCCAGATGTCATACTTCGCAGCATCACCTGTCCAGATCAAATCAACAGAATTTGCTCCATCGACCGTGGTCAGACAGCTAGTCCACAGAGGTGTGGCAGGAAGGGTGGTATCAATCTCGAAATCCCAATCGTAGATACTGAAGTTTCCGGCATCGTCCACAACTATGAAATACACAGTCCACGGGCCATCGGCCAAATCATCCACTGTTTCAGGAAGCTGCCAGGTATAACCGGTAGTAGCAGTGCCATCGATAGCGGGCATAGCCAGGCTGAATTGATTGATTGCGTCAGGTGCAGTAGCATCTTCAGCAATGATCATATACTGTGCATAGGAGAGGTCGTAGTCATCGGTCATAGTGAGTTCAAAGACAGGACGCACCAAGAGACCTGAACCACCGGCATCCACTGTAAGCAGCATACCGCTCGGATAAGCGATCGCGTTTTCAGGTTGCTGTATCATTGTAGGCTCGCCACTGTCAATGATCACGATTTCACCGGTAGTGCCGGCGCAAGGGATGTAATGATTCATCTCATTGTACATCAGCACTTGTGCCAAAGGCAGCTCAATCTGGCTTCCTGTCAGATTGCTGGCATCAGCCAGAGTGGTGAGATCAAAGGTGAAGAGCACCAGATTGGGACCATCGAGACTGGCAGCTCCATCATAAGATCCCGTTACATCGATCATCCAATAGTCGTTGTCACTGCTATCAAAGGTAAACAGAGTGTTATCCCCAGCAGCGAAACTGGGACCGATGGCGAAGTTTGTGGGAATCGCATAATCGATCTTGGGCACCTTGATTTGGACGTTGAAGCCACGCAGATCTTCCACTTGAGCCAGGGTAACGGCAAAAGGCTGGGTCTCCAGATCTTTTACCAGATGCTCGGGAGTGGAGAGACTGAGAGTCACATCTGTGGAGAGAATCGTCATCTCTTCATTGATCCACCAGGGATCGTAAGTAACATTTGTAGTAACGGCATTTCCATATCTTACGGGGGCAGCAGGACCGGCAGGATCTCCCCACCAATTACGGGTCAGGTCAAGAGGGCTTCCTTCCAGAGTCTGAGCACCATAGACTGAATTGCCATAGATCCGGTTTTGGATGATGAGGTTGTCTTCCGAAGGACCATAATCCAAGGTGCCTCCGGTATTCAAGCCAACCTCGTTGCCTGTGATAGTATTATTCTGAATCGTGTTATCATTGCTTGCCTTCAATCTGAGGCCGATCTCCGCTCCGGTAAGAGTGTTACCGGTGATAGTTTGGTTGCCGCCTCTCCAGAGATGAACAGCACTCTCAGTAGCTTCAAACACGTTGTTTGTGATAGCGTTGTTGTCACAATTGAAGCCGATGAACAAGCCATCTTGGGCTGCAGTAACATCGTTTTCAGAAATGGTGTTTAGCACTGAACCAAATATCTTGTCACCTTCTACTTCGGTAAGCTTATTCAGGTTTTCCAGAGCAATACCATCATAACCAATATTATAGATGTTGTTATCATCAATGGTATTTGCCACCGCAGCAACCAAACCGATTCCATAAAGAGCATTATCATGAATCTCATTGGCGGTAAAATGATTACCCGTGCCATCGGCAAGCAGAATACCGCTGGCATTGTTCTGAATCACATTCCCATGGATGTTCGTGTTGTTGTGTGCCATGATGTAAATTCCGGCATCGGTTAATTCAGAACCGGATCCCTGGATAGTTAAACCAGTAATCTCCACACCATCAGCAGCAACGGTAATCACTGAGCCAGTACCGGTACCATTGATAACTACCGGATCGCGTCCCGAAGGCATCAGCGTAAGAGGAGTATCGATCACCAGGTTTTCGTTGTAAGTTCCGCCGTTGATAACGATTACATTACTTTCTACTGCAGTGTCGATCGCACTTTGGATGGTGTAACTGAAAAGATTCTGAGTTATATTTTCCACCGGTGCATTCGAATCCGTTTCATCCATATCACTACTGATATACCAGGGATCGTAGCTCACCAGATCCCCAACTGCCGAGCCCTGGCCGTCTGAATTAGTAGTTGTGTTAAAAGGTCCGCTGGCATGTCCCCAGTAGTTTCTTGTGGCATTGACAACTCCCATGGCATAGCCATTATAAACTCCATATGCCATGTTTGAGAACTTGTTGTTATAGATACTCAATGTGCTTGCTTCATTGTTGCTGGAAGCGATAAACAATCCGCAAGAACCGTCGGGAACCAGGCTCGTCAAGTTATTTATCACATTGCCAGTCACAATTGCATTTGGAGAAGGGCCTTCAAGGTCAATCGCCTGGGTATAACCACCCGCCAAATCAGTGATGACATTGTCGGTGATAACTGGAGCATTCATGTAGCCTGTGCCAGTTCCCCACCCTGTCCCAAAGGTGATACCCCATGAGCCTTTCGCCGCAACAGCGGATTGAATGTACTTGATCGTATTCCGGGAAATCAGGACATTGCTGACTACTCCGTTTGAGAGGCTATCACCAAACCAGATGCCACCGGAATGTCCCAATGCTGTGGTTGTGTTTCCCACATAAGATATGTAATTATCTGTAATGGTTATATTAGATGTATTGCCGCTTCCAACCTTGTATCTTACGGCATAGGAGTTCTGTGAATCTCGCGAAGAACCCACATGGTGTATGTAGTTGTATATCACTGTCCAGTTGTTGTAACCAGTAAGTCCAGCATCCACCGCGCTGCTGCCCCATGGATCAGAGATTTCAAATCCGTTGATTGTCACTCCGTCCGAAGCAGCCAGAAACACCGGCTGGTTTGAGCGAGTAAGGTCTCTGACTAATGATTCAGGCCCTCTCAAAGGACTGCCATAGGCAATATTGGCATTTGCGCCATTGAGAGTCAGCGGTTTGTCTATGATGATCTTGGTAACATCGTACGTGCCCGCAGCAACCTCAATAACATCACCGGGATCGGCTGCATCAATGGCAGCTTGGATGGAAGAATACCATTCATTTTGGGTATAGTTCAACACGGTATCATTTGAGGCTCTGGTCATGCTAACATCAAGCCACCATGGTTCAAAATCTACCGATCCTAAAACATTGTCGCTCGGGTCTGTGTCTCCCCACCAGTTATACTCAGCATTCATGGTTCCAACATACGTAGATGGTATATATACGCCGGCATTGGAATTGTTCGCCAGATTATTGTTTAGGATATTGATGTCTATGCCTGTAAGGTCACCAACAGCATTCTTGACAGCAATACCATTGAAGCTGTTGCTGATGGTATTGCCGGATATTGTTACTGTGCCGGTGAAATCAGAAGCGTACAACCTGATACCACCTTTGTCAGACACCTCAGCTGTGTTGGCATGATCGATAATGTTGCCAGATACAGTTACATCAGCTACATCACCTGAAAGCTGCAAACCTTGTTGAGGAACATTGTAGATCTGGTTGTTTGAAATTGTCATTCCATGGCAGTAAGTATTGATCAATATTCCACCGTAAACAGTATTCTCGATCTTGTTATTGCTGATGGTGCCACCGGTATGATTGATTAAGTAGATCCCGGATTCACTAGTGCCTGAAACTCCAGAGATCAGGTTACCGGAAATAATCATATCAAGGTTGGTTACATTCGCACCAGCTTCAGTATAAATCGCTTTCCAAGGGATGTTTATGAAGCGGTTGTTGAGAATCTGGACATCTTCTGTATTTCCCCCAATCATAATAATCGAGTGCGAAGCATCTGTCTCATTGAACTCAAATCCCGCGATTATTACGTCGCTCAACCCAGCACCGTTATTGACAGTAATGTACTGCCCAATAACCGCTTCGGGAACTCTAGTTCCATCAACAGCGCTGATATTGGCATTGGGTCCCAACAAAGATATAGCTTTGTTTATTATCACATGCTCATCGTAGTTACCAGCGGCTACATTTATCACATCACCCGGATCGGCTGCATCGATGGCTGCTTGGATGGTCTGATAAACTCTTGTTTCGTCATTACTTGTGATGGTAGCACAATTTTCTAAAGCTCTGTTCGTCCAATAACTCACTGTAGTATCGCCAACAAAATATCTGCTGTAACCATCTGGAGTATTGACTGTTACTGTTGCTTCCGATGTTACGTTAGCTCCATCAGACCAGATTTGATAGTTTTCATTTAGAACTCCACTTACTAATGTGAAAACAGATGGGTCTGTAACACCTGAACCGGGATCAACATTTACTGCTCCCCAGGCATTACCGCTAGTATTCAGGTTGGTAGCTATTATAGTGGAGCCATTCACAATTAGTGCGGCATTTCTACTGTTAGTTACTGTTACGCTATTTAATACTCCGTAAGCGTTATTATAAGCATTAATACCACAACTTTGGCCATTACCATCCATAGTGATGTTTGAAATTGTAACAGGGGACGTCTCGGTACCGCCATAAATACCAATAAAGTGCTTTCCAGAATTGTCTGTGACCCAGCTGGGATTATTTGCCTGGATAGTCACTGCACCCTGCCCTTGAATTGTGATACTCTCATAGATGTTTATCTGAGACGTTGTTAAGTACGTCCCAGCAGCCACATCGATCACATCTCCGGGATTGGCCACATCAATGGCTGCCTGGATCGTAGTATAATCCGCCGGGACATTGATCGTAGCAGCCCACATCATACAGATTCCCAGTAACATTACCAGGAACAAAAGAGAATTACGGGTTCGACTCATTATTCCTCCTTAGGGAAACAATGAGATCAGTCTTTCTGTGGAAGCGGGGAAAAATTACCTAATAGCCTATCATCCCTTTGCTTTCTGATTGCCACATCGGAGCCATACAGCCGGTTACGCGCCAATCTGCACCGATCCTGCGGTAAAGAACAGAAACGACTGGTCTCTTGCGTCAAGTTTTCTCCTTCATTTTTGTTAAGAGTCGGAAATTCCGGCTCGCCTACTGAAAGCGGTTTCCCGTTTTCGTCCTTATACAACTGAATAAATTCGCGTGTCTTTGAACGAGTTTGAAGGATGGGTGGCAGGTTGCTCGGGCGTTATTGTCAGGTGGCCTCTCACCTGAGCTATAGGGGCAAAGCCTTCATTCACTACACGTTATCACCGATATAGCCAACGTCTCACACAGGGCTGCACTACTCATTTTTCTCACTCGACCCAAGAAATATGGGGGGCTATTCTGCTGTCAAGAATTAATTTCGCTTTCGAGAGCTTGTTGACAATCAAGATTATTCACATCCGATTTGTATAAGAGTGTTTTGTTTACTCTTTGTTTGCGTGATTGATGTAATGGGCTTTTATCGCTCTTCTTAGATAGGATAATCATCAATATTGATAGGATCATTTCAGCTAGAAAAAGGCAGTTTTGGAGGTGAAATAATTCTACAGCCGGGTAGGTCTGTGAGAGAGACTTCTGCTTATGCTGCAGTCCATAGCCATTACCGGACTATCCGTTGCCAATGCTGCGCAGAATGGTCTTCCCGATATCAAGAGCAGATCAAGAGCAAATCAAGTCGAACCACGTTCGAGGTGATTTCGACTTGAATTGCTGGTGATATGCTGTAGACCCCTTGGAAGAATGCAGTGGAAATTGATTTAACAAGGAGTAAAGGAGGGTTTTTTACCACAGAGGGTGCGCTGGGCGCTACGCGCAGTTGGAGCGACATCTTGTCGCTAGGAAAAACCGTGCGTCAGGGTGACGCACCCACACGTATAGTTCAGATATAGATGGTGGTGGCATTTGTTTAAGTCAAAACAGAGTGTGCGCTACGAGAAGTGAATACAGTGAACAGAATACAGTGAACAGAAGCGATAGGAATGCGCTACGCGCAGTTTGATTGGTTTCCTACCTTCGAGACTGTGTGAAAACACATACAATACTTCTCTCTCTTTCTGATGGCAGA
>CAYSSP010000004.1:0-104840 GCA_964433815.1 uncultured Candidatus Cloacimonadota bacterium
CGAATAACCATATGACTGCTTAGGAGTTTTCACACAGTCTCCTTCGCAGGAATGATAGGGGATTGTTTGGATTATATCTCCCCTTTTCTTCGCCTTCTCTGTGGTAATGGTATCTCCTAGTCACCACCGGCAAATTTGCTGCTTGACTTTTTTTCTGCTTACTTTTAAGTCGGATTATCCGGCTTTGAGTGAACGATTGTTGATCCAGCCTGCCGGCTTGAATTGATTAAAACAATAAAATAGATACAGGAGACCTGAAATGGACACTGTCATGCTGAACAAAAACCTACTGGGCATTAACGGCCTGGGTAGGATAGGGAAGCTCAATCTGTGGTATCAATTGATGCTTGGGCACTTCGAAGCTTACGTAGTGAATTGCGGCCGAGAAGTAGGGAAAACTCTCGATGATCTGATTCAGGTAATCGAGACCGATAGCACCTATGGCTCGCTTCACAAATTCCTCTATGGAATGACCGGCAGAAAGGCTGAGATCAAGGTGGTCGATGCCAATGTTCCGATCATATCCGTAGATGGCATACCGATTAAAATCCTGCGTAAAGCACGTAATCCCAAGGACATCAACTGGGCATCCGAAGGGGTGAGGATAGTGGTCGATTGCACTGGGACTTTCCTCGATCCGGGTGCTGAAGTTGATAATCCCAAGGGAAGCGTGCGGGGCCATATCGAAGCAGGCGCACAAAAAGTGATCGTATCGGCTCCCTTCAAATTCAAAGATCCGGCGCGTAAAAGTGCTGATGACGCCACTACACTGATCTATGGCATCAACCACACCAAGTTTGATCCTCTAAAAGATCAGATCATATCGGCTGCATCCTGTACTACTACAGGGCTGGCACATATGATGAAGCCACTCTTTGAACATCATGCCACCAGACAAATCGTTACGGCTTCGATGTCCACAATCCACGCCACCACCAATACCCAAAGCATTTTGGATAGTGTTCCATCTGCCGGAGCAAGTGATCTGCGCAAGAACCGTAGCGTCCTGAATAATATCATCCTCTCCACGACCGGTGCGGCCAAGACTTTGGAACAGGTGATGCCGCAGATTTCGCAGATTGGCTTTATGGCAGATTCGGTGCGGGTGCCCACCAGCACAGTCTCGCTAATCATCCTCAATATCACTTTCCACTCTCAGCTCGATGCCGCTGGAGAACCGACCGTAAGCAGAGCTTTCTTGAATGGTATTTACAAAGAAGCTTCTTTGGGCAGCCAGAAAGACCTGCTCATCTATAGCGAAAGGCAAAATGTCTCTGCCGATCTGATCGGATCATTGGCAGCAATCACCTTGGAAGCTCACGAAACTCATACCAGGACTGGCTTCCTCAGCCTGCCAAAGGAGATTTTGCAGAGTTCAGGATTGAATTCCTTGGAAGATCTCAGCCTGCCGGTGACTCATGCCAAGATCTTTGGATGGTACGACAATGAGCTTGGTTCTTATGTGAATTGTCTGGGGAAACTGACCCAGTATGTGGATCAAAATCTGAGATAAATCTATATATATATAAGAAGCGCCACTTTATGGGTGGCGCTTTTTTTATTGGGTGGCCAGGGCTTCAAAAACCCTGATGCCTTGTTCAATACAATCGGGATCGGGTAGAAACTTGTCAGAATGCAGGGGGTAATCCGAGCCGCTGCCCAACCAGAAGAGCAGACCCGGATACATGGTTGTAAAGAATCCAAAATCCTCACCGGTCATGGCTGGATCAGCCAATACATAGGCTATACCAAGCTTTTCGCAGATACCGGGTAGCTTTTCGGCAAGCTCGTGATTGTTTACCACCGGATCATAGCTGCAAAGCAGATCGATCTCGGCACTTGCACCCGTCTGATCAGCAGCAAGACGGGCATTATCGCGGATAAAACCATTCATGGCTGCGTGTGCATCGCGTTCGAGACTGCGATGGGTCCCCTCGATCTTGCAGAAATCGGGCACGACATTACGGATCGTTCCGGCATCCAGCTTTCCGATGTGAAAAATCACCCGGTGTTCAGCCTTCAGATCATCCATATCGCTATTCATCAGGGAGATAAAGGCAAGCCCGGCATCCAGAGCGTTGATCCCTTTCTCCGGATAGGCGGCGTGAGCTGATTTACCTCGGAAGCTCACATCAAATTCCTGAGGTATGCCAAAGAAGATTCCTGGACGACTGGAGACGGTTCCGACCGGCATTCCGCTGGCAACGTGGAGAGCATAGACTCTGGCAATCTCATAGCTCTGGATCAAGCCCTCTGCCAGAATGGACTGTGCCCCACCTTTGCCTTCCTCCGCAGGTTGGAACAGAAAGAGCAGGTTCTGTGCAGGCTGAGTTGTGCAGATCCTCTCAATAAAACCTAGCAGGATGGTCATGTGGATGTCGTGACCACAGGCGTGCATCATCCCGGGATTGGTTGATTGATACTCGCAAGCCGTAGTCTCCATAATCGGCAAAGCATCCATATCCGCGCGAAAGAGTTTGTAAGCTCCACTGCCGTGGCTGTATTCCACCAGAATGCCGTGGCTGTTTTGAAAACGGTGGATACTGATACCTTTAAGCTCTGAGAGTTTTCCCAGGATATAGGCAGAAGTATTGGCTTCTTCAAAAGCAAGCTCCGGTATCTGATGCAGATCCCTGTGTATCTGAGCCAGGTCCCAGGGCATCAGAGCCTACCTGCCTGTATCGCGTGCTGTTTGAGGATTCTTACTGCATTGGTAGCTGCTCCCAAGCGAACATTATTAGCCACATTCCAGAAGCATAAAGAGTGCTCGTCGGTTCCTGGACGCAAGCGCGAGACAAAGCTGTCGTTTGATGAGCCCAAACCCAAGGGAGTCATATAGGAGTAAGGATTGTAGATTACTGAATCCGCACTCTGAAGAGCTTCCTCTGCTTTTGCGAAATCTACCTTGTCTCTGAATTCCGCATAGACGGAGACTGAATGTCCATAGACAACAGGTACTCTTACACAAGTGGCAGAGACTTCCAGGCCTGGCAAACGCAGTATCTTGCGTGATTCGTGGTGCATCTTTTCTTCTTCCTGGGAATAGCCGTCATCGAGGAATGCCCCAATCTGGGGAATTACGTTGAGGTCTATGATCTCGGGATAGATACCTTTATCCGTCTCTCCCCTACGCTGTTGCATCAAGGCTTGAATCCCGTTGTTACCGCTCCCTGAAACAGATTGGTAAGTGGAGACAATCAGCTTCTTCAGGCCAAAAAGCTTGTCAAGAACAGCCAGGGGTATGATAATCTGGATGGTGGAACAATTTGGATTCGCCACTATTCCGGAATATCCTCCCAATAGGTCTCCATTCACTTCCGGCACGACCAAAGGCAGGCTCTCTTCCTTGCGGAAAGCTGAAGAATTATCGATTACGACATCACAAGCTTCCGCTGCAATCGGTGCAAAGCTCTTTGCAACGCCCGCTCCTGCAGAGAAGAGCACGTAGTCCCTATGCGCCAGCAAGGCTGAGTTCTTTAGCTCTTGCACCTTGTAAGGACGGTCGTTGTAAAAGAGTTCTTTCCCGGTAGATCGCTGGGATGCAAAGAGATCAAGCTCCGTTACCGGAATCTCAAATTCCTCCAAGCATTTTATCATCATCCTGCCCACTTCACCAGTGGCACCGACAATTGCTATCTTCATTGTATATATCCTTTAAGCTGTTTTGGGTGAGCATAGCTCACGGAGGAGCATTGTTTAACAGACTGTCTTATTGTCAAGTATCTTGAGACTGCCTATGTGACCGTAAGAAAAGCCAAGCTTGACAGAAATAGCGCTTTGCCAATCGTGGAAACGGTGTGCCCCAGTAGCTCAGGGGATAGAGCGCCGGTTTCCTAAACCGTTGGTCGGATGTTCGATTCATCTCTGGGGCACCATTATTACATAAAGTAGAGAAGTATGATTTCAATTCAGACCGGCAGTGTAGTAGCTTTTTACAATCACGGAGAACTGATTCTGGGCATTATCACTGCCTTGAATGAAGCTTATGCCGATCTGATTGACAAGGACAAGAATACCTATCATCTGCCTACAAACCGCTTCCTACTATTCAGCCCCGCCTTATCCACAGATGATCAATATCAAGCTCTGCTCTCCTTTATTGCTGAAATCTCTACGATAGAGCCTGATAGTGAGAGCATCGGTGCAGGACTTTACAGCGACCACTGGACAAGCTGGAACGAACTCGCAGAAAGACTCGCTCCCGGTAGTGGACCCCAAGCCTTTGCCCTCTATCAACACCTAAGAGAGAATCCCTCCCTATTTATCTGGAAGAAGGATCAGCTTCGCCTGCGCAGTTCGGAAGAGCAGGCTGAATACACCAAGCTTGAGGAAAGGGAAGACGCAGAGCGCAGCTACCTTCGGCGCATCAGCCCCACGCTGGAAGCCATTCTACTGGATAAGCCCATAGATACCATAGCTGAGGCAGATCAAATCTCGGCACATCTGCGTGACTACCTGATCCATAGCACCCACAGCGACCTGATCCGATTGATCAACAGCATCGACAGCGGTGATGATCTGGAACACAAAATTCACAAGCTACGAGTAGCCTTGGGCGATATTTCTGAAGATACTGATCCGGCCTTGGAACGCTCCGGACTACCCGTCAAGTTCCCTACCAAGCTCACACGGGACTTGCTTGATCCCGTCCCCGCAAATGAGTACTATGCAGCTTTTAGTATAGATGAAGGTGACGGCTTGGATTTTGATGATGCGATCAGCCTTGATAGTACTGAATCCGGCTACATCCTCGGGATTCATATCTCGGCAGTAGCAGCCCGCATAGCCCTTGATTCGGAGCTTTTTACCCACGCCAAGGAACGCATATCGTCAATCTATCTTGCCCCGGGAACCACTCCCCTGCTCCCGGAGGAGCTTTCCGGAGGAGAGCTAAGCCTGATCAAGGCCAGCAAGCGTCTATGCCTTTCCCTGGTCCTCGAGCTGGACAAGAACCTGAGTATCATAGGAAGCCGCTTCACTCTGGCGGAAGTCTTTATAGAAAACAACTACAGCTATCGGGAGGTTGACAAACTGATCAACCGGGAGCCTTTTCAGACCCTACAGCGATTGGCACGCCTCTCCGCCAATGCCAGAGGCAAGCAAGAAGATGCATCATACAACCAGATCGTTCACTATATCAAGAAAAGCGGAGACAAGCTCCGTTTCCAGCGTATAGATTTCAGCAGTCCTGCACGGCAGTTGATCGAAGAGTTGATGGTGCTCTACAATAGCAATTTTGCCCGCTATGCCTTAACGAAAGACTTGCCTTTGATCTTCCGCAACGTAAGCCCCATCCCGGATGGAGATGGTCCTCAAAATAGCCAGGCTTTTCTATCCACTACAGCGGACTATCATCCCGGGACAGGCTCCCAAGCCTATGTCCACGCCTCATCGCCGATCCGGCGCTTTACAGACTTGGTCAATCAATACCAGATGCTTAGTTCAATCCGAGGTCACACAGCCCCCTTCAGCAATACAGACCTGGATGAGATGATCCCCCTTATCGAGACGCGCCTCATCATGCAGAGAGCCGTGATCCAAGCCAGCGACCGCTATTGGCTGTTAAAATTGATCAAACAAAACTATCTCGAGACACCACTGAGCGCATATATCACCAAGCCCGTCAAGGGCGGATATGTGCTGGAACTTACCGACTGGCAAAAGCGTTTGCTGATGCATACTGATTCGGATCACCGTACCGGTAGTGATGTCCAGATTGTTCTCCACAGCGTAAAGTCTGAAAAGGGCTACGCCGAGGGCGACATCATTTCCTGAACAAATTATTGAGATGATTTACACAAAAAAAGCGCTACCTCCCGGGTAGCGCTAATCATTATCTTTTGAATAACTTAGGCTTTACGATGCGCAAACCACCAGTCGTAGCCTTCCATCTCGCCTTTCTCAATTTTAGCTTTTCGATCCATAGCGGCATCCACATCCTTAGCAGGCGGGATAATCACTCTATCCTGGATTAGCTCGTTCTTTGGCCAATTGGCAGGCATAGCGCATGCATTCTTATCCGAGAACTGCATGGCTTCGACCGCGCGAAGGATTTCTTCCATATTACGGCCAAGCTCTTGAGGATAGTAGAATATAATCCGGATAATACCTTTATCATCAACGATAAAGACTGCACGAACCGTATTGGTGCCCTTGCCGGGGTGAATCAAACCAAGACGATCTGCAACTGCTCCGGTATCTGCAATGATAGGAAACTGAATCTCAACTCCAATATGCTCCTTTATCCATTCTTCCCACTTGATATGGGCAAAGACCTGATCAACGCTCATTCCGATCAGTTCTGTATTAAGGGCTTTGAACTTGGGATAGAGATTTTGAAAAGCCACAAATTCTGTGGTGCATACGGGAGTAAAATCAGCAGGGTGACTAAAAAGTACAAACCACTTACCTGCCATGTCGCCGGGAAGGTTCTTTTCGCCACGAGTGGTCTGGACTTTCATATCCGGGAAACGATCTCCCAATAGGGGCATTCCGGGTTTTTCCATTGTGTTTTGCATTGCTTATTCTCCTTTTTGTTCTTTGATGTTCATACACAAATAGTGTAAAGCAAAACTGAGAGATTGCAAATAGCACTCATGCCTGTTTCTTTACCCTATCACAAAGCAAGCACCTGTGTAGCCCCTGTGCAGCCCCTGTGATTCTGCTGTGAGACAGGGGATTCTCAGCTCCTAAGCTGGCGCTGCACAGGTGTTTGCTAAGAGAAAGGCTATTGCCATCTCCTTGATAGGATGCATGCTGCCTGCTTGTATCCTGCTTGAATCCTGCATCAGGAAGCAGTATCCGGCTGATTTACAGTGTGTTAGCAGGATTTCAGTCAATAGGGGCAATTGAATAGGTACAAAAAAAAGCGGGAACCGATTGGTTCCCGCTGTATATCACGCTATCTGTAGCGTTTACTTCATGAGGAGCATCTTATTGGTGCGGCTGTAACCCTTGGTATCGAGTCTGTAGAAGTAGACACCGGAGGAAACGCTGCGGTTGGATTCGTCTCTGCCATCCCAATTCAGGTGATGTCTGCCGGCTGCTTTGTCGCCACTGAACAGGTTTCTCACCAATTGACCTCTGATATTGTAGATCTTCAGGCTGGCATAACCGGCTGAAGCCAGATCAAAGGAGATGGTAGTGGTGGGATTGAAGGGATTGGGGTAGTTGCCACGCAGGGCGGTAACCAGCCCGGGAATCTGCTCTTCGCCATCAGAAGGATCATAGGGGAAGCGGAAGGAGATCAGATCGCTGGGGCTGCCTTCGATATTGATATACTTGGCTTTGATGTAGTATTGGTAGAGACCATCGAGAGTGATAGTCTCGTTATAGCTGGTCTCTGTAGTCTCAAAGACCTTGGCAAAGATACCGTTGTCAAAGCGTTTGTACACGTTGTAACCCAAGACCGGCAGGACTGGATCATAAGGCTCTGTCCAGTTGATCACCAGTTCTCCGGTTTCATTGCTGATCGTGAAAGTAGGTGTCATTGGCTTGGGCAGATAGATCAGAGTGAATTCTGTGTAACGGGCGAGATTTGCAGCATCCAGGGTGAAGGGGCCATAGGTGGAGGATTGATGATTGAACATCGAAGCCTCGGAGAAATAGCTGCCTCTCTTCAGATAGACTGCAAAGCTGCCATCAGCGGACGGATGAGCCGCATATTTGTTGCTGCATACGACTGTCGCCAGAGCAGGATTGTATTCGGAGGTTGGGATGACCGTTCCGTAGAGCTTGCCGGTCTTCTTATCAAGACCGATGAGCTGGAAGTCATCGATGAACCAGCCGAGATTGCTGGTAGCGCCATCAGCACCAAAACGGAAACGGAACATCACGTTTTGTCCACTGAAAGATCCCAGATCAAAGGATGCTGTCTGCCAGCCGCTGCTATTTCCGGAGAAACCTGCTTGTCCTTGCAGACCGGCGATATTGTTGTGAGGATATCCGCTCTGGGGAGTAAGGATATTCCAAGTGTCGCCGCCGTTTATGGAGATGCTGACGTTACCTCCGTCAAAGCCTGCTTCAGTGGCATAGTAATGCTTGAAAGTAAGCTGGCTCTGAGTTGTAAGCAAGTAGGCAGGTGTGTAGAGCTTGTAATCCACATAATCGGGATAACTGCCACTGAGGTTTGTCGCCCAGACTTTCTCGCCTGAGAAGGCATTGACCTGTGAAGGATCTCCCCATGTCCAGCCGATTTCGCTTTCAAAATCTGCACCGTTGTGTTCGAAGTCGTTGAATTCATTGGGAATGTTGTAAGGGATGTAGAATTCAGTCTCGTAAGGCAGTGCATTACTGGAAGCAAGGCTGAAATTCATCGGGATATATGTACCGCTACCGGTATCGCCGGTGAATTGGAGGTTGTAAACATACTGCATCACCCAGCTACCTTTGATGGAGCCGACGGTGATGGTAGGATTGGTAATGCTGACGCCGGGGAAGGTGCTGGAGAGCGTTCCTGCTACATCCATCGCTTCCACTGCGGTAGGATTCTTTACATTGAGCACGAGCTTTACGGTCTCGCCGATATCGATCACGCCGTTGTAGCTTGTGCCTTCATCGTTTATCAGATAAGATTGAAGGCTAAGCTGGGAGGCATCGATACGGATACTGAAGGGACGTACCCACTGATTCTCGCCGGATACCACAGTCAGTACGAATTCTGCTACGTGTCCATCAGGGCAATCTTCTGCCACTTCAAAGACGAAAGCATCGCGGTTTACGCCAAGACCTTCAGCTTGAAGAGGATAGTATTCCGAATCACCCTGGGTGATGTTGATGAATTCATCTGTGGTAGTCAGAACAGAGCTGATCGCATTTGCCGGAGCATTGCCGATATTGCTGAGCTGGATACCGAGCTGGACTGTTTCGCCGGGTTCGGCAATATTATTCCCATTGCTATCAGTAATGAAGGTCTGAGCCAGGATGAGCTGGGCCTCAACGTGATAGACGGGGACGTTTGTGATGTAAATGGCTCTCTGATTGCCCAGAGGGGAAGCAGCTACGGGATAGACGTTGTTGAAGCTGTATTCCAAGCCGCGGGTGCCTGTATGGTCTTCAATACCGATGGAAGCGAAGTTACCATGGTTGGCACCACTCTGGGAATCTACGTTGTTGAAGGTCTGATATTGGATCTTGATAGGGCCATCGCCGAGAGAAGTGGAATAGACGGCTTGGTCGTAGAGGATCACTTGGAAGGTCTCCAGCGATGTGCCGTTTTTACCATTCTTCATATTGTACCATTCAACGATGAAAGCGTTGTTGTTGCGATCGTACCAGGTATATACGCCGCCGCCGGTATGAGTGGCCAGATCATCCCAGAAGGGAGCGATCATCGGGCTGGGTCCCATCGGGCCGGGCAGACGGTAGTTGCGGAATTCTCCGTTTGCGCTGTTGCCCAAAGCGATGAATCCATTTGAAGAGACGGAGATTTGGTTGTAAACGATACCATAGAACTGGAAGGGGAAAGGCAGGGTGACAGGAACTATCGAGGTACACCCAACCTGGTCGCCTTCGTCGCCGGAGGTATAAGCATCGGCGAGAGGAAGCAGAGTTCCCAGACCGCCTTCAGCCGGAGCAATACCAATCCACTCGAAAGTGGGACGATGCTCGTAACTCCAGTCACCATCATCGTATATCACATATCCGTAAGCATCAGGACCCAGAGGATCTTGCACTCCTACGACACCAATCGTGATCGAGAAGTCGATAAACTGCTCATAACCGGCATCGGTATAGAGCTTGACCCGCATGGGAATAATCATTCCGGGAAGGATTTGCTCACGGGCATAGACCGTGAAGTTATCAGTAGTAGTCGTAGCGGTAGCACCGGAAGCGACATCACCGAAGAAACCGATATTATCACTGATCGTCACCAGATCGTTGAGAGTGTAAAGACGGCCGTAGAGACCGGAAATCCCCACCGGTCCTATATTCTGGATGCCGACTGTAAGCGGAGCGGTCTCGTTCGGATCGAGAGAGTTGTTTCCACCATCGAGGATCGCAACCGTGGCGAAATTGAACTTGGCAGATTCAACCGGGATGAATTCGGAGACATCATAAGTACCGCCAAGATTGTCCGTCAGAATCAAGTGCAAACGCAGCATTGTTCCGTGAGGAGCAGAATTGGAGATATTCATCACTACAGGGTTGGTGGAAGTGCCAAGATTGCCGCCTGCGATATTGCCATATACTACTGTGGAATCTGCAATAGTAACATATGGGCTGGAGGTGGTGATGTAGCCGCTGATGCCGTTGATGGCAGTTGTGCCTGTATTCTGCAATCCAAAGGATACTTCAATTGTCTCGCCGGCATTGGCGATGGAATTGTTGTTACCCGTTGAAGAACCGAAGTTATCATCATCCAAGAGTACTGCGCCGGGCACAAGGGTAGTTTCTTCGACTACGGTAATGGTAGTCTGGCTGGGCAGATAGTTGTGCATGCTGACCGTGATCACGGCGTTACCTGCAGTCATTCCTGCAGGAAGCACCAAGATTACGTTACCTTCAGCATCAGTGAAGCCGCGGGAAATGACCTGCATCCCCTGGGAAAGGGTGACGCTGGCTCCTACTACTGCTCCATTGGTATCTGCAACAGCTATATCCAGCAGACTCAGTCCCAGAGGTATGGAATTATCCGCTGTTACTTGGAACTGGCTGGGAATACCGGTAAAGATCTCCATTGTGGGATCACCCATCAGGTTTGCCCAGTGATTGAACTTTACAACGTTTGTAGGAGAAGAAACACCAAAGATTTGGTGCATATTGAATTTACCTGCAAGCAGAGCTTCACCCATGGTACGCATACCGGCTTGGTAGATACCGTGGATGATACCGCCATTGATGGCGTTGTTGAAGGTTGTATGTGTACTGGAGGTTGACATACCGATTGATGTTACAGCACCTTTGGGAGCTGCAACCGTACCCACACGAATGAAGGTCTCAGTCTTTGCCAAACCGCCATTGTAGTTACCTGTTCCACATGTGATAATCGAAGTATGGGGAAGCTTGAAGCCATTAATCAATGATTCTGATGGGCTCCAACCTGCCAAATCGATATATCCACGGAAATTGAAGAATCCCACGCCTTGGTTCAAGCCTGTGTTAATTCCGGAGCTGAGGCCATCTGCTCCATAGACCTCAATGTAGGTCATATCAGGATTGATTTGTTGGGAGGCTTCCATAAGATACTTGGCCATATAGACAGTCGAGATACCCGAAGGTGTCCAGTCTGCTGCCAGGAGCATCTTGTTGAGCCATGATGCTGTGGCAATGTTCAGGTTCTTCTCAACCAGATAGATCTTGTTTAGCACAACCTGAAGCTGGGAGATGTTTTCAACCGAGATACGGCCGATAAAGACATCACCAACCCCATCGGCACCGGCCAGATGAGTGTAAGGATAATCTCCGCCGCCGCTGCTTTCTGTAAAAGCTGGTATGGCATAAGAGCCGGCTGTATCACCCAGTAAGATGATAAAATCAGGTCTGGTGGTGGGATCGTTGTACAAATTCTGCAAGTAAGTCTTGATGGCTGTGGTAGAAGTACCTGCTGTTGAAGTACTGACAACCCGGACATCTGCACCCTTTTGCCTCTTCCAAAGCACGTAATCATCGAGAGCTTGGACAAAGGCAGGTTCGGTGTTGTTACCATAGAGCAAAAGATATCTTACAGGGCTGTTCACCGGAATCAGATTTCTGTAATCATTGTAGTTTAGGAGAGCCATACTGTACATCTTGTCAAATGCAGCAGAGATTTCAGTAGGCTCACTGATTAATTCGTTTACACCTTGTTCGGCAGTGAAGTCCACGCGAAAGTCTATGCTTTCCCTCAGGTTCAATTCACCGGTCACAGAATTGTAAAAGAAAGGACTGATCTGGATATTTACTATACGAAAGTCCCTCATTACCACGGGCTGACCATACTCGATGGTATTAGCCGGGAAGATACCGCCGCCATTGAAGTAATCTTCATTGACGACAAAGGACTTGGGGCTTTCCAGATCCACTGATTCCTGGACAGGATAGGGCGTGAATGCTCCAAGACTTACCGAGCGTACAGACTGGGGTGTTACACTAACCGATCCTCTTGCAGGGACGATGATTGAGGTGCCAATGATCGGCAACTCAGGCATTCCCTGCTCGATGGTGTAGGCAGCACCGGGCAGCACGATATGCTGGTAGGTCTTGTTGCCAATTGTCTCCTCAGAGAGACTGTACTGGGGCATCTCAAATCTGATATCCATACCGGAGGCAGATTTGGAGCTGATCTGAAACGCTTGGTTAAGCGATTGCGCTGTCTCTGATCCGGCTACTCCATAGAGCAGACCGAAGCAAATAACAAGTAGCAATAGGGCATACTTCTTCATAAGATTTTCCTCAACCTTTATCAAGACTTAATGTTAGACACTTATGCAAGGATTGTTCCCAAACAATACCATATCTTTGCAAGCTTTTAGCCCATATAGCGGTGAGTGGCTTCAATCCAATGAAAAGGGGCTGTCAAGCAGCCCCAGTAATTTTTTTAGAGATTATAATACAGCGCCATCTCATACGGATGAGGCCGATCGTTTACTGCTTTGTACTCGGCGAGCTTCATCTTGATATGGGATTCGATCAGTTCTTCGTTAAAGACTCCACCTTCCAGAAGGAAGGCATGATCTTCTCTGAGTGCTTGCATCGCTTCCTCAAGATTAGCAGGGATGGACAGCAAGGTCGCCTTCTTTTCCTCGCTCCAGGCGAAGACGTTATCATCAAAGGGTCCCATATTGTGCTTGGTGGGATCAATCTTGTGTTTGATACCATCAAGGCCAGCCATCAGCAAAGCGCTCATTGCCAGATAGGGATTACAGGTGGCATCCCCGGTACGGAATTCAAAGCGCTTGGTTGCTTCCGTATTACCATATTTTGGAATACGAATGGCGGCGGAACGGTTTGCAAGACCAAAGAACAGCTTGACAGGCGCTTCAAATCCGGGCAGCAATCTCTTGAAGGAATTGGTGCTGGGATTGGTAAATGCTACCAATGCCCGACCATGCTTCAAGATTCCGCCGATGAACCAGAGAGCTTCTTTGGACAGATCTGCATAACCGCCCTTCTTATAAAATACATTCTTTCCTTTCTTGTGCAACATCATGTGAAAGTGCATACCATTACCGGCATGATTGTAAACCGGCTTTGGCATAAAAGTCGCAGTAACTCCGTTTTCCAGAGCTGTCCTACGGATGATATCCTTCATCACCATGGCATCATCGCATATCTTGGGGAAAGCCAGAAGCTCTGTCTCAATCTCTTGCTGAGAGGATATGCCGACTTCATGATGATGATAGCGGATCTTGATACCCATATCTTCCATCAGATCGACCATTTCCTGGCGAATCTCATAGAATCTGTCAAAGGGAGTATCGGCATGATAAGCCTTGATATCTTGTCTGGACATATTATCGCCATCGTCCCAATCTTCCGGAAGTGCGTCTTTGCTTTCGCAACTGGTGATATTGTAGCCGGATGAGAAGCTATCAGAACTGGTCTCCATCCCGTCAAAGAGATGAAATTCCAGCTCCGGAATCCAGGTAGAATTGTCTGCAATGCCGGTCTTCAGCATATATTCATGAGCTCTGTGTGCCACGCTGCGAGGATCTTTTTTCACGCCGATCCGGGTTTCCGCATCGCAAATCGAGCAGATCAATCTAAGGGTAGGCGTCTCGTAGAAGGGATCGATTGCCGCGGTTGCCAGATCAGGCATCAGCACCATATCTCCGCTTTCCACATCCCGCATACCGGGAATGGATGAGCCGTCAAAAGGAACACCGTGTTCCAGGACAAAGTCCAGCCTGCGTGCAGGGAAAGTAATGTGATACCACTTGCCATCCAGTCCGCAATACTTCAGGTCAATCGCCTGCACTTCATTCTCTTCGATAAGAGCTTTGATTTGTTTCGTGTCCATTGTATACTCCGTATGTATTTTTTAAAACTTTCAGATGGCAATGCCCAACAGGCGCATTACCCAATAAACGATTGGGACTACCAATCTCCCTACAATATTGATCCTGAGGATCTGCGAGCCGATCAGGACAGCAACCAGGATCATCATCCCCTTACGTTCCTGCATCGTCCACTTGTAATATGCCTGATCTCCCAGAAACATCCCCAGGACTTTGGAGCCATCCAAAGGTGGAACAGGGATCAGATTGAAGAATGCCAAGAGCAGATTCATCAGAATCACAGTGAAAGCCAGACTCTTTACAATAATTAGCTCCGGACTTAGATGATAAACAAGGGCAAAAAGCACTGCTATCAGGATGTTTGAGACAGGCCCTGCCAACGCTACTAATCCACTGTCACGCTTGAAATCACGAAAATTGTAAGGATTGATCGGAACCGGCTTGGCATAACCAAAGACAAAGCCCGCGGTAAAGTACAGCAATATCGGCAAAATCACTGTTCCAAAAGGATCTACGTGCTTGAGAGGATTCAGGCTGAGTCGGTTCTGACGCTTTGCAGTATCATCTCCCAACCAATTTGCCACCCAGGCGTGGCTCACCTCGTGGATGATGATCGAGAAAAAGACTATGCCAATCACAACAGCATTGAAGCTGTAACGAATCAGCATTTGCTGTGCATCTGTCATCAGAGGGCTATCCTCAAATACTTGCGCTTACCGCATTTGATAACCATCCCGTCCTTGAGCACCAGTTCGCTATCAAAAGCAGTGACCTTTTCTCCATCGACGGAGACGCCACCCTGCATTATCAATCGCTTTGCCTCACCATTAGTCTCGCAGAGACCACCTTCAGTAAGGATTCGCATCAGCTTCATATTGGCTTCATTAGCTTTGAATAATGGGATATCTTCCGGAAGCTCTTTTTGGGAGAACTGCTTCTCAAAGGCTTCACGCGCAGTATCCGCAGCCTCTGCCCCATGGTAGAGCTTTACAATCTCCCAGCCCAGACGTTTTTTCATCAGCATCGGATTGGTGCCCTTTTCAAGCTCTGCCTTGATCGCTGCAATCTCGTCCGGGTGAAGGGTCGTGGCATAGTTATAGTAATTCACAATCAGCGAATCCGGAATGGACATCACTTTGCCAAATTTCTCGTTGGGCGGATCAAAGACGGCAATATAATTGTTCATCGATTTGCTCATCTTGTTGATCCCATCAGTTCCCATCAGGATAGGAGATAGAACTGCAATCTGCTGTTCCTGTCCAAAATATCTCTGCATATCGCGTCCTGCCAGGATATTGAACTTTTGCTCAGTCGCACCCAGCTCGATATCGCTTTCGATAGCCACAGAATCATATCCTTGCAGAATCGGATACATAATTTCGTGCATCCCGAGGGGGAGGCCTTGTTCATAACGATTGCGGAATGTGTCGTGAGCCAGAAATTGCGCTAGGGTAAACTTGCCCATCAGTTTGATAACATCGGTCATCCCCATCTTGCCAAACCATTCTGTCTGGTAGCGAATCTCTGTCTTGGCAGGATCGAGCACGGTAAAGAGTTGCTCCATATACTTTGAGCTATTTTCCAAAATCAGTTCTTTGGTAAGCGGCGGACGGGATTCGTCTCTGCCGGTAGGATCGCCGATCTGCGCGGTAAAATCACCGATAATGATGACACCGGTGTGGCCCATATCTTGAAAATCTCGCATTTTGCGGATCGGCACCAAATGCCCGATATGTACGTCAAATCCGGTGGGATCGATACCATATTTGATACGCAGCGGCTTTCCGGTCTTCTCTGATTTCTCCAGCTTTTTGACCAGTTCGTCTAAAGGGATGATTTCCTCAACCCCTTTCTTTATGATCTTGAGTTCATTTTCAAACTTCATATTCCTTATCCTATATACACTTACGTGGTCTGTCACTAAAGTCTGACCGGAACTCTTTTGTCAAGCGAAAGATCAGCTTTTTGTGCGCTGTACCCATTCTAAATGGCTTTAATTGCTTTGCCTTATCCGCCCTCTTTCGTTGAAACAATGCTAACACATTGCAGGTCAATTGATTCATCCTTGTTCATACAGGATACAAGCAGGATTGATGCAGGGTACAAGCATCCATCCAAAAGGGAAGGCGCACGAACCAAGGAGATTCATGCGCCATCTATAGTGTGGAATTGCTTATTATCTTAGCAGCTCGCTTATGCGGGCTGTCTCGCGTTCCATCTGCAAATCCGGCTTTGATAGCATATAGGTGATGATCGAAGCTTTGAGCGGAATAGCACCTTTAGGGAATGCAAATCTCAATAGCTGATTGACTGCACCTGTACCGCCCATCCCCTTGAGAGGAAATCCCATTGTGAAGAAAGGCAGTAGCTTTACGCCTTTCATTGACTGGGTTTCCTTGATGTACTTGAGTATGAGTGGAGCGGATCTGAAGGCCCAAACAGGGCTACCCGCAATCACCACTTCATAATCTTTGGGATCTGGTGCATTGCGCAGCTCAAAGTTCATCGAGGTCGGCGAAGCTTTGGGATTGAGCGGTTCTACCGTCTCGAGCTCGTGGCTATCGACATGATGCCCTTCGGCTATAAGCCGTTCAGAAATCATCTTGGCAAACTTGCGAGTGTTGCCGGTTTTGGAGTGGAAAACTACGAGTATCTTCATCTAATCATCTCCGGGCTGGGTCTGGCATTATCATTACGCTCCCAGCGATCGTCAATTCTGGTCCTTACCGGGCTGTTGTTGCGGAAGTATCTTACGATCGAATCACGCAGATTAATCTGATGATAGGTAATATCTTCCGCAGGAACGGACGTGAGCAGAGTAAGGCCGGCATTGCCTTGCATAAGGAAGTCTGTGGTTGCTACAGTATAAATCCTATTCGGATCCCAAGGCTGACCACCAATACGGAGAGTTGTAACGCGCTCCATATCTGGCAGTTTCTTGGAGTAAACGACGTTTACACCGGATACTACAAGACCGTGGCGTCCGCCAGCTACACGGGTTTCTATGATGCGACGCAGGAATTCACCGGTGCAGCGGAAGCTGACAACCATATTATCAAAAGGCATAACGTCGAAGACACTGCGATAGGTCACTGGGCCGGCAGCGATATCAGCACGGATACCACCGAGATTGAGGAAGGCAAAGTCTGCATTGACATCTGCTCTCATCGCGTCAACCACTGTATTACCCATCAAGCTTTGTGCATCGACATTGGTACGTGAAAGATAGAGCCCGGCACTGCCGACGATCTCATCCATACCTCGCTCCGCGATGGCGACCTGAGCTTCTATGATCTCGCTTATCTCCTCATCCGGAATGAATTGATCTTCAAAGAGGGTAATCATCGAGCCTTCACGAATTGCCGGGGATTCATAACCGCTGACGGTCTTGGTCATTGGATCGATCTTGAGGGTTATCCAGCCAAGGTTTGAGCCATAGGCATAGCCTTGAATTACCATAGTATGAGTCACGGGGTCAATCCATGGCTTTGGTACGCCACGGTGCATATGGCCACCGAGAAAGATATCGATTCCGGGAACTTCACGAGCTATCTCCTGGGCATCATAACCCCAGACCGCGGTGCGTTCTGCGAAGAGAGGATTGCCTTGATTGTCATAGCGTGTAAGATAAGTCTCCTCGACATCATAAGGCAGGCCGGCATGACCAAGAACGATCACGATATCTACTCTTTCCACTCTGCGGACGTGATTGACCCACTTCGTGAGCTCCTCTTTTTCGCTGAGAAAGTCTATCCCACGGATATTCTCCGGGAAACTCATCTTTTCTGTATCAGTAGTGGTCATACCAACGATACCGATCTTTACACCGAGTCTCTCGATTATAGTGTAAGGACGCAGGTAATCAGGAAACTCGCCTGTGTCTGTATAAACCACATTGCTGGAAACAATTGGGAATTGCGCCATACGCAGGGTTTCGATCAGATCAGCCGGACTGATGTCAAACTCGTGATTACCAATGGTCATTGCGTCATAACCGATGGCATTCATATAATCCATCACAGCACGACCATTGGTCACTGTTCCTACGGGACGTCCTTGAAAGAAATCACCAATATCAAAGAGTAAGGTGTCTCGATTGGGACCTTTCAGGCTGCGCACGTGCTTTATCAGGGTCGCCGCGGAAGCACCTCCACCCAGTTGGGGAGGAAATTCCGGGTTCATAAAGGTTGCTTTTGCCCGGTCGATACCGCCGTGGACATCGTTTGACCATAGGATGTCCAAGCGGAAATCTTCTGCTGCCAACAGGCTTATCAGCACCAGGCTAAGCAGCGTTAATACTATGTTTTTTTTCATTGGATTACCATACAAACTTAAGACCGGTCATCAGGGTAATAAAGTTCTCAGAAACCTTGTCTGGATTGTCCCAGCCACGATCGGTCAGGTTAATATAGGAATTCGGCCACAGCGCATAAGTGCTGCTACCGGTGTAGATTTTGTCGTTGTAATAGCTGTCGCGAAAGAGATCAAGACTCTCATACTCGCGCCAGGCATATCCCAGGCCGATATCAAGGCTAAGACCTTCTGCCAGAGCAATGCTACTACCGGCTGTGATCATCGGAGTGAGGGTTTTCTTTGCCAAAGTCAGGGGAACAACTACGCCTGCGACTGTCTGGGATTCGTTTTCGAGTCTCCAGTTGGTGACGGCTTGGAAACCGATTCTGAAGGGGATGCGGTTGCGGATATGGTGTTCCACACCGGCATAAAGATTGTAAACATCATCGTACATATCTGAGATATCAGTCCACTGCACGCGCTCGATATCGAGATTGAACCAGGTACGAACCACGTTTCTGGGCTGGTAATTGATACCTACTCTGATCTCAGAAGGCATAATGTAATCAACTTCGTAGTCATTGGCGACATCAACGGCAGCGTGTCCCAGCCAGGCATCCTGTTGGATAGTGCTGGTTCCGCTGCAATCAAGAGTGCTCTTCATTGTATAGGCAGCAGCAAGACCAAAGCGAGGGCCAAGTTTCATACTGAGACCAGCCTTAATCTGGTTGCCTTCCAGGCTGAATTCGTTGGTATAAGTAGAATCAGGCAATACATCCGCTCCAACCTGATCTTCAGACCACTTTGTCCAACGGATAGTCTTCATCTGGGTCACATCGCCATTCACAAGACCAAAGTCAAAACCAAGATTCAGGTCATAACCATCAGCAATAGCAAAACCAACAGAGGCAAGCCCGGCAGCCTTGTTTAACAGACCTTCGTTTTCAATGCTGTTGATTGCTATCTTCTCGGGATACCCATCGTTATCGGTGCCACGGTTGTTGCGGATCTCTTCCAGGTATTTACCATCGAAGTTGCTGATCGGCATATAATACAGACCTGCACCCAAACGGAACTTTCCAATGCCCATCGAGGCATAGCCGGAGCCAGCGTAATCGTAAAAAGCATTGATATTTGAGCTGATTACTGCATCGTCTATATAGGCATCAAAGCTATTATATAGCGGGATGGCACGGTTGTCTTCGTTGCGGTTGATACCCACTGTGCCTTGGAGACCAAAGGTCTTGCGCATCAGGGTCAGGTTGGCAGGATTAGTGGCAATGGCAAAGGGCTGCAGGTCGTTATAGGCAGTTGCACCGCCCATAGCGAAAGCCCGGGGATCCATTGTGCCGATCTTATTGCCAAAGTAGGTATCAGTGATCGACCAGGCATTGAGGCTGATTCCCGCGCCAAGGATCAGGAGAGTCAGGAAAAGCGCTTTGAAAGATTTATAAGAAGTCATTTATCCTCCATTAGAAACGATAATCAAGTGATAAGCGGATGGTGTTTTCAACGTGCTGAACTCGTTCCCAGTAACTATTGGCAGGCAGGTCAACATTGTATTCGCGAATCCTGAGTTCCTTGTCCTGATAAGTCTTGTTTCTGAATTTCAGCGTCATATAAAGGTTCTGAGAGATTCGGCTGTGGATGGCTACCCATGCCTTGGCGCCTTTCTCTCCCATAAAATCTATTTCCATATCTTCCCAATCCCAGTGAGAAATGCCGTGTCCATACCAATAGAGGAAGGCACCCTGCAGCTTGAGAGAAGGACTAAAGTTGTGAGTATAATTGACTCCAATGTAATCACCCTGCATCAAGGTACTGGCAGCAGCCATACTGTTGTTACCGCCTGCAGCAGGATTGGTGAGCGAGGTATAGGGAGGTCCCCAGACTGTATTGTAGCGATACTCAAACTCCAGGAAATCCCTCGCAGAGAGGAAAGTCCTAAAGCTAAGAGTATATTCGTTTGTCTTGGAGACTCCACGCTCGGCAGTATCATCATAGCGATTAACCTGGTTCTTATAGCGCAATCTCATAGCAACCTGATACAGGGGACGAAACTCCAATTCACTCTGGAATCTTGCGCTTCTGCGACCATCGGAAAGTCTTTCCCAGATATCAAGGTAGCTGCGGCCGACTGTGAAGTAGTTGTTGAACTTGTATCTTGTTTCAAAGTAGATACCGTGTTCCGGCTGGGCTTGCGAGGCATTCTGATAAATATCCGAGAGTGTAGGATTGGTAAGCGCATAGATGTACTTTTCCAAGACGGTATCATCGAATCTCTCATGCTCTGAGAAGGCATTGCTATAAGGATTGTCAAAATTGACATCGTAATGCCTGAGTAGAGCCAGAAAATACAGATTTTCATACTGAGTATAAGCACTCACCAAGTAAGCCTTGGGATCATCTCCCAGCTTGAAATCCTCTCCTGTCACCGAAAGCTCAGCATATTCACCCTGCACGGAGACATTTCCAAGGACGGTATGTCCGTCAAAACCGATCACTCTGCGATAATCGCGCACGTAATCCGCTGTGCTAGTGCTATAGAGCCCGGCTATCTCGGAATCATTTATCTTGAAAACCTTATGATAGTATGAGTTTCTGATGAAATCCAGCTTCAGAGTATTCCAATCCGGCACCACGAAATGAGCATTATCATACAAAGCCGTATAGGTAGTAAATCCCAGCTTGGTACCGATCAGAGGGCTTACCTGGAGGTGTGCGCCCCAGATCGTCTCATCTACGAAGTTCTTGCGATAGGCAAGGTTGATATAAGGCACTGCATAAGCCCCACCTGCTACCAGCTCTTGATTGAAATGAGCCTCGGCTTCACGGAGATCGTCCTCGTCCCAACGGATGGTCGGATTCACATAAGAAAGCACCTGATACTTGCCATCAGCACCCACAACAGGCGTGATATAATTCGTAGGATTGCCTGAATCATCAGTCTCCCTCTCCATATAAACGATCGCATCTTTCTTGTCTTGTGAGACAAAGGCAGAGAATCCGATCAAGGGATTATTGAGCTCGATCGCGGCACCTCTCAGAGCATAAAGCTGCGTTCTGGAAAGATCAGGAGTGATACCCAAGATACGTTTACTAAAGCCATATCCGGTCTTTCTGGCGCTGTAGAAATCTGTATTTTCCATCACCAGACCTTCACCATAAGTAGCTCTATAATGACCCAGGTAAAGCTTGAGTGATGTCCTCGGAAGGAATGCCAGATCAGTGTTTTCGTATCCGGCATAATACTTTGAATTAGCGATCAGATCTTCACCCGTGCTCTTCCAAATATCATCCTCGCCCTTTGCGGTATTGTGCATCCAGCCAATCTTCAAGTGATTGCCATAACGCGCCCTAAGCTTGACTATATAGTCAGGATCGATCTGATCCAGATTAAAATAACCCCAATACGAGAGGCGTTTATCTTGCGGCACAACAGTCGTTACGCCGTAATCCTCTCTCAGGAAGGGCTCGTGATACATATCGTATGCGCCTTCCTCGTAATAACGGGTATAATACTGCATCTGAGCGTCAAAGTAAAGCCGGTTGCGAACCGGTGGATTCCTGTAATAAACGTAGGACCGCAGGTTTGTATAGCCATAGTGCGAGAGACCGACTGTATTTCGCAGGTCTCGCATATCAGCTATGGTATCTCCACGGGCAACACGCTTCAGGATTCCAACCGCATCGACCGGCGAGACGTTTGGCAAGCTGATAAAATCGTCAAAATGCATCTTGTTAACATTCTGCGGTGTCATCAGATAGTCTTCCCAGACGTCGCTCATTCCTTCTGAGCCGCCTTCGTTGCTATCCAACCTTTCCAAGAGATCCATAATCTCCTCGCGGCGAGCCGTCACTTCATCTTCTTCGCGATAAAGCGACACCACGACTTGATCTCTGATCCTCAGCATCGTGATCTGATCTATGGAAGCGATGTTCCTCAGATCGTAAATGCTCTCGAAAAAGCTGATATAAGTGCGGTAATTATAGATATCATTTGCCTGAATCTCAGAGATTGGCAGACGCATGATCTCTTCCAGAGAAGCCGTGTTCAAATCGACCTTCTGGGCGTAAAGCCCTATCGCAAACAGGGCTATAAACATGATCAAAAACTTCTTCATAGCTGTTCCTTGTGCGCTATACAAAGGTTTTGCACCTTCTTTCGCTATTTTCACAAACTAATTCGAATTGCTAATTCTGTAAAGTCTTTTTTTGGGCGGAGAGTATCGACTGATTCAACAGGTAAAAAGCCTTTGTATGTATGCATGAAAAAGAACATACCCAGATCAGTGCTTATCCCAGACTCGATCGCAAGATTCTCCCTCGTTTCTCTCACAATTCCCCCTCTTAGTGGGAGAATCGTGGGAGATACCATAGAGAGTTCTTATGTCGAGCCAAGGAAGAGGCTTTGCATTCCGCCCCTTTTGGTAGGTTGCATGCAGCCTGCTTCTATCCTGCTTGAATCCTGCATGAACAAGCAGGAAACGGCTGTCCTGTAATGCTTTGGCATTGTATCATCGAAAGGGGAAGGATAAAGTGCCAGATCACAGAAGATTAACATATTGCCAAGTTCAGGTACGGAGTTGTAATATGATCGGTCGGAAGATTAATCTCCGATGATGATTAGGGTCACAGCAAATCTACAAGTTCGGTCTTACATTGGATCACAAATCAACACACACACGAAGTCAGATCTTACTGCTTTCTGAACCACTCCCACCAGAGCTTTATTCCTTTGCTGAAAGGTACTTGCGGATTATAGCCAAGGACTTGTCTTGCTTTGCTGATATCTGCATTGGTATGAGGCAGATCGCCTTCCACCGGCGGAAGAGCAGTGCGCTTGATTTCCTTGCCGGACAGAGCCTGCAGATAGGTTAACATCGCAGAAAGGCTGATGGTTTCTGATTCGCCCAGATTGATAATCTCGTAATGACAACCTCTGCGGCTGAAATTGATGGCGGAAATCACCCCTTCGATAATATCGTCGATATAGGTATAATCACGGCTGGTAGCACCATCGCCAAAGATTGGAATGGCTTGCTCGTCCATAATCAAGCGGCTGAATTTGTGGATGGCGAGATCTGGTCTTTGGCGGGGGCCATAGACGGTAAAGAACCTCAGGCAGACTACGGATAAGTTATAGAGGTGATGCCAGTTATAGCAGAGAAGTTCGCCGGCGCGTTTAGTCGCTGCATAGGGCGAGATCGGGGTATCGACAGGATCATTCTCGCTAAAGGGCAGCTTCTTGTTATTGCCATAAATGGATGAGGATGAGGCAAAGACAAAAGGCTTGATTTCTTTTAACGCCGCGAGTTCAAGGAGATTGAGCGTGCCTTGAATATTGACCTCTGCGTAGAGGCTGGGATTGAGGATGGAAGGACGCACGCCTGCCATTGCTGCGAGGTGAACAATCTGATCAAAATCGTGCAATTCAAAGATGGCTTTGAGCCGTTCTTTATCTCGGATATCAGCCTCAATCAACGTAAAATGAGGATGATGCAGGCAGTTCGAGAGGTTGCGACGTTTGATACTGGGATCGTAGAAACTATCGAAATTGTCCAGCGCATAGACCCGATGACCCTCTTTGAGCAAGCGTTCCGTGAGGTGCGAGCCGATGAATCCGGCAGCTCCGGTGACCAGGATCTTCAGTTGATCAGCCATTTTCGCGGCTTATCTTTGCGCCGATGGAATTGAGCTTTTCTTCGATGCGGTCGTAACCACGATCGATGTGATAAATACGGGAGACTGTCGTGACTCCATCTGCAACCATTCCGGCAAGCACCAAAGCAGCGCTGGCACGCAGATCTGTCGCCATCACTTCTGCACCGCTGAAGGCTTTGACGCCTTTGACGGTCGCAAGATTGCGTTCCAGACGGATGTCTGCCTGCAGACGGTTTAACTCCGCAACGTGCATGAATCTATCCGGGAAGATGGTGTCTTCGAAAAAGCTTACTCCATCTGCAAATGCTGCCAATACCATAAATTGAGCTTGCAGATCTGTCGGGAAGCCGGGGTATGGCAGGGTGAGGATATTAAAGGGTTTGATAATTTTGGGGCCGGCTATCGTGATAAAGTCTTCCCCGGTCTCAAGCTCGCAACCGGCTTCGCGGAGCTTGTCCAGAGCGGAAGTGAGGTGTTCCGGCAGGCAGTTTTTGACCGTTACGGCATCAGTGCTCAGAGCCCCGGCGATCAGGAAAGTTCCGGCTTCGATACGATCGGGAATCATGGTCATCTCCACCGGGAACAGGTCATCCACTCCTTCTATGGTAAGAGTCGTGGTGGCTTGTCCGCTGATCCTGGCTCCCATCTTATTGAGCAGATCGATGGTGGAATCAACTTCGGGCTCCATAGCAGCGTTGAAGAGACGAGTGGTGCCTTTGGCGAATACTGCTGCCATCAGAGTGTTGATGGTAGCGCCAACTGAGGACTTTTCAAAGTAGAAATCTGCACCTTTGAGTTGTTGGGCTTTTGCATGGATATAGCCGTGCTCAATGGTAATCTCAGCGCCCAGGGCTTCAAGCGCTTTCAGGTGAAGATCGACCGGACGCGTTCCGATGGCACAGCCACCGGGGAAGGAGACTCTGGCTTCCTTGAGCCTGGCAAGCAGCGGCCCCAGGACGTAAATCGAAGCACGCATCTTGCTGACCAGTTCGTAGGGAGCTTCAATAAAGCAGACATCCTTGGCATCTATGCTCATGGTACTGCCGTTGTGCTCGATTCTGGCACCCAAGACGCGCAACAGATGCGACATAGTCTTGAGGTCTATCAGGTTTGGTACGTTTCTCAGGATGGACTTGCCGGGAGCCAGCAGGCAGGCTGCCATCACGGGCAATATGGCGTTCTTTGCGCCTGAAACGTAAATTGTACCACTCAGTTTGCGAGTTCCTTCGATCTTGAAACTATCCATTATATCCTCTTAATCTCTATCAATGATGATGTATCTATCCAGACCTGCCAAGTCTTGCCTGATTTCAACAAAAGCATAGTCCAGTTTTTTGGCAATAGATTTTATAGCCAGACCTTGAGTAGAGCCGATTTCAAACAGGATTTGTCCGCCGGTCTTGAGATGGTGTCTTGCTTCTTCCAGGATTCTGCGGTAAAATACGAGCCCTTCTTCCTCAGCATAGAGAGCATTCTTTGGCTCATGATCGCGGATGTGGATCGGAAGCTGGCTGTAGTCAAAGGGGCTGATATAGGGGGGATTACTGATGATCAGGTCATATTTATCGGAGTTATTGGGAAAGATATCTGCCTGGTGAAAGCGAATCTCTGCATCAAGTAGTTTGGCATTGGTGCTTGCTGTATGGAGTGCTGCTTCGCTGATATCGCTGGCGCTTACGATAGCCTCGGGCGTTTCCAGGCTGATAGTAATCGCGATAGCACCGCTTCCTGTGCCAATATCAAGCACTGTATTGCCGGTTTGGATGCGTTTCAAGGCAAGCTCAACCAAGCCTTCTGTCTCGGGGCGTGGGATCAGACAGGAAGGATTGACACTATAGCGACGTCCATAGAAGTAAGCATAACCTAGGATATACTGCGCCGGAATCCCTTCGCTACGTTGCAACCAATACTCATTCAATTTGTCTTGTTGCTGGGGGGTAAGCTCCATTGATCCGGAAAGATTCATCTCTGCCGGATTGATCCCCAGAGTCTCCTGAAGCAGGTAAAGGTAGTCTTCCGGAGCTTGACCGGATTTACTTGCCAGTTCTATGGCCAGATGCTTGGCTTCAGACAGGGTCATTGCTCGTATTTGAGCTCAGCCCCAGATGTTTGTGGAGCTCTATTCTTCTGCCGCCTTTCGAAAAACTAAGGTAATCAGAGAAGTGATAAAGCAGCGATATGCCTCTGCCTGTCTCGTCCACATTGAGTTTTGGCTCGTCCTGCACTTTATGCACCCAGCTTTCATAGTCAAAGCCCTCACCATCATCTTCCATGCAGAGAATGATCTTGTGCTCCACACCAAGGATTTCCAGCTCAAAGCGTATACGCTTGGCTGCCATGACCGGATCGCTAAGCTTCTCGGTGATAATATCTTTCAGCTTGTCCTGACAGAGATGCCGCTGATCACGAGAGAGTTGCAGAGTACCATGTATAAAGGCATTGTAAGCCATCTCGTCCACACAGACCAGGATATCGCTGAGTACTCTCTGAGGGATGTCAAACTTCCTATTGATAAAGGAAGCCACTACGTGTGATAGGCTCAGATTGGGGAATTCTGCCGGGCTGATAACCAGATTAAGGCGAGTGGATTCAATATGCTTATACAAATCTGATAGACCTGTACGGGCACGCTTCATCTCGATCAATCTCCTGATGGAATGAAGCATCATATTGGAATCAACCGGCTTACTGATAAAATCTGCAGCACCCAGCCTGATCGCCTTGATAAAGTAATCCTGATCCAGATAACCCGTCATCAGGATGACATCAATCTCTTTGCTCTCATCTCTTTGCAGTCGTTCCAGAAAGTCCAGCCCAGAGAGACCCGGCATCTCAATATCGCAGATCACCAAGTCGTAACTATCCTGATGCAGCTTACCTAAGGCATCAGTGCCATTGTGTGCGGAATCAGTTACAAAACCTTGGAACTGCAGTATCTTACACAGACTGTCCACTATTGAGACACTATCGTCAACAACGAGTATCTTTGCCGGGCTTTCGTGCATTCTAACCCAAATTTACTGTGAAGAGTTGGTTCAGCTTTAGCATGGAGAACAGCTCATAGACGCTGTTTGAACTACGAACCACCTCTATCTCTCCGCCTTTCCCGATAAAGTCTTTATAAAACAAAAGTATTTTGCCGATACCTGTCGAACTGATATTACGGCAATCAAAGAGGTCCAGCTCCAGCAAGGTCGCATCTGAATTGTAAACCTCGGTCAGTTTTTCCTGAAGTTGATGCGCATTCTCGCTATTCAAGATACCTTCGATCTTCATTGTCGCGACGTTGTTCTTAATCTGCAGATCAATAGTCATAACTTTACTCCTTTTCCGAAATGGCCTTTTATCCTAAGTTAAACGCCAGAGCTTACTTTGTCAAGCAGATTAATCTGCATAGCCCCGGATCTTTTTCAGGACGGCTGTTTGCACGTTCGCTGGACTGATCTCGTATTTCTTAAATTCCAATGTATAGATCGCCCTGCCCTGGCTGAGAGAGCGTATTCTGGTAGCATAACCAAAGAGTTCCGAGAGCGGCACATCCGCGATGATTTCCTGCTGAATTTCACTATGGCGACGCATAACCTCGATCTTACCGCGTTTGGCATTGATGTCAGAGATGATATCCCCCACAAAATCATCCGGAGAAAGCACTGTCAGCAGCATAATCGGCTCCATAATTACTGGATCTGCCATTCGCAGAGCCTTGCCGATCGCCATCGATGTCGAGATCCTAAAGGCCAGCTCATTGGAATCCACCGGATTGAAAGCGCCATCGATCAGCTCAATTTTTACGCGCTCAATAGCCCCGCTGATCAGAGGCCCGTCATTGAGCGTATTCATCGCGGCTTCCTCAATTGCCTTCCAATATTCCTGTGGTATCTTTTCCGGTGAAATGCTATTCACAAAGAGGTTTTTCTCCTCATCCGGTAAATCCTGCGGACTGATCGGACTAATCCGGAACTTCACCTGGGCAAAATTGCCTTTGCCGTTCATATCGCGCACAAATGTCTCTTCCGCAATCAGTTCCTTGGTAATCGTCTCTTTGTATGAAACCTGAGGATTACCGACATTTGCCGATACATTAAATTCTCGTTTGAGCCTGTCCACAATGATATCCAGATGGAGCTCGCCCATCCCGGAGATCAGGGTCTGGCCTGAATCTTTATCAATATGAACCTTGAAAGTGGGATCTTCTTCTTCCAGCCTGGTGAGTGCTTCCTTGAGGCTCTCCTGATCAGCTTTGGTCTTGGGCTCGATGGCAATCGAGATCACAGAATCAGGGAAATGCATCTTGCTAAGATGAACTTCCAGCTTGCCATCCGTGATGGTATCTCCTGTAATCAGGAATCTGGAGCCCACGAATGCGCCGATATCTCCGGCATGCAGATTATCCAGATCGACCTTGCGATTGGACATCATCGAAAGCATCCGCGATACCCTTTCGCGCTTGCCATTTGTCTGGTTTACAAAGCTTTCGCCCTTCTTCAAAGTTCCGGAATATACGCGCACATAGACCAATTTACCCACATACTTATCGACCTGCACCTTAAAAGCCATCGCCACAAAGGGAGCATTGGGATCGGAACGCACAATGACCGGAGTCTTGGATTCTGGGTCGGAGCCTTCGACCGGAGGAATATCCAGAGGAGATGGCATATAGTCACATATCGCATCCAGAAGCAATTGCACGCCTCTGTTGCGCAGCGAACTTCCGCAAAGCACCGGCACAAATTCATTCTGCACCGTTCCCCTGCGAATTGCACGTCTGATCAGATCCTGCGGGATGTTTTCACCTTCTAGAAAGAGCATCATCAGTTCATCATCAAATTCTGAGATCGATTCCAGGAGATGTTCCCTCGCCTCCTTAGCCTCTTCCAGCATATTGTGGGGAATCTCCGAAGCCTTGGTCTCCTGTCCGTAGGTTAGCGGATCAAAGTGCCAGGCAGTCATCGTGATCAGGTCGATCACACCTTCAAAATTATCTTCGCGTCCGATCGGGATATTTATCGGGACTGCTTTGGCCGTAAGCCTTTCGTGAATCATCTGGATCACACGGTCATAATCCGCACCGGTGCGGTCCATCTTGTTTATATATGCCATTCTGGGGATCTGGTAACGATCCGCCTGATGCCAGACCGTTTCGGATTGGGGCTCTACCCCACCGACCGCGCAAAAAACGCCAATCGCTCCATCCAAAACTCTGAGGCTGCGTTCCACCTCTGCGGTGAAATCGACGTGTCCGGGTGTATCTATGATATTGATTTTGTGTTCTTTCCAAAAGCACGAAACCGTTGCAGCGGTGATCGTAATCCCGCGCTCACGCTCCTGCTCCATCCAGTCTGTAAAGGCATTTCCATCGTGGACTTCGCCCATCTTGTGTAAAAATCCGGTATAAAAGAGGATACGTTCGGTCGTTGTCGTCTTACCGGCATCAATGTGAGCCATGATCCCGATATTTCGGATCAGGCTCAGAGTAGTCTCAGCTTCGCTTTTCATCGTGATTATTTCCTTTTGATCAGCTTTGTTTACCCAAACAGCCGATCCCGATCCAGTTTTGGAACCTTGACTTCTTTGTCCACAAAAAAATGCTCTGAGCCCCTTTCGCTCTGCTTGATATCCTGCATCTATCCTGCTTGTATCCTGCTTGAATCCTGTATGAACAAGTATGATCTATCTGTCATATAAGCGGTTAGCATTGTTTCACTGAATAGGAGCGCGGTGGGATTGTGGCTATTGTGTTGAGAAGGACAGCTTTGGCGATATTGGCGTTTAGATATAGAAAAACGGACAGATCGGTTGATCCGTCCGTTTGAATAGTAATGTCTTGAGGCTCAGCTACCTAAGGTGGCAACCATCACAGCCTTGATTGTGTGCATACGGTTTTCGGCTTCGTCAAAGACTACGGAAGCAGGACTTTCGAAGACTTCGTCGGTGACTTCCATAGCTGTGAGACCGAATTTCTCGTTGATTTCGCGGCCTACCTTGGTCTTGAGATCGTGGAAGGCGGGCAGGCAGTGCATAAAGATAGTGCTGGTTTTGCCGGTCTTCTTCATCATTGCGCTGTTTACCTGATAGGGCTTGAGCAATTTGATACGGCTTTCCCATACGCTGTCCGGCTCGCCCATTGAGACCCAAACGTCTGTATAGATCACGTCTGCGCCTTTGACACCCTTTGCAACATCATCAGTAAAGCTGATCTTTGCGCCGGTTTCTTTGGCTGCTTTTTCGCATTTGGCGACCAATTTCTTATCTGGGAAAAGGGTCTTGGGGGCTACAATTCTGAAATCCATACCGGTCTTGGCAGCGCCGATCATCAGAGCGTTGGCAACGTTATTGCGTCCGTCTCCGGCATACACGAAAACCATCTCATTGAGAGGCTTGTTGAGGTGTTCCATAGCAGTGAGGAAATCAGCCAAAACCTGGGTGGGATGGTCTTGATCGGTAAGGCCGTTCCAAACGGGCACTCCGGCATACTGGGCAAGCTCTTCCACGATCTCCTGTCCATAACCACGGTATTCGATACCATCGTACATACGGCCCAAAACACGGGCTGTATCGGCAATGGATTCTTTCTTTCCCATCTGGCTTCCGGTGGGGCCAAGATATGTAACGTGGGCACCTTGATCCAGGGCTGCGACTTCAAATGCGCAACGAGTACGGGTGCTGTCTTTTTCAAAGATCAGAGCAATGTTTTTGCCAAGGAGGCGTTTCTGCTCTGTTCCGGCATATTTGGCTTTCTTGAGATCAAGCGAAAGATCCAGCAAGAATTTTACTTCTTGAGGGGTGAAATCCATCAAGGTCAGGAAGTGTCTGTTTCTGAGATTTACTGGCATTGTGAACTCCTTATGAGCTTATATTTTCTTTATAGGTGCCATAATTTTATCCTGTGTTTAAAGGGCAAGGTTTTTTAGCTTGTGTTTTTTTCAAAGCTGAAAAAAAGTGATCTGAATCTGTGTTTTTATGCAGTAACAAATGATATTTTAAGTATAGAAGATTATATAGAAGGGGCGTGTCCCGGTTCGGAACCGCTTTGAAAAGAGGGGAAATGAAAAGATTTATTTATGTCTTGTTGCTCTTGCCACTGGCTTTGGCAGGACAGACTTACAAGCTTGAAGACTTGGTCAATTACGGCCTGGAAAATAGCTGGGATATGCAGAAGAGCGAGCTCGGGCTCGAGAGCAGCCGTTCCGCATATCGCAGCAGTAAATGGAGCCTACTGCCGGATGTCTCCGTTTTTGCGGGATTAGATCAGGATCTGACCGATAATTCGGCACCTCGCAGCAGCCTCTCAAGCTCCGCGGGATTCAGCATTTCAAAGACTATCAGTCTGAACGATGCTGCCTATTTTCAGTATCGCTATTCCAAGCTCGACAGAGATACAGCCGAGATGGAGTATTCCTCCGCACAGCGGAAATATGCTTACGACGTCGTAAATGCCTATTTCGATGTATTGAGTTCACAGAAGAGGCTCGCCTCGCTTACGGAGAATCTAAATATTCAAAACCGCGTGCTGGAACATAGCCGTGTGCTCTTTGAATTGGGCAGAAACACCAATTTTGACGTAAAACAATCAGAGATCGCAGTGATGAGCTCTCAGGTTGCCATTATTCAGCTTCAGAATACCATCGAGACAGCCAGGAGAAATCTCTTTGATTTGATCCGGATGACCGATGAGGGATACCCTTTAGAGGATATCGAGCTATCGGCAGAATACACGGTACCCCAGGTTGATCCCGAGCAGATCGAGAGCATCAGGATCCTGAAGCAGAGCATCAAACGCAATGATATCGGGCTCCTGCAAAGCAAGCTGGATTACTTCCCCAATCTCAGCTTGGCATATAATTTCCGTCGAAGTGTTGGCGGAGATGATTTTGATTTTGATACCTATAGCACAGTGCATGGATTGTCGCTCAATCTTTCTTATTCGTTGTGGTCGCCTTTCAGAAACAAGGAAAGCTATAGCCGCAACAGAATCAATAATCAGATGGCAGAGCTCAATCTGAATAGCAGCCTCACAGGAATCAACAGCCAGTATCAAAGACTGAATAGCCAGCTTGGATATCTCCAGCGCTTGGATGAGCTATATCTGGAACAATTGGAACAATCCCGTCAACAAATCAGCATCGCTGAAGAGCGTTATCGCTTGGGCTTGATTGAACTATTGGAATTGGATAAGACTCGTACGGCTTATATTGATGCTGATATCAACTACTCGGCAAACAGGTATCAAATCCTGCAATTAAGGGAAGAACTGAACTATCTGCTCTCGCAGCGCATTTTAGGGATCTGGTAAGGGAATTTAAGGACAAATCATGACAAAGAAAAGAATCATACGTATTGGCATAATAGTACTATTAATAGTGGTGGCGCTGATTGTCTTCAACCGCTGCACCAAGAACAAGAACAAGCCGGAATGGCGCACTGATACCACCTCTGAAGGCTCTATCCGTGAAGTGGTGACTGCTACTGGTTCGCTCAATCCTTATGTATTGGTGGAAGTGGGAACGGAAGTAAGCGGTAAGATCGAACGAGTTTACAAAGATTTCAATGATCGGGTGAGACAGGGAGAACTGATTGCCAAGCTGGATACCGAGATACTCCAGACCAATCTGCAGAGTGCAAACAACGACCTTCAGCGTGCCCAGACTGCTCTTGACGAAGCTGAACTGAACTACAATCATGCACAGGAGCTCTTTAACAGAGGCATGACCTCCCAGTATGAGAAGCTTTCTGCGAAGTTCAAATACGATCAGGCGGTAATAGCCAAGAATACCGCACAGCTTTCAAAGCAACGTGCCGAAAAGAACCTGCAAAATGCCTTCATCAAATCACCAATCAACGGGATCGTTGTCTCCCGCGATATAGAAGAAGGGCAGACGGTTGCTGCAAGTATGAATGCGCCTACACTCTTCAAGATTGCCAACAATCTGTCTCAAATGCAGATTACTGCAGCCATCGACGAAGCCGATATCGGCAAGATCAAGATAGGTATGCCGGTGGAATTCACGGTCGATGCTTATCCCAATGAGAACTTTGAAGGCAGCGTCCAGCAGATTAGACTGAATCCCGATACAGAGCAGAATGTTGTGAGCTACTCTGTGATTATCGATGCAGCAAATCCACGCCAGATGCTGCTTCCCGGGATGACGACCAACGTCACCATAGTCATCCAATCCAAAGACAACGTCCTACGTATTCCGGAATCAGCCACTCGCTTCCGTCCCAGCAAAGAGATCTGGGAACAGATGGGGCTCAAGTGGTCTGATGACCTGCTTTCTTCAGCTCGCAGAGGCGGTCGTCCCGGCACCGGAAATGCTCCGGCAATGGCACAGGGAGCCCCCTCTTCACAAACTGGAAGACCAGGCGGTGCACATCCTGACAGCAGCAGAGCAGGCGGGCCTCGCGGTAGAGGACCCCGTGGCGCAGCAGCAGATTCCACCCGTAGCGGCGGAGCTCCCGGAACTAATCCCGGCTTTGCATCCCGTAGAATGGGCTTTGCACTGGTCTGGGTACTCAAAGATGGCGAGCCCAAGCCGGTTCCTGTCCGCACCGGCATCTCCGATGGAGCATATATTGAAGTAATCGAAGGCATAGAGCCCGGCACAGTGATGGTTACCGGTGTGAACTATAAAGACGCCAAACAGGCAGCAGCAGCCGGTAGTGTCACCAATCCCACCGGTGGTCCCGGTATGGGCAGAAGGTTCTAATCGCAATGCCTGAATTACTTATAAAGACTCAACACCTTACCAAGACCTATCAGATGGGCGAAGTCAAGGTGCATGCTCTACGTGGCGTTGACCTAGAGATTCACAAGGGTGAATTCATTGCCATTATGGGCGCCAGCGGCTCCGGCAAGACTACTTTTATGAATCTGCTGGGTTGCCTGGATCACCCATCGGGTGGGACATATTGGCTGGACGGTACTGATGTCCACGCTATCAGCGATACAGAGCTCACCCGCATCCGCAACCAAAAGATTGGCTATGTCTTCCAGTCCTTTTACCTGTTACCCCGTACTACTGCGATGGAGAATGTCGAGCTCCCCTTGCTCTACCGCAATAAACTCAATCATCACCAGCGTCACGAGCTAGCTCTATCCGCAATGCGCAAGGTCAGCATTGAAGACCGGATGCACCACTTTCCCAATCAGCTTTCAGGAGGTCAGCAGCAGCGTGTTGCCATTGCCCGTGCCATCGTAAACGAACCTGTCTTCCTCCTGGCAGACGAGCCCACCGGTAATCTTGACACACGCACCAGCCTGGAAGTAATGGCTGTCTTTCAGCAGCTTCACAAAGAGGGCAAGACCATCGTTTTGGTGACTCACGAGCAGGACATCGCCTCCTATGCACAGCGCAACATTACCTTCAGAGATGGCAAAATCGTAGCAGATACAATGAACCCCAATCCCAAAGACGCCCTCTCCGACTTGGCGAGACTGCCCAAACTGGATGAGGAGGAATAAATGAATATATTCGGAATTCTCAGAATAGCCATCAAGTCCCTGGGACGCAACAAGACCCGCACCTTCCTCACTATGCTTGGAATAATGATCGGCGTGGCAGCCGTGATCGCTATGCTCGCCATTGGTCAGGGTGCAAAGAAGATTGTGGACGACCAGATCAACAGTATGGGCACAAACGTCATCATAATCAGTTCAAATTTCTCTTCCCAGCGCTCCACTGTGCAATCCGCAGCCGGCAGCGGAAACCTCCTGGAGGTGGAAGACACCGAAGCTATCCGTGATAGAATCGATGGCGTTCTCTATGCCTCAACCGTCTTCACCACCTTTGGACAGCTCAAGTTTGAAGGCAACAACTGGCGTACCGGCGTGATGGGAGTCGATGCTGATTATTTTAACATCCGCGATATGCAGGCAGAACAAGGGCATCTCTTTTATCCTTCGGATGTCGAAAACAGCACCAAAGTCTGCGTGATCGGCAAGACTGTAGCGGATAATCTCTTTGGTGAAGCCGATCCCTTGGAAAAGATCATCCGCATCCGCAACGTTCCATTTAAAGTGGTTGGAGTCCTCAAAGCCAAAGGACAGAACTCAATGGGACAGGATCAGGATGACACCGTAATCGCTCCGTATTCCACCGTTTATGC
The DNA here is from genome assembly GCA_964433815.1 of uncultured Candidatus Cloacimonadota bacterium. Taxonomy (GTDB): domain Bacteria; phylum Cloacimonadota; class Cloacimonadia; order Cloacimonadales; family Cloacimonadaceae; genus PHBP01. Next base: position 35,001 of record CAYSSP010000004.1, read on the forward strand.
GCGTCTTTTGGGGCAGCGCTGGCGCAATATGATGATTATGGTTTCAGCTGAATCAAAAGACCGCATCCATATCGTGCAGCAGGATATCCTTGATCTCTTGCAAAGCCGCCATCGAGGCACCACCAGCGAAGAATTCTTCGTGCGCACCCAGACCGATCTCGCCGAAGCAGCCAGCTCCGTCTCTGACACAATGACCATTCTGCTAGCCAGCATTGCGGGGATCTCGCTTTTGGTAGGCGGAATCGGCATTATGAATATCATGCTGGTTTCGGTCACTGAGCGTATAAAAGAGATTGGCATCCGCATGGCAGTCGGAGCAAACAAGAAAGACGTCCTCCTGCAATTCATCATCGAAGCCGTCACAATCAGCATTTTTGGCGGATTAATCGGCATCGGGCTTGGCTTCCTTGCCTCAGGCATCGTGGGCAAGTATATGAATTGGGCTGTGGAGGTTACACCTTGGTCAGTGATGCTATCCGTGGGATTCTCCTGCGCCATAGGCATCTTCTTTGGCTGGTATCCTGCAAGTAAAGCAGCTAATCTAAACCTCATCGACGCTTTGCGTTACGAATAATACTCTTTCAATTCTATCTGTAAGGAGATCCGCAGATCTCCCCTATTGGGTAATACCGGATTTTTCAGGTGCTCCTGCCGTGATCATGCCGCGACCGCGGCATGATCGCGGCATGATCGCGGCAGGAGCGTGGCATCAGTCAAAGGGAAAGTGATTTACGGGCAAAGAAAAAAGGGGATACCAAGATCCCCTTTCTCATATCAATCGATTATCAAAAACCGAACCAGGGTCCGATTGAGAAATGCAATCCCTGCAAGGGTGTATTCGGTGATGCAGCAATATCATAGTCATTTCCGCTACCATCAATCAACTGCCAACCGTCTTCCGGAGCATATCCGTAGCTATATCCAACTTCTGCTCTCACTGCCAGCCAGGGTAGGATACGATAGAGTAATTCCGCTCTGGGCTGCACAGCCAGATAGGAACGGCTCAGTCTGACACTGGAATTGGCTGTCTGTACGACTGTTCCGTTGATATCACCCCAGTTGTAGTTACCATTTGAATGAGTAATACTGATGGAGTGGTCTCCGGCACCCAGCATCAAACCGATGGAGCCGACAAAATCCTTGGCAAGGGGGATTCTCTTGTCGATAGTGACACCGCCAAAGCTCAGGCTGTATCTCATAGTTGTGTTGTAGCCGGCAAATGCGGGATCTGGATCTGCTTTTGTACGCTTGTAATCGTATCCCATGCCGATGCCGCCGATGAAGATTCCTTTGCCGACATTGCCTTTTCCTGCTCCGCCTTGCATCAGGATACCGTTTTCAGGCAGAGGATCAAAGCCCATCTGGGCGATCAAAGCGTTGATATCATCAAAATCCTGCATGTAATATGAAGGGATCCAACCGCCACCGCCAAAGCCAACATAGGCTCTTTTGGGGGCTTGATTCCCGGAATCGTCCATATCCATGGTTATCTGCATGGGAGAGCCAAGAATCATCGAAATAGTCTGTATCCCGCCATCTCTGAAGACCTCGATATCCACTTCATCACCGGCAAGGTAGTTCGTCGTCATCTGCATAAAAGAAGCTTTGTCGGCTATTCTCTGACCCTCGAGGCTCATCATTATGTCTTCGGCTTCGAGTCCATAAACTTCAGCAGGAGAATCTGCGACAACTCCTCGGATCACAATACCATAATTATTGGGATATTCCAGTTCGTCTATGTCATCCTCTGTGATATCATCGAGATAAATACCGAAATATCCGGGTTGACTTTGGGTTGTGCTGACCAGCATCGGGTTTTCCCCCCGGGCAAAAGCGGGAGTCACCAATCCCAAAACTAAGAGAGTAATAATCATAATAAATACGTTCTTCATTCTAACCTCCATGGTTCTTGTCATTTATAGTCAATATAGCTTTATCTGAGTACTCTGTCAATGTAAATTTTGACTTTTGCTATTGATAGGCTCGGTTTGGCCATTCTGAAAGCCATTTTACGATCCATATATGGGACAAGAAACATATCTCCTGAGAGATCGTACCAACATCCATGATAATCCAGTTTAGGAATGCATTTTGCATCTGAAAGAGACAGAAGAATACTCAAGTTTCTAAGGAAATAGAATGATGAAAAGACTATACCTGATCCTTATCCTGCTAGCTTTGGGCTATAGCTTGATGGCTCTGGAAATCACAGCCTTCCGGACCGAGGAGCTTAGCCGCTTTTTGGGCGGTTCCAGCCCCTATGAAACAGCCAGCCAACTCTCCTCCCGCGGAGTTGAGATATACTATTACAACGAATTGTCGATGATCTGCGGGCTAAAACCCCAGCTCAATCAGGACTATTCCGAGCTAAATTCAACCAGAATTCCCAGCCCCTCACGCAGTGAAAGGCTGTATCTCGTCACGAAACTTCCCGATCGGGAGCTTCCTACAGGGCTGGATATAGTGCTTGATCTGGGTTCATCAGTCCTGATCAGAAGCACACTCGACGAAGTGGCACTCACTCGGCAGATTGTGCATCCCTTTGTGGTCTTTGATCTTGTTCCGATGAAGTTCAAACGCTCGGAAGCAGTTCCTTCGGCTGCCTTAGAAGAGACCAGAACCTCAATCCTGCAGATGACTCAGGCCGTCAGTGCCGATTCTGTGCTGGCTTTTATCCAAGCATTGCAGAATTTCCAGACACGCTATGCCTTGGCTGATAACCGCCTGGAGGTTGCGACTTGGATCAAAAACCAGTTTCTGCGCTTCGGCATCAGCAATGCAGAGCTCTTTCCCTTTAACTGGAACAACACTACTCAATACAACGTGATAGCCACAATCCCCGGTACAGTCAATCCTGATGAGTATATCATCGTGGGTGGTCATCACGATTCCATCACGAATACCACGCCCTACCAGTTTGCTCCCGGTGCGGACGACAACGCCAGCGGTTCCGTGGCAGCTTTGGAAATGGCTCGTGTAATGATGGCTACAGGATTCCAGCCCAAGTGCAGCATCCGCTTTATGACCTTTGCCGCTGAGGAATTTGGTCTTTGGGGAGCCAAGGCTTACGCCAATCATGCGGATGCTAACGACCTGCAGATCCGCCTCATGGTAAATCACGATATGATAGCCAATAGTAACGAAAACCCAGCCACTTGGCGCGTCAGATTGATGCCCTATGAAGGAGCGCAGCAGCACAGCATGTATGCCTCCCAGCAGACTGAGGAATTCACCACTCTCAATCCCGTCTATGGCACGATGAACAGCGCTTCCAGCGACAGCTATCCTTTCTGGCAAAAAGGCTATCCGGTCATCTATTTCTTTGAGTATGAATTCTGTCCTTATTACCACAGCGATCTCGATATCACCGCTAATCTCAACCCCACCTACTGCGCAGAGGTGATCCGGGCCTCCATCGCCAGCACAGCAGGTTACTCAATGATGCCTGCCACACCCCAGAATGTAACCGTCTCAGACGCCGGAAACGGCAATGAACTGATCATAAACTGGAGCCCCTCCACCGATACAGATATAGACCACTACAACGTTTATTACTTCGCTCAGGGCAATCCCGCTAACGGACCATTTCCTGTGACAGGCAATAGCTACACCGTCAGCGGACTGACAGAGGGCATTGAATACACGCTGCAGGTAGCCTCTGTCGATGCTCTTGGCACAGAAAGCTATCGTGTCGGACGGACAGGAACTCCCTTGACCATTCCTCGGATGCCGGAAGGTTTTGATGAGACTCCCGTGTTAAACGGGATACACTTGGCATGGAATCCCAATACAGAAGCTGATTTGGCCGGCTATACGCTCTATCGCAGCTTAGTTCCGGGACAAGTCGGCAATCCTGTCCACACCGGACTTTTGACTGAGGCCGGCTATACAGATACAAATGTCAACAGCCAGGATGGCTATTACTACTACACAGTGATCGCATTGGATCTTGCCGGAAATCCTTCGCCATATTCTGCAACCGTCTCCAGCCGTCCCATCACTCTGGACAGAGGCGTTCTCATCATCGATGAAACAAAGAACTTTAGCACCGAAAACCTCTTTCAGATCCCGGATCAGGCAGCAGATGACTTCTACCTTGCCTGCCTGGGTAATTTGCCCAGTGAACAGCTTGATCTGGAGAGCTTTGAGCCTCTGCTGCGTCTTGCCGATATTGGAGTGTATTCATCAATCCTGTGGCATGGCAACGACGCAAGCGAGATGGACTATGTGAATATCGTCAAAGATGAGCTAAAGGCCTATGTCGCAGCGGGTGGAGAAATTATGTTCAGCGTGATAGCACCATCTTTGGTTGGTCCTCCCAGCGGAACAGATCCTTTCTCCACGGCTTGTATGGGCTTTAGCGGAGTAAATTACAGCACAGCAGCACGCTTTAAATATGCCAATAGCGCTGCCCCGGGAATCCCCTCGCTGGCTGTTGATCCCCTCAAAGCACCCGCTAGCATGAACGGACATATCTTTAGAGTGGAAGGTATGAGTCCGGTTGATGGCGCTAATATCCTACTCACTTATGGCTCGGACTATGGCGATCAGCAGACCCAGGGACAGCTCAACGGTCTGCCCGTGGGATTGCACAAGCAGTATGGAGATGGCGAGGTCGTCACCCTCAGCTTCCCGCTCTATTATATGATGCAGGATCAGGCTACTGCATTGGTACAGCACGTCTTTACAAACATCTTCGGTGAAAGCACAAGCAGCAATGATCCCGGGCTCTCCCCCACTCCGATGCTCTCTCTCGGTGCTGCTTACCCCAATCCCTTCGGGCAATCTACCAGCTTTTCCATTAGCTCCAAAGACAGCTCCAGCCCTGTCAACATAGGTATTTACAACCTGCGTGGTCAGCTTGTAAAGACCATTCTGAATGATCACTTGAACACAAAGACCAGCCTCATTAGTTGGGATGGTCGTGATGAATTGGGCAGATCCTGCGCCACCGGAATCTATTTTATTCGAGCCAAGCAGGGCCCAGTTCAGACTAGCCGAAAGCTCGTTCTGATGAAGTAAATCCATATCATAACAGATTAGCCCGGACTCAGCTCCGGACTTTTATTTTTTTGGGATTAGCACTGCTCTCCGCTTCATTGGATGCATGAATCCTGCTTCTATCCTGCTTGAATCCTGCATGAACAAGCAAGATCCGACTGCCCTGCAATGTCTTAGCAGATGTTCATTGAATAGGGGATTATAACCTGGCTCTAAACGTTGACCTCAACAAAGACCGGGCAATGGTCGCTACCCATGATATCCTGGCGTATCCCGGCTGTGATAACTCGCGGCAGATCTTCATGATTGACAAAGAAATAGTCAATTCTCCAGCCTACGTTTCTGGAACGTGCGGCAGTGCGATAGCTCCACCACGAATACTCCTCCGGGTTTTTGTTGAAATGGCGGAAGGTATCGACCCAACCGAGCGAAACAAGCTTGTCAATCCAGGCTCTTTCGATGGGCAGGAATCCCGATATCTTCTCGTTTTCCTTGGGATTGGAAAGGTCTATCTCTTTATGTGCAGTATTTACGTCACCACTTATCAGCACCATCTTGCCGCTCTTGCGCTTTTCCTCCATCACTTCGAGGAAGCGATCGTAGAAACGCAGCTTGTAATCGAGCCTTTCGTCGCTCTGCGCTCCATTAGGGAAATATATGGAAAAGAGGATAAACTTGTCATACTCAGAGATGATGATTCGCCCTTCATTATCGAATTCTTCGACACCGATGCCGTATACCACCTTGATCGGAGCAATCTTTGTCAGCAACGCAGTGCCCGAATAGCCTTTGCGTTCCGCGTGGCTGTAGAATTGCTGATAAGCGTCCAGTTCAGCCATCTGAGGTGGTATCTGGTGTTCCTGCAGCTTGGTCTCCTGCAGCCCAATAATATCAGGACTTTCCGTTTGGATGGTCGCAATGAAGTCCTTATTCATCACAGCCCTCAGTCCGTTCACGTTCCAAGACCAGATTTTCAGTCGCATCTATACCTCTTAGTCGTTTTCTATCTTGTGATAATATTACAGTTTACGCACGATAAACTGATCTGTCAAGCTTCTTTTTGGGGGAATGGCTTTGGTTGTACTCCGATGATCATCCCGGATGAGCCGGATCCTGTGGTTTGCCTTTGCGGCATCTTTGATTATTATTACAGTAATTAGTAAAAAAAAGAGGAGACGTTTATGAAGACTAAAATCACTGTATTGGTGGTGGTTATCATCCTTTCTGTTGGGATACTGGGAGCACAGAATTGGATCTTGAAAGGTGATGTGAACTTTACGGCCACGCAGAATGCTTATAGCAACAATTGGGCAGGCACGGAGAATGGATCGATCACTTGGGTGGCTGGCTCAAATCTCAGTGCTGAAAAGCAGCTTTCTCCGCTCTTCTTCAATATCAACACGCTGAAACTTGCCTTTGGGCAGACTCATCAACAGAAAGAGCGTACTGATGCCCTCGGCAATACCGAAAGCTATTGGGCACATCCTGAGAAATCAACAGACAAAATCGATGCAGAAGCCTTGATGAAGATGACCATGCAGACTTTTGTTAACCCGTTTGTGGGGCTAAGAGCGGAGAGTCAGTTCCTGGATCAAACAGATCCCACTCTTACACGCATAGTCAATCCTATCAAGTTCACAGAATCTGCAGGTATTACGCGTAACTTTATTCAGAGAGGCAATGAGCTCTGGAATGCCAGGCTCGGCGCAGCTTTCAGGCAAAACTTCAACCGAGATGTGCTAGTCAATGTCCTGCCGGAGGAAAGAGAGCTGCAAACCACTGTAGATGGCGGACTGGAATTTGTTTCCGAGTACAAGAATGTCTTTGCTCCTTCAAACGTAAGTTACAGCAACAAGCTGCAGATTTATCAAGCATTGTTCAACAGCCGCAGCGACGAATATCAGCACGAGGAATGGAAGTCTCCGGATATCAATTGGGAACACAACCTGGGACTCAAACTGATCGGCGCTCTAACGCTCAATCTCTATTTGCAACTGCTCTATGAAAAGGAACAAGTCGCAGAGCTTCAGTTCAAAGAAACGATGGGCTTGGGATTTTCTTATAACCTATTTTAGCAGACTTTGGGACATACAAAAAGCCGGAACAATATGCTCCGGCTTTTCTTATAACATCAATACAATTAACTGGTGAGGGACTTGATCCAGAGAGGGATCATAATCTCATGGTGGCCAATAAAGTAGTAACCCTTGCCGCCTGTTTCAACAGGACGACGAGTAACATTCTCCAGCGCACGATACTGCATATTCATATCAAAGACAGCCGTGGTAAAGTTCTTAAGCTTGCCGCTGATATTGCGTGCCACAGTGAGAGCTTTCAGGAAGACCTCCGGGATGACAACCGCAGAGCCAAGATCGACAAAGACTCCGCCTTCATCGAGCTCCAGAAGCTGATTGCACAGGATACGGAAGTCCCGGTGCGAACAATCTCCTATGGCTTTGCCGTCTGCACAGGGAGTCTGATGCACGATATCCGTACCGATTCCCACATGAACGGTCACAGGAATCTCGTGCTTGTATGCCTGAGCCAGTAGCGAGTTCTCCGGATTAGGCGCTTTTTCCAGAAGCTCCTTACCCAGGACTTCACCAAAGCCAAGCTCTTCCTTGCTGCCCTGAGTAATCACAGAATTGATCCCATAAGTGGTTTCAAAGACCATACCGAAGCTGCCATCAGCCAGAGCTTTGGAGACGTCCTCAGAGGTCTTACCAAACATTGCCAGCTCATAATCGTGGATGGCGACCGAACCATTGATCACAAAGCAAGAGACCAGCTTTTGCTCCATCATCTCGATCAACAATGGTGCCAAGCCGCACTTGATCACGTGACCGCCCAGTCCGATAATGATAGGCTTTTGCAGATCAATTGCCTGTTTGCAGCGAGCAATGAACTCCTTGAAGTCTGATGCCTTCAGGATGTCCGGCAGACAATCCAGAAATGCGCTTGTATCCACCTTGCCTTGCTTTGCATAGGCCGATGGTTCGACTTTGCTGGGGCGGTCTTTTACAGAGTAAACATTGATATCAAAGAGGTTTATCTCTTTGTAACGGCTCATACTGACTCCTTCGCCGGTTTCCCGATATAGCGATCACGTTCACTGAAGATACATCCACAATACTGTTGACGGTACATCCCGGCTGCTTTGGAAAGCTCTATCCCTTTCTGCCACAGAGGACGGAAGTCCTCGTAGTAAAAGTCCACTTCATATCGCATTGCCATTTCTGAGGCTATAGTTTTAATCATCTCATGCTTCTGATACCTGCTGTAGAGCAAGGTTGTACTAAAGGCATCAAAGCCCTTTTCTTTGGCAGTTTTGGCCACAGCCTCCAAGCGATGACGATAGCAGAATTCACACCTGTCTTCGATCGATCCATCAATCCCGGTCACAAACTCATCTATCCCGTATTGATCCACCATAATCAAGGGCACAGATTCGCTTATGCAAAACTCCCTAAGAGCATCAAGACGCTTGCGATACTCCGTGTAAGGATGGATATTGAGATTGTACCAGTAGGCGGTAACCTCATATCCATCCTCGCGAAGCTTGTAATAAGGCGCAATCAGGCAAGGTGCGCAGCAAGTGTGAAGTAGGATCTTAGCTACGGACATGATGCGGCATTACTTCCGGATAGACGATGGACATCTCCACCAATCCAGCGATCTCGCCATCTTTGAACCAGGCTTGCTGATATATCAGTTTATGCAGCCCGTTTTTCTCAATTGTATAAGCGTTTGCCTTACCTGTGATGAGCAGCTCCCGGATCTTGGCATTGCAGTGTTCGGGATGGTAATCATAGATGTTCTTCCCGATCAACTCCGCACCGCCATCAGCCGCAAAGGTGGCAATAGCTTTATCGTTCATCTCCGTGATGATCCCGTCCTTATCACAGACAGTAATCGCCACGTCAAATTCTTTGATCCACTCGTGCATCAATATTCCTTCAAAAGATTGGCTGCCACGATACCGCGCTGGATCTGATTGGTTCCTTCATAAATCTGGAGGATTTTGGCATCACGCATCATCTTCTCGACAGGATATTCCTTCATATAGCCGTATCCACCGAGGATCTGAACCGCATCAGTGGTGACTTTCATCGCTACATCGGAGGCATAATATTTGCACATTGCGCTTTCTTTGGAATAGTTCTTTGATCCGCTATCGACCATTCTGGCGGTCTGCATCACGAGAGCTCTGGCAGCTTCGATCTGAGTCGCCATATCAGCCAGCATAAACTGCACAGCCTGGAAGCTGGAGATCGGCTTGCCAAACTGCTGACGCTCTTTGGAATACTTCACCGCGGCTTCAAAAGCGCCTCTGGCAATACCCACTGCCTGGGCTCCCACCATCGGACGGCTCTTGTCAAAGACCTTCATAGCAGTGATAAAACCGGTGCCTTCGCGACCGAGCAGGTTTTCTGCAGGAACTTTACAATCTTCAAAGATCAGTTCTCTGGTCGCAGATGCACGGATACCCATCTTGTTTTCTTTTTTGCCAAAGCTAAAGCCGGGAGTGCCCTTTTCCACTATAAAGCAGGAGCAGCCACGCGGACCTTTGGTCTTGTCAGTCATAGCAAAAACCGTGTATATACCGGCTTCTCCGCCGTTTGTGATCCACTGCTTGGTGCCATTGAGGATATAATAATCGCCTTCTTTGCGAGCTGTAGTCTCGATTGCGCTGGCATCGCTGCCGGCATTGGCTTCGGTAAGCGCGAAGGCAGCAAGCTGTTCACCCGCCGCAATCTGGCTGAGATACTTCTGTTTTTGCTCTTCGGAGCCGGAAATCAGGATAGGATACATTCCCAAGCCGGTGGCTCCAAAGGCCAAAGCAATACCTGCATCTACTGCGCAAAGCTCTTCGGTAACAACTGCCAGATCAACGACCTTTCCACTGATTCCGTCGTATTCTTCGGGGATCAAGATGGCAAAGAGATCGCTCTGCTTCATCACTTCCACGATATCCCAAGGGAAGATTCCTTCTTCGTCATATTTCTCAGACAGGGGTTTCATTTTTTCAAGTGCAATCCGGCGAGCCAAATCCCGCATTTCGATTTGATCTTCAGTTAAAAAGTAATCCATTATAATCTCCTGATAATATTAGTATTTAGAGCATTGGTAAAATCCAGCATAAAGCCTTATCATGTCAAGTCATCTTTTATTGATTTCAGCATGAACAGCTTTGGAATAGTAGATTCTGCAATCGAATTGCCTATACCCTCCCTTTGGATTCTGAGGTCTTGCTGCCGCGCTCTAGCCGCGATCATGCCGCGGTCGCGGCATGATCGCGGCTAGAGCTCCCCAAAATTGCGCCTTGAGCCAAAGGGGAAGAAAGATGACGGCAGAGTTGTAAGAATTATTGGTCTGATTTAGCACCATCAGTGAATCGTAAGTGCCTATCATATATGCCGGCTAAATAAGATGAACTGATATCCTAATGATATCGGCAATTCATAGGTAAGCTATCTTGGATGCAGGGATCGGCAATCTACAATGTCTTAATAGTGGAATCGCTTGCGAAAATCCAGACAATTCCATTGACATAATTGGCGAAGCTCAGAGACTTGTCTAAAATAGTAATTTTCGTAGTAATAAAGGAGTTAGAAATGCCTTACATCTCTAATACCGATGCCGAACGGCTTGAAATGCTGAAACTTATCGGCGTCAAAGACTTTGATGAGCTCATCCAGGCAGTGCCTCCCCAGCTTAGGATCAAGGGCGATCTCAAGCTTGACGATCCACTCAGTGAACTGGAAATCACCCGCAAGATTCAAGAAAAGACCTGCAGAAATGTATGCAGTCAATCCGCCAATTCCTTCCTCGGAGCAGGCGTTTACGACCACTTTATCCCCGCAGCGGTGGATACAATCGTCTCCCGCCCGGAGTTTTTCACAGCATACACGCCTTATCAGGCGGAGGTTAGCCAAGGCACCCTGCAATATATATACGAATTTCAGACAATGATTTGCGAGCTTACCGGAATGGAAATCGCCAATGCCAGTATGTACGACGGTGCCAGCGCAGTTGCCGAAGCCATCCTGATGGCTGTCCGTAAAAACCGCCTCAAAAAGGCAATCCTGCCGGCAACGATGCATCCGGACTTTGTGAAGGTAATTCGCACCTATACCGAAGGCACCGGCATTGAGCTGCTATTTGTCCCGGAGAAAGATGGGCAGATCGATCTCAGCGCTCTGGAAGCAATGATGGATGAGACAATCGGCAGCTTTGTGATGCAAAGCCCCAATTTCTACGGTAATCTCGAGGATGGATTTGAGCTGGATAGGATTGTGCACGCCGGCGGAAAAGCCCTCCTGATCGCCTGTGTCGATCCGATCGGACTGGCAATCCTCAATGCTCCCTCTGAATACAATGCGGACATCGTGGTCGGTGAAGGCCAAGCTCTGGGAAACAACGTCAATATGGGCGGCCCGCTCTTTGGTTTCTTTGCTTCCAAGCTTGATATGGCACGCCAGATGCCCGGTAGAATCGTTGGCGGAACTCTCGATAAGGATGGCAAACGTGCCTATGCCCTTACCTTGCAGGCTCGCGAACAGCATATCCGCAGAGACAAATCAACCTCCAATATCTGCTCAAACCAAGCGCTTTGCACGCTTGCCGCTACGGTCTATATGAGCCTGATGGGCAGGAAGGGACTGGTCGAAGTCGCCTCTCAATCCGCCAAGAAAGCTCACTGGCTGGCAAGCGAGATCTGCAAGCTGGATGGCTTTGAAATGGCATATCCCAATGCACCTTACTTCAGAGAATTCGTTGTAAATACGCCTATCCCGGCTGAGACGATTATCGAGCGCTGCAAAGTGCGCGGGATCTATCCCGGCACTGATATGGCAAGATTTGGCAAGCCCAATCAGTTGATGATCGCGGTTACTGAAAAGAAAGACAGAGAACTGCTCTCAGACCTGATCACGGCACTTAAGGAGGTGAGCCATGCCTAAGAACATATTTGAACTTAGCAGCCCCGGCCGTAAAGGCTATACCCTCCCTGCCTGCGAGATTGATACTCCGCTGGAGCAGATTATCCCTGCCAAGTATCACCGCAAGTCCATCGCCAAGCTCCCGGAGCTGAGCGAACTTGATGTAATGAGACATTTTATAGCTCTCAGCCATTTGAATCACTTCATCGAGAAGGGACTCTATCCGCTGGGAAGCTGCACAATGAAATATAATCCCAAGCTGCACGAGGCTTTGGTGCGTCACAGTTGCTTTGGGAACATTCATCCCTATCAGCCGGAATCGACGCTACAGGGAGCTTTGGAACTGCTTTATGAGTTGCAATCTGACTTGGCAGAAATCTCCGGTATGGCAAATGTGACCTTGCAGCCGGTTGCCGGTGCTCAAGGCGAATTTACCGGACTCAAGATTATCGAGGCTTATCACAAAGCCAAAGGTAATACTCACAAAAAGAAGATCATTATGCCGGATAGCGCTCATGGCACCAATCCCGCCAGTTGTACATTGGCAGGCTTTGATGTGATCGAGCTGAAGTCCAATAGCGAAGGCAGAGTCGATCTGGAAGCTTTGAGAGCAGTGATCGATGAGAATGTTGCCGGCTTTATGCTTACCAATCCCAATACTTTGGGGCTGTTTGAGACTCAGATAGTGGAAATCAGTGAATTGATTCACAGCGTTGACGGTCTGATGTATATGGATGGAGCAAATCTGAATGCACTGCTGGGTATTGTTCAGCCGGGTAAGATTGGTTTTGACATCCTGCATTTTAACCTGCACAAGACCTTTACCACTCCTCACGGCGGTGGTGGTCCCGGTTGCGGTCCGGTCGGTGTGGTTGAGAAGCTTCTGCCTTATCTGCCGATTCCGATGATTTCCAAGAACGATAATGGCTATTTCTTTGATTACAATCATGAAGCCACTTCGATTGGCAAGGTGCACAGTTTCTATGGTAATTTTGCCATCATGGTAAGAGCCTACATCTATATCAAGATGCTGGGTGCCAAGGGATTGCGCAGAGTCTCCGAGAACGCTATCATCAATGCAAACTACCTGATGAAGATACTGGAGCCCTATTACAATATCCAGCACAAAGAGTATTGTATGCACGAGTTTGTGGCTGATGGCACCAAACAGAAGAAACTCAATGGAGTCAGCACTTTGGATATCGCCAAGAGACTTTTGGACAAAGGCTATCATGCACCAACCGTCTATTTCCCGCTAATCATTCCAGAAGCAATGATGATCGAGCCGACCGAGACCGAAAGCAAGCAGTCTCTGGATGCCTTTGCAGAGGCTATGATCGCTATCGCAGAGGAATGCGAGAAAGATCCCGAGATGCTGCACGAAGCTCCACTCTCCACACCTGTTCGCAGAGTTGATGACGTTAGAGCTGTGAAGGTGCTGGATCCTCGCTTTGATATAAAAGATTGACGAAATACAGACTAAGTTAAATTTGATTCCGTTCCGCTCCCCAAAGGGGCGGAGCGGGCTATGACAGGAGAAAGAATGAAAAAGATAAGTCTAATACTGATAATAATGCTGGGGCTGGTCTCCTTGGGCTATGCCCAGGCCGTGAAGCTGGGTTATGTCGATACGGATAGAGTCCTTGCCCAAAGCAATGAAGCTGCCGAGATATCCAGGCTCTTTAATCTGGATATTCAGAACTGGCGTACTCAGCTCCGTCAGATGGATGAAGAAGTCCGTCAAATGGAACGTAACTTTGAGATAGAATCGTTGACTCGTAACGAAGCTGCTAAGCGTGAAGCTCAGGCCAGAATCGACGAGAAGAAAGCTGAAGTCGGACGCTTTATCGAAGAGTACTTCGGTGAAGGCGGACGTCAGGAACAGCGCTATCGCGAGCTCTTGGAACCTCTTACTCTCAAGGTTCAGAACATCATCAACCAGATTGCTCAGGACGAGAACTACTCTATGATCTTTGATACCAGCTATGGTGTGATCCTTTATGCTATGCCCAGTATAGACCTTACTGAGCAGGTGCTGCTGGAGCTCAATCGTGATACTGTGGCTCCTGTAACGGACGAGATTCCTGCAGAAACACGTGATCCCAATACATCTACTCCACTTGGAGGCGCAAGTCTTGAAGAAGGCTTGAAACAGTAAGTATGAAGACTTTCGCAAAGCCTCTGGGTATTGCCGAGATAGTCCAACTGATTGGTGGAGAATACAGGGGCAATGCATCCCTGGTAGTAAAAAGCGTAGCTCAGGCAACGGAAGCAGATGAGCAATCTGTTATCTTTGTCGAGCAAGAGAAGTATCTGGATGCCTCTTTGGCCTCATCAGCAGGTCTGGTGATCTGCTCCGAGGCGTATGCTGGCAAGCTGGGCAATCATAATCTCCTGCTGGTGGACAAGCCGTACTTTGCTCTGATGAAACTGGTAAGCATCTGGCTGCATCTGGAATCCCACACACGGGTGGCAGAGATACATCCCACAGCAGTCATATCTCCTGAGGCTGTATTGGCTGAAGGAGTATCTGTGGGTGCTTACAGCGTAATCGAAGCAGGCGCAAGGATAGACAAAGGCACTGTTATCGCCTCCGGTTGCCAGATAGGCAAAAACGTCAATATCGGCACTAATTGCCACCTCTATCCTGCCGTAACAATCTATGAAGATTGCATCCTGATGGATAGAGTAGTACTGCACAGCGGCGTTGTTATCGGCGCGGATGGCTTTGGTTTTCTGCTGGATGGCGGAAAGCAGATTAAGATCCCCCAGATCGGCAATGTGATCATCAATAACGATGTGGAGATTGGGGCAAATTCAGCCGTAGATAGAGGCACGATTGGCTCTACCATTATCGGTGAAGGCACCAAGATAGATAACTTGGTTCAGATAGGTCACAACTGCATAATAGGCAAGCATAGCATCCTCTGTGCTCAGGTAGGCCTGGCAGGAAGCACTATCGTCGGTGACTACGTGTACCTTGCGGGTCAGGTAGGAGCTGCAGGACATATCAAGATAGGCGATAGAGCCATGATCGGTGCACAATCAGGCATCAGCAACGACATCCCCGAAGATGCCAGATGTCTGGGTTATCCAGCCCGTGATGCCGGCCTGATGAAGCGTATCATGGCTGCTGAGATGAGTTTGCCTGATATGTACAAGGCTTACCGCCGTTCGCTCAAGAAAGAAGGTGATTGAAGGGAGTAATAATGACTGAATATAAACACAGTATAGCTTCGGAGATTTCCTATACAGGGATAGGGCTGCACACCGGTGAGATCACTACGATCCGCTTTAAACCTGCCGGCAAAGACGAAGGTATCGTCTTTATCCGGGTGGACTTGCCAGATAAACCCGAGATCCCGGCTGATATCGACCACGTCGTGGATATCTCTCGTGGAACTACTATCGGCATCAAGAACGCCACCGTCGGTACTATAGAGCACGTCCTCTCCGCTATCAAGGGCCTTAATATCGACAACATTCGTATCGAGATAGACGGACCGGAAGCTCCTGTAGCAGATGGCTCCCCCATCGTCTTCCTGAACCTGATCAAGCAAGCCGGGATAGTCCTGCAGGACTCCGAGCGTATATTCTTCGAGCTTGATTCCCCCATCAGTTTTTCCGCGGAAGAAGACAATGTCGATATCGTGATCGTACCCTCCAATGAACTCAAAGTTACCTTTATGATCGATTACAAGCACCCCTATCTCGGCACTCAGTACACTTGGCTGCCCAGTATGGATTATTATGAGAAGGAATTTGCTGGTGCCCGCACCTTCTGTTTTATCAACGAAGTCTTATACTTGAAGAAAGTCGGCCTGATCAAAGGCGGCTCTCTGGAGAATGCACTTGTGATTGGTGAGCCCGATATGAGCGAAGAAGAGCTCAAGCATTTGCAGGATATCTTTGGCTATCACAAACCTGTCACAGTCTCCAAAGAAGGTATCCTAAACAGCCATCCTCTCAGGTATTACAACGAGTTTGTCCGCCACAAAGTCTGCGACTTGCTGGGTGATATAGCTCTCTTGGGAATGCCCATCAAAGGCCATATCCTGGCCGCCCGCAGCGGACACAAGACTAATGTCGAGTTGGTCAAAAAGCTGCGCCAGATCCAGAAGAAGAACGAACTGCAGCAGATCTACCAGAAGCAAAAGAAAAAGAACATTGTATTCGATATAAATGCGATCATGTCCATCATTCCCCATCGCTACCCCTTCCTGCTGGTCGATAAGATCACGGAATTCACCCCCGGTGAACGCCTGGTCGGCATGAAGAACGTCACCATCAACGAGCCTTTCTTTCAAGGACACTTCCCCGGGCATCCGATTATGCCGGGCGTGCTGATCATCGAAGGTATGGCTCAGGCTGGCGGTATTATGCTGCTCAACCAGTTGGAAAATCCCCAAAACTACGTAGCTTACTTTGCCTCGATCGATAACGTCAAGTTCCGCAAACCGGTGCTTCCGGGAGATACACTGCGTTATGAACTGACCGTTATCTCGCTCAAGCGCAGCCTGGCAAAGATGCACGGAGAGACCTTTGTGGATGGAGAAAAGGTAGCAGAGGGCGATTTCCTGGCCATGATTCAGGAGCGAAACTCATGATAGATATTCACCCCACTGCCATCGTTGCAGAAACTGCTGTCATTGGCGACGGCACCAAGATCGGTCCATATTGCATACTCGGCCCCAACGTCGTGCTGGGCGAAGGCAATCTGCTTACCTCGCACGTCATTATCGACGGTCACACGACAATTGGCAAAAACAACAAGATCTTCTCCTACGCTGTGATAGGAACCGATCCTCAGGATCTCAAATTCAGCGGTGAGCCCACCCGGCTGCGAATTGGTGACAACAACACGATCCGCGAGTTTGTCACCATCAACCGTTCCAATCAGATGGATGAAGATACCGTTGTCGGCAGCAACAACCTCCTGATGGAGTATATGCACGTGGCCCACAACTGCCAGATTGGCAACAACTGCGTGATCGCAAACGCCGTCCAAATGGCCGGCCATATCCACGTAGGAGACAATGCCACCATCGGCGGTCAAACCGCTTTGCATCAATTTGTCCATGTCGGGACTCACGCCTTCGTGGGCGGTGCATCCGCCATCAAAAAGGACATCGCTCCCTATACCAGAGGTCAGGGCAATCCTTACCAGACGGTTGGGTTAAACAGTGTCGGCTTGATGCGCAGAGGCTTTTCAAACGAGACCATCGCCAAAATCAAGGATATTTACAACCTCTTCTACCGCAAGGGACTGAATACCAGCCAAGCCCTCAAGGTCTGTGAAGAGCTAACCGATCTCTGCCCCGAGCAGATAGTATTCATAGATTTTGTCAAGAATGCCGATAGAGGTCTTTCAAACTAAGCAATGAAACGCTATCTGCTGATCCTGCTGATACTTGTTGTGATGAGCTCTCTGCCAGCCTGGGAGTTATCCCGGCCTGCCAAGGCGGGAGCTCTCTCCGCGGTATTACCGGGCGGTGGCCAGATCTATAACAAGCAATTTGTCAAAGCGGGTCTGGTGATCGGGATACAGGGCTTTCTGATCGGCTCTGCCATACATCACGATAACAAGCGTGATGATTATCGCAGCCTGGCGAGCAGCACCTCCGATCCCTTTGACCAGCAGTACTATGATATCCTTGCCAATGATTACTCAGACAAGCTGCGCAGTGATTTCTGGTGGATGGGTATCACGGCAGCGCTATCGGTTATCGATGCCTGGGTTGATGCGCACTTGGTCGATTTTGACCGTGAACGAGACCGCATCCATTTGAAGTTTGACGGCAAGCAGATCATCCTCTCTCTGGAGTTCTGAGGTATCCGGTGAAACGCTTTCTGCTTTTCGCCTTCAGCCTTATAAGCCTTTGTGCACTATATTCCAATAATATAGCCAGTCAGCTTGAACGCGAGATACTGGTTCTCACAAATCAGCAACGTGCCCGCCATAATCTCCCTGCCTTGATACAAGAGCCCGGATTGGCTGATCTGGCGCGTAATCATAGCCGTAATATGATGCGCAACAATTTCTTCGATCACACCGATCCCCAGGGTCTGGACGTGAGCCGCAGAAAAGACCGATATTATCCCCAGCTTATGGTCTCCAGCATAGGAGAGAATCTCTACAGCATCACAGATAGCCGCAGAGCTTTTACTGCTGCCCAGATGGTGCAGGGCTGGATGGAATCCCCCGGGCATAGGGCAAATATCCTCGCTAGTGATTACACTCATCTCGGCGTAGGCGTAGTAATTCAAGGGGATCGTTGCTATGCCACGCAAAACTTTGCCTCACCGATTGTAAAGCTGATCTCTCCCAGCACCCTGGATACCCGCAAGCGCAGACTCACCCTCAGCTTTGAATATCTCTCCCCCCGTGCAGCACAGGGATTCAAAGCCACTATCATCTATCCCGATCCCTCGGTGAAGCACTTTGTTTCAGAGAATGAGTTCTTGCAAGGTGCGGAATTCCAAGCTCCACGCTGGCAAAGGAATCGCCGTTTCACTCTTACTCTGGATTTCCCTGCCGGGAAAGGCGACTACAAAATCCACTTTGGCTGGGGCAATTCCCGTTATCAGGATTACTTCACTATCCGCAAGAGATAGTTAGTGACACCATTCTGAGCGACAGGATCTCGCTCCCACAAGCATCCATATCCGCCACTCTCCCACCTCTCCTTCAGTAGTAATCCATTAAAAGCTTACAGAATATCCGCTTACTGGTCCTCCATCCATTATGCAAGCAGGATACAAGCAAGATTGATGCAGCATTCCAATAGGTGATCTACAGCATGTCACCTCGAAATCAAGAGCAATTCACCTCGAACCGGGTTCGACTTGATTTGCTCTTGATCTGCTCTTGATCTGCTTTAGACATTGCAGCGAGGATGATGCAATCTATCATAAAAAAAGAGCGGGACAGCACAAGGCCATCCCGCTCTGTATGTTACACTGATGGTTATTTCATCATTATCATTTTCTTGGTGCTGGTATAGCGTCCGGCGGACATCTTGTAGAAATAGACTCCACTGGCAACACCGCGACCGTTGTCATCGCGTCCGTTCCAGCTTACGTTGTGTTGTCCCGCTGCAAGCTGAGAATTCACCAAGGTCGTCACTTTCTGACCCAGGATATTGTAGATCTCAATCTTGACAGGAGAAGCATCGCTAAGGCTGAAAGCGATGGTGGTGGTGGGATTGAAGGGATTGGGATAGTTTCCTTTGAGGGCTGTCACCATCGGGTTCAGATTGTCATCATTATCGACGGTCGAAGCAAGACCCATCAGCGCGATCTCGGTGTGCAGTGCATTGGGATCATCGCTGGTAAGGTTTAGCAGGCTGGAGAATAATCCACCTTCAGAAGGTCTGAAGATCACCGGCAGATTATAGCTTTCACCGGCAGGGATCGACATATTGAAGGTCAGATTCTCACCCTGGCTAAGATAGAAGGGAGCTTGCACTGCTGCAGAAACCAGCAGGGAAGCTGTTCCACTATTGGTGATGATCAGGTTTTGGATGCTTTCTTCACCGGTATTGACAGTGCCGTAGTCGATAGTGCTTACATTGACAGCAATGGCAGGAGTACCTGCAGTTCCGCCCACACTCGGGAAGATGATATCATCGATCCAAGCGCAATCGCTTCCGCTGGATACCATGGAATCTTTTACATATTCCCATTTGAAGGTAGTAAGACCGGGTTGCACGGCATAAGTAGCCTGACTCCAATCGTCCGATGTGCCGGACCATTGATTCTTCATCTGGCCGTTGATGTAGAACTTCAGATAGTCATAGTTCTGTTCTGAGGATACTTTCTTCCAGAAGGAGATGTTTCCGCCTTGGGGGACATCCATCTGAACGGTCATTGATGTGCTGCCATTATGAGTGATTGTGGCAGATTTGGCTGAGTTTGATCCGTTGTATGATCCGGGAGCAGTGGTCCAGTTTCCACCGGTAAAGGTCCAGGGATAGCCGGTGAAGTTTCCGCTCTCAAAGTCTTCGATCATCATACCGATTGTAACGTTGTAGGTATTGATGGCGGTATAAGCACCGCTGTAGAGCATTGCGGCAAGTGAAGCCACTGTGCCCACAGGAATCTGGGAGCTGAAGCTGATCTGATAGATATACTGAGCATTGCCATTGGCAGGAAGCTCTGTGATATTGGTTACTATCGGATCGATCAGAGCAAGCACGTTGCCCACCATCAGAGTGGTTTCCAGATTGCTGGCTCCGGCATGACCGTTGTTAGTGACGGGGATTGTGACTGTGATCACTTCGCCGGCATCAACTCTGCCATTGCCATTGCCTTCGACTTCGGAAACTTGCAAAGCTCCCCAAGTGAAATTGGGAGCATTGACGGTGATGCTGCGTTGATACTCGTAGGTAGTGCCATCGAGAAGGCTGATCAGGATCATGAAGCTGGCTTCATGCTGATCGGGCACGTTTTCACCAATCTGCAAGCTAAATCCTGTGGTGGATTCTTCAATCTGATTGGCAGCGATATCGCCGAAGGATTCTTCGGAGGTAACGACGGTAAGGTAAGGATCGCTGGAAACGATGGTGGCATTCACACCAACGGCAGGATCAGCACCAACGTTGTTCAAAGAAAGGCTGAGATTGACGGTTTCGCCAAAGTCTGCTTGGTTGTTGTTGCCATCTGTGATGGTGAAGTCTTCAACTATTACATAAGGTCCTTGTGCGGGAAGCACCTGGATGGGATAGAGGCCGGTCTGATAGTTGAAAGCAGTGATGGTAAGAGTAAGATCCATCGGCTCCAGAGGAGGATTGGCCATCGTGAGGGTGGCATTACCGGTCTGATCGGCAACTGTAGTGCCATAGACAATGCCATTGCCGCTCAGGGTGATCCTGGCTCGGGGAGGTGCTTGGATGGTCATAGTGTTCATACCGATCATCAGGATGGGCATATAAGAAGGGCTCATCAGCATCGGGTCTTTTGTGCGCACTTGCAGAGAAGCGTCGCCAAAGATCGTCCAGTTCTTGAATTCGCTGATGCCACTGGTTCCATAAACCTCGATCATCTTGGAGGAACCATTGTAATAGAGCCCACCAATTGTTCTGCGGGTATCGGCAACCAAAAGGTCGGTTACTTCATCCTGTCCGCGCATTGGGGGATTCCAGCCTTGGTTCACGGTAGAGGCATACATAGCCACCGCACCGGCAGGAGCACCTGTGCTTTC
This sequence comes from uncultured Candidatus Cloacimonadota bacterium, assembly GCA_964433815.1. GTDB lineage: Bacteria > Cloacimonadota > Cloacimonadia > Cloacimonadales > Cloacimonadaceae > PHBP01. The sequence goes on from CAYSSP010000004.1 coordinate 56,145, forward strand.
GTTGACAGATCTCAGCCATGCTTCTGCAAAGCAAGTCTGATTGGTAAAGTTACCATTTACGCAGGCAACTGAAACGATGAAAGGCAGCATATTGTCATTCACCAAAGCGTTGGCGTTGTTGTTATTAAATCCGGTTGTCACCCAAGAGGTGTCTGAGCCGTGACCGACGTAATTGATGAATCCGCGTCCCTGATTGACATTGGCAGAGACCTGGGCAGCAGTAGCGCCCATGGTCTGATACATCTGGTCAACAGAGGTATAGCCATAAGTCAAGAGGTCAGTACGGATAGCTTCCATATGGACTTGATCGCTCTCACCCATATCGCCCTGGGAACCACCGCCTTCGTTTGAAGCGATGCCCATAGCTCTTTGCAGCCAGGTGGCGCCGTTTTGGATGTCACGTTCGTATTGGACGGTTCTAAAGATCTGAGTTTCAAGCTCGGCAACTGTCTGCGCTGAGAAACGACCGACATAGAGATCGGGATAGCTGTCTCCACCTGCAGTAAGCGAGAAGGAAGGATCAGATCCGCCACCACCTGAGCTGAGGGTCGGAATCTGCTGAGCATCACCAACCAACTGAACAAACATCAGGCCGTTGTTTTGGTCGTACTGATTCTGGATATAGGTCTTGATCTGGTTTGCTGTGGGACCTGCCGTATTAACGTCAACGACATCCACAGTATAGCCATTTTGACGCTTCCAATCCACATAAGGCTGGATGGTGGTATCAAACATCGAGTGCTTGATCACCAGAATGCGTCCTTGCTCATCAAGCAAAGGATACTTGGCATCTCCAAAGTTTAGGAAGAGGTTGCTGTAGATATCTTCAAAGTATCTGCTGTAAGAGCTCTTGGGGCTGGTGATCGCATTGGTGAGATCTGTGCCGGTATTGTTTAGGGCAACTCTCACCTTGGTATATACGCGCAGAGTCTGTGTCTCGGGCATATAGACAAAAGGCTGGAAGCGGACAGTGATACCCCTGTAATCACGGATTATAAAAGGCTCCGTAAGATAGGCTATCTGCTCGGGGTAGCTTCCGTTTGTGTTGTAGAAATTGTCGAAGGTATAAGGAACACTGGCCGGATCGATATCACGGGTCAGATTGCCTTTGGAAGGAGCAACCGGCATGGCGAGATCAATGTACTCTGTATTGAGTACCGAGAGCTCCATACGGGCTGTTCCCGGGATGATGAAGCTTCCTGCCATCACCGGAACTTGGGGTAGTCCCGTTTCCAGCGTGAGGCCGGCTTTCTTCAAGGACAGCTCGTACCAGGTGCTGCCATTGATCTGGACTGCTTCCCGGCTAAACTGGCCCAAGCTAAGCTCTGCGATGACATTGTTTGCAGAACTGCTGATGAGTCTTACTTCATTGGAGTAAGGACTCACGGTCATATCCTCGGCAAAGAGCACTGCGCTAAGCAGTAACAAGAGCCCGAGGGTCAGTGTTAAACGTTTCATGGTATCCTCCATCAGTGGATATTGTCTTTATTTGGTATATCTTGGATGAACCGCTCGGCCAAGAGATGATTGGTCATATCGAGATTCATTCAGCATACTCCAAAAAAGGGGCTTGGGCCTGCGCTAGTGGCAGGCCCAAACCGGTATCCTTTATTTCATCAGGATCATCCTGAGAGTCTTTGAGTAATTAGCGCTATCCATACGGTAGAGATATACTCCGCTGGAGACGCTGTTTCCATTATTATCCAGTCCATTCCATACTATGGAGTGCTGTCCGGCAGGCAGATTACCATTTACCAGATTGCGCACCAACTGACCCCTCAGGTTGTAGACCTTGAGGCTTACGATACCTGCTTCCTTGGTGGAGAAGCGGATGGTAGTCTCGGGGTTGAAGGGATTTGGATAGTTTGCTTCGAGCTTGGTAACCATCGGGCTCACGGAAGGATCATCGTTATCAACCACCTGAAGGCTGATATTGATAACGCTTACCGCGTTTGCGGGATCGTTTGATGTGATTGTGACGGATTCATTGATCGTAGCGGGAGCACTGGCTGTGTATCCCAGCGAGAAGAGCATCGTGCCGCCGGCAGGGACGCTGTAGTTGTAGCTATCGGGAAGAACGCTACCATTATTGCTCAGATCAAAGGCCGCCGGAACTACTATGCTGCCCGTAAGAGCCACATTACCCAGATTACGGATAACAAAGTCCTCGCTGACCTCTTCGCCGCTATTGACTTCGCCATAGGCCAAGCTTGTCACGGGGAGATAGATCATCGGGACATTGGCATTTCCACTCATCGGGAAGACGATATCATCGATCCAGGCGCAGTCACTGCCACTGGCATAAGACACGTCTTTGGAATAGGTCCACTTGAAGGTTCTGGTACCGGCAGTTACAGGATAAGTAACTTGTGTCCAATCCTGATTACCGGACCAGCTTCCCATCTCTGTGTTATCGATGGAGAACTTCAGCCAGTCGTAGTTGTTCTCACTGGAGACCTTTCTCCAGAAGCTGATATTGCCATCAGAACCAACGTTTAAGGTCACCTGGAGGGTAGTGCTGGCATTGTTTCCAATTGTGCCGGATTTAGCTGCATAGCTGCCGCTGTGGACGTTGGTTCCGCCAGTAGCGAGTGTCCAGGGATTGGCGCTGGTATTAACCCAGGGGAAGGTGGTAAAGTTGTTGGCTTCAAAGCCTTCAGCAATCACACCAACAGGCAGCATGATGGCATGATTGACCATCTGCATACCGGCTGTATAGGCAAAACCGATCGGAATGATCGTGCCATCCGGGATACCTGCACCCAGTGTTACTGAGAAGGTCAAAGGCACGGTGTTGCCAATACCGATGGAGGGCAGCATAAAGCTGCTGTTTTCCAGCGTAGCATACTGGCTGTTCATTTGCAATACAACGCTTCCGCTTTCGGCAACCATATGGCCGGTATTCTGCAGGTTCACGGTCACGACGATCGTTTCACCGCTCTCATTGAATCCATTGTTGTTGCTATCGGCAAAGGTGGTGGAAGCAAGCTCCACATTAGGAGCAGAGACCATCATATAGCGGGTGCTGTTCCAGTTGTTTGTGCCATCTGAGATCACGAAATCAAGCTGAACGTTGGTTTGATCCGGGATCATCGGGCTAATCTGGGCTGTGAAGACGCCGGTAACGTTCAAGCTGGCTCCGGATGTCACATTGGGCAGATTGGCACTGGTGGCATTGAAAGTTACATAAGGACTGCCTGTGCTCACTGTAGCAGTGAGGTTGCTGGCATCCTGAATACCTACGTTATTGAGGTTCAGATCGAGGCTAACGTTTTCACCGGCTTCGGCGATGTTGTTGTTGCCATCGTTTACAGTCACTGCGCTCACCATCACATAAGGACCAGCATTGGGCACTACATCTATATTGATGAAGGTAGGTCTTCTGCGTGAACGGGTAAGCACCAATTGTGCTGTCCCGGGAGCATCAAAGGGACTGTAGCTCAGAGTAAGCTGACCGCTGGCATCTGCCAACCCCACGCCCTTGAGCACGCCATTCATGGAAAGCGCTGCATAGGTGAAAGGATCGACCGTCATTTCGAGTGAGCTGAGCCCGATGAAAGTGGTCTGCGGAACGTTTGCATTGTTTACAGGCGGGATGCCCATATAAATACCCAGGGAGGGATCGCCCATCACGGAGTAAATCTCCCAGTAATAGTTTATTCTGGTGCTGTTGGAAGCCACCACAGCCATATTGCCCATAAAGGTCATGGCTCCGGTTGTGGCTGCCCAATCGGCGAAAGGCTCGTCATGATCGTGGAAGACTGCATCATAAGCACCGGTGCGATTGGCGATAAAGGGAGAACCCGTACCAACCACGGGAGGCTTGTGACCCACTCCCCACCAATAGTCTTCATCCCAATAGGTGCTGTTTGTGCCGCCAATATAGGCAACTCCACCTTTGTTCACACCTCTCAACCAGGCTTCGGCAAAGCTCACACCTGTATCAAAAGCACTGGTAAGGCAGCAGTTACCCACTACCACGGGATATTCGTTCACGTTTTGTAGGCTGTTTACATTGCTGACCGTGAAGGTAGGATCAGCCCAACTGGTCTCAGAACCGTGGGCAGTATAGTTTACATAGCCGACACCATTGCTCACATCCTGGATAATAGCATTATCGGAGGAGCCGGAGGCGGGATACATATAAGTATGAGAGGTGATGCCATGGGCGGGATTGAAGTAGTTATTGACACCATAATTGATTTGACCATTGGCATGAGTAGGACTCCAGCTACTATCGACACCGGCGATCATCACAACTTCACTGAGGTAAGCATCGCTGGGCATTGTGTATTGCTCGTGCATCAAAGTCTTGTTGACCTGATTGGTCACTTCTGCGGCTGTAGTGGCGGAGAATCTGCCAAAATACATCTCAGGGACATAATCTGTGCCCTGCAGACGTACATAAGTGAGATCCGTGATATGGCCGCCGGAGGTCTGGCCGTTGTTCGAAGGAACCTGTGCGACGTCACCCACGATCAGCAGATAGCTGGGAGCGGGGTTATCTGCGGTGGCATTATTCCAAAGTCCTTGCAGATAGGTCTTGATCTGATTAGCACTGTTGCCGATCGTCTCGGTGGTGGCAAGGATTACATTAAAGCCTTCCACTTTCTTCCAATCGATAAAGGGCTGTAAAGCACTGACAAAGTTATTCGGAGTAATGATCACATAGCTCATCGGATAACGATTGAGCGAAGCGCGATAGCTGGCCTGGTAGTTTACTACGGTATTACCATAGACTCCTGCGAAGGCGGGGGAATAGGTGCGTTCACGCAGAGCTTGAGTCGCAGCAATATCGCCGCCGACAAAATCCACCCTCACTTCAGCAGAGCTGATAATCTCTATCTCGCCGGTGGAGGGATTGTAACGCACCGGGCTAAAATCTATTGCGAAAAGGCGTTCTCCACGCATATATCCAATCTCTTCCACGCTGATGGCATTGTAATCTGTCCATCCGCGAGCCTGGTAAAACTCGCGATTGATCACGAATTCTGCAGCGGAGATATCATCAGACTTGGAAACCGATTCCTGGCGAGGCAGCACCGGATGCTCCAAACCATAAGCCCTGAGGCTGGTAGTCTGGCGCTGAGCACTGGTGATCTCTGCGATTACATTTGCACCGACGGGCACAGTTATAAGCTGGCGCAGCAAAGGCAGGCGCGGAAAACCGGTCTTGTTTGTATTGGTAAAGTCCTTGATTTTAAGCTCGGTAAAAGTACCTTGAGCAGTCTCAATTTCGTTGTAATCGATGGCTTCGATGCCGTATCGCAGGCTAATGCCATCATCTGTGCTGCGAATCAGCTCGGCTGCGTTCGAAGCATTTGACAATCTGATCGTTCCCTGCACGGCAGCCAATGCGGCTACAACTAGCAGAAACGTAAACATGATCAGGTGTTTCTTCATGTTCACTCCTTTTATCTATTTATAATTTAGTTAATCGCACTTCTATACCATATTATTAAAGCAAATGGCAATCCGAATTCAGGAAAAAATCGCAAAATAGCAAGTAATTTGACTGTTACGGCACAATACCATCAACAAAACTGTTGGTACAGACAAGATAGGGCGATTACTCAAACAGTCAAGATATATCTGAATAAGAAAGCCCCCGAATCCTCTGGAGACTTACTAAATCCTTACCCCAATTCACTTACAAAAAAAGCCGGAATTTCTTCCGGCTAATACTACAGTCATTCTTACAAATCAGGGAAGCCAATCTTCCTTGATGATGGGCTTTTTATCCGGAGCCGGATCATCCAGGGTATAGCTCTTTGCTTCCAAATTATAGACGATACCGATGCCGGCTTTGCCAAAGGCTTCGGTGGTCTTGGCGATCACGTTTTTATTCTCGGAATCGTATTCAAACTTAAAATCATCTGTATTCATATTGGTAAGATTCAGCTCTTCGATCGTAAATGGATACTCGCCAAAGGGATCGTTGGCACGATATTGCTCCATAGCTTCGACTACCCGGTCAAAGGTAGCGAATATTGGGCTAACCTTTTGCTGAACAAGCTGTTCTTGAGCTTTATCTACTTTCAGTTGTTGTAATGGGAAGATGAAGATGAAGACCAAACCGACCAGCATCAGGATCAGCATCATTTCTACCAGTCCAATCTTCTTTCTGGATTGCAGACCGCTCTCCATAGCCTTTACTTCCGGCTTTGCTTCTGTGGCTTCAGGCTTCTTTTGTAAATCAGCCATTATCTCCTCCTAAAGGGAAAATCAGTATTTTTTTCAAGAATTACAAATGCCTGTTTTTTGTCAAAGTATTTGTATAGAACTGATCAGGATTGTCTTCAACAATGAGCGCAAATCCACACTCTGCCAATCCTGATAGAGTGCTTAGGGACGGTCTTTCTCAGTTCAGACGGAATTCGATCGGTATGATGACAAACGTACTTATCGGCTTGCCGTCAGATCTGCCCGGCTCAAATCGCACTTTTCTCACTGCCTCAACGGCAGCAGCGTCCAATCCGCCAGGTCCACCTTGTATTGATCGTCTTACTTTGATCTCGCCAACTGTGCCATCGGCAAATATCTCTGCCTCCAGGACTACCGTTCCCTGTATCCCTGCTGCTCTGGAAGAATCAGGATATACAGGGCTGATCGGCTCCAGAGGTCTGGGAGGATCATCATAAGGGACAAATTCACATGGTTTGTCCTGAGGATTGAGTGGATTTGTATCGGCTATGCTAGTTGCTTGCAGATTGCTGATCGACAATGCAAGCAGAGGGCAGGCTATCAGGAATAGCACTATTGCTATCTTGCTCATAACCACCTCCTTTGGTTTAATATATATGTGATATTCTGAGTATTGAATCTATGTCAAGTTATTTCTTCTGTTAATCCTAAAGTTTTCATATATTTAAGCCTCCTAAACGCCCCCCTTCGATAAGACAATGCTAAAACCTTGTACTGCAGCTCTTTGATGGATCTTCAAGCAGGATGCAAGCAGGATGCAAGCAGGATTGATGCATCCTATCAAGCAGGGAGAATGACTAGGATAAGGATAGTTCCCCATTTGTCACCCAAAGAACTGCGGGGTATCAGCAAGGCCTATGGCAGGAGATTCCCGGGCAAAGGCCCGGGAATCTCCCGGGAATCACCCGCCTTTGACCCGGCAATTCTTTAGGGGAGACTTTTGAAACCATAACTGGTATAAAGTCTCACCCAAAGTTGCAAACCAGTCTCACTTGGATAAACTGGGATAAAGCCTTATGTGGTGAGTAGATATGATGGACTATGTTTGGACTTGTACATTGAGATTTTGGACGTTTCTGGACCTTCTTTTATCACCGATAAATCAAATTGCGCTGATTTTGGACTGGATTTGGACATCTGCCATCTCCAGTCCAAAATACCAAATTAGAAAAGCCGTAACTGAAGTGACAAAACTCCAAAACTGAAATCTACCCAAATCCTGATCCTGATCTATAATTCAGGCTCTTCGATCCGAAAACGAATTCTCTACAATCTGAGACCGGCATAATACAATTCTCAGAGCGTCATGTGTCGACAAAAACTTAAAACCCTGCTCTTCGAGCAAAATGCCTACCAAGCCGAGCTTATCGCTTCTCTTTGTCCCTCTTCGGGAGCAGGATAGAAATCTGGATTTCCCTTTTATGATCTGCCGTGAAAATAGGCGGTACGGGCGCTCGCCGTAGCGCCCTTTGTGAAAGAAATACATAGGCGGTTCGGCGACCGCCTGTACAATCACGGCGGGCAGGGGGAAAAATCCCCCTGCACCCCCACATTGTCCTAAACTCATTGTTCTCCTGCTTTTTGCGGCATTTGCAAAAGGCAAAAAGGACAAAAAACAAAAATCAAGGGGAAACCCTGACCAAGCGGAAGCCTACAGCGTTGAGGCTGCCAGTCGCATCGCCGACGCTCCGATGGGAAACGGGGCAGTAGCCGGCAACGCTGAGCCAGCTACCGCCGCGCCTCACACGGTAAGACCCGCTATTTGCTCCCGTAGGATTAGTTTGTGAACCACTTGGATAGTTACCATAAATATCCCACACCCATTCCCACACATTGCCACTCATATCAAAGGTGCCAAGCTCATTGGCAGCTAATGCTCCAACGGAGTGAGTTGAATTGTTTGCAGATCCCCAATTGTCCCAATACCATCCAACGCTATTAAGATCGTTACTGCCACTATAGCTGTAATTATGCGTCTGATTACCTCCCCGGGCTGCAAACTGCCATTCCATCTCGGTGGGAAGTCTGTAACCGTTAGCTGTCCAGTTACAGCTTACATTGGTGTGGTTGCTGGAAGTGGAATTCCAGCCCCCGGGCCAGTTGGCCGGATTAGTACCATAGCTGCTATAACTGTAGCAGGGCGTTAACCCTTCCTGAATACTCCGGCGGTTGCAATACTCGATCGCATTGAACCAGGATACATAATATACAGGATAGTTGCTGCCTACCCCATATCCGGAAGCGGGATTGGAACCCATCACGGCCTGGTATCCTGCCTGCGTAAGCTCATATTTGTCGATATAGAAGCTGGAGATAGTTACATCGGAAGTGCCGTTATTGAAGGTGCCACCCGCCACAGGGACAAAGCTTTCCGGCATGGGTGGACTGCTGCCATCATCCGCATATACTCGGTAGAGATAGCTGCCATCCAGGCCAAAGCTTTCGTCACCCGTATTCCAGATGATGTGCTTATTGGTTCCGGAAGGCAGATCATCACCAAAATCCCCGCTCAGATTGGCGGGACTGGGGATAATATCATAGCTGGCTCCGTCATTGGCACTAAGCTTGAAAGTGATATCGCAAAGCTCAGCATTCGCATCATAGAGATCATAGTAAATATCCACAATCTTGCTGCCATCCGTGCGCTGGCTGGCTGTTACGTTGCTTACTACCGGTGCGGCATTGGGAATGGGTGTTTTTTCCACTTTGATATAGTCCCAGTGGGCATATTTGGTAGTGCCATCGAACTTGCTGGATAAGCGCATCCGCAGGTAGTTGCTGCCAGCAGGGACATCCACCGAGACCGCTGTCCAGGCATTGCTGTTGTTATTTACTGTTACCCAGTTATCCCAGTTTGCGCCGTTGTCGTATTTTACACTGTAACGGCAATAGTCGTTAGTGGTAGCCAGGTTTTTGGTGAAGTAATAGAAGCTTACGTTGTAGGTATAGCCCGCCTGCAAGGTAAGGGTTTGGAAGGTTACGGTACTTTCCACATTGTCCAAATCCCAGCCCGCCCAATAGATGCTGCCTTGAAAAGCCGTGGCACCACCCATGTTTTCGGAAGTGGGACCCCACCAGATGCGTCTGGCATCGGGAGTGGGATTGGCAGTGTAGCTCCAGGTGTCCGCCGCACTGGATTCAAAGCTCTGCAGGGCAAGGGTTTCGGCACATACAGGGAAGGTGATAGCCAGGATTATGAGCGTGAGCAGCAAATTCATCCTTCTCATTTGTCACCTCCCACGGTGTAACTGCGGAGGGCAGCTTTAAGCTCCGCCAGGCTGATTTTGGCATCAGGATTAGCCAGGGCGGCCTGAATTACATTATCCACATCGCCACGATAGTTTTTATATGCCAGCACCTTGTAAAACATCTGATCTCTGAATTCCGCTACATCTTGATGGGTGTAAGTAGTGGTGTAGCTACGCCCCAGGAAGTAATAATATTGGTCATCCTCATAGGGGGTTTCGTTATAGAGAACTATATATCCATCCGGAGTGAGAGGACTGTGATAGATGTTTTGCGTAACCGGCTGCCAGGTGATTACTGCGTCTATTCCGTTACTGGTATTCACGGCTACTCCATCAGGGGGCAGGGGCGGAACGTAAGTAATGGAAAATGGACTGGCGCTGGCTAACTGGGTATAGTTGCCAAAGCTGTCGGAGACTTTGATCCGCACCCTGGCATTGTAGCTCTGCACGGAAGGCACAGCCCAGGGATGGATGCCATCGTTGGCAGTATTCTCGATGATGTTGGTGTAATCGGTACCGCCATTCAGGCTGTACCAGAGATTAACGCTATTGGGCAGGATATTGGTATCCGTGGCGTTCCAGGTAATGTCCTGGGTATCGCCTATGTACCATACTTCGCCACCATTGGGGGCATTAATGGAAAGGGTGGGATCGACAGTGTCGTTGATAACCGGAGCCGTGGTGCCATAGCCAGTAAGCGCTAGCAGCCCGGAGCCAAACATAAACAGGATGCAGAGTAGCATTGCTGTTTTCATGGGTTCCTCCATATGTGAAGTCATAGTTTTTTTACTATTATTTATCTTATTTGCATAGAAACTGAGCTTCAATGAAATGTCAAGTTAATTATGGGGGGGGGGGTGGTGGTAATTTGCTTTATTACAATCTGTTAAGTATAGTCTCTCCTCTCGTGCAGCTTTATGTCTGATGATAATGATACGCTCTCCGACCCGGTCATATTATGTAAGATCGCTGGTCTTGCCAAGAAGATCAGGAGTGATGTATTGGGGATCGTCCTGCATGATCTCCGAGATTTCTTGTTCAGTCTCACCCTCAGGGCGTCAGATTATACTGACTGCTTTCTAATGGCTTAGAAAGAGCCTTCCCCCCCTTTGCAATTTTTGTTGATACGATTTGCAATTCTCGGTGAGACTTTATAACTGGGTAATGAAAAGACTTCCACTAATCTCTTGACAGATATCTACGCCTTAGTTTGCTTTGTCACAATTGCTTAAAGGAGATTCTTATGCAGAAGCTGTTAATTCTGATATGCCTTGTCGCCTTAGCCTTGGGCATAGCAAGTTGTGATAAGCTCGATGAAGAGATCGATCCTGTCCGGGATTATCACTTCAATATCCAGACTCTTTCATACGATGACTTGTATCATCAGTATTCAACTCTGACAAATGCCTATTGGGCTACACCTGCGGATAGCAATGGGGTTCAGATGTTCCTCTGGGAAAACACCTTGCATTATCACCCGGTGCAACTGGCACATCGGAGTCTTGATCTTTTAAGCGATTATCGCCTAACCAACAACCTTGTCTATATGCAGCGCGCTATTATCTCTTTGGAAACCCTTAGAAGCAGAGCCATTCGTCTGAAGAAAGGCATTTACTTTCCTTACACCTTTGATTATGAGATTCTCAGCAAACCCGAACTGGCAGTTCAAGCGCCCTGGTTTTCGGGAATGGCACAAGGGATGCTGCTCTCTTGCTACAGCAGGCTTTACAGCCTTACAAATAATGATCTTTACAAGGCTGTGGCTGATTCAATACTCTATACGATGACCGATTATGCTTCCCCCTATTCTCCCGTGATGATCAGCGAAGCAGACGGGGTGGGGCTGGATAAGGATTACTACTGGGTAGATGAATACCCCCACCCCACGCGGGTCTATGTGCTCAATGGCTCCATTATCGGAGCTATGGGGCTCTATGACCACTGGTGGGTATTTGGCGATAGAAAATCCAAGACTCTGCTCAGCCGTGAACTTACCACCCTCAAAGACCACGTGATGCTCTATCGCAATGAAGGAGATATCAGTTGTTACGACCTCAGATATCGGGGTAAAAACCGTCCCTACCACCAAATCCATATAGACCTCCTGCGTTTGTGCCACAAGATAAGTTCAGATAGCTATTTCCAGGAAGTTGCTGATCTCTTTGCCTCCGATTATCCCTGATCACCAGGATTCCTGGGCTTAGGATACAAAGATCTGACAGGGCTCTGGATATTGGTGCTTCTGTCTCATATTCATAGACTTGCGGCTTTTTACCGCATATCCGGTCTATTCTTTTTAAGATCAATCAAACCTTGGATGCATAATTCCGGCACAAAGACGATAAAAAGCACTTGACCCAAAGACAAGGGATCAAAACAATTGCCATACAAAACAGGGAATGATCTTTAGCAAGGGAGGATAGTAATGTTTGAAATATCAGAGCTTAGTGTGATAGCCGCACAAATGGAGACGAGCCTCAAAGGCAAGGTCATTGCTCAGGGCTCGCTGGGAAACAGCCCGCACAAGTTTGTTTGGTACAATCGCAGTCACGAGGAATTCGCAGAGCTTTGCCAGGGCAAGAGAATCGGTAATGCACGCTTGATGGGCAGGTGGCTTGGGCTGGATTTTGAGCCCGGATACCGGATGATCTTTGGAGAAATGGGCGGTAAGATAATCCTGCATCCCAAAGGCAAAGCAATCCCCAAAAAGTATCATCTGCTGCTGCAATTTGAGGATGGAATGGCATTAACTGTCGTGATCGGGATGTGGGGCGCTTTGGAGTTGTACAAACAGGGAGACGAGCTTTCCCGGGCTTATATCAAAGGAGTGGCTACTACTCCCCTTGACCCGGGCTTTAGCCAGGACTATTTCCTCGATCTGGTGGCAGGTATTACCGCCAAAGGCAAGCGCAGTGTAAAGAGCTTGCTTACCCAGGAACAAACCATCCCTGGGCTGGGCAATGCCGTGGCGCAAGACATAATGTTTCGCAGCGGGCTTAATCCCAGGCGCAACCTGCAAGAGCTTGGAAAGCTTGAGCTTGAGAGATTGTACCATAGTATCCTTTCCGTAGTAAGAGAGATCAAAGACTTGGGCGGCAGATACGATGAGACAGATCTGTTTGGCAAGCCCGGAGGCTATATTCGCCTGATGGATTCCAAGCGAAAGGAGTGTCCCACTTGCGGTGCAGCCATCCAGACGATGCAGTATCTGGGTGGAGCGTGTTACTTTTGCCCTGTTTGTCAGAGCTGAGCATCTGCATACGATACTATTAGTTAGCTTTATTTCATAAGAATCGAGTAATATTATCAACAGAGGTCATCACATAAAAGCCTGATCTGAGATTGACATTATCCTGCTTGGGAAAAGCTGTTTTCCAAAGCTGTTGGGCTAGCCTGGGCATAATGCTGTAGGCCGGCAGCAAGCAGAGATTAATCTTGTAAAGGATATATGTATGAAACTGTACCTGTATTTGTTTTTGACCTTTTCGGTGAGCCTCCTGGCGGGTCTTTCGGGAAGCTTTAGCGTAGGTGGAGCCGGAGCTGATTATAATACGCTCACAGAGGCATTGGCAGCTGTGAATAGCCAGGGATTGGATGGAGATCTGACTCTCACACTCAATCCCGGAACCTATAATGGAGCTTATCAGCTTCAGCATCAGAGTAATGGCCACAGGCTTACTATCACCGGGGGGGCAGCCCCCAGCCAGCAGATCATCCTGATGAATAGTGCTGCTTCAGCCACCAATAACTACATCCTGAAGCTGAATGCAGTTTCAAATGTTACTCTCAATGGGCTTTACTTTCAGCAAGCGGGCTCATATTCGCGGGCTCTGCATATCGAGGGAAATTGCGACAACCTGGTGATTAGCAGCAACAGCTTTTCAGGCATGGTCAACGCACCTACTGCCAATTCCGAGTCTATCTATTTTTATAGCTCCGGGGCTGGAGATGCCGACAATGTCCATATCGCACTCAATAGCTTTTATAATGGATCTTATCATATAATCACCAATAGCACGAGTTACAACGATAAGCTCACAGATTGGACTATACTCAATAATGCCCACAGCAATGGCTACGTAGGGCTATACCTTATGCGAATGGAGGATTTGGCAATCGAAAGCGGTAGCTTTGGCTCAATGACAAAGGCAATAGATCTCAACACTTCAGAGGGCGAGCTTGATGTTAGCCGCAACAAGATCGACGATTGTCAGAATGGCATCGTTATCAGTTATGCTACCGTTGATGATCCCACAGCTCCTCATGTCTATAACAACATTATCAGTGTGAGCAACGGCACCGGCTTGTCAGTAAATGGCAACAACCTCAATATCTTTCACAATACCGTCCTCAATACGACTATCGAGAGCTATCAGAGATACGGAGTTCAAGTATCCGGCACAAGAATGAAATTCAAAAAGAACAATGTAGTCTGTTTGGGTGGTGCTACTCCCCTGTCTGCTTATTCCATCAATCCCACAGACTCTCAACGTAGTATCATCGAACATAACAATTTCTATTCAAACAACATAGCCATCGCTCAGGTATCAAACGATCGTTACAATCAGATAGAGGATTTTAACTTTATCGCAGGCGTGGAGAATAGCTGTCAATACCCTCACTTCTCGGGAATCTACCTCACACCGGGCTCGCCCTGGCTGAACAACCTCTATCCTTCCACGGTAGTCACAGAGGATTTTACTGGTGCTCTGCGCAGTGTGGGAAATAGCGATATCGGAGCAATTGAATTTAGCCCTGATCCCGCTCTCACTCCTATGAGCGGCACCTATATGGTGGGGGGCGGTGAAGCCTTTACCAGCCTCACAGCCTTCCTGGATGCAGTCTCTCTAAGGGGTATCAGCGGCAATACCACAGCCTATTTGACTGATGCGCTATATACCAGTAGCTACGACCTCAATAAGATCCCGGGAGCCGGAGAAGCAGCGCTGCTTACGATCCGCTCTTACAATCAGGCTAATAGCATTATCCGCAACCTGAGCCAAAGCTCTGCCTTTATATTGAAGCTCAATCGCGTAAGCTATCTGAAGCTCTCAAATCTGAGCTTTGAAACTACCGGCAATGGAACACATATCCTGCTCAATGGCACAAACAGCGATATTTTTGTACAGTATTCTGAGCTTTTAGCGCCGGCATCTTCCAGCGGCTATGGCATCAGAAGTCCCTATGGCTCTGAATCCAAGCGTATAGATATCTTTAGCTGTGAATTTGATAATCTGGGGACTGCAATAGAGGTCTATGGCAATGGATGGGATATCTATGGAGCTATCTTTACAAACTGTGGAACAGGCTGCTTTACACAAAGCTCAAATGACATCAGAATCGAGACCAGCCAGTTCATCGGATCAAGCTCTTATGCAATAAACATCAACCAGACCAATCTGGGCAGCATCCTTGGTAACAGGATTAGCGGCAGCGGTAATGGTATCTACTTTGGAGCAGGAGCATATACCGGAGGAACTCGCAGCTTGATCGCTAACAATGCTATCAGTATCGATGGAAGCTCCCGTAATGGTATCGCCATCAGTGGCTCCGGAATCAATGTAATCAACAACAGCAGCAGAGTCTATGGCTACAATGGAAAAGGCTTGTACAGCTATGAACTGGGCACATATATCGATGTCGTAAACAATATCTTTGCGGTAGATCAGGGCTTGGCTATGGATTTTGGCTACTTCAGCCCAGCCTCCAGCAAAGTTGTGGATTACAATAGCTATTACTCTGAGGCAACCGGCTTTGTCAAGATGGGTACTGAGTACGGCGATCTGGCATCGCTCAAGGCAGCTTACCCGGATTACAACCAACATTCTTTATCACTACTGCCACATTTCACAGCAGATATGCACACGGGTAGTCCCTGGCTTAGAAACGCAGGCCTCGTACGCTCTGAGATCACTACCGATATGGATGGAGAACCCAGAGGAGATAGCTTTGATATTGGAGCAGATCAACAGACAGGACCCCTTACTCTCAGCCCAATGGCAGGAGTATATACAGTGGGAACAATTGGCAACGACTACAGCAGTCTCGATACCTGTATCAACGATATAATGCTGCGTGGTATCTCCGCTAATGTAACAATCAATATCTTGCCCGGCACCTACACCGGATATTACACAATCCGAGACTTCCCAAAGACTGCTCCTGGTCTGGCACTCAGCATAAACGCGATGGAGCAGAGCGACTTTGTAATCACTCCCACTCAGACCTACGGCTATGAAAACTTCTTCTTCAGGCTGGTCGGTGCCCGCAACGTAAGCTTCAATGGCATCAAGATGCGCAGCATGCAAAGCACCAGACAGAGCAATTACATTGTCCTGAACGGTAGATGCGTAAACATCAGCTTCACAAACTGTGATTTCGATTTCACCAATTCAAACTCTGGATACAGTACCGGAATCAATACACCGGATAGCCAAGGCGACCAGCTAAGCATCTCAGGTTGCAACTTCATTGGAGCAGGTTATGGACTCTATATCGCAGGTCCTTATTATGCTACAAAGAGTTACGACAACGTGAGTGTAGTCTCCTGCAGCTTCCAAGGCAGTTACAGTGCCCTGGAGATCAGCAAAACAGTAAATCTCTCGATTATCGGAAATCAGTTTACCGGAGTAAACAAGGCGATCAACCTGACAAATATCAGCGGTAGCAGCGCTATCCGTCGCAACAAGATCTATTCCGGCTCATATACAGGTTCTTTTAGCACCGCCAATCCGATCAGTTTGTACAACTGCAATGGTGCCTTGGAACAAGCCTTCCAGATTATCGATAACATAGTCCATCTGACCAATAACAATGTCCAGACGGCCAATGCCATCCTGATTGAACAATCCAGCCATATCTACATGATTCACAATACTATCTCAGTAGAAAATACCACCTACAACGAGTATGGCAGCGCAATGCAGATCAACAACGTCAGTTTCTCCAGTTTCTGGAACAATATCTTTAGCAGCCCTGTTAATGGATATGCCCTTAGGATTAGCAACTGCTCGGATTACTACTTTAGCCACAACGCCTATTACAACAGTGCTATGACCATGGCAAGCATCAATAATACCGGCTATGGCAGAGAGGAATTCCTCAGTTTGATGGATGCCGATGGCATCTTTGCGGATCCCCTGCTCAATTCCCAAGGCTATAGCCAGAGTGGTATACTAAGGGACAAAGCTGCCTCCAGCACTGTAGCACTCGATATAGATAACAACAGCTTTGGCAGTCTTGCCGATATCGGTGCTGCCGTCATCGCAGATCAGGGAAGCCCTCTGAGCGGGTTCATTACAGTGGGATCAGGCGGAGATTTTGCTGATCTGGATACTGCGATTGCCGCTTTGATGAAGCGTGGACTGGGTGGAAACCTGGAACTGAGAGTCCTGCCAGGAACACACAGTGTAAGCACGATTCTGGGTTACGTCGGCAACAGCCACCTCTATGGCCTCAGATTAACAGGCCAGTCCGGTGCTGCTCCCGTGATCCAAAAGAATGCCACCGGCAGTGATAACAACTTTATACTCAAGCTGAGGAATACCAATAACCTTAGCCTTGAGAACCTTGCCTTCCAAAGCCTTAATCCGGTGTATTCCAAGGGTCTTGATATCTCCAGATTCACCAAAGATCTAAAGATCGATAACTGCAGTTTCTATACAGGCGTAAATACTCAGTCAAGCCAATATAGTGCTGCTATTTACGCTTATGATGCCCTGATAAAGGACTGGGACATCGTAAACAACCATATCATCAATAATCCTTATGGGATTTGTATTTGGGGTGTGAATCAGACAGACGTGCAAAACAGCGGTCTGGTGATTGACAACAATGAGATCCGGGGTAATTTCACAAGCATCTATCTGGGATATGTTTATGCTCCGCAGGTCAGCAGGAATCAGATCCAGGAAGCCAGATACAATGGAATCAATCTTAGCTCCGGAATATCGGGTATGCGCATCTGGGCAAATCAGATTTCGACCGGTACCGGTATCCCCATGACAATCTCATATATTGGAACTAATAGCACTGATAATATGATCTACAACAACTACTTCCGTGGTGGATCAGGCAGCACTGTGGCTGTCAATGTAAACAACGCTCCGAATTTGAAGTTCTACTACAACACTATCGTCTGCACCGGCAATTATGACTATGCGATGGGCTTTTATCACGGCTCATCCAGCACGGGACTGGCTTTTGTAAACAACATCGTAAAAACTAGTCTGGGTTTGGCTGCTCAGTTTAATCAACTGGCCGATTTCGAAGCTCAGAAATGGGATCACAATCTCTACTATAGCAGTGGCAGCCAAAAAGTTAAGCTGGGTTCTACCGTGATCAACAGCGCTTTTGATTGGAATCAATCCACCGGAGATCAATACTCCATCTTCGCAGATCCCCTCCTCGAAGCAGATACTTACAATCTCAGCGCCGCTTCTCCTGCCCGATTTGCCGCAAGCATCGTAAATGGCATTTCCACGGATATCGAGGGTAATCCCAGGATCAATATCGATCTGGGCTGCAAGGAGTTCCAAGGCATACTGGGCAATCCTCAGAACTTGGTGATTGATATAGATGGCCAAAGCATAACACTGAGCTGGGATAGTGTGCCGGGAGCCGGACTTTACCAAGTTCAATACTCCAGCGATCCCAATGCCACAAACTGGCAGGATCTTCAAGCCGGCACGGCAGAGACCAATATCAGCCTGCCTATTGAGGCAAATATAATGTTCTACAGAGTGATAGCAATCGGCAATTGAGCCAATACTGCACTCACGATTAAGGGCTGGATATCCAGCCCTTTTTTTGATGGTCTCTCTTTAGCTCTTGCCGCGATCCTGCCGCGCTGCTGCCGTGATCATGCCGCGAATGCGGCAGGGTCTCGGCAGAAGATTGGCAGAATTATCCTATTGTTCAAAAGGGGAGTGGGAAAGCTTGATTACTGGAGATCAGAGACCGCGGAAACGGAAGGAGCGCTGCAACATAAGTCCATGGCTCAATGTGTTTTCCGTGGCCTCATACTTGAGGTTATAAGATAGTCTCAGGCGATATGGCAACATCAAGCGCAAGGAAGTGTCGTGGGAGATCAGCATCACCGTATTCTTTTGCAGGTCAGTAGCTTCCTGCAGTTTGAGTTGATAGTCGAGGAAGAACTTCGAGCCCAGATACTTGCTCAAAGAAAGGGATAGGTTGTTCAGCAGAATTGAGGAGCTGAACTGGACAATGTCCGTGCTGAACTGCCTCATATCAGTGTAATTAGCCAGATTATCCGGGTCGTTTGTAAACTCGGTTGCCAGGTTTTGGATAAAACCCACATTGATGCTGAAGGCATCCAGCTTGAAGAAGCGGCGGATACTGTTTTCCACCGGGTATAAGATAGGCGAGATAAGAGATGCGTTCAGGTTACCCGAGATCAGGCTGATCGCTTCATCGGAGAGCAGGTTTTGCCTTTGTGTGCTGGATAATTCATCCACAGATTGGTTATACCTGAGGCGAGAAAGGATTTCGGTGGCAGAGCGGTCGGAAGGATTATCGCTGGAAAGGTTGAATTCCAGACGTTCCAATAGCGGCTTGGTATTGTCACGATCGGTAGTGACATTAAGGGTGACCAGAGTGCCATCCGGAGCGCGCTTGATAAACAAGCCTTCAATAGACATAAGCTCTTGTGATTCCAAGATATCAATATTCAAGCGATCAACATTGAAGACAGTTCCAAAGATATCTATACTACCCTCCTCAGAACTGAAGGAGGCATCGACCAAACGCCAGATAAGACCGTCGTAAACTATATGCAGGTAGCTGCCCGGTTCGATCTTGAGATTGGTAGGGTAAGTGACATAATTTATATTGTCTTGCAAGCTGATAAGCAGGTCCAGGCTGAAGGGTAGCGGGGCTGGATCTGCTGTGTTCTTCTTGAAAGCAGCATCCCTGAAAGTGTAGATCAAACGCAGGAGGTTTTCCGTATTGGGCGGATAAACCGCTGAGGCATTCGAAAGTACAGCCTGTGCAGTGATCTTCATATCGTCAAATGGTCCCATCACGGTGGCAAAGGGAGCGTTTTGACCCCTCAGGACAACCGTGCTAAGTGACCTTGGCGGAGTGAAATATGGTATATTGCCCTGAATGCCGGGCTCTGAGATGCTGATTTCAAAGACACCCAGATCGAGCATACCGGCTTGGAAGCGATTGCCTTCGTCATCGGTAAAGCGGTTGTTGATCCGGACTTGCCCCAAACCCATATTGGCAGTAAAGTTCTGTATTATCAGCCTGTTATCACGGATCACGGAATTCAGGGTGATCTGCTTTATCTCTTCGGGTTGATCAACAAGTTTTAGGCTGCCGCCAGTAATCGTGAGATTGCCCTCTTCGAGACTGAACTGATCCTCAGATACACCCACGATCAGATCAAGATGCGATCTTCCGCGGGCATCGAGGATGTAATCCACATTATTATCAAGCCATGTAAATAGCTCACCTTCAAGGTTTAACCTCAGCTTGGATTCATTTTCGAAATAGCGGTTTGTCAGGAGGTTGTATCCCAAAGCACCGGAACCCGTCAAAGCCAAGAGATCCTGCTTTCTGGCGGAAACCGTGTCAATCTGGAGCAATTCATCTTTCTGAGAGGCCACCAGATCCACTTGATCCAGCTCCAGGCCAAATGCGCTGATCTGATTTGCCTGAAGATCAACCGACAGTTCCGGCTGAGCTATCTGCCTGATCAAGTCCTTGAATGAGGCTGTTACAAGTCCATTCAGCGTTCCGGTCACCGGGCTGTCCGTGAGCACGTCAACAGGGCTGAGATTCATTATTCGTGCGGATGCCACAAGTTCGGCTACATCATTGATCGAGAGCTCCCCGCTCAGTCCCACCAATTCACGCTTGGTATTGCTGATAGCTCCATCCAATTGTGCCAGAGTCGGTGTTCCACTCAGGCTTAAATCTGCCGAAAGTGGGTACAAGCCACTGATGATCAGTTCATTTAGGCTTAGTCTTGCATCTATCAATTCCGAGTGATTATAGTTGTAGCTTGCCCTGAGATTGAGGCCAGAGAATTGGGGCAGAAAGAGATCCAGCGCTGGGTAGAACTGGGCGAGATCAGCGCGTTCCAGTTCATTGAGGGCGAGATCAAAGCCAAAGTCCTTGATATTGTCCGTCCGCATCGAACCGCTGAATGAGATCAGGTCGCTGACTCTTAAAGCATACACATTCAGCAGTTTATCACGCATGTCGGCAGTAAGACTCAGTTCTAAGGGCTCACCATTGAAAAGTCCGTTTTCGCTATCCAGATTGAGCACGGCATCACCATCTCTCAGGTTGTAAGCACCTATCAGCCGGATATCCGTGTTATATTGGAAAGCACCTGATAAATCTACATTTAGAGCGCTGCGCGTAACGATCTGATCTCCATCCAGATATGCCCGGATGGCTCCGCTAATCAGGGGAGATAGATCTTGGAACAGCTTCAAATTATAGTGATCCGCCAGATTGAACTCAGTGAAGTCTGCATCGAGCAGGACATTTCTCGAGAGGAGATCGCCAACCGCCGATATACTGTAACCCTCTGTGCTGTGGATTGATGCATCTACATAATATGACTTCTGTTGAAGGGATGAACCCGGGATCAGTCTGATAAAACCACTCAGGTTGCGAACATGCAGCCCCTGAAAATCGAGACTGAGCCTGTCCAAGAGCAATTCACCCATAGGGAGTCCGGTATTCAAATCCAGATCATAATGCACTGTGCCCGAAGCTATAAGATCGGTTGCAATGGTTCCCAGGGGATTGGTTGTAAGCGAGCCCTTGGCAAGGCCGGTCTTGAGGTTGTATATGGCTTCCGCTTGGACGAGCTGGTTTTCCCATTGTGCACTCAGTAGATTGGCACTCAGAGTTTTATCTGCATAGATTGCATTCAGGCTGATGGCGGAAAGAGCATAGCTTTGATAGGTCAAAGCCTCTGAATATGCCCTCAACTCGGCTATCGGATCGCTAAGCAGGCCTTGAGCAACGAGTTCCCCTTTGAAACTACCCCGCAGATTGGGGTCAATTGTGGACAAATCCAAGCTGGGGAAATCCAGCTTAGCATCCAGACTCGGTTTTCCGAAAAGATCAGAAATCGCAGCGTAACCATTTAGCAGGCTATTATCCAGCGCGAGACGGGAGATCTCTACCCTGATGTTATTCTGGTCACCTGAGGCTGCCAGATAAGGGATAACAAGCTGATACTTATCGAGCAGGAGAGCTTCAGTAGCCCAGAGGAAAGCCTTGGCTTGGAGTTTGATCGGTGAATCAGCCGTGCTTTGGCTGGCTTTAACCGACAGATTCAGGTCGGTTCTGAAGTTTTGGATATCCCTGTGATAAGCGTAATACGGATTGAGATTGGTGATCTCCACTTCGCCAAATACAAGCCTCCCTTTGTCCAGACCCAGCTCGGCCTTGATGCTGCCTCCGCTGGAGGAGCGAGCACTCAGAGCTACTTGAGTTTGCTTATCGTTAACAGCTTGAATTTCTATATCACTAAGCTGTTCTTGTAAAAGTAATACATCACTATTGATAATCGTTAATTCGATACCTATATCAGCGGAGAAACTGCCGTCTGTTAGCTTCAGTTTTCGGAAGTAGGGCTTCAGGTCCGGAATCTCGAATTTCTTGTGGGCCCGAGGCTCGCTGGGAGCTTTGGGCCTGATCCTCAGAATGACTACGGGAGAGCTTATCTCAACATCGTCCAGCAGATTACGGATCTTGAATCCGCTGAAAATCACCTTGAGTAGGTTGTATCTAACTCTGATCTGTTCCACATTGAAGGCCAGGCTGCTGTCATTGGCGGCAAATTCGATATCTTTGGCAACTACTTGCCGCTCTCCGATGCTCAGATCACCAATCTTGGCTTTACCCCCAAGTGCCTTCCCTAACTCTTTGACTGCAAGATCCTTCACCCGTCCCTGAAGATCAAAGCCGTACCAGGCGATGAAGAAGATGCTATTGATCAATAGCAGCACCAGGACGAGAGTTAAGAACCTTTTGGGCTTTCGCATAGAGTCTCTTTACTGCGGGATGAGCACCCCGTTCTGCAAGGAGTAGGTACTCTTGGCCAGCTTGGCTGAGTCTTTGTCATGTGTAATGATCACAAAGGCTTGCCCTTGTTCACGGTTCAGTTTTAAGATCATCTGCCAGATTTCCTGGCTGTTTTCCGGATCAAGATTGCCTGTAGGCTCATCAGCCAATACCAATCTGGGGTGATTTGCCAGTGCCCTGGCGAGGGATACGCGTTGCTGTTCACCCCCGCTAAGCTGGTTGAGATAGTGTTTTCGGCGGTCTTCCAAGCCAATGCTATTTAGTAATTCTCTCGCTCGGGAGATACTCTTGGCTTGACTCTGTCCATCAATGAGCAGCGGTAAAGCCACATTTTCTTCAGCATTTAGGTCATCTATCAGGTAGTGAAATTGGAAGACGAATCCCAACTCTTTGTTGCGGAGTTGAGGAGCATTCTTCGAGCTTGAAGATACTGGATTCCCAAGGTAGAGAAGCTCTCCCCTATCTGGAGAATCAAGTAAGCCAAGTATGTGCAAGAGAGTGCTTTTGCCGCTTCCACTCTTACCCGTGATACTGATTAAAGCTGCTTCTTCAATGGTGATGCTTGCCCCTTTTAAGACCTCAATCTTCTGCAAGCTGTCTTGGTAGGATTTCACCAGATTCCTGGCTTCAAGTATATGCATTTAATCCTCTTATGGGTTTCTCAACAGATCCATGATCTGCAACCTGTCAATTCGCTTCAGCGGTATCAGAATACAGGAGAAAATGATTAGGGATGCTACTCCCAGTATGATAAACTGGTTGCTCGGAGAAACATGAATGGTAAGCCGATCTATGAAATACACCTCGCCTTTCAGGCTGTAAAAGTTCTGATTGACAATAAATAAAGAGAGCAACCATCCAAGCACTTGCCCCATCAATACGGATGCTACACCCACCAAGGCTATCCTGTAGAACAACAGATGCTTGATACTGCGTGTAGCTGCTCCTATAGTCTTCAGTACGGCAATCTCATTCTTCTTGTCGTAGATTATGGTAATCACGGCACTTACAACATTCAATCCTGCTATCAGAATCAAGAAGCTGAATATGATAAAGATCAGCCACTTCTCCATCCTGATCAGTCGAAACAGGCTTTCGCTGCTGTAGTTCCAAGGAATTGCCTCGTAACGGGGACCCAGTTCCTGCTTCATGCTTTCACCCAGATCTACCGCATTATCGATCTGAGCTGGCACCAGTCGCAGCTCCAGCTTGGAGTAGCTATCATCAATCAGGAGTAGCGCTTGTGCATCTTGAGGTGTCATTATCACGATCGATCTATCTGACTCGTAGTAACCGGAACGGTAGATCCCGGCAATTCTATAGTAATGCTCACTCGGAAACAAGCCCAGCATACTTATTCTTTCCAATTGAGGATACACTACTTTAAGGCTGTCACCTGCCGTCTTTCCCAGCTCTTTTGCCATGTAATAACCTACATAGACAGTACCTGGCTCAAGATCTGTATATCCTTTCTCAAGGTATCGCTTGTACGGCTCGATAGCACCCGTGGGCTGGTAATAAGCTCGGATCAGAGCACCCCGTATAGATTCACCGTCCTGCACCATAGCTGAGTACGATATATTCGCTGATAAATTGGCTATCTCTTTGCGTTTTGAAAGCTTGGCAGCAGCTTCGTCAACCTGCTCCCGGCTAAGGTACTCATTGAGTTGACTCTGTAACGTAATATGGGAGAATGAATCCAGCAAAACCGTCTTGAGAGTGCGCTCATAGCCTTCGAACAGGTTTAACCCGGCACTCAGTATCGCCACCGACAGAACGATTCCCAAGACCATAAAAACAAAGCTAAAGCGCATCAGTGTGCGCTTTGGATGCTTGAGATACCTCTGCAGGAAGAATTGCTCCAGCTTATTCACGATCCTGCTCTTCGTTCTTGTGCTCCAAAGAGATATTGACATAGCGTTCGATGGAAAGAGGCAGATTACGCCCAGTGTTTATCCTGTTTACAATCAGCTCTGAAATCAGTCCCAGAGAGATAAACTGAAGGCCCGTAATGATCAGCAGCATCCCCAGAAACAAGAGGGGACGGTTACTGAGGGGATAGCCGTAAAAGATCTTTAGTACAGCCAAGTACAGACTCAAGAGAAGGCCTGCCATAGCCGATACAAGTCCGATTCTGCCAAACAGATAGAGCGGACTCTTGACATACTGAGTAACCATCTTGACCGTCATCAGATCAAAGAATCCTCGCAGATACCTCTCCCAACCATACTTGGATTTGCCATACTTTCTGGCTCTGTGTTCCACGTCAATCTCACCGACCCGATATCCCAAGGAATTTGCCAAAGCCGGAATGTATCTGTGCATCTCGCCATAGAGATTCAGCTCTTTGACCAAGGGTTTCCGATACGCCTTGAAACCACAGTTATAATCCCTAAGCTTAAGATCGAAAGTCCTTGCAGTTACATAGTTGAACAGCTTGGACGGCAAGGTCTTATGCAGGGGGTCGTGACGTTTTTTCTTCCAGCCGGAGACCAGATCGTATCCTTCATCCAGCTTGGCCAGAAATCGCTTTATCTCGATCGGATTATCCTGGAGATCTGCATCCATGGTAAAGACAATTTCGCCCTGAGCAAAGTTAAAGCCCTGTTGCAGCGCGGCAGCTTTACCAAAATTACGCCTGAATCTGATTATCTTGATGGCAGGATTTGCCTTAGCCAGATCGTTCATAATCTCAAAGCTCTTGTCTCTGCTGCCATCATCGATGAAGATGATTTCATAGGCATTATCGCCCACATTAGCAATGATCTCTTCCACCAGGATACGTATTGAATCCTCTTCATTAAGGGTTGGTATCACAAAACTTAAGAGCATCTAAACCTCATTTTATCACTATCGAAAAGAGCGTCATAACCAGCCCCGAGATCAGCGGTATCTTGACGTTGTCATCCACCGGGACATCCCATAGCTCTGCATAAGTGGCAGCCAAAGCCCCAACCAGAGCCATCGCCGGTCTTTCCCAAAAGAAAGCCAGGCCAAAGCTGAAAGTGCTGACAAAACAAGCTAGACTTCCTTCCAGCGACTTCTTAACTTTCAAGAACTTACGCTTGCCAAAATTGATCCCGATGATTGCCGCGAAAGTATCTCCAATGGAGAGAAAAGCCATAGAACAAAACGCTATGGTCGGCTCAAAGAAAGCCACCGCCAACATCCCGGAAAAGATCAGATAGGTAGCTCCGGTAAAATCCTTCCATTCGTGTTTGCGAAGGATCAAGCCAAAGAGCCGCATGAAGTTCTTACGAAATGACTTCTGCCAAAACCTGCTGAACTCGACGATCAAAGAAACCAAAAACGCCACAAAAAGCAGCGTAAAACCCAGTAATCTCTTGTTACCAAGCAGATACCTGTATGTGAAGGGAATCACCAACGAACTGATATGTATTGACTTCCTGATGGTCTCGCTTTTAAAGAAAGCCATCAATCACCAACTTTTATGCTTCATAATGATCCAAAATCTTGATTACATTCGGACTCTTCCAGCTTATGATGAAGCTGTTTGAACGCTGGTCCTTAACCGCCTGTCCCCCATTATCCAGCATAAATCTGGACTGTAAGTCCTGCAGGCTGGTTTCATCAACCATAATGAGGGGCTCGGGATTCTTCATCCCCCATGGTAAAAGGGCTTCCAGCTTCTCCCAGTTTTCCTGTGTAAGGTCTTTTGCCTTGATTCTGGCATCCACAGCTGTTTTCTGAGGCTCAACGGCATTAGCTATAGCTTCATTTAGAAAGTCATTGAAACAAGCCAAAAAGGCATCATATTTTACCGGATCCATAGAGAAGCCGGCTGCCTTGGCATGACCGCCATACTGGATCAGATGCTCTCTGCAATGAGTAAAAGCTGATACCATGTTGAAACCATCACTGCATCGGCCTTCGCAGACCATCGCACCATTGTGCATCTTCAGCATGATCGTGGGAATATCCAGATTATTGACGACATAGGTCGCTGCAGTTCCCAACAGGTTATAGGGAATCACACCTTCATCGTCGTAATAGACGAAGGCAGGTCCCACAAAGTCTGTGATCAGGCTGTCCATAAATCCAAAGACCTTGTTCAGTTCCTGTTCCCAGAGATTCTTTTGCTGCTCCAGTTCCTGGAACAGATCGGCTTTTTCATCCGAAACCTGCAACATAAAGCGGATCGCGGTATGCTCTCCACCTGGCTCGCGTCCATTGGCGATCAACCTTGCCGTATTCTGGATAAAATTGAAGATGGTCGAGGGTGAATCCACCCGCATGTAATTGCGAAGGAGAAAGTCGATCGTATAGTCCCTGACCTTGTCCCAATTTTCAATAACCTCTCGCACTATCAATCTGTTAACACCGGTCATCGGCACCTTGTCCGCGATTGAGCCAACTGCTGCCCAAAAGTAGCTGGCATGGGGTACTTCGTGCTCCAATAGCCTGCTGAGGTATCTGATCAGGAGCAGCACTACTCCTACTCCCGCAAGTGATTTATAGGGATACTGGCAATGCGGCAACTGCGGATTCAAGATGGCATAAGCCGGTGGCAAATGATCCGGCTGAATCAGGTGATGATCAGTAATCAAGACCTCGCAGCCAAGTTTATTGAGCTCCGTGACGCCTTCCCAAGCACTAATCCCATTATCAACCGTAATCAGCAGTTTGTAACCGCCCTGCCTCACAAAATCTATCACAGAGGCCTGGATACCATGCGGCTCCAAGTTTCTATTTGGTATGTAGTAACGATGCTTCTGATAACCGCAGGAATTGAGGAACTGATACAAGATATAGGTACTGGTTACCCCATCCGGGTCATCGTGACCAAAGATCACAAGGGCTTCATTTTTGTAGAGAGCTCGTCTAAGCCGCTCCGCCACTTCCTCGATGCCCGCCAGAAGGGACTCATCCGGCAAATCCTTCAGACTCAAGCTCAATTCATCAGCCTTCAAACCCCTATGCTTCAGAATTTGCCCTAGGAGATCGGGACTAGCTTCTGCCGGTACCTTCCATCGGTTTACCATCCCGTAATCTCCTCTGCCTCAGGAATTTCTCGCGGTGCCTTACGATCCGGAGCCTTGGACAGGACGTCAAATCCGGTAAAGCCAAAGAGCATCATAAATGCTTGATCCTCGAGTCCATTTGTCCCAAGCGATCCACGCTTGGTGTATTGAAATCCCAGGTCAAAGCGATTGCCGTTGTTCTTCAGCGGAATAGTCAAGCCGGCGCTCAGCCCCAATTCGTTAATCTCGTTGCCATCGCCATCCCTAAAGGGAAGCTTGCGATAGCTGAAACCGGCCCTGTAAGGCAACCTGCCCCATCCGGTATCGAACTCTTCCTGTACCGGCTCATAAGCGATGCCTATGCCAAGCTTGTAAGCTTCCGTATAGTTCGCCCCGGCACTGCTCCAATCTTCATAATTGAGGTCTGTGGAAAGCTTGATATGCCTTAGCGGCAGCGCTGTTACAGAAGCACAAAGCTGAGAAGGCAGCTCAAAAGAGGCATCATCGGAAGTCTCAGTTTCATGGATCGATGTCCTTGTCAAATCGCCTTTCAGAGTAACCGGCAAGGTGTAATTGACACCCAATGAAATTTTCTCAAAGCTGCGGATTATGCCAAATGTAGCAGTCGGATTCTTGTAGCTCTTGATCAGTTGCTCCCTGGTATCGAAATTACCGGAACCGCTGTTTTGCACGAAGCTTCTGGTCTCATGGCCAAAGTAGTAATTCCCGCTGATACCCATACTCCAACCACCGTGACGGAAGCTGTAAACCAGATCACCGCGATAGAGATAGCGATCCATGCTCTGCTGCTCCGTTATAGTCGCTGCCAGAGTGCTATCGTAGAAACTGGTCTGATTGGTCACCAGTCCGGAGGCATAGGAATTGAACTGAAATCCGATTCTGTGTTTCTTGATCGGAACGCTCATGCTAAAGTACGGCAAATCAAGTGAATTATCAGTAAAGCTTCGCTTGCCCTGAGCCTCAGTTTCGGATTGATAGCGAGTATAACCCAAAATCAGACCGGTAGAAAAATAAGTCAGATTGTTATCGTTGTGCATGGCTGGATTAGCATAACCATTGTTGACGCGAAACATATCGCTCGCTCCGGTATCGCCCATCCCCATGCTGTAGATATCCCTGCCCCAAAACTGCACGGGAAAACCTTCGTATGAGAAGATGGAATTCCCTGCAAACAGACTGCTTAGCATGACCATCACGCCAAGAATTAGAAAGGTTTTTTTCATTTTTTATGTCCTGCTTTATGATGAGCCGGTTTCACCGGATCAGGAGGTATTCTGAAGAACTTGTGAGCATTAGCAAAAGCTGCTTCCGCAACTTCGTTTGGACTGATTCCCTTGATCTCTGCTATCTTGCCGGCAATCAGATGTAAAAATAACGGACTGTTACGCTTGCCGCGATGTGGATGCGGAGGCAAATAGGGACAATCCGTCTCTATCATAAAGCGATCCATCGGCACAATCCGCACGACGTTTTCGAGCTGAGGGTTGTTGTAGGTTACAGATCCCGTGAAACTCATCATCCAGCCTGCATCCAGAACTTGCTGAGCAAAGATAATATCTCCGGAAAAGCAGTGGAAGACAGCTTCCTTGACCCCTTCCTCTTTGAGGATTTTGTAACATTCCTGATGCGCTTCACGATCGTGAACCACCACCGGAAGATCATACTCCACGGCAAGATGTGCTTGATTAGCAAAGACTTCCCTCTGCACAGTGTAAGGCGATAGGTTCCTGAAGAAATCCAGCCCGATTTCGCCTATGGCGACCACCTTTTTCTCTCGTGCCAACCGCTTGATCAGTTCCGCATCAAAATCGGTCGCATCGTGCGGATGAAAACCTACCGTGGCAAAGATGTGCAGGTGTTTTTTCGCCAATTCCAGCGAACTAATCGAGGTTTCTTTGTTGAAACCGATGTTGATGATGTATTCGATATCCCGGTTGAAGCATTTACTGATCAGCGATTCACGGTCATCGTCAAAATCCGGCAGATCAAGGTGGGCATGAGTTTCAAAGAGTTTCATATAACACGCTTCTTCCCTATTTTTAGTTTGGAGCAATTTATCTGCATAGCTCCATTCTTGTCAAAAGGAATTTTCAAGCCGGGAAACTGCTTTTGTGAATGGCTCTCGCAAGCTCAGGATATTGATGGCGTTAATAGCTTCCTGATAACTACTTGGATCAATTGGATCCTTTTACCCACCCCTTTAAAAAAAGCAGTCACGATCAAGCGCTCCTGCCGCGATCATGCCGCGGCCGCGGCATGATCGCGGCAGGAGCGCGGCAGCAGTTCGGTAGAATCCAATAGGAAACAAAAGCTTGCAAAAGAAAAAACCCGGCAATCAGCTACGAGCTGTTTGCCGGGTTCTAATTCAATCAAACTTAGTGTGTTATGGATTTGAGATCAGTGGCTTAATTATCATCTTCTTCAAACTCATCGGGCAGTCTGGGCTCTTCTGCTGGATCGTAAACAAAACCATGTGAACCTGCCTTGACCAGATTCTTCATCTTATCCGCGATAATCTCCACAGTATCGATATAATCTATCGTGTTCAATCCATTGCTAGGATCGCAATTTGCATCTTGAATACAGGTAAGTATTTCCTGACGCAATGTATGATGCTGTTCGTTGATTCTGCCTTCCAATTCAATGATTTTGAAGATATAATCTGCTTTAAGTTCTGCCAGATAATCTATTGAAAGTTCAAGCATATACATCATCTTGTCGTAGAGATCATCCATCATCTTGCTAAAGCTCTCGCTCATGGGATTTCTCTGCGCCATAATCTGGACATTAAGGATATTATTCAGCTCCACAGTATAATCACCCAGCTTCTCGATGTCGTTTACAGTATGCAGGAGCGAGGGAATCTTGCGGATCACATTGTCGGCATTGCTGCGTTCGTTCAGTGATACCAAGTAGAGGGTCACTTCTTTCTGCAGACTATCTATGGCATTCTCGATCTTGGCAACCTTGTTCTGCTTTTTATAGTTGTGCTCCTTGTAAGCCTCATAGGAAAGCACCAAAGCCCTGCGCACCAATCTCAGCATCTCCCTCATCTCTTTCAGGCTTTGATCTATAGCAAGATCAGCATCTCCCAAGAGATGATAGTTCAGATGTTTAGGCTCGCCAAGTGAAAGTGTATCTTCACTAGATTTGGGGATCACTTTGGTGGCTACTCTAGCTAGGAAACCAGTGAAGGGAAGGAAGACAATAGTATTCAAAACATTGAAGAATGTGTGGGAGTTTGCTATGTGCCTTGCCATATTTTCACCGGCATAGACGTTACCCGGGGTGATGTAATTGATGAAATACTTATAGACACCCAAATAGGTCAGAGTTGCGAAGATAATTGTTCCGATCAGATTGAACATAGTGTGAACAAAGGCAACTCTTTTGGCAACATGATTGGCACCCAATCCGGCCAGCCAGGCAGTAATCGTCGTACCGATATTATCACCAAAGACCAAATATAAAGCCCCTTCATAGGTGATCAATCCGTTCACCGCCAATACGATAACGATACCGATAGAGGCAGATGAACTCTGGATTATCATTGTAAAGATAGTGCCCACCAAAATGCCCAGGAAGGGATTCCCTGCAACATTGGTCATAATATCCCGGGCTACCTGAGAATTTTTGAGAGGCTCTACAGCCCCGGACATTACGTTCAAGCCGATGAAGAGCAGACCAAAGCCCAGAATGATCGAGCTCCATTTCTCCATTGCGCGGCTCTTCTTGAGGAAGAGGAAAAAGACGCCGATGATCACTATTGCCCAGGCGAATTTACCAATGTTAAAGGCTATTAACTGAGCCGTTACGGTCGTACCGATATTGGCTCCCATCACGACTCCCACTGCTTGATTTAGAGTCATTATGCCCGCATTAACCAGCCCAATAAGCATCACCGTCGTAGCAGAACTGCTCTGAACGATACTTGTTACCCCCAAACCGACCAAAACGCCTTTGAATGGCGTGTCTGTAATTTTCTTTAGGATGCGGCGCATTTCGTTTCCGGCAACCGCCTGCAGGTTGTCGGACATCTTGTTCATTCCGAAAAGGAAGAGAGCAAGTCCGCCAAAGAAGTTAATGATCTGTAGAAAGTTCAAGTCGGTATCCCCTTTATCTCAACTTATGTGGTATATGTTTTTCTCGGAGGCTCAGTGGTCAAGCAAAAAGCCATGAGTGCTTAAATCCTTTTCCTGCGAATGCTGATCAGCTCCGCCATGATACTGATCGATATCTCTTGTGGAGTTTGCGAACCAATGGGC
This sequence comes from uncultured Candidatus Cloacimonadota bacterium, assembly GCA_964433815.1. GTDB lineage: Bacteria > Cloacimonadota > Cloacimonadia > Cloacimonadales > Cloacimonadaceae > PHBP01. The sequence continues at coordinate 87,939 of CAYSSP010000004.1, forward strand.
AGCCCAATCGGAGCATGCACCTGATCCAGCAAGTCTTGTTCAATTCCCTTATCCCGCAGTCGCTTAAATGTCTCTGCTACTTTTGTGGCAGATCCTATCATCCCCAGATATTTGAGCTGCAGCTCAAGGCATTGCTCCAGTACCTCTTTATCGTGCAGATGCCCATGCGTCATAATCACAACCCAGGCAGATTGCGGGTTTTTGATCAGGCTTGCGATATCATCGTAGTTCGATAGCTGCTTGTGGCTTCCCTGTACATCGGGAAAGAGCTCAAGTTGTTCTGATCTGTTATCTATCAAATGTGTGAAATAGCCTGATTTTATCGCCAGCTCTGCCAAGGCTCTGCCACAGTGACCGGCTCCAAAAATATAAAGCTCTTCTGCCAAATGCAGAGGCTCGATAAAGACTTTTGCACTGCCGCCGCAGATCATACCGGTTTGGATTTCGTTGCCTGCCAAGGCACCTGATAGATTAAAGCTCTGCATCACAGGCAAGGAGGGCTTCATCACTCTTACCATCGCTATGATGCCGTGTTCCAGTTCTCCACCGCCCAGATTGCCAAAATACTCTCCGGTAATCCCAATGCAAGCTTTCATACCGGCTTTGGCAGGGCTGGAACCTGTTGTCTCGATTATGGTTGCCTGCCAGAGAGCCCGATTCTCTGCCAGAGCTTCTTCGATCCTATTGTAATAACTAAGCATGTTTACTCTCCTTGAGAAGCAGCTTTGCCAAAGCAGTATCCAAGTCACCGTTTTTGAGCTTCTTGACCCACCTGTTGCGAAGCTTGAGCTCGCTGACCAGTTCCGCACTGCCGCACAGGACATAAGCCGTGCTGCCTGTACAATCTGCTCTTAGCCAGGCTCCCAGGTCGTTGTAGAGCAGCTTGATGGATTCACTCTCGCCTATCCTGATACCATAAGGCGGATTTGTAATAATCGTCTGAACGGGTTGTTTTCCCAAAGCTTTGAAATCGCTTACTTTTAGCAAGATTTCCTGACCCCAGGGAAGGCTCGAGAGATTGGACATGGCTATCTCGATATTGGCAAAGCTGATATCTGAACCCCTGATCAAGCCGGGACTCAGCTCTCTCATCCCCGCCTTTGCTTCTCGCACTACCGTTTGCCATAACTTATCGTCGTAATCAGGCAGATAACGCAAGCCATTGGTCTTTCTCAGATATCCGGCGGGAATCCTGCAATAGCTCATCAAAGCCTCTGCCAGAAATGTACCCGAGCCGCACATCGGATCAAGCAGAGTCTGCTCGCCGTCCCAGCCCGATATCCTGATGATAGCTGCAGCAAGTGTTTCCTGCAGGGGAGCGGCTCCTGCCTGGGTTCTGTATCCTCTGCGATGCAAACTCCCACCGCCCAGATCCAGCGATATGTCTGCCTGATTGTTCTTGATGTGCAGATTGAAGATGATATCAGGCTCTTTGGCAGAGAAATCAGGACGTTTGCCACTTACGGCTCTAAAGCTGTCGCAAATGGCATCCTTGAGGATTTGACCGGCATAGAGCGAATGCTTGATGGCAGAGCCGGAAACATTGGCTTCTATGGAGAACTTGTCTTCCAAGCCAAAGACGGCTGGCCAATCTATGTTCTTTACGGCTTGTTGATATAGATACTTCTCGCTGTGGCAGGGAAAGCTCTTCAGGGGGTATAGCAGTCTCTGCACGATCCTGCTTTCATAGACGATCCTATAGAGAACCTTCTTGTCAGCTTTGATATACAGCCCACGCGGAATCTCTCTGATGACCTTGGCCCCAAGCTCTTCGAGCTCGTTGCGTGCCACCCATTCCAGACTCCCGGCCACTTGCGCAAAGCACAGTGGATTGTCATCGCGCTTGGTAGTTTTCTGTGTATCAGATCTCATTTGCCAAAACCGGGTAATTTTGTGTGACTCAGTTCAATCAATTTGGCTGCAGTAAGCAGGTTATCCACCACAAACTGGGGCTTGTATTCACGCTCAAAGGTGCTCTGCTCAAACTCTTCCCGTCCATTGCCGGATAGCAACAGAATAGTCTTGAGTCCGGCTTTCCTGCCAAAAGCTACATCCGTATAGCGATCCCCGATCATCCAGGAATGTGCTGTATTGAAACCAAAGTCTTGTTTGGCTTTTCTATACATCCCAATCCCCGGTTTACGGTCTTCGTGAGTAACATTATAGGGCTCTACAATGCCATCTTTCCAATAGGGCGAGAAATACACTCCATCCAAGATTACACCCTCATTATGGAGCAGTTCTCTCATCCTGTCGTGAACTTTATTGAGTTGATAGATAGTAAAGTAAGCTCTGGCAATGCCAGATTGGTTGGTCACAATAATCAATAAGTAACCCAGGCTTTGGATCAACCTTAGTGCTTCTCCGGTGTAAGGATAGAGATGATACTTGTCCGGATCGCTGTTATAGCCCAGTTCATCAGAACTGATCGTGCCATCCCGATCCAAAAAGACCGCTCTTTTAATTTCTTCCACTATCACGATTTTGAAATCTGAGGGCATCAGGCAGAACGCTGTTGAAGAGCACTACCTTGTATTCCCAATAGTCGTTACGCCTGGTATAAGAGATCTCCAGCTTCCAGCAATGCAGATTGCGCATCAATCCAAAGCTTTGAGAGATCAGATCACCCTCTTTGAGGTTAATGTAGTTATTATAGGTCAAAGCCCAGTTATCAGAGAACTTAAAGGTAGTATTCATCCTCAGATTGTGGCTATCGGGATGCCAAGGCAACTTTGCGGCATAGAAATCGTGAGCGAGGCTGATGTTCCAGTTATCCGTCCCCTCGGTAGTGCCCGTCTCAGGCTCCACCAGCGTGCTATCCTGCACCAGATAGGCATCAAAGAGATTGTTCTTGGTGTGCGGGAAATAGTCGATGTAGGGTGCCGAGCCACCAAGGCTGATGCTCTGTGAGAAGTAGTGTCCCCTTAGTGCTGCATCGCCCCAGCTTACTTTGTAAGGATCCTGCGCCAGGCTATAGGATGCCGAGTATCCCAGTTTCAAGCCTTGCAAGCTAAATTCCGGTGATAGCTTCAGATTCCCCAGGTCAAAGGAACCCGGACGCAGTGCCAGGGAATGGCTGATTGCCCCAAGTGGTTTATCCTCTTTGAGCAGATTGGCACTGATTCGGCTGGACCAGCTAAGGATATCGTTGAGCTTCTTGAGGTTTGCCGCATCTCCACGACCGTATTTTACCTGCCATTTCTGGTCAATACCGAGGCTTAGATTGGCAGCTTCGATCCCGCTGCTGTTTGAGATACCGCCAAAACTGTAAAACCTACTGTTATCTGTAAAATCAGGCGTGTAATTGATCCCCAGTGTTGGCGTTACCACATGGCGGATGGAGCGGATATACGATTCTCCATAGTTCTTTGTGCCGTATAGGTTAAAGCTGGTATTGAAGTAAGTATTGTAGTTTGCACCTCTTACCCACTTCTCACCATTTCTGTCACGATCGTACCAGCTTTCGTTGTAATCTATTCCCTGACGGAAGTTTAACCAGCCTCTCAGCTTCCAATTGTAAGACAAGCCCAAGCGGTGATTGATTCCCGCATGATGCTCGGTTACCACTGAGGAATCACTGGGATTGATTCTGTTTGACCAGATCAGATCTTCCAGGCTGGGCGACGGATCGTTGACATAGCCGGTATGATCGAGCCTTACAGCATAGTTCCAGCTAAAGTTTGACCACCAGGCATCAACAGTCCGCTCTGGCTTGTAGAAAAGCTCATAGACCGGACGGCTGGGCATCGAGAACGATGCACTTGGAAGACTCAGATAGACATTGTCGTTGATCAGATCCTGAGTATAGGTAGCGCCCACATTCAAGTAGCTGCTCAGCAGAGGTTTACGGTATGATAATGAGGATGACAGCCTCTGCACCAAGCTTTCGTTGATATCGCTGCTGCTTTCCCATATCCTTTTATTGGTAATGAAGTCTATATTGGCATCCAGTGTGGATTTCTCCCCCAATTCGTGGTGATGATTGGCCCGGATCGCCCAGTCGTTATTTGTCACTTCATCGATGATACTGCGATTGTAGGATGCCTTGAAATCTCCATTGAATTTGTATCTCAGGATATAACCACTATCCAGGCTCAGTTGCCAGCCTGTTTTTTCCTTGAGATCCAGCGAAAGCGTGAGATCGGCAAAATCCTTGTAGGGATAATACCAGGCGATATCCTTGATGTACTTGCCATCAAAGCTGTTGTAACCCGGCTCCGGTATCAGAAAGCCCGGATGTCTGCCCCGCCTGATAGGGATGGTAAAAAACGGAAAGTAAAAGACAGGAAAGTCATTTACCCAGGCTATCACCGGCTTGCCCACGATCTTGTCTCTCCGATAGATCCTTAGTTGCGCCGCAGAGAAGTGAAAACAGGGATCTACATCATCGCAAGTGGTAAAACTCCCCTGATCAACATCATAGATATCATCTCCGACTTTGCGGATCTCATGTCCGGTATAAAAAGCTTTCTCAATCTGGCTACTGCCATCTTCCAGAATACCTTCCTGACTCTCGATATCAAAGCGAACATTGCGTCCCAAGAGCACCTGATCCAGATCCTGCATCACAGTAGGACCAAAGCTATAAGCCCTTTCCGCATTAATATCCAGGAAAAGCGAATCGGAGGAGATATTGGAGCTGAGGTATCTAACGTTTGTAGAACCAAAGAGATAAAGCCGTTCTAAAGCATTGTCGAAATAGATGCTGTCCGCACTGTAAAAGAGCGAATCCAACCGCGCTTCCCCGGCATCCAGAGAATCCAGAGCAACGCGTGCCAGGCTCAAGGTGTCTGCCGTTTGCTGTGAATTGACAAGCTCTGCTGTGGTCTGTGACCATAGCAGCAAGCCCGAAAGGCAGCAAGTTAACAGGACAAAAGCCAATAGCTGTTTCATTAGTTCTATTCCAGTATGGCAGAATTTTTCAAGAGCCTCCTATTGTCAAGATAAATGCCCGAAACTACACCGGGAAAGTCCTACTGGCTCATTATTGGATAGTGTAAGCGCTCACTTAATCTTGCAAATCGGGTCACCATTCTTGCAAACGCATAAAATCGACCAGATGCAGCTTCGCTTACAGGTACCATTTTACTCAATGAAACCTGTAATCGTCAGATCACCATTCTTGCAAATTAGCTCACTTAATCTTGCAAATCTACCTCGGAAAGACGAGAATTGAGTATTCAGGATTGACAATATCTGGATTCGATAGAACGCCCACCACAACAGTCAGGACGCCATCAGCCACAGTCACATCTGACAAGTAGATAGAGATAGGAGTAGTGGGGGTTAGTACTATGGTGGGGGCTTCCGCATACTCTCGCGCAAACACGTGAGACACGGATATATCATCAGCTTCCGGTGGGGTCTTAGCCGTTACGACACCTACACCATCATTATGAGTTTGCGCTTCATGGTATAGCATTGTGATAGGTATATCTATAGACGCTTCGAGATGCCCAAGTTGCACCGCTCTATCGGCGATCTTGCCCGATCCCACAGCACCGTCCTGGATATGATTAGAATACACATTAGCATTCTGTATCCCCCTGGCATCGAGCTTCCCGACTATGCAAGTCTTACCGCTAAACGCCCCCAGCGGATTGTTCTGATCATCCCATACCTCATAAAAGCCACAATCAGCCTCAGTAGCGATATCACACTCATAATAACCGCTACCTACTGCCATTTCATACATCTGGATTCCATTGCCCCAATCATCACCAGGGCGCACCAAACGCACGTCCAGACCGCTAATCGGCACACGGTCGCTTCCGTCCATTTCATAATATGCTATTCCATATATATACATTGCTTCTCCTTAAACGATTACAAGTGTCTCGTCTGTGTCTGCCAGCGAGAATGTATCCCAATTCACAATCCCAGGCTGTGTGATATACCTCGCTTCGAGACTGAACTTAACGATCTCGCGATACTCATGCAGATCGTCCGGAGCCGGAGGCATTTCAACCACACTCACGGGATACTGCCTAAGAGTTCCAGAACTCGTATATTCTACATATAGCTGCCCATCCATCTTCAGGATGTCCAGCAGTAGATAATATTGTGATGGTGTCACTGGCCCCTCGATTGCAAAACCATCCACATAGTAGCGTCCCCGCCGGTGGACGTAGGTAGGGTCAAATTCATTAGTAATCTCAGTCTGCCATCGCGTACTCGGGCTATATTGTATCATCATATCGGGGAGGGACAAAAACGTATTAGTCGCGCCTCTATTAATCAACCTGATGCCGTCCATTATATCCTCCAGCCGTTCACCACGGCTACGTCACTATTAAAATCACGATCAATATCGGTCACCAGGTAATTATCCCCGTGCACCGTAATAACGCTTAAAATGCCAACTGCAGTGCTCAGATCAGCAATCCGCATCTCTGTCTGCCAACGGCTGCTAAGGCTCATCAAATAGTCCTTAACCAGCTCCTGCAGCACGGTAGTATCTCCTGCCAAAACAGCCAGACTCTCAATATCCGGTGTCTCAGAATCCTGACGCCTCACGTTCATCAATAACACATCATCATCACTGATAGATATAGGTATCGCGGCACCAGACGCCTTATTCTGTAACACCAGAGCACCGTCTGGACGGCAATATAGCGTAGCATTATACATCATCAGCATCGCCTGCAGCACCTTCAGGCTGTTCTCCTGAGTGGGTTCATAGCGCACATACCCTTGGCCTGGATGTATCCTGGGCGGAAAGATGTTCCCTGCAAACTGCGCTCGTACATACTGACCAACCGAATGGCTACTATTATAGTTAGTGCCATTATATGTTATAGCACCGGACAATCCGGAATTGAGCACGTCATCATCGATGCCATACTTCTGCAGATGAGCGATAAAATCAGAATAATGCTCATCCAGATCACCAACGCTGTCCTTCCAATCGCTACGATATTCATACACATCCTCCACCGTGCTGATCTGATTGAATATTCTGATCACAACTGCCATATAGCGCCCGCTATAACGATAGGCAGCCCCTGACGATAGCCCCTTTACGACCTTCATCAATCCGAACGCAAACCGGATCGAGCTTGTAGCCACGTTGACCCGATAACCCCACTTCGGCCATGACCAGGAGCTCGCATCCCAACTAAAAGTCCATTCAGCCGTATTCCCAGGTAGCGTGGCAAATTCCAGATAATTGATCTCCTTAAACGTCCGCATCGCTCCGGACGGAATAATCAGCTCAGGGAGTGCAAACGAACTGGTAAACGGTACAGCTATCGGGATCTTCGACTGGATATCAGAGATGAAGTGACTCACTATCATATACGGATAATAGCCCGCAGACACCCCATACCAATGCGTCAAATCGCTATAGATAGTGAATAGGCGCTGCTTATCATAACAGGTAAATTGTATCACCTGGCTGGCTACATTATAACTGATAGCGCTGGTATCGATGATACCGGTAAACACCACCTCGCTATCCCGCCATATCCGAACCTCGTAGTGGCAGATATGCCGCTCATGCTCATAATCTCCTGAGAGGATATACTCCGCAATCCAGTCATCAACAAAGCACTGCCATTCGCATCTGCGCGGCTCTCTGCGATAGTTGCTTACAGACGCTATTTTATGCGGCGATAGCCTCAGCTTGTGAATATGCCTGATACTGGCGCTATCCTCCAAACTATGCACCACCAGCCCATAATCAGCAGCATCGGTCTTGCCCTGGACAAATTCGATTTTAAACAGATTAGCCATTAGTATCTGCCCCTGATCATATCTCCACGCTCGTTAATCTCAGAGATTTTCACCGGATTATTGGATAGCGGATCAACCGCTACATTAACCACCGGCCTGCCAATCGACTCAATCTTAGCAGTCAGCATCGCTATAGCCTGCGCTAAACCATCCAGGCTATTCCCGCCTTGCACCATCCCACCGCTCGCATACGCATAGTCAGGCAGAGGCATATTAAAGGATGGCAGTGCAAGCCCGGATATCGCGCCCTTAATAGCGCCTACCGGAGCAAAATTAAGCCAATCAAAGAACCTCTTCCCCAGCGCGCTGACCTTGCCCTTATTAACAATGTACTCTCCGCCCTCGGCCTCGATAGGTACTCCGCCCTGTGCGTGGGAAGGTCCATCCACATACATACCGGTGGCGGCTTTTTTTTCGTACTTAGTGCGCCCGATGTTACGAATATTGGCAAGACCAGCAGCAACCGCTGCAGCCGCTGCAGCAACCGCCAAACCGGGCCCTACCACAGGGATACCTACCATCGATTTATACGCGCCGGTAGCGCTGGCATACATATCAACCATCGCCTGGGCATAGCTCAGTCCCTTCCAAATCGCAAATCCGGATCTGCTTTCCTTGTCTGCAGACCCAGCCAAAGAGCCCAATACTGTGCTCAGCCCCTGCGCCATCTGTTGTGCGCTGTTCATCTGAAGTTGGCGCAATGCCTTCCCCTTCTGCTTCTCAATCTGCTCCTCCGTCATCCCCGCTTCGATCAGCTTAGCCTTGCGTTTTTCATAGTATAGCTCCACGGCGAGTAACTGCGCCTCATAAGTGTTGTTATCCAGATCTCGCTGCTTATCGGCAAATTCCTCCCTGGCAGCCATCAATTCCATCTGGTGATCCCATTCCTCCTGCTCCCGCTTTGCTCTCGCCTGGCCCCATTTGAGATTCGTCTCGCGTAACTGTAGTAATATAAGCTTCTGCTCCTCTTCCGGAAGATTCGCCTTAGCCCAGGCATAATACTCCTCCATCGTACGTTTCATAGCATCATAGCTGCTCACTCCCAGGTTCTCCAGATTGGCATAATAATCGATCTGATCCTTAAAGCTTTGCTCGCTCAGTTCCTTCTCCTTGGTGCTGATCTTCTGAAGCTCTTCAGTATGCCAGGCTTCCAGCCCCTGCATATCTAATGCCCGCGCTATGCTGTTCTCCTCAGTGTATCTGCGGATCATTGCCAAGCGCTTGGTGTACTCCATATTAATAATATCAGTCTCGGATTTCGCAGCAGTTTGGAACTCCTCGCGCATCCGCTCATAGCTCCGACGGCGCTCGGCTTCTTCAGCATCGCTCTGAGGAGGACGGGATGTGTTGCCACCCCCCCCTGAAGTAAACGATGGTATGTCCAGCAGTGCGTCCCGGTATGCCTGGGAAAATGCAGTCAAATCGGCTTTAGCGCTCGAGAGTGATCCCCTAAGCTCCTCAAGCCGCTGAGTAGCTATCCGGGCAGTAGGACTGTCAGCCGGCGTTACGTTCCTGCGGACAGCTTCGCCATACAAGCGCTCAGCTTCAGTAAGCTGCACCTGCAGGCGCGCCACTCTATCCAGTTGGGCCTGATATCGCTCGCCATATACCTGTGCCACCTGCTTGCTGATCAGGGCATTGGCAGCACCTTCCAGAGCGGTTGATAGCTCATTGTACGCAGTAGTTTCGAGGTTGATGTTCCCGATATACTCGCCATACTTCTGGTTCATAGTATTAACGATATTGCTGAGCTCTTGCTTGTCTTGTTTGGTAAGCTCAGTCTTACCCCGCAGCTCCAGTAACCTGGTAGATAACATTTCAAATTTGGTCGCTTCAGTATCTACCGCCATCTGAGCCTCGTGAATGCTATCTGCTACGCTCTTTTGCGCCACTGCCAACTCCTGGCTTCCACTGATCGTCCCGCCAATAGTAAAGGTCAGCACACTAAGAGCCCCAACCGCCAGACCAATGATCCCCGCAACCGGATTGATAGCAGTTTTCAGCGCGTGTATTGCAGTGGTCAATGTAGCTACAACAGTAGCTGTAGTAGCAATCAACGGCACAGCGATTACCAGCCCGGCAATAAACCCCTGTACGGCTGGATGCAGACTCGTAAACGCGTCCATCAGCCATTTGAGTGCCTGTAGCACAGGGTTCAATACCGTCTCCAGCATACCGCCTACAGACTCCTGAATGTCGCCCCAGGCTATCTGGTTTTGCGTCCTCAGATCTGCCAGGGCAACAGCGGTACCGCCATAGTCTGCAGCCAGCTTCTCCACCAGATAGGATACACCTTCTGTCTTCAAGCGGGTATCATCCAGCTCAATGCCATATCTGCCCAACATCTCAGTATGCCCGTTCAAGGCTCTTCCCATCAGGTCGAAGGCACTCTCCACGGTCATACCGGTGGCTTTAGTCGCCTCGGTAAAGTCCAGTAGCACCGGTACAAGTTGTTGAATCTCATCCTTATTGAGCTTGAAAGTCTGGGAAAGTTTGGACATCAAAGGCAGCAGGTCATCATCACCAAAGTTCGTAACCTTCTGCATTTGAGTGGCGAAATTGGACATCGATTTCGCACCCTCACCCCACTCATGAGCTGCCAGTTGCATCGCTTGCTTCTGCTTGAGGTTCGCATCCAGCAGCGCGTTCATTCCGGAGGCAAAGCCCTTCACTGCGGCTATTACACCGTCCAAAGCCAGCTTCACGTCTCGGATCGTACCCAGCGCTTGCTCCGCGCTCAGCTTTACGACCTTCGGCTCTTCAGCCTTCTTTTTTACGCCGTCCAGTTCCTGTTTTACGCCCTCCAGCTTACCGGTGGCGTCGTCCATTGTGAGGATGATCCGGAATGATAAATCTGCCATTTACTTATCCTTAGCGCTGATGCATAGTCTTTCGTACAGCTCTGGCCAGCTCATCGTGGCAAAGTCAGTTGCGTTATATCCCAGGGATCTCATAGTCACTTCAAACACCGTCATCTCGTCCCGGCTTTGACGGCCTTTGGACTGTTTAATCCGATACTTGCGAGCCAACCTTGCAATCTCGTCTTGTTGGCTCTGATATACCCGAAAAAAGAGGAGAGGTACTCTAATCCCTCGATAGCATCGAGATCTGCAGTATCCTTTCCGGAAAGAATCCGGATCACATCACTGTCAATCTCGCTGGTCTTGAGTAATTCGATCAGCTCCATCTCGCTCACCTCTGCGATTTTGCCATCCAGCAGCTCGCTCAGCTTCATACGGATAGTGCCATTATCGATACACAGAGCCAGTATCCTGCGCAGTTGGTCGTAACTCAGATTTACCTTTATCATTCTTCATCCTCCGGAGGAATGTCCGATACAAAGACGCGATCAGCACTCGCTCCACTGAGCTCAGTGCTCAATACTACAGTCCAAAGTCCGTCAGATTCGCCGCTCCAGTCCACCGTCCAACGCATTCCGTTGAACACAACAGCTTTCAAAGCTTCAGTATTATCATCGATTATGGCCAGATAGTTGGCAGGAAGAAGCAATATGGTGATTTCTTCCCCACTAAAGCTATCACCCTCCAAGTAGTCCTTTTGCTTTGCGCTTAGACCATTTAGAGTCAGTTCGATTGTGGTTCCTCTCCGGCCGGCTACCTGGTATTGCCGTGTTTTCAATCGTTCGGCCTTGGAACCTATCTTACCGGGCTTCTCAGCCAGTTCTCCGATCGAAACATAATCATATTCAAAGTCTGTGCTAAAGGCAGTAAGATCTGCCAATGAGGGATCATTGACGCCTGTAAGGGATCCCAGTGCAAAAAACGCCAAATCGCCTATCATAGTGGCGTGTAGAGCGCTCAAAAGCAGGTCGCTCTGGTCAATTCCGGTAGGTGCTGTAAGTGCCATTGATATCTCCCTTAGATTGTTGCCCGGCGGCCTTGCGACCGCCGGGCAGATGTTTTATGCTAACCCTTTAAGGAGGAAGACCTTGTCTTGGGTTACGCCGCTAAACTCCGTAGAGATAACGACTGTCCAAAGTCCGTCGGATTCGCCGCTCCAATCCACCGTCCAACGCATTCCGTTAAAGATCGTGGCCCTGGTGCGGTCTTTGCTGGTGCAGACCAGGGTAATCTCAGCCCCGCTAAACAGACTGCCTTCGAAGTAGTCCTTTTGCTTGGCGCTCAATCCGTTCAGCGTAAGCTCTACCGTGCTGGTACGCTTGCCCGGTATGGCATAATTGCGGGTCTTCAGCTTTTCGATTTTAGAGTTTGCACTGCCTGGCTTCTCGGCTAATTCGCCAATCTGCTTCAGATAGGTGCTCAGCTCAGTAGCCATCGCGGTTTTAGTGGCATACTTCGTGCCAACCTCGGCAGCCGTATAGCTGCCAATTCCGTAGAACACTTCATCAGCGATAAAAGTATCTACGAGGGCACTAAATGCCAGATCAGCTGCAGTAGTGCCGCTGGGGAATGTAGGAGCAGTTATGGGAGGCATTAAAACACCACCTTTGCCGCTTTGGGCAATCCACTGAGGTTTTTCTTCGAATGAAACACGTATTCAATAGCCCCGCCGATAGAGCCAAAAACCTTTTTAATCAGGTTCTTTTTGGCTTTGGGTAGAGACTCATCAACGCGCTTCATGGCGAGCTGCTTCTTGGCGAAATCGTCCAGATCCTTGGTCTTGGGATTTGTCTTGATATCCTGAATGATATCCAGAATGATCGTCAGAATCGCAGTGATCTGAGCTTTATCGATGTTCTTGATTCCCATCTTCGACAGTAACCACAGCACGAGGGAAGCAACTATCCCCAGGATAAAGGAGCTGTTATGTGCGATGAAATCCATCATTGTACACCCCCTACATCTTCAGGAATAAAATATTGGCGACACTGGCGGTACCGGCTGCAGTTCTGCGTACATAGATCTTGGTAGTGCGGTAAACAGGCAGTTTAAGTGGCACTCCTGCAGCTATATCGATATACTTATTATTCGTGTAAAGACTGTCCGGACGCACGCCGATCGCGCCGGTTACTGGCAGTATCAATACTTCGACAGTCCCGTCCGGAATCGTGATCCGGCGCCAGGTTGTATCCGCAGCAGCGGCATAGCGCAGAGGTTCAAAGCTGCGGTGAAATTGCATCTCCTTGCGGCGGGAATCCACGGGGAGAGTCTGTGCGTTCAAAGCGGCTATAATACCTGTTAGCAGGATTAAGCTAACGAGTAGCCATACTATGGTTGATTTCTTCATTATCCACCTCCTTAGTCGATTTTGAAGACTTTGACGAAGCCGTCAACGTAGGTGATGCCGGGACGGACGCGGACGTACCAGTGGTACTTCCAGTCGCTACCGTGATGCTCCACCTTCATTTCGGCGTCGGTGCGATAGCCCAGGATAATGAACTTGGGCAGGCCGGCCACGATATAGTTATCGGGCATCAAACGGGCTTTGACAGGGATACCGGCAAAGGATACATTGCCACCTTCCAAAAGGAAGCGGTCGCCGGCTCCGGTGGGTCTGCGGGCAATCTCGGCTCTGAGACGGATCAGATCGTGGTTGGACACGTATATCACGAAGTTTTCCTGCTCTTCCAAGACGTCGGCGCTGAATGCGGTCAATGCGCCCTCGAACTTCTCGTCATATCCGATCAGGGTGTCAGCATCCAGGCTCACAACTGCAGAGGCAGTCGTAGCCAGCTTGATCACGCCATCCAGGCCCTTGAGTGCAGCAGTACCGCTGGAGCGGTCGCCTTGGAAGAGGAGCTTGCGAATGGCCTTCTCAGCCTTCTTCGCAATGTGCTGCTCTACATAGGCGCCAAATGCGGATTCACCGTACTTGTCCTTGTAAAATTCGACCACATCGCGGCCCAGGGTAAATTCGGCATTCAGGATGCCGGTGGCACAGGTAATCTCTGTACCGGTGATATCCTGGGCACTCAGGGAGCCGTCCAGGGAGTTTTTGAATACCAGGTCGGCAATCAGTCCGGCATCGATCTTCTCGTCCTTCATCAAAGGAAGTACGGAGATGTCAGCCAAAGTATCACCCGGCTTGGACTCAATCACTTCATCGATAAAGAGACTGGTGGTGGTGGGAGTCAGGATATTCATCGCGCTACCGGCATCCACATCGGCAATGCCCTTGTAGATCTCGCGATGGCTCGTTTTCACGATGACCTTGTTGCCATCGATCATTACCTCCTGATCCTTGCTATCTCCACCCTCGTCCTTCAGGCTCTTGCTGATGGCTTTTGAAATGGACATATTCAGCTCCTTCAGTTCGCCCATGAATGCCTTGATGAGCTGAGTAGTCTCAGACTGATTGTCCTGCATCTCAAGCTCGTGAATTCTACTCTGGATCGTGTCCAGCGCCTTCTTGCTCTCGTCGGAGGGCTTGTCACCCAAAGCCTTCTGAATCGCTTCCATCTGGCTCTTCAGCTCTGCCACCAAAGCGGCATTGTTAGGAGTCATATCCTCGGCAAAGCCGGCGATCGAAACGCCGTTGAACTGGTTCTTTTGAACCTTCTGCCATAGCTCGCTATTGAGGTTTTCACACTTCAGGACCGCCACCCACGACCCAACCTTGGTATTGGGAAAGTGCTCTTTGTCTTCGGCTTTCAGGATATAGCTTTCGGCTACTACAAACTCCGGGACGGGCTGGTTATTATGGTTCACATCGTTCTTGCCGACCACTCCCTTCTTGAGGAAGTTGAGCGCGGCCTTCTCGATCTCGCCGGCACTGTAAGTATCTCCCTGGGCATCCACTACATCCGGCTCCATCACGGTTACATACAGCTTGCCCTGAGAGCCAACTGTCTCGCTTTTGAACTTGGCCGTAGCCCCCAGGATTCGACCCTGCTTGCCATCGGCACACTTGACTACTGCGCCCTTCATATTGGCTGGTTTCATATCATCGAACAGCAGACTGATCAAGTCTACATCGACGTTACGAAGCTGACCCTTCTCAAGGCGCTTTTTCTTGGGTGCAAATAATCTCATTGAGATCTCCTTCTTAATTGTTGCGGAGGCTGCTGAACAGCCTCTCATCATCTGTTTTGATCGTTTCTGTGAGGTCGCCGAAGCTAAAGTCCTCTGCCCTCACGTTCCAATTAAACTCATAATTGAATTCTATCGCCAAACTGAGCGCCAATCTGCGCTGCAGCGGCTTCACTACGAAGTGGTAAAACATCTTCATATCACTCGTGTTATCCCCGCCCAACTGGCCGGGAATCAACTGACTCACGATCCTTGCCGGGACCCGGTGATAAGCGAGGATGCCTTCTCTAAGATCCTTCTTGAGGCTCAGGAATCCACCCTCTCGTGTCTCCTGACGGAGTGGCTCAAGGCGTATCTTCACGTCCCTGCTCTCGCTCTCGATCAGTACCGTAGAATGGCTTTTAGCATTGCCTTTCACTTCCTGCAATACCCGCTCTATCTCTCGATACGCATCAGTAATCACCTCGTTACCGGCTTCGTCAGTGACGGTACCGTCTCTCAGCGTTCCGCCTTCTACGATCACGAAGTAATCCACCATCAGACCGTTCTTGAAATTGTTATAATCAAAGGTCTTAACCTCACCCAGGATCTCGATATTGATCGCCACCGGCAAACAGGCGAGACCCCAGGCATTGCTCCTGTGTGTGCTCTTCTTCATATGCACTACATCAGCGTACGCAAAGTCTGTCTTCTGGTTGTTTTTGGTCTGGATATAGTCAGGACGGAAAAAGCCAAAACCATCATACTTTTCAATGATCTGCACTTCACTGGGCAGCATCCGCTCCAGCCCCACCCAAGCGCCCTGGGCATTTCGCATCTTGATCAGAAAGCCGTTGCCACAGGCCAGATAGTACTTGATGAATTCTGCCAGGATAGTAGTCTGATCTTCACATCCGGGGAATTCAGCCGCTTCCATCCAGGCTTTCACCTGGCTGTTCTTGCATTCTACCTGCATTACGGTAGCCATAGTGAGCGCATCGATGCAGCCGGAGTGATATTCATCGAGGTCCAGCAGGTTCAGCAGCTTACCCATACTGTATGGAGCAGATACGACCTTCTTGGCTTCAGCTGCCTTGGAGATCAGTTGCTTCCCAACCCGCTGCATCCTGCTCAGATCAACCGGCTCGGCCTGATAATTACTCTCGATCAGATCACTCGCACTGCTGATCAGCAAGCGACTACCGGCAATTCGTTCAACTCTCACGATCCCGCTCCTATACCGGCTCTCAATAGATCCAGCTTGGCAATCCGCACCGGCCTCGCTTCGACCCGCCCGGAGTAGTATTCACACCTGGGAATATCTCTACCCATAAACGCTTGATATGCTGCTCTGAACGACTCCTTGAGCGCATACAGGGCACTGTCCGGATCGCTCACGTTATGTGCGTTGACGACCAGGTAAACCGTCCAGGATATATCAGTATCGACATAGCGCCGGGAAGTACCATTCTTGCCAGTCTCACCATCTAAGACCACGATAGCAGCAGGCAATTCCTTGGGTACGTCGTCCTTATTGAACTGCACAACCGCGCAATTAGCGCTCTCAAGTGCTTGTCTTATAGCTTCGCGTTCGTATAAAAACTTCTCATTCGCTGTCACAGGCTCACCTCTATGCTATTCAGTTGCTGAAATATCCACTGTTCTTTGTTCTTGATCACAGTCTCGTAAACGTTCCTGGCTGCTATACCCTCACGCTTGATCTTACCCCGGATCATATATGCCATTTGTTCCACGCTCAGCAGTACCCCGCTCTTCTTGTCCACCCAGGACAAGCCCTTTCTCTGGACCCACGCCTTCAGAGGATCGATAGGCGTCCAGCTTGGTGCTTTACCTCCCAGTACGTAAGGCTCATGCTTCACGTTGCTGCCCACTCTCAGGGTCATCCCATCCGGTTGAGTATCTACGAGATACCCGGCATTATTGTAAAAGTCGCGCTTATCGAGAATGTTCTCGGCAATGATTTCGCGCCTGGCATCTGCATCGAGGACACTGCCAATCAGATGCATCCTACCCTCCAGAGCCTTGTATATCGCCTGGTAGATATGCCGCATCAGCTCATCAGCAGAGTCATAACTTCTATCTTCCATCACCAACCCCGTCGTGTGGGCGCGTCATCCTGACGCTTAGCCAATTCCATTCCTTCCATCATACCCGGCCAGGCATCGTCATTCCTGCGAAGGAGACTGTGTGAAAACTCCTAAGCAGTCATATGGTTATT
>CAYSSP010000005.1:0-21088 GCA_964433815.1 uncultured Candidatus Cloacimonadota bacterium
CCAATCATATCGTAAGTGGATTCACAAAACTCAACAGATTTAACGGAGGATGGATTGCCGGTTCATACAAGCATTTTTCGTATATGAATGCTGTTGGTGATACCCTGTGGAATTATTATGGCTACCCCAATAATATCTCATTTTACGACTGTATTGTAACACAAGATAATTATATAATATGTACTGGACGTACAGTTTACATGGGGGATGTATACGTTTTTTTGTATGAAATGAACCCAGTTAATAACGAGGTAAGTCTTTTGACGGATGGGGTTACCAGAAGTGGTTTAGGTCCTGATGAATCTTTGGTCGAAACAGTTGATGGCACCATTGTGTTGTTGAGTATGGCTCCCGATGGCTCCATTTTACACGGATACAATATAGCTGGTGAGCATCTCTGGAGCAGAGATTATTTGCCTATTCAAAGTAATTCATTAGGATATGGAGCGAGCAATATAATCCCAACAGATGATAATGGGATTCTGTTCTGCGCGCTGAGAACTGGTGCATTGACCCTTGTTAAGACGGACAGCAATGGTATAGTAGTCTCGAATGAGGATCCCATCCTTACTCCATCTGCAATAAGCAGTTCCCATTACCCAAATCCTGCCAGAGACCAAATCACAATAGACTACAAAGCCGAAAGCCGGGAAAGCATATTGACTCTGGAAGTCTTTAATATCCGGGGGCAATTGCTCTACTCAAGTCCTCTATCCAGTAGCGAAGGATCTTATCAGATAAGCTTGCTCCCGGATAATGATTCCAGTTGGGCTCCTGGAGTCTATATGTACCGCATTAAGGATGAACACTTCAGCACAAGCATTTCAAAAAGATTTATCATAACTAAGTAAGGGCGGAAATTGGAATGTTTAGTCTCAGCCACTTGCGAAATAACCGCTTATTGATTAGCATACCTGTTATCCAAAGGATACTAGCCTTTTCATTTACTTTGTGCGGGTTGTTGGCAGCCGGTTGCACTATCCTTAAACCGGTCATTGATACCCTCTCCTTGATAGGATGCTTGCTCCCTGCTTCTATCCTGCTTGAATCCTGGATGAACAGGCAGGAACCGACTGTGTTATATGTGTTTAGCAGGTGTTCATTCAAAAGGGGGAGGATAGGAATCAGTATGCCTTTGGTGCTGCATCAGTTAGCAAGAGAAAAAGCTTGATAGCGAATGGACTTATGGATAAACATGAATTTATTAGGAACTGGGAGGATCGGTGAAGAGAGTTCTGTTGATCTTGGTGCTTACAGCCTTGATGTTATTATGGGCAGTAGCGATGAATGCCATATCATATCGCCTGACCAGAATACAAGATGTTACGTATGTTGACCATCTTGAAACAATCATTACGAATGATACTATCATTCACTATAATCTCAATCATCCCAGCATTATAGATAGTGTGGTCATCGTTTATTATGACATATCCGAATACTTGTGGAAGCATTATTCCAGTCCTTGCTTTAACCAGACCTTCACAGGTAGTATGGGGGGGGTCGTACATTCCTACGAGTTTATAAATGAGATTGATCAAACAATTCACTGGGAAGTGGAAAGAGATGCCAGTGGGAGGGTGATCAGAACCCTGCGAACCAATTCCTCAAGTACATACAATATCCAAGAAATGACTAGATATTTCTGGTACCCGGATGATAACAAGCCGGATTGTGTGAAGTTCCTGATAGGGGCATCTGAGTTTTACTTCTTCTTCGACTATGACGATTTGGGAAGGATAAGTGAAGCCTTGGTACATAAGTATAGCTGGGGACACTTTAGTGACATGAGTAGTTACCACATCACCTACGGAGAACTTTTACCGATGGAATTGAAACTGGAATATGGGTGCTGGAACGAGACCAATGGTGATCACCAAATAATATACAGCTTCCTGATTGATCCCAGATACGAGATTCTCAGTATAGACAATCTTCACTACAGCTCTATTTCCTCAGGCTGGTATCAAGATGTGTGGGGTATTGGGATCGGTATATCTGATTATATGTTTTCTCAGGGATGGTCCGCTGGATTTAATGCTGAAGGTTTGCTAATAAGGAATACCAGTTCGTATCTTAATGAAGGTTATGGGAGTAGCAGTACAGTTAATTATGAGTGGGAACCTGCTCCTGTGGCAAATTCAGACGAACACCAGAGTGTCGCCATACCGAATCTGCAGCTTTACCCAAATCCTTCCCGTGAGACTTTTACGATAGCTCTAACCAGTCCCCTTAGGGAACTGGCCAATTTGAGTATCTTCAATTCCCGGGGGCAATTGATCAGAAAGATGCTCGTTCCGGCCAATTCTAAAACATGCACTTGGGATGGCGTAACGGAAAGTGGCTTGGCTGCTTCTTCAGGCTTGTATCTTTTCCGCCTGGAAACCTCCAATACTATATCCACGGCAAAAGCTGTGCTATTACGGGATTGATATCTGGATGTATGTGGGAATTGCTATGAAGAACATGCTCAAGTTTATCAAACATACAGCGGTCCTTAGGAGGCACTTATGAAACATTCCTCATTCTTAACATTGATGAAAAGGCTATTGAGCCTGGTTATAATCAGTAGTGTTCCTATCCTATTATCGGCTCAACCAGAATACTCGATTCATCGTCCAAAATCAATAAACCATACCATCCCATACTCGGATGAGCTTGGAGAATGGTCTTATACTTATCAGAGAAGCTTCCGCTATTCCCATATCCGTACGATGCACGTAGTGGGTTTTACGGATGAAGTTTTTTATACATCTACATTTGAAGAACCTGGATATAGCTTAGCCGAATCAGTTTTTGAGGGATCGGTGGAGCTACTGGACGATGGCTTGATCTTCAGGGTACCTTGTATGCAGGGCTCCATTTACCAATATCGAATGATGCGCTTGGACCAGGAAGGCTATTTACATGAAGACGCCTATTATGACAGTTGGATAGATTCGACCGCGGTTATCAGTATTTATTACCTATACAATGATAGTAATAAGCTGATCCAACGTATCACAAGAAACCGGGATGGAACAGCATTCACCAAACAAGATTATATTCTCGATGATCTTGGAAGGCGCAGCTCTGAGATACATAGCTGCTCGAATGACTTATTAAACTGGGTTCAGACGAAAGAAGTGCTAATCTACTATTCCGGTTATCAAACAGAAGCAAATCGTGATTACGAAAAATATGCTCCCTACACACCGATAGATTATTATGGCTGTACGGATATACTGCCTCCCCCTTTGTTCGTAAGTAGCGACTGGGTTGTAGATCGGTATGAAGTAATAGAGGATGGAGAGACAAGCCACTATGCGGTGTTAAGTTTCTATGAATGGCCCGGCCCCCAAGGCACGATTCACAGAATTATGGGCACAAATTACTATTTCAACATACACGGACTTTTGAGGAAAATCTCGGTAGATTATCCAATAGATATCTCAAGCTGCTTTGAATACGAGCTTCAACCAGTAGGAAATTCAGACGATACAATAGCTACCGGTAAACACTACTTGAATGCATATCCCAATCCGTTTAATCCAAGCACCTCCATCAGCTACGAGCTTTCTATGCCCGGTAATACCAAGCTGGAAATCTACAACCTCAGAGGTCAGGTAGTTCGTAGTTTTGATCCGGGTTATCAATCAGTAGGTATGTATAGCTGGGTCTTTGATGGCAAGGATAATGCAGGACGATTGCTTGGTACCGGGCTCTACATGTTGAGGCTGAAGACTGCAGATCGAACCGACTGGCTCAAGATCAGTCTTGTGAAGTAGCCCGGGCACCGGAGAGATACACGTAAGCTCCTGAATATTAGTAGGGTGGCACGTTGATTGGGCTTGTGAAAGATAAAGTTCCTTGACAACTAAGCAGGTCTGAAAAAAGTGGAAAAACAACGTGCATCTCTAGCTCAGTTGGTAGAGCAACTGACTCTTAATCAGTGGGTCCGGGGTTCGAATCCCCGGAGATGTACCATGCTCATAATCCACCCTTGGGTGGTCATATAAACGAGATGCGGTAATTTGCCCTTTGCTCCGCTATAGAAATGTGCTAAAGTGCGGTTTGATATTTATTCGAATAGCCGGCTTTAGCGCCGGCTATTTTTTTTGTACAAAAAAATGAAGAAAAAGATAAAAGGAGATGCAAAATGACAGCTCTACACGCTGATTTGCACAATCGTAAGAAAGGATTCGTCTTTAGCTCCGAATCCGTCTCAGAAGGTCATCCGGATAAGGTCTGCGACCAAATCTCGGATGCCATACTCGATGCCCACCTTACAGGTGACCCCAATTCCCGCGTGGCTTGCGAAACCCTTGCCACCGAAAACCTGATCGTCCTGAGCGGCGAGATCACGTCTAATGCCAGTCCGGAGATAGAGCCAATCGTAAGAAAGGTGATCCGGGACATAGGCTACACTTTGCCCGATGGCAGGTTTGACCACAACTGCAGAATCGATAATTACCTGCACAAGCAGACAACGGAATTGCAGGAAAATGCTAATTGCAATAACGCCGGGGACCAGGGACTGATGTTTGGCTACGCCTGCAATCAGACCAAGCATATGATGCCTCTGCCGATCTTTACAGCTCACAAGCTACTACAAGAGCTTAGCATAATGCGCAAAGAAAATCGGATTGCCAAGCTATTGCCGGATGCCAAGAGCCAGGTGAGCTTCCGCTATGAAGACCGGATGCCGGTAGCTCTGGAGACCCTCGTAATCTCTACCAATCATCTCAAGATGAGCCGGCAGGAATTTGATGATATGAAGGCTCAAATCACCGAGGAACTGGTGATTCCGGTGATCAGCAAGATCGAGGAAGAGAGTATTCACGAATACGACATCAACAACTGCAAGATTATGATCAATCCCTCCAATATGTGGGAACTGGGTGGACCGGCTGCCGATACCGGGCTAACGGGACGCAAGATAATAGTAGATACCTATGGCGGCTGGGCCCAGCACGGTGGGGGAGCATTCTCCGGCAAGGACGCCACAAAGGTGGATCGCAGTGCCGCCTATATGACTAGGCATATGGCAAATTCAATAGTGGGAAGCGGATTGGCAGATGAATGCCTGATTCAGATTGCCTATATCATTGGCGAAAAAGACCCCGTATCCCTGATGGTTGATACCTTTAATACCGGTAAGATCCCTGATAACGAATTGGAGAAACTGCTGAGGCAGAGTTTTGACTTGACAGTAAAGGGAATCATTGAATCCCTTGCTCTAATGAAACCGGTGTTTTTACCCACTGCCGCCTACGGGCACTTTGGCAGGGAAGACCAGGACTTTAGTTGGGAGAAAGTTAAACTTTTAAAACCATAAAGAAGTAACTATGACACTCTATCAAAACATACTTCATACCGAGCAGTTTTTCCTGATTGCCGGGCCTTGTGTGATTGAGGACAAGGATACTATGCGCCGCATCGCGGAGAGCCTGGTGGATCTCGCAGAGAAGCGGGACTTGTTATTGATCTTTAAGGCATCCTATAAAAAGGCAAATAGGACAGCAGAGACATCATATAGCGGTCCGGGGCGTGCCGAAGGGCTGCAAATGCTATCTGATCTGAAAGCTGAATATGGCTTTCCGTTGCTCACGGATGTGCACGAAACGGTCGATGTAAAAGAAGCGGCTGAAGTCTGTGACATCTTGCAGATTCCGGCATTTCTCTCCCGGCAGACCGAGCTGATCCACGCTGCAGCGGAGACCGGCAAGATCGTAAATATCAAAAAGGGGCAGTTTATGGCGCCTGAAGATATGATCGCCGCGACAGAGAAAGTGACAGCTACCAACAACTTTCAGATAATGCTCACGGAGCGTGGTACGAGCTTTGGTTATCATAACCTGGTGGTGGATTTCCGTAGCTTTGCTATTATGAAATCAACTCAGTTTCCGGTGATCTACGACGTTACCCATAGCCTGCAGCGTCCATCTGTAAATCGTAGTTCCGGAGGCAATCCCGAATATGCCAAGATGATGGCTCAGGCTGCCATTGCTACCGGGATGGTGAATGGACTCTTTTTGGAGACGCATCCCAGCCCGATCGAAGCGCTTTCGGATGCTGCCAGTATGCTATCGCTGGATCAAGTGGCGCCATTGGTGGATGATTGCCTAAAGATCAGTGGGGCATTAAAACCAAGATATGAATAAGATTGCAAAAGTCTATAAACGACCGGTTCAATGGCACAAGATCAGGCTCTTGGCATTGGATTGCGATGGTGTTCTTACGGATGGCAGGATTATTTATGCCGGTGATCAACTGGAACTAAAGCACTTTGATGCGCACGACGGGATGGGCTTTATCATCCTGAGGCATACGGATGTGGAGGTTGCGGTAATCACAGGGCGTAGCTCGGAAGCGCTGAGCAAGCGCTGCAACGATCTCAAGATCAGGCATCTTTACCAGGGTGTGGCACACAAGCTGCGCAAGCTGGAAGAATTGATCGAGGAACTGGGGCTTAGCTGGGAAGCTGTCGCCTATATGGGTGACGACTGGAATGACATTCCGGTGATGCGCAAGGCAGCTATCTCCGCGGCTCCCGCTGATGCCATGGAAGAGATCCAGGAATTGGCAGATTATGTAACATCTGCCAATGGCGGCAGAGGCGCGGTAAGAGAATTCATCAATTATATCCTGACAAAACAAGGACGCTATGAGAAGGCTGTTGAGGCCTATCTACAGGAAATTTCCTAGCTTCTTGCTCTTGCTATTGATTCTCAGCAGCTTTTCCTGCGGAGAGAAGATGGAGCTGGATCGGAATACTCCGGTAATGGATCGCGACCTGCCGGATGAGACCAGTTACAACGTAAAAATCACAGAGCTCGACGGCAACAGGATAGATTATATCCTCGAAGCAGAGAAAATCGAACGCTATTACGACCGGCGGATCTTGAATGGCTGGAAGGTTCTGATTACCAGTTACGACAAAGCAGGCAATATCCAATCCACCATCAAGGCTGATACCACAACTGTCGATGATGCCCGTAATGTGATCTTTGCCAGCGGAAACGTAAATGTAAATTCGCCCAACGGTTCAATCGTGACCAGGAAGATCACCTGGGATCGCAATATGGACGAGATTGTAGCACCTGAGGCAGTTACGCTCAAGCGGCATGGGAGCGTACTAAAGGGAAAAAACCTGAGGACAAATTCCACCATCAGTTTTGCAGAGCTTGCGGAAGTGCAGGCAGAGGGGATCTTCCAGGATGAAGAGATTATCGATTGGTAGCCTGATGCTGCTCTGGATCATCATCCTGATGGGGCAGTCACGCCCCGCGGAGACCTTCAGGCTGGTGCATTCGGATCGTCTCTTTCTAAATAAAACCGATACCGAGCAGATCCTGGAACTCCTGGGCAATGTGCACTTCTTTTATGGCAAGACGGAGTTTAAGAGCGACCGGGCTTTGATCCTGGATCGGCAGAAGATAGCCAGGCTTAGCGGGAATGTCCAAGTCTCCAATGACACTCTGGCTCTCAGGGCAGACAGCCTTGCTTACTACCGCAATTCGGAACAGATGAATCTGGGCGGGCGGGTCAATATCACAGAGCGCAAACCAAATGGATCGGAAAGGTGGTTTTCCAGCAACTTTGCCAATTATGACCGGAGGAATGAGAAGCTCACTACCTGGGGTAACGTCCAGGCCTTTGATCTCTTTGAAAATGCTTTTGCTACTTGCGGCTATGCTTTTTGGGATCGAAAGGCGGGCTATGCCTATATGATCGAAAATCCCAAGATTCGCTCCGGAGTGACGGATACCTTGTACATCGAAGCTCAGAAGATCGAGTATTTCGATGAGGATCAAAAAATTATGGCGACCTTCGATGTGAAGGTGGATTCTCATGATTATAATGCGACCAGCGACTTTCTGCTCTACTTTGTGGAGGAGGAGAAGGCGGTGTTTACGGGAGTCCCGAGCTTTGTTTCGGAATTTGCCACAGCCAAAGCCAGGGAGTTTTACCTGTATTTTGAGGAGAGAAATCTGGTGAGGGCGGAGCTGGTGGATTCCTGCCGGGTGGAATTTGCAGAGCAGCGAGACCTGCCGCAGACTAATTGGGTCCTGGCAGATTATATAAACTTGAAATTTAGTAATTCCAATCTGGATGAGTTCATTGCGGAACGAGGAGTTTCCTACTATTACGAGCAGGAAGCAACAGGGCGCAGGGACTATTTTTTAAACGAAGCCAGAGGGCAGTATCTGGAAGCTAAGTTTGGTCAGGACAACAAACTCGAGCATATCAGAATGCGTCAGTCGATAAATGGAGTTTACAAATTCCGCAGTAAGTCTTGACAGATAGAGCGGATTAATTAGGATATAGATTATATGGAACTACATCAAATCCGAGCGGAGAACCTCGTAAAGATATATGGAAAGCGTACTGTGGTCAATGACCTAAGTATGAATATCAACCAAGGTGAAGTGGTTGGCATCCTGGGTCCCAATGGAGCCGGGAAGACCACTACTTTCTATATGATCATAGGCCTGGCAAAGCCCAATAGGGGAAAGGTCTATTACGACACCAAAGAGATCGGCAGGCTCCCGATGTATAAGCGTGCCAGATTGGGGCTCGGATACTTGGCTCAGGCTCCCTCGATCTTTTCCAAGCTTACGGTGGAACAAAACGTCCTGGCAATCCTGGAGACTCTCAAGCTCAGCAGAGCAGAACGCAAGACCCGGCTGGAATCAGCGCTTGAAGAGCTCAATCTCACTCACGTGGCAAAGCAAAAAGCATATACCCTTTCCGGTGGAGAAAGGCGTAAGCTGGAGATCACCAGAGCTTTGGTCACCAATCCTGCCTTTATCTTTATGGATGAGCCTTTTGCCGGGGTGGATCCCATCGCGGTGGCAGATATTCAGGATATTATTGGCAGGCTGAGAGATAAGAATATCGGCATAATGATTACTGATCATAACGTAATTGAGACTTTGAAAATCGTGAACCGCGCTTATATTATCTTCGAAGGTAAGATAATCGTATCCGGTACTTCATTGGAGCTGATAAATGATGAGAAGGCCAAGCAGGTTTACTTGGGAGACAGGTTCATGACCAATCCGGTGTTTGGGTAAACTATGAGCAATCTGGACCAATACTTGTCCCTACGCCAAAAGCAGGAATTGGCACTCAAGCCAAAGATGTTGCAGTCTTTGAAGATGCTTGCGTTGCCGATATTGGAGCTTGAGGCTTATATTAAGCAGGAATTGGTCAATAATCCTTTGTTGGAGCTTCGTGAGGAGAAGGA
Organism: uncultured Candidatus Cloacimonadota bacterium; assembly: GCA_964433815.1. Lineage (GTDB taxonomy): Bacteria > Cloacimonadota > Cloacimonadia > Cloacimonadales > Cloacimonadaceae > PHBP01. The sequence continues at coordinate 9,233 of CAYSSP010000005.1, forward strand.
CGAAGAAGATCTGGAAGAAGCCAATTATGAGGCTCCCAATCCGGAATCGTCCACCTCTATCGAGGAAAGCGAGACTTGTGATGAAGAATGCCAGACCCTTAGTGAGGCCAAAGAGCTTACCGAGATCCTGGATCAATGGAATGATTATCACCAGTCCTATGACCGGGGCTTTGCCGAGGGAGATGCGGAGCAAACTGAATCCCTGATCCTCTTCGAAGAAGATGGCAGGCAGAAGTTTTTGGAGCAGCTTTATCCCCTTAATCTCAAGGATGTTGAGGTGGATTTTATCACCGAGCTGGTCGATAGCTGCGATCAATACGGCTTTCTACCGGAGGATTTCTCGGTCGTAAGAGCCGCCAGAGCCCACAAGATTTTGCCTACCAGAGCGGTTGAGCTGCATCAATTGGTCAAGAGTCTCACCCCCAAAGGCATCTGCTCCCGTAATCTGGCAGAGTGTCTGATGGCACAGCTTACGGAAGAACAGCTCGAAAACCGCATTGTGGTAGGTCTGATCAATGAGCAGTTTGAGAATCTGATCCACAGGCGCTATCAGAAGATTGCCTCCTATTTTGGAGTGTCTGAAGCCACAGTTATGAGTGCCAGGGCTCAGATAGCTCAGCTTGATCCCAAGCCAGGCCTCAGAATCAGCGCAGGTAATGCAGCTTATGTCTATCCGGATGTAACTTTGAAGATCGTGGACGACGAGTATGTCGTGATCATCAACGATCATATCACCCCTAATATCATCATCAGCCCGCGTTACCGCAAGATGATCAGCAGAGGCTACTTTGACAAAGAGACCATGCAGTTTGTGCGTGATAGGATCAATTCTGCCAAATTCCTGATCAAATCCATCTTTATGAGGATGCGTACTCTGGAGCGTGTCTCTCTCTCCATCATCAAGCATCAGTATGATTTCTTTTATAATGGCAGCGGAGTGATGCTACCGCTTACCTATGCCGTTATAGCGCAGGATCTGGGAGTATCGGAATCTACCATATCCCGGGTGGTAAAGCATAAGTATGCCGAGACTCCTTATGGCATCTTTGCTTTCAAGGATTTCTTCTCTTCCACTGCCGGAAGGGATGACAATTACGATAGTATCTCGCGGCAAAAAGTCAAATCCCACATCATTCGCCTGATTGAGACGGAGGACAAGAAGAACCCTCTCAGCGACCAGGAACTGGTCGATATTCTCAAGCAGGATGGGCTGAATATCTCCCGCAGAATCATTGCCAAATACAGGGATGAGCTGGGGATTTTGAACAGCCGTTTGAGAAAGAAATAGGAGCTATACGTGGATAAGTACCAAGTTGTCATAATTGGTGGAGGTCCCGGAGGTTATGAGACGGCTATCCGGCTCTCCCAATACGGTATTAATGTAGCAGTGATCGAGGCAAATCGCATTGGCGGGATCTGCCTGAACTGGGGATGCATCCCGACCAAGGCATTGGTAAAAACTGCCGAGCTTTACAGCGAGATCAAAGAGCTGGATGCTTTTGGTCTGCCTACTACGGAGATAATCCCGGATTACGCCAAGATTTACGAAAGAAAAAACAAGATTGTGGAGCAACTGGTCTCCGGCATAGAATACCTTTTCCGCAAGAGGAAGATCCCCGTCATCAACGAAATGGTGACTTCCATCAGCAAGCAGGATGCCTGCTATGAGATCGTTACAGATAAAGATACCAAACTCTGTGCGGATTACATCATCGTGGCCACAGGCTCCGGCTCCAAGACGCTTCCCGGGATTGCGATCGACGAGATCGATATTCTTTCCTCGACCGGAGCACTTCAGTTGGACAGCCTGCCCAAGAGTCTGGCAGTGATAGGCGGCGGAGTAATCGGCTGTGAATTTGCCTCCATCTTCTCAACTTTTGGTGTTGATGTCCAGATTATTGAGTTTCTACCCCGCATCATAGCGCTTGAGGACGAGGAGATCTCAAAGCGCCTCACTATGGCTTTCAAAAAAAGTAAGATCAAGATCAGCACAGGCGTGGGAGTTCAATCTGCCCAAAAGACTGCCGAAGGCGTGGAGCTTACTCTCACCGATGGCAGCACTGTCACGGTGGAAAAAGTCCTGATGAGCGTAGGACGCTCTCCCAATAACAATATCGACTGGCAGGGAATGGAGCTCAAGAGCGAGCGTGGTGCCATCTGGATCGACGAATATATGCGTACCAGCCTGCCCAATGTCTTTGCCATCGGAGATGTAACAGCCAAGCTGCAGCTTGCGCATACAGCCAGCAAACAAGGATTGATCGTGGCGGATCTGATCGATAACGCCATCAACAATAAATCTCATCATATAGAGCCTCTGATCTATGAGAACATCCCCAGATGTACCTTTACGCATCCGGAGATAGGCTCTGTGGGGCTCTCGGAAAAAGAAGCCCAGGACAGATACGGCGAGATTCTCACCGGTAGATTTCCTTTCACAGCAAATGGTAAGGCGATGGCGATGTCCAACACCTTCGGTTTTGTAAAAACTATAGCCCGTGCTGATTCCGGCGAACTTGTGGGAATGCACATCATTGGTACTCAAGCTGCCGAATTGATCGCACAGGGCGGGATACTGATTTCCCTCAAGTGCAAGATCGAGCAGTTGGAATCGATAGTATTTGCGCATCCAACCCTATCAGAAGCTCTCAAGGAAGCTCTGGAAGATCTCCGGGGACTGTCCATTCATAAAATCTAATACAGGAGGATACCGACATGCAGATTACAATTACTGCCCGTCACTTCGAACTGACCAAAGCTATTCGCGATTATGTGGAGACTTCCTGCCTCAAGCTAAAGAAGTACTTTGATCACATCATCACCGTCCATGCAACCTTGGCTCTGGAAAACAACCGAAACCTCTGTGAGCTGTCTCTTCATGCCTCCAAGTTCAGCCTCCAGAGTACCGCCGAGGAAATGGATATGTATCTTACTATCGATACAGCCGTAGATAAAATGGAAAGCCAGATAAAGAAACTCAAAGACCGCGTAACGGATCATCAGAAACGTGCTCTCAAAGAGCAGTTTGACGATTTCTCCCGTTCCTCGATCATTGAGCTGGGAAAGGATGTCAAACCTCATATAACCGTCAAAACCAAGCGTGTAGTAGCAGAAGTGATGTCTGTGCACGATGCGATTGAGAAGCTGATGGAACTGAAGGGGGAATTCCTGATCTTCAAAAATCAGGAAACTGATGGCATAAACGTATTAGTAAAGAAGGACGAAGAGCATTTTCGCCTTATCGAACCATAATTATTTCAGCCCGGACTCTGCCCTGCGGGGCAGAGTCCATTCTATAAGGACTCCCAGTATATGAAAGAAATCAGCGTTTACGAATTTTTCGAGTCCAAGAAAAAGGATCTGGCTCTCTCCCTGATTACCGAGCCGGAGACCCTCAATAAAAAGATCAATTCCCCTCACGTGAACCGTCCGGGTCTGGCTCTGGCCGGCTATCTCGAGGTCTTTTCCTCGGAGCGTATCCAGGTCTTTGGCGAGACAGAAGTCCGCTACTTACAGAGTCTGCCGGAAGAGGATCTGGTAACGCGGATCAGGGATGTCTTCAAGACTGAAATCCCCTGCGTGATCATCTCCAAAGGCCTTACTTTGCCTCCGGTTGTGGAATTTATGGCAAACGACTTTAATATCGCCCTGCTTTCCAGCCGACTCTCCACAATCAATCTCTTTGAGCAGCTTACCCGCTATCTCCACGATATATTCGCTCTGGAAAAGACCATCCATGCCACCTTGATTGATGTCTTCGGCTTGGGTGTAATGCTCACCGGAAAGAGCGGTATCGGCAAGAGCGAATGCGCTCTGGATTTGGTAAACCGCGGGCACAGCCTGGTCGGTGATGATCTGATCACTCTGCGCTATGTGGAAGACCAGTTGATTGGCCGCTCCGGCAAGAACTTTGGCCACTTTATGGAGATCCGCGGGATCGGCTTTGTAAACGTTGAAAGGATGTTCGGTATAGAACGCGTTCGCCGCCAGAAGAGCATTGACCTGCAGATTGAGCTGATGCCCTGGCAGGAGAATATGGACTACGAGCGCATTGGCCTGTCCAATAACTACGCAGAGCACCTGGGCTGCAAAGTCCCGATCATCTACCTGCCTGTTTCTCCCGGCAAAAACGTCTCTGTGATCGTGGAAGTGGCAGCGATGAACCTGATCCTCAAGAACGACGGATACGATGCTGCGGAAGATTTTAACCGCAAACTGCACGAAGAAATCCGCCAGAAATCCCTCAACAAAAAGCACGATCTCGGGCCCGGTAAGAATGGTTCAGCGCTCAGTAAAGGTTAAAAACAAGCTGGGACTCCACGCCCGTCCCTCAGCTCTCCTAGTCAAAGCTGCCACCAAATACCGCTCTGAGTTCTTCATCGAAAAAGATGGCACCAAGGTCAATGGCAAGAGCATTATGGGTGTGATGATGCTGGCTGCGGAACACGGCTCTTTGCTGGAACTCTTTGCCGATGGAGTGGACGAGCAGTATCTGATAGACGAGATCTCCCAATTGATCGAAAGCGGATTTGGAGAGTAAGATGACCTCGCTCAGCGGCCTTGCCGTGCACCGCGGACTCTTTATTGGCAGGGCAAAACTAATCCAAAGCCCCAGCACCCAGATCCCCTCCCGCAGAATCAGCACTACCGAAGTCCCAGCCGAAATCTCCGCTTTACAGGAGAGCCTGAACTTTCTGGAAAAGGAATTTAACCACTATCTGGACAATCCCTCTCTCAGCGAGACTGAGAAGGACATCCTGCAGACCCATCTGATGATCCTGCGTGATCCTGAGATCGAAAAAGAGCTGCTCTACACGATTGAATCTATGCATTTTACCGCTGCTGCGGCAGTAAGCTCTGTCTATTCCAAGATCTGCCAGCAGTTCAAAGAGATGGACAACGATTTCTTTGCCTCCCGCGTGGGTGATTACCGTGATGTATCCCAGCGTATAGTAGGCAGATTGCTCAATATCAGCACTACTGTCGAATACAAGTGGGAATCCGATCAGATTGCCATTTTGGACGAGATATCCCCCAGCCAGGTCAGCACAATGGCCCGCTGTGGCTTAAAGGCATACTGCTCTGTGAGCGGCAGCCTCAATTCCCACGCCTCAATCCTGAGCCGTGCCCTCGGGCTGGTCTCGATCGTCTCCCTACCCAATCTTTTGGATATTATCCAAGACGACGATATCTTGATCGTTGACGCTCATCAGGGCCTCATGATTCACAAGCCCGATCCTGCCCAATTGACACATTATGCCGGCCTTTTGGCGGAAGAGAAAAAGAAGCAGGCCTGGCTGGCGGAGCAGACCGGCTTGGAGACTGTGACTGCCGACAACACAAAGATTGAGCTATACGTAAATATCGAGCTGCCGGAAGAACTGGATAATGTCCTCAAGCTGGAATCTGATGGCATCGGGCTCTTTCGCACCGAATTCCTCTATCTGGACCGCAACAGCCTCCCCCAAGAGGAAGAGCAGTTTGAGGTTTACAGCAAGATGGTCTCGGCACTGGCTCCCAAACCTGTCACCATCCGCACCTTTGACCTCGGCGGAGACAAGCTTTCACACCTCATCCCCACTAAAGAGGAGCTCAATCCTTACCTCGGCTCACGTGGGATCCGTTTTTCTTTGTCCCAGCCCGAGCTCTTCAAGACGCAGCTCCGGGCTATCCTGCGCGCCTCGGTCTTTGGCAGAATCAGAATAATGTTTCCCATGATCATCGATGCAGATGACTTCAATCAAGCCAAACAGCTTGTCCGGCAGATCATGCAAGATCTTGACAGCGAAGGCATTGCCTATGATCCTTGTATCGAGCTCGGTTCAATGATCGAGATACCCTCTGCTGCTCTAACAGCCGATCAACTTGCCCAAACCTGCGATTTCCTGAGTATCGGGACCAATGATCTGGTCCAATACACACTTGCTACAGACCGTAACAACGATGCCGTTGCCGCCTATTACATCCAGCATCACCCTGCGATTATGATGCTGATTAAAAGATGTATTGATGCCTGCAATACTCATGGCAAAGCCCTCTCCATCTGCGGAGAGATGGCATCCATACCGCGCTTTATCCCCTTCCTGCTGGGTATGGGCATACGCGCCCTCAGCGTCAATCCCCACAGCTACATAGATTCCAAGCTGATTATCCGCCGTTGCGATCAGGAGCTTTTCTCCCAATTCCAAAGCTTCGATCCCACGCAATCTCAGGCGAATAACGAAGCTATGCTCGAATCACTCGCCAGATACTACGAAAGGAGTTGAAATGATCAGTTTTGATGCCAAAAACCTTCTGTTTTCCTCACAAATCCGCTCCGGCATAGAGAAAACCAGGATTGAGACTTACCAGAACGCCATTCAGGAAGCTCATCAGGAGATCCTCTCCGATCGTCGTGCCGATATCTTGGGCTTTTATAATCTCCCCGAGACCGATCCCGCACATTACTATGATTATCTGGACAGCCTGGGCGACAGCTTTGATACCATCCTCGTGCTCGGTATTGGCGGCAGCGCCTTGGGCAATAAAGCTGTTTACAACGCTCTGCGCACCGAGCTCAAGCTTCCCCGCAAGCTCTTGGTCTATGATAATGTCGATCCCGTCTTTCTTTGCGAGATCCTGGAGCAGACAGAGCTCGACCGCACCCTGATCAACGTCATCACAAAGAGTGGCACTACCGCCGAAACGATGGCAGGATATATGATCCTGACAGATTTGATCAAGCGCAAATATCCCAACGACTACCGCAAGCGTATCGTGATCACGACCGATAAGGAGCGTGGATTCCTGCGTCAGGTAATCAATCAGGAAGGCTACCGGTCTTTTATAGTGCCGGACAATGTAGGCGGACGCTTCTCCGTACTCACCGATGTTGGCTTGCTCTCTTCCGCCTTCACCGGTATCGATGTCCGCGCTCTGCTTTCAGGAGCCGGCAAGATGCGCGATCTCTGCGAAAACACCGATCTCTGGCAGAATCCTGCTTATCTGAATGGACTACTGCACTATCTATTCATGCGCGATGGCAAGAACATCTCCGTTATGATGCCATATTCCAATAGCTTATACGATTTTGCCGATTGGTATCGCCAGCTTTGGGCAGAGAGCCTCGGAAAGCGCAAAGACAAGCGCGGCAGGGATATCTATGTGGGGCAGACGCCGGTCAAAGCACTCGGCACCACGGATCAGCACTCTCAGGTGCAACTCTACACCGAAGGTCCAAACGACAAGGTCTTTACCTTTGTCAAGGTGGAGAAGTTCCAGACCGACTATGTGATCCCCAATCTGCATCCCGAACGTGAAGAAATCTCCTATCTGGGAGGCAAGAAACTGAGCCAACTGCTCAATGCCGAATGCCTCGCCACTGAGATAGCCATCACCAAGGCGGGACGCCCCAATTGCCGCATCACTTTCCCGGAACTCACTGCCGAAAACATCGGCGCATTCATTATTCTCTATGAGATTCAGACCGTATTCACAGGGAAACTACTTAATATCGATCCTCTCGATCAACCCGGCGTGGAAGCCGGCAAGATTGCCACCTATGCCTTGATGGGCAAGAAAGGCTTTGATGCCGAGCGTGCAGAGATAGAGAAGTACCTGGGATCTTGATTAGTAGGCATTTCACAGCTCAGCCGGTCAATTAGTTTCCAAGTCTTGGCGAGTACCAGAGCAATAGCCTTGCAGGTGCTTGCACTTGCTCTAATCTTGGCTTTATCGCTATCATATCAGGACTCATAACAAGCACTTATGCTCCCCTTTTGATTGGAATGGTATTAAACGCATACAGGCCAATCGTTTCCTGCCTGTCCATGCATGATTCAAGCAGGCTACAAGCAGGCTTCAAGCAGGATCTTAAAGAGAGGGGATCAGAAAATCCGGCTATGCTACGGGATGCTCTGCTCTTTATCAAACAGTGGAACAATTCTTGCTCCATAGTGTTACATTGGAAAGCTTTTCATATTTAAAGTGAGGTAACCATGAAGCTAATCAGGATACTTTTAGTACTCACGCTTTTACTGCTTGTATTTGGCAGTTTGGCAGGGCAGAGCCTCAGAACAGTCAACCCCCTCATTCAACCACAATGGCATCAAACCAATCCCTGGAATGCGCGCTGTCCCGGAGCGGGGCAAAACCGCGCTCACGCAGGATCGCATGCTTTGGCCCTTGCCAAGACAATGAAGTATTGGGCATATCCGACTTATGGCAGCGGGACAGTGAGCTATGTGGACGATAATTTTGGCCCTCTCAGCCAAAACCTCGGAGTGGAGATCAACTGGGACGGGATGTCAAATACGCTGATATTCCAGACAACGCAACGCTTTATCTACACTTGCGGACTGGCTACCTACACTAATTATGAATACGATTATTCTACTTCCAGCTTGGCAAATGTGCGTAGTGCTTTGATCAATTTCTACAGCTACGACAATGCCATCCAGCAGCGGGATCGCGATGATTACACCAATTTCTATTGGAAGAGCTTGATCCGTACAGAGCTCGACAATTATCGTCCGGTGATCTATGCGGTGACCCTCGCCAACAACCGTGAGATCGCCTTTATCGTTGATGGTTACGACGAAGCAGGGCTCTTTCACGTAAACTTTAGCAATGTGAATCTCCAGGAAGCCTGGGTGGATCTGAACAACCTTGTGGTGCAAGGCGAAGAAATCCCGGAAAGCAATCAGCAGATGCTTACAGGTATTCGCCCCAGCCTCGGTCCTGTCGATATCAGCGAAAACTTTGAAGAAGGTTTTGGCAATTGGAACTGGCAGTTCTCGGGCAATGCCAATTGGACGATCTCGACCGAAGCTGCTTACTTTGGCTCAAGTAGCGCAAAATCCGGCAATATAGACGATAATCAGGTTACCTCAATGTTTATTACCATAAACATCACACAGCCGGATACGATCAGCTTTTACAAGAAAGTCTCCTGCGAAGCGGAGCCCAACGATCAATACGATCATCTTGCGTTCTTTATAGATGGAATCGAGCAGGAACGCTGGAGTGGCGATGGCAACTGGGAATATCACGAGTATCCGGTAACGCCCGGAGTTCACGAATTCCGTTGGAGATACCTGAAAGATGGAGCCAGCGATTACTTTGGCGATTGCGCCTGGGTCGATGCGATTACTTTCCCCGAAGGGACTACTCCGTTGGGAGCCCCTCGTTTTGCTGAAGCAGAAGTAATCAATGGCAATGATATCAGGCTCGATTGGATGCCTCCCGAAGGAACCAATCCGGGTCTTTTGGGCTATAAGATCTTCCGTAATGGAGTCGAGATAGCGCAATTCCTCAATCCCGCCATGGCAACCTTCTTTGATTACAATATGCCCAATGGTGACTACACCTACTTCCTGAGAGCAGTGTACGCCGAGGGCGTTTCAAACCCCGGCAACAGCACAAATGCCAGGGTCGAGGTGCCTTATGCGCCGGAAAATCTGGTCGCCTCCTTGCAAGGCATCAATACTGCCAGATTGCACTGGGATACGCCTCCCAATCTGCGCAATCGCGCTCTGATGGGATATCAGATTTATCGTGATAATATGGTGATTGCTCAGGTGGAAAATCCTGATGCCAATCAGTATGACGATGCCAACCTGCTGGAAGGCGTTTACTATTACGAAGTTACAGCCATCTATGCCACAGGCGAATCGGCTCGCAGCAATATGGCGCAGATCGCGATCGGTGTGCCGGAGCCGCCTGCCAACTTCCGGGCAACGGTGAACGGAGAAGATGTAAGCCTCGCCTGGAATCAGGTCGCAGATACGGAGTTTCTGACCGGCTTCAAGATCTATCGCAATGGCTCTCTGATCGTGAGTATCACAGATCCCTTGCAGCTTGCTTATATCGATCAGAACCTTCCTAACGGCCAGTATTCCTACTATATCAAAGCGGTTTACGGAGACGTGGATTCCGGTAATTCGAGCACTGTAATCGTCCGGGTTGAAGTGCCTTATCCGCCGGTGGGGCTTAGTGCCACAGTGAATGGTGATGACGTCACTCTGAACTGGGTCAATCCTGAGACTGTGCGTGCTTTGACGCACTATTACATCTATCGCAACAACCAACTGATTGCGGCAGTCTTTAATCCCAATACCACCCTTTACACAGACCAGAACTTGGCAAATGGCCTCTATACCTATGCTGTTTCCGCGGTCTATTCCGGGGTGGAATCTGCGCAGTCAGCGCCGGTTACTGCCTTGGTTGAAGTGCTGTATCCTCCCAGGAATCTAAGCGCTTTGGTCAATCTTGCGGATGTGAGCCTTACTTGGCAGATCCCTGTAACGCAGGGCGGATTGCGCTCCTTCAATGGGTACAACCTGTATCGCAACAACGCCTTGGTGGCATCGATCACCAATCCGTCACAGACCACTTATCTGGATCAGGGCGTGCCCAATGGGATCTATACTTATGAGCTTTCTGCTGTCTATACGATGGGCGAATCTTCGCGGATCGGAGTGCAAAATGTAACGGTTGAAGTGCTCTATCCAATCACGCAGATTGCCTATCAGATCGAGGATGATGATATCGTCCTGGCTTGGTCTGCTCCTGCGACAATGCCTTCAGGCAGGGCGGATGGACGAGCTCTTTTGAATTATAACATCTACCGTGACGGCAGTCTCCTGGCTTCGACTACGGATCTTACATATCGGGATGCCAATCTGGCCAATGGCTGGTATCAGTATTTCGTTACCGCGCTTTACAGCAGCGGAGAATCGGAGCAATCGCCTCTCCTTAATATCGAGCTCGAAGTACTTTACCCGCCTACGGATTTGCAGGCGGTGGTAGATCAGGATGATGTAAACCTGTCTTGGACAGCTCCTGTGAATAGCGGGGGTCTTGGCAGAGGCTTCTTGGGCTATCATGTATATCGTGATGGCGCTTTGATCGCAAGCCCTACGATGCCTCTATATAACGATGCCGAATTGGCGAATGGACTATATGAATATCAGGTCTATGCCGTCTATGCGGGTGGTATCTCGCAACCAACGAACCTCGTGCAGGCATTGGTGGAGGTGCTTTATCCTCCCAGGAATCTCAGTCATCAGGTTTTGGATCGCAATTATGTATCCCTCAGCTGGCAGATGCCGCTGAGTTCCGGGGGCTTGCGTCCCTTTGTGGATTATCAGCTTTATCGTAATGATGTACTCTTGGTAGAAACCACGGATACTGCTTATCTCGACCTCGATTTGGCAGATGGCCTTTATGAGTACAAGGTTGTGGCAGTTTATGGCACAGGGACATCGCTGGCTTCAAACAGCACTATTGCCTTTATCGAGTATCCCTATCCGCCGGCAAACCTGCAAGCAGTGGTAAATGGCGCGGATGTGACTCTGTCTTGGGATCAGGTGATGGGCACAGATGTTCAGTATCTGATCTACCGCGATGCTATCCAGATCGCTACGACCGATGCTCTGTCCATGCTGGACCAGGGATTGGCGAATGCTACCTATCAGTATCAGGTCCGCACTGTCAATGCTTCCGAATCGGGAGTATCTGATCCTTCTGATCCGGTTACTGCTGTCGTTGATGTGCCTTATCCGCCTCAGATGCTAAGCGGAACTGTGGTGGGTGACGATATCAACCTTGCCTGGCAAGCTCCAGTTACTGCTCCCAGAATTGTTTTGAGCTATAATGTCTATCGTGATGGAGTACTGATCGATAACGTAACTGAGCTTGGATATACAGATAGCGATCTGGCCAATGGCCTCTATGACTACTATATCACGGCTGTTCACAGCTCCGGCGAATCAGTGGCATCCAATAGTTGGCAGGGCTTGGTGGAAGTTCTCTATCCCGCAACAGCACTCTCTGCTGTGGTGACAGGTGATGATGTAGCTCTCAGTTGGACTGCTG
>CAYSSP010000005.1:21188-104199 GCA_964433815.1 uncultured Candidatus Cloacimonadota bacterium
ACAGCACTCTCTGCTGTGGTGACAGGTGATGATGTAGCTCTCAGTTGGACTGCTGCGGTTAGTTCGGGTGGCTTGAGAGACTTCCAAGGCTACAAGGTCTATCGTGATGAGATAGAGATCGCTCAAGTAGCGGGAATCGTTTACGATGATCTCAACCTTACCAATGGTATCTATAGCTACTATGTGAAAGCTGTCTATGGCACAGGACTCTCTGCTGCCTCCAATACAGCTACGGCAGTAGTGGAAGTTCTATATCCTCCGACCCAGCTCAGCTACCAGGTCTCGGATGACGACATCATCCTCAGTTGGACTGCTGCAGCCACCAGTGCCAGAGGCTTCCTGGGCTACAAGCTCTACCGTGATGGCAGCTTCCTGGTCCAAACCAGTGAACTTGGCTACACAGATGCTTCACTTGCCAATGGTACTTACAGCTACTACGTCACCGCTCTCTATGACAGCGGTGAATCCACTGCCTCCAATACAGTAACAGCTACAGTGGAGATCACTTATCCTGTTACAGCCCTCACAGCAAGCGTGGATGAAGACTCCGTAGTCCTTAGCTGGACACTTCCTGCTATTGCTCCAACCAGAGCCTTCCGCGGTTACTTTATCTACCGCAACGGCAATCTGCACCAAGTCTTGGACAATCCCGCCCTCAATAGCTGGACAGACCAAGGTCTTGCCAATGGCAGCTACAGCTACTGGCTCCTGGCTGTCTATGATGCCGGGCTATCCATACCTTCCAATACAGTAACGGTAGAGATCAACGTAATGCCTGATCTTCCCGCCCCCACAGGATTCACAGCAGTTCTGAGCGGAGAGCGTGACGTCACCTTAAATTGGCAGGCTCCTCCCATCAGTCCCCAATTCTACCGCATCTATCGCAACGCTGTCGAGATTGCCACCACAGAAAGCCTGACCTATCAGGATCTTGCTCTTCCCAATGGCAATTATGACTACTATGTAAAGGCTCAGTATCCTCTGGGACTATCCTCTGCCTCTGAAACTGCTACGATCAACATCATGATCGCCGATCCTCCTGCCAATCTCACTGCCAGCCTGCAGGATGGTAATGACATCGTGCTAAACTGGCTTGCTCCTTTACAGGGCGAGATCGGCTTTGTGGTCTATCGCAACGGTGCGGAACTTGCCTATATCTCCAATCCCCAGACCCTCAGCTACACAGATATTGACCTGCCCAATGGTACTTACAGCTATCGCGTGGCTGCAGTGTATTCCAGCGTAATTTCCATTCCCGGAAACCTTGCCTCAGTTCAGGTCGAGATCGCTTATGCCGCTCAAAACCTCGTTCTGAACCAAGCCGGTAACAACGTAAGTCTCTCCTGGACAGCTCCGGCTGATCTGGGCGGATTCCAGGAATACCGCCTCTATCGCAATGGCAGCCTGCTGGCTCAGACTACTACCCTGTCCTATCAGGATAACAACCTTGCCAATGGCTCTTACAGCTACTACGTAACCGCTGTCTATTCCGGTGGCGAATCTCTGCCGAGTTCCACGCAGACAGCCACCATCCAGATCGCTTATACCGCAAGTGCTTTACAGGCTCAGGTGACGGGTGATGACGTAAGTCTTAGCTGGACAGCTCCTACGGATACCGGCTATCTGCAAAGCTACAATATCCTCCGTGATGGCCAAGTGATCGGTAATACCTCCCTGACTGCCTATCAGGACAATAACCTGGCCAATGGCAGCTACAGCTATGCGATCGTAGCAGTCTATAGCTTTGGTGAAGCTCTACCCTCAAACTACGTAAATATAGAGATTGAGCTGCTCTACCCGCCTACAGGCCTCACTGCAAACGTGATCGACAGCGATGTCCACATGAGCTGGACCGCCCCTGTCAATCAAGGCGGTCTCAGAGCCCTCAATAGCTACAAGATTTACCGCAATGGCATCCAGATTGCCCAGACGTCAGTCACCAGTTATGTCGATTCGGACCTCGCTAATGGCAACTACAGCTACCAAGTGGTGGCCAGTTACACCAGTGGAGACAGTGCTCCCAGTAATACCCAGCAGGTCTTGATCGAGGTGCTATATCCAGCTTCCAATCTTGTCGCCACAGCTGTTAACGATGATATTGATCTCGTCTGGGATGCCGTTCCTCCTTCAGGAGCCAGCCTCCTGGGCTACAAGATCTATCGCAATGCCCTGTTCCTGGCGCAGACCACTCTCACCAGCTATACGGATCAAAACCTTGCCAATGGTAACTACAGCTATCGGATCGCGGCAGTTTACGCCAGCGGCGAGAGTGCTCAATCCAATGAGGCAGTTGCCACCATTATGATCCCTTATATCCCGACGGGATTTGCCGTGCAGATGGTGGGAATTCGCACAGCTCAGCTTAGCTGGACTCTACCCGGGCAGAGCGAAACAGGATTCACGCTCTACAAGAATGGAGCTTTCCTGGTGCAGATCACCAATCCGCAAGGCTCGGTCTATCTGGATCAAAACCTTCCCAATGGTGAGTATGCTTACCAGATCCGCGCCGATTACCCTGGCATCAGCTCCGAACTCAGCGCGCCAGTTGGCGTCACTGTGCTCAATGCCTATGCTCCTCAGAATCTTACCTTTAGCTATCAAGGGAATGCCGTAACTCTGAATTGGAATCCTCCCACCGATATCTGGGGATTGAGTTCCTACAGCATTTATCGTAATGACGAACTGCTGACCTCCGGCTCGTTCACGAGCTATGTGGATGAGAACCTGCCAAACAACTGGTACACCTATTATGTCGTGGCTCGTTATGGCACGGAGGTCTCGCCCCATTCCAATTCCGTCAATGTCCATATCGTGGTTCCCTATCCTGCTACCAATCTTACGGGAACGATCGATAGCAACAACGTTAGTCTCAGTTGGCTGCCCTCATCTGATCTGCATGGATTTATGTTCTATCATATCTTCTGCAACAACGAACAGATAGGAATTACCGGCGAGACCACATATCAGCATACAAACCTGTCCAATGGCGTTTATACATACCACGTCACCGCAGTGTACTCCGGTGGAGACGCAGCTCCCACAAATGATTACACAGCAAGTATCACTCTGCCTTATCCTCCGCAAGCTGCTTTCGCGGTGGCAGGTGACAACCAGATCATCATCAATTGGGGAGCGCCGACGGATGTCACCGGACTTACCGGTTATCGGCTCTATGCTAACGGTGTATTGCTCTCGGAGCAATCCGAGCTCTTCTATCATCACAACAATCCCGTTAATGCCGATTACACCTATACAGTAGAGGCATTATACGGTGCTGTGACATCATCTTCGATAACAAGCAATACTATCCACTGGGAGACGATCTACAACCCCTCCAACTTGTTGCTGGAGAATATGGGCGCTAATATCAGCCTTACCTGGCAGCCCGTTAGCGACACTGGTTTCTTCGTAAACTACAAGGTCTATCAAAACGATGTGGTGATCGAAAATACGATCAATACGAGTCTTGATTTGCAGAATCTGCCAAACGGCACTTACAGCTACAAAGTCACTGCAGTCTATCTGAGCGGCGAATCATCCCCCACAAATACCGAGATGGAGACGGTCTTGATCGCCTATCCGCCCAGCAACCTGACAGGTAGTGTGGCAGGTAGCTCGGTTAGCTTGGATTGGGATGCCCCCATCGATACCGGAATGCTGACGCAATACCTGGTTTATCGTAATGATGAGCTCTTCACCGCTGTCCCGCAGGAGACCCAGACCACAATTATCAATCTGCCCAATGGCTCCTATGAATTCTATGTGGTAGCCGAATACACAAGCGGATTGATGTCTCTGCCGACCAATACCTTCAGCACAGATATCCTACTTGCCTATCCTCCCAGAAACCTGACTGCGGTTACTTCGGCGGATTCTGTGGTGGTCACTTGGCAAGCTCCTATCGATACAGACGGTCTCAGCGGTTACAGGCTGATCTGCAATGGCACTCCGCTTCCGGACATAGCTACTGATGCATTGTCATTTACGCATACCGGTCTTGCCAATGGAGCTTATACTTATAATCTGTTTGCTCTCTACGGAATTGCGGAATCAGCCACAGGGCCAGTCTATGTGGTGGTAAAAAAAGCCTATCCCGTACAAAACCTGGTGGCACATGATGAATATACACCGAGTACGGTTTACATTACCTGGGATGCCCCCGTGGATACTTATGGCCTTACCGGCTACAGAATCTCCCGGGATGATCAAGTGCTTCAGGAGATCAATCAGAGACAATACTTCGATCCCGATCTGGGCAACGGTACTTATCTCTACAAGGTCGAAGCTCTTTACGGCGACTTGGTTTCTCTGCCTGTTACTACAAACGCCACGGTCTTTGTGGTCGGGATTGTGCCGGTCGTAAATGCCACGGTTGTGGAGACCGGCTATCTGATCACTTGGGAAGCTCCCAATGTGATCACTCCTCCGGATTACTACGAGATCTTCTTCCTCTTGGATGGAATGCAGCAAGATACGGAACTGTGGGTCACTGTAGCTATCTGCGATACTGTCTTCAGCTATATCGACAGCTACCACGGCGGTATTGAATGGGGTGAATTCCTCTGGGCAGTCCTGCCACGCTGGACTGGTGGTAATAGCAATCCCACCTTCTCCAATATCCTGCATATCGAGATGCCGCCTCCGCCACCTCCGACGGTTACCAAGATCGTTGGGAACTTCCCCAATCCCTTCAATCCGCATACCAATATCGTGATACGCCTGAAGCAGGCGGGACAGGTCGTGCTCAAGGTTTACAACCTGAGAGGACAGTTGGTGAGGACTCTGGTAAATACTCCGATGCCTGTGGGTGAACACTCCATTGCCTTTGACGGCAAAGATGATAACGGGCGAGTACTACCTTCGGGTGTATATGTTTACCGCCTTGATACCATCGGTTATCACCGTTCTGCCAGGATGATCCTGAGTAAGTAAAACAACAATCCGTAAACATATAGGGACGTCACTCGCTGGCGTCCCTTTCCTTTTGAATTCTCAGACGATCCCTGGGTGATCCCCGGGTGAACGCCCGGGAATCTCCAGTCCGTTAGCCCAGGAATACCAGATGATTCTATAGGAAGGGGTCTTGCAAGGCTATGGATTTGGGTTATTTTACCACAGAGTACACTGAGAATAGCGATGGAAAAAGTATAACAGAGGGAAAGATACTAAAGAGACATCCAACCAGTAGATATGATGTAAACCATATGACGAGAATCCTGACCCTGTGGGCAGCGCTAACTATCTAACTACTAACTGTGCGAAGCACGCCTAACTGCACGCAACGCTCCAATCGTACCTGAAACCTAAGCCTATTTCTCGACCCTGTCCGTCATTCGTTATTTCTCGACCCTGTCCGTCATTCCTGCGAACGACTCACCAAAGCGCAGGCTTGGTGAGTCGTGTAGGCAGGAATCTCTTTATAGTATGTCTTTACAAGACGAACTTAGTCAATCGATACCGATTATGCCACGTAACTGCTTGATCTTCGCAGAGGCAATCTCACGGGCTTTGGCAGAGCCTTCCGCCAGCACGCGGTCAATATAACCGGGATCCTGCATCAGTTCCTGATAGCGATTTCGGATCGGGGTCAGGGCTTCGTTCATCACCTCAAAAAGCTCTTGCTTGGCGTGTCCCCAGCCCATCCCGCCGGCAAGATAGCGCTGGCGCAGGGCCTGGATCTGATCCGGAGAGGCAAAGGCTTGGTAGATGGAAAAGACGTTGCAGGTATCGGGATCCTTGGGCTCTTCAATGCCCTGGGAATTGGTGACGATCTTCATCACGAGTTTACGAAGTTCTTTCTCGTTGGCGAAAATCGGGATGGTATTGCCATAGCTTTTGGACATCTTGCGTCCATCCAGACCGAGCAGGGTCTTGGTGTGTGCTTGGGCAATGGCTTCAGGTATCTTGAAAGCATCGGTTTGATAGATAAAATTGAAGGATTCGGCGATATCTACAGCCATCTCCACGTGTTGGAACTGGTCGTTGCCGACCGGTACCAAGTCTGTATCAAAGAGTAGAATGTCGGCAGCCATCAAGACCGGATAGGTGAACAAGCCCATATTGACGCCATCATCAGGGTCTTTACCCGCACTTTGGTTGCTCTGCAGCATAGCCTTGTAGGCGTGGGCACGGTTCATCAGGCCTTTGGGCGTGAAGGCGAGCAGGATGGTGAGCAGCTCAAAGGTCTCCGGCACTCCCGATTGTTTGTAAAAGAGCACTTGATTGGGATCAAGACCGCCTGCCAGCCAGGCTGCGGCGATTTCACGGGTCATCGAGCGGATTTCGTCGGGATTTTTGCAGCTATTGAGGGCGTGGTAATCTGCAATAAAATAGCGGGATTCACAGCTTTCGGAGAGCTGCAGGGCAGGTTTGATTGCGCCTATGTAGTTTCCTATGTGGGGGATACCGGTGGGTTTGATCCCTGTCAGGGAGATCTTTTTCATTCTTACTCCTAAATGATACGGGCAAAGAGATCGACGTCTATCACGTCTTCTATGTTTACTTTAACGAAGGTACCGGGCTTTACGGCTTTGCCTTCGGCGAAGACGAGACCGTCGATATCTGGGGCGTTGAACCAGGCACGGCAAAGATAGCGGTGAGTTCCCTTGGGCAGTTCGTCCTCGGGCTCAATTTCGGCTTCGACCAATACTTCGATATCTTGGCCAACCCAGGCTCCAAGGCGATCTTCAAGCTGGGCACGGTGTGCGCTGAGCAGTTCATCCTGACGCTTCAGAGCAGTCTTTTCTCCCACCTGGCGAGGCATATCGTAGGCGGGAGTGCCGGGCTCTTGCGAATAGCAAAACACACCCAGGTGCAGGAAGGGGACTTGCTCGATGAAATCCAGCAGCCTTTTGTGATCTGCCGGTCCTTCGCCGGGGAAGCCTGTGATCAAAGTGGTGCGCAGGACGGCAGCGGGCAATTCAGTTCTGATACGCTGGAAGAGCTCCAGGAGTTCGGCTCTGCCAAGCTGGCGGTTCATCGCCTTTAGGATGCGGTCTTCACTGTGCTGGATCGGTATTTCAAAGTAGGGGAGTAGCTTGGGCAAGCGTTTAAAGAGCTCCAGCCAGTCTGTCTTGAAATGATCAGGATGCAGATAGAGCAAGCGTATCCAGTGAAATTCCGGGATGGCGTGGACAGCTTCGATCAGTTCTGGCAAGGCTTGGCGTCCGTATAGATCAGTGCCGTAAAGACAGGTGTCCTGGGCTATCAGGATCAGTTCTTTAGCTCCCCGAGCGGCAAGAGACCTGGCTTCTTTGATCAGCTCCGGGATGGGGATGCTCTTCAATTCGCCGCGGATGGAGGGGATGGTGCAATAGCTGCAGTAGTTGCGGCAGCCATCGCTGATCCTGAGATAGGCGTAATGTCCTTCTTCGATAGGACTCCTGGAGATGGCAGGGCTTTTTGAGGCACCAAGGAAGCTCCTCAGAGCGTCGAAATCCTTGAGGCCAATCCAGGCATCAACCTCGGGGAAGAGATCGATAAAATCATCCAGAGCACGGTTCATCACGCAGCCGGAGACGATAAGGGTCTCAAACTCCCCCTGATTCTTGCGGTCGGCATAACCGCTGAGGATTTCGTCAAATTCTGCCAATGCGCTTTGCAGGAAAGCACAGCTATTGATCAGGATCAGATCTGCCTCTTCGGGAATGGGAGCTGGGGAGTAGCCTGCGGATTCCAGGATGTAGGCAAAAACCTCGCTATCAACGAGGTTTTTGGCACATCCGAGGCTTTCTATAAGATAGTGTTTCACTTTAAGAGGTGAATAAATAATCCACTGCGGAGCTTAGGCTCAAACCAGGTGGATTTTGGAGGCATTATTTCTCCGGCATCAGCGATACCGATCAGTTCGTCCATCGAAGTGGGATACATCGCGAAAGCAACGACTTCACGTCCGCTGTCAACGCGTTTTACCAGCTCGCTTAGACCGCGGATACCACCGATGAAATCAATCCTCTTATCGGTGCGGGGATCTTCAATACCCAGGATGGGGTGCAAAAGGTTCTTTTGCAGGATGGAAACATCGAGGTTTTCAACTACGTTGTGTTCGTCCCAAGTGCCTTGTTTGGGGACTATGCGGTACCATTGGTTGTCCATATACATACCCACTTCGTGCAGCTTGGCAGGATGGTAAGGCTCGTCCACGCTCATGGGAGTGATCTCGAACTTCTCGCCTACTTTGGCAAGGAACTGTTCCTTGGTATTGCCGTTGAAGTCTTTGACTACGCGGTTGTAATCAAATATCTTGAGCTGATTATCCGGGAAGATCACGGTCATAAAGAAGTTAAATTCTTCTTCGCCGGTGTAATCCGGGAATTGCTCTCTGCGCACCAGGCCTACTTTGGCAGCGCTGGCTGTGCGGTGGTGACCATCTGCGACATAAAGATATTCCATATTGGCAAAAGCTTGCTGGATGATATCGATGTCCTTGGGATCAGAAACCAGCCACAGAGTGTGGCCGATATTGTCGTCTGTCACAAAGTCATATTGAGCCACTGTGCCCTTGGTGACGCGCTCCACCAGTTCGTCTATCACGTCTTGATGTCGGTAGGTAAAGAAGACCGGGGAAGAGTGAGCATCACAGATATCAACGTGGCGGATACGATCGGCTTCCTTCTCCGCACGGGTAAGCTCGTGCTTTTTGATGATGCCGTTCATATACTCATCGACTGAGGCAAGACCCACCAAGCCGTATTGTGCACGTCCGTCCATCACCTGCTTGTAGATGTAAAACATAGGCTTTTCGTCCTGGATCATATCACCACGCTCGATGTAGCCATAGAGGTTTTCTTTGGCCTTGGCATAAACAGCCGGATCATACAGATCAGTACCGAGGGGGAGATCAACCTCCGGCTTCTCCACGTGCAGGAAGCTGAGAGGATACTTGGCAACTTCGATTCTGGCTTCGTCTGAATCCATCACATCATAGGGTAGGGAAGCAATATGAGCCGCTTTCTCGGGAACCGGGCGCACTGCTTTAAAGGGTTTGAAAACTGCCATTGGGGGATTACTCCTTGTATATCTTTTTTATGAATAATAGGTTTGAAGCACCTTGATCAGGGCTTTATGGTCCTGAGTGCCGGAAGTCTCGCGGATGGAGTGCATTGCCCACATGGGGTTGCCTATGTCAACCGCTGCAATGCCAAGCTCTGCCGCTACCAGGGGGCCTACTGTGGAGCCACAGGGCATATCCGATCTTACTACGAATCTCTGATACTTGATTCCAGCTTGGTCGCAGGTTTGGATAAAACGTAGTGATGTATCGGCAGTGGAGCTGTAGCGGAAGTCCGCATTGAGCTTGATCACGGGGCCTTTGTTCATCGCTGCGATATAGTCGTGATCATACTTCTCAGCATAGCTGGGATGGTAGGCATGAGCCATGTCTGCTGAGATCAGATAAGAGTTCCTTAGTGCCATATAATGCTCTTCTCTAGAGAGACCCATAGCGAGAGACACCCTCTCCAGCACCTCTGTCAATAGAGATGACATTGCGCCTTGGGGAGTCCGGCTGCCGATCTCTTCATGGTCGTAGAAGACCGCTACAGATGTCCCTTTTCCAGGCTCGACACCGGTAAGTGCGCTCAGAATGGCATGAGTCATGGCAAGATTATCCAGCCTGCCTGATGCTATCATATCGCGATCCAGCCCGATCAGCTCTGCCGGTCTGGGATCGTACAAGAAGAGATCCATATCGGTAATCTGCTCCGGGCTGACCTGAAGCTCTTCCGCTATTGCCGCCAGCAGTGGATTGGATGCCATCGAATCGGTGGCAAGGATAGCTTGCAGGTGATTCTGTTTGTTGTATTCAAAACCTTTGTTTATCTCGCGATTGAGATGGATGGCTGCATTGGGTATGATCGCCACAGGACGCTTCAGATCTATCAGATGAGGACTGTATGTGCCATCGCTGTTCTTGATGATCACTCTGCCTGCCAGTGAAAGCTCTCTGTCCAGCCAGCCCGAGATAATGGGGCCTCCATAGACTTCTGTGCCGATCTTGCAGATACCTTTGTCGATCTTGAGGCTTTGCCTTTTGACCTTGAGCAGAGGGCTGTCTATATGGCTGGCAGCGAGGCTGTAACCCGTCTGTGCCAAAGAATCCGTACCCATTGTAAAAGCAATCACTGCCGTATCGAAACGGCTGATATAGTACTTTCCACCTTGTTTCAGGGTAAAAGCCTGCTTCTCGTCCAGAGCCACAAATCCGGCAGCGTCCAGGCGCTGGCGAATCTGGATTCCGGCATGGTAACTGGTGGGTGAATTATCCAGGAAGTTCAGTAAATCTTCGATGCATTTATTCATAGCTAATCTCCAATGCATAATCTAATCAAAAAACTGCCCCAAGGAAAGCCAAGGGGCATAAAAGCCAGATTTATTTCCGGGCTTCTTTTGTCAAACCTATTATTATCAGCGATATAAATAACGCTTGATCTTCTGGGTGGGAGTCTTTTGGAAAGGCTCGTTGACGATCTCGACCTTGGCAATCCGGGAGAAGCTCGCCAAAGCGCTATTTGCTTCCTTGCGATTGTTTTCCATAATCTCTGCTATCTTGCTTTCCGGCACTTTATCCGTATCGAGAGCCTCAATATCCGGATAGACCAAAGCATAGATCGCTCCATTGCGTTCCAACACAAGCGATTCACCCACATAAGGGAGATTGTTCAGCTTTTGCTCCACCAGTTCCGGATAGATATTCTCTCCTCCGGATCCCAGGATTACGTTCTTGCTGCGTCCGCGGATATAGATGAAATCATCCTTGTCGATGGTGCCGATATCGCCTGTATAAAGCCAGCCGTCACGGAGCACTTCCGCTGTTGCTTCGGGATTCTTGTAATAACCCAAAAAGACTTGATCTCCCCGGATCATAATCTCACCGGGAATCTTGGCAGGATCGGGAGAATTGACCTTTGCGGTAAGGAATTTGACCGTCTTGCCGCTTGATTCAAAGCGATGTTCAAACCATCTGCAATAAGAGATCAGGGGGCCGCACTCGGTCATGCCATAGCCGATCGTAACCGGGAAGCGGATCAGCTTCATAAATTGCTCCACTTCGGCATTCATGGGAGCTCCACCGGCAACCAGCTCGGTAACCTGTCCGCCAAAAGCCGTTACGAGTTTGTCGCGAATCTTGTTTTTGACCACCTTGTTCAGGAGCGGTACCTTGAGCATAGCCTTGATTTTGGGCTGTTCCAGCGTGGGCTGAAGCTGTTTCTTATAGATCTTCTCCACGAGCAGCGGCACAGTAAGGATAATATTGGGCTTCAAATCCTGCATCGCGGCAAGCAGGACTTTGGGAGTGGGAAGCCGATCCATAAAGTTGATATGATTACCGCGGGTAAAGGGATAGACCAGATCAAAGCTACAGGCATAGGCATGCGCCAGAGGCAGGAAGGCAATCACCTTCGCCCCGACCTTAAAGAGCAGTTTCTCTGTTGCGACCAATAGATTTGCCAAGAGACTCCGGTGCGGCAGCATCACGCCCTTGGAAAACCCCGTGGTGCCCGATGTATAGATGATAGCGCCCAAATCTTCATTATCACAGACGTCTTCGAGGCTCAGGCTTTCCTTGCTCATACGGTTGATATCATCCAGTTCATGCATGGGCTTGATGATCTCTCTGCGTCCATCCACCCGGTTTTGCAGCACGCTAAAGTTATCCAGGCAAAGAATATACTTGCAGGCTGTGATCGCGTCGTCATCGATGGTATCGTTTTTATCCTTGCTTACAAAGAAGATGACCGCTTCGCTGTGATTGACGATATGCTGCATCTCATCTGCAGAGAAATTTGCCAGGATTGGTACTATCACTGCTCCATAGGAGACTGCTGCCATCCAGACGATTGCCCAATTGCTGCAGTTTTTACCTGCCAAAGCGATCTTGTCGCCCTTCTTAATGCCGCAAGTCTTGAAAAGCCTGTGCAGCCATACAATCTGCTTGGCGACGTCGCCATAACTAAGTGCCGGACCGGGATAATCTGTAAAAGCGGGTTTGTCCCAATAGGTCTTAAGCGAATCCTGAATAATTGGGATCAATTTCTCTGAAATCATATTAACTCCTTATTGAGCCTCAAAAGCCTGTATATGCATCCCTAAGTCACCCGGTAGGAATGAACTATCTGAATTCCTGATAATGACTTACAAGACCGTTTACTCTGTGGCGCAAACTTTCATTATGTCAAGCTTAAAATGACCAGATGCAAAGACTTAATGCCCATCCGGTTGTTTTTGATACTCAAACTCGCTAAAAAGACTTTCATCTATGCCCTTGCGGATCTCATACCAATAGGAGAGCGATGCCTCCCGGGGATCATCCTCAAAGCGTTTCAGCCAGTCGTCCAGCTCCGGCAAAGCCCTATCCGATTCATTTTTGCAACGCTTCAGATAGCTCACAATGTAATCTGTCGCCAGGCTCGATTCCCACATAACTGAGGCATTACGGCAATTGATCCTGCGGGCGGTAACGTGGGTATTGAGCTCCAAATCCTGCGCTTTTCCGTGCAGCTTCTCAATGATCAGTGGAATCATCTCTTCCGCCCAAGCTCGGTGAAAACGGCATATACCCAGATTATCCAGCTCCAGCTCTGCCTTCATCCTGTCCACATTGATCTTTCCCAGAAGCCGAGGCGGAAAGTACTGCTGTGCATAGTGCATATAATACCTGCCCATAGCCGGCATCGGAGAGAGCACGCCCGGTACCCAGTACTGATTTGGCACCATCCAGCCATTACGCGCAAAGGAATTGATCAGAAACTTGTCTTTTAGACGTGCCTGCTTTTGCCGGGACATCCTGCGCACATACTTCCTGGCCCCTTCTCCGAGGTCGATCCTGCGCTCCTTGCCCACGCAATTATCCAATATCTCTATAGCAAGCATAGCATTATGCATCGAATCCTTTACAGTGTCGAAATCCTTGGTTTCCCAGCGGGGCTTACCCGATATACCCAGATCATCCGGTTCGATCAAACCGCTATCGAGGCAGTCGAAAGCCCAACTGATGAATCCACCGATCGAGATCGCATCAAAGCCCAGGCTATCCGCCTTGCGATTTACCTTCTCCGCTGCTCGCTGATCAAAGATTCCGATCAAAGGCCCCAAGGTCTGATACGGCTCATAATCCTTCTTATACTTGCCATTGTTCTTTTTGCAGACTGCTACGCAAGGCTCTCCGCAATTGGAAAATTGCTTGGTCGCGATCGTCTCGCTATTGAACTGCTTGAGGTAGTGATCTTCAATATGCTGCTTGTGAAATTCCCGGCGTTGCTGTTCATCCCAGTAGATGCTGCGGTAGTTAAAAGCCAGCAGAGTGGAGGCATTTTTGGCATAATTCACTCCGAAAGTGCCGCCGGTATCAAAATCCGGATCGAAACGATACTTCTTCGTAGCTTCCAGATCCTTTGCCATCATCTTTTGTTCATAACGCGCCTGAAACCACTCATCCGCCACCTTGCTATCGCGGAAATCCTCATCGATATGCGTACCGCCATAGATTACCGCGCAGATACCGTGCTGCTGATAGAGCTTGGAACCCATTCCCCCGCGTCCTGCCCAGGTATCGACATCGGTGAGTTTACCATTGCGTATAGGCGCAGAGACGATTCCGCCGCAATCCGCATACCTCGCTGCCGGTCCTACTGCCAGTATTCTGGGGGTATATTCGTAGAGATGGGAGTAATGGGTATGAACGTGTTCCAGCATAGCATAGACGCCCTTTTCTCCTTCATCCCAGATCTTGGTGACGGGGAGAGGCTCCAGGCTTACCTCGATCTCTTCGCCGTGCTGACGGTTCAGGATCAGGACTGATGGTTGGGCTGACTTGCCGATAATCGAGAGCAGATTGATACCCAGATCGTCAAAGACCAGGCCAGCACCGCCCATCGAGGAAACGTAAAAACCGCCCCAGGCTGGCGAAAATCCCGATACGACCAAGCGATTGGAACCCGGGATGATCGAGCCCGCGAAAATACCCACGCCCATGCTGAGGGCATTGTGCTTGCCTGCCAAATGCAAGCCCAGATCCACCGGACCAAAGAACTCTCCCAAGGGATAGCGTTTTATCGTGTAAAATCCTGTTGCAGCGTCCAGGATCAAAGCTTTGAGATTATGCTTCATATTCACCTCAAGCTTATCCTGGTGCGATAGCCGGATTTGTCAAGAAATCCGTTTTGGAGTGGTGGGGAAATGTGGAAGTGGTGAGGTTGTGGGTGCGTAATCCTGACGCACAGTCCTACCGAGCGACAGGATGTCGTTCCCACAACACCACTCCTTCACTCCATCACATCTCCACGGCGCGTAGCGCCCAGCGCTTTCACTGTGGTAAAGAAAACTCCTCTCTCTTTTACTCCTTGTTAAATCCTTCCCTTTTGAACCCACTGGCAAAACCCCGGCACTGCTCTGGTGATTCCCTTGTCGCCACTAGGGGATCACTAGGGGATCACTAGGGGATCTCCTGAGTATCCAATAGGGGAGGGAGGGAAATAATAACAAAATGGACGCTCTGGACATATTTTTAGAAGATGGCATCCAAACTCAGGGTGGTTGATAAAGGTTAAGCTTGCTATCTGAAGTATGGATTGTACAGAATGATATACTTGTACACTCACGAAATAAAAAAGCTAGTATCTCAATTACTAGTCAAGTCTTCAATGGCATACCATATCGATGAACACCTCGTGATCGGTGTCAAATGCTACTGGAGCGAAACCCCCATCACCAAAAAGAAACGGACTGTGTAGTCAGGGGACCGGAACAAACAAACCCCCGTGGATCAGGGGATTCCACGGGGGTGGTTTTTATTCAAGTAAGTTATCAGTCTATACCCTTCCCGTTCCATGACATGTTGGGCATACATTCCCGTTTGGTTTTGCTAATCTTCCTTGATCTTGAGCTTCCTTGAGAATACGCACAGTGCCATGTTTGAGATTAGCATCAATAAACTTTTTAAGTTCTTCTTTCTCTTCTTGGGTTAGTTCTTGAATTTCGAGTTCCAAATCTGTAACTTTCTTAGTCGTCATTTATATCTCCTTTCGCCACAACAAGGGCATTTGATCATAGTATTTGTAGATGGCATAATATTGCAAACAGGACACGGTAGATTGTATTTAGAAAATGCTGCTTTTCTGCCTTTAACTTTGAGTTTTTCACTTATGTAATACTTGTAATCTTGCTCATTTCTCATTCGATAGGTGATCATAAGATCATGGTAACGTTGTCTAATATTTGGGTTTGACTTATTATTATTGATATTATCGTATTCATCGGCCATTGAGTAGTTTGATTGTAATGCTTCTATGTAGTAATAGTATTTCTCATCCCACTGGAAAACATGAAACAATGTTGAGAGAATTGTCTGGATAGCACCTATTACAACCGATATACATACTAACGTGCCATATGCATTTTTAGCAAGGAAGCCAATAGACGTGAAAACCATAATCGGTAATAGTAATTCAATAATGCTTCTAACTAATCGAATGCATCTTAGCCGATAAGCCATAATCTCAAATTCTTTAGCTGTGGCATAGCACTCTTGTCGTTTTTCAAATGATACATCTGAGATTTCTTTGATTTCTGGATCTACAGAATTAACACCATCTACATCGAGATTTTTAGTATCCTTTCGTAAATCTTTACTCTCATCCATATTACATCTCTATCTCATCTTGATATATCTTGTTTTTCTTGATATCGGGTTTCTTAAAGGGGTCTATTGCGGTTTGTGGCAGAGTCACCGGGATCGGAGATTGAAAGAGCTGCTCCGCTGTAAGGATCTGGATGCGGGGGATTTGCACCGGGACGCTGTTGTGTGTGATCTTGAGCTCAAACACACCTGCCTTAGCTGCTTCTTCGATCATGCCCTTGGTGGGTTCCACCAGGGTGATGAGAATGCCAAAATCTCCGTTCTGGCTTTCCAGAGTGCCCTTCAGGTCTCGCACCATACCCGGATTGAGAGCCTTCCCGCCTTTAACGCTGATGATTCCTTTGCCCACCATATCTTTCCGGCTGATATCCACGAAATTGATCACTCCATCCACGCCTTTGTCACCGCTTTTGACAGTAGGTGTGGCATTAAGCTGACTCACTGCCCACACTTCAAATTGGAAAGGTGCCGTTTCTGCCAGCTTGGTGGCAGAGTGAACATCTTTGGGTGTGCCTTTGATGCGGAAGTCTTTGTTTTCTTTGATGCCGTTCTTTTCAAAGCGTTTCTTGATTACGTCTATGGAAAGATAGGTGATATCAATGCCTTTCCACTTGCGGTTTAGCCTCTCTGCCACAGCGACAGCCGTTCCACAGCCGCAGAAGGGATCCAGCACCACATCATCTTCATTAGTCGCTGCTCTGATAATACGCTCCAATAGAGCTTCCGGCTTTTGCGTGGGATAGCCCAGGCGTTCGCTGGCTTGTGAATTAATTGGCGGTATATCTTCCCACAAGCTCTGTAAAGTGCGCCCTTTGTTTTCATCCAGGTATCTCTTAAGCCTTATACCCATCTTGCCAGGGTTGTTTGCGTTTGTATAATGCAGTTTATTCTCAGCATCAAGCCTTTCCATGGTTGATAAAGGCACTCTCCACAAAGACGTAACACCTTTATACTCATATTCGTATCCACCACCGGATAAGCCTTTGGCAGACAAGTTATCATCCATCCACCTTCTACCATCAGGATCGACACCGCGGAAACGCTTCAAATACTCGTCACCATGATCAATGTATTGTGGGTTCCACTTGTATTTATCTGTCTTTGTATAAAACAGAATGATATCGGTATTGGCTCCAAACCTCTTAGGATCGTTATGTGCAGCACTTCTTTTCCAAGTGATTTCGTTCTTATAATTCTTGGGCTCAAACACGGCATCCATCAATAACTTAAGGTAATGGCTTGCAGTGGGATCACAATGTAAATATATACTCCCCGTAGGTTTCAGAACTCTTTTCATTTCAAGCAGCCGGGGTGCCATCATGCAGAGATAGGCCATCAGCGGGCAAGCATCCAGATAGCTGCGCATTGCCTTCATCAGATCAATCAGCTTCTGTGGGGGTTGCTCTCTGGTAATGGTTCCGGTGATCAGGCCCATATATTCGTTTTCGGCCTCAATTCCCCAATTCCAGGTATCTTCAAAGGTCTTGATCTGCGAAGTAGCCCCTTTGACCCCGCCACTTTCCGGTCGGAAGATGATGTTATAATTCCTACCGCTTTGAAAGGGAGGATCAAGATAAATCAAATCAATTGATTCATCTGCAATGTGCTCTCGCATGATCTCCAGGTTGTCACCATAGTACAGTGTATTCACGATAAAATATCCTTCCTGAGATATATTCTCTTATGAAGTTCAAAGTATTTTATTCGTTGGTATTATGTCAATATCTTTTTGAGATACCGTCTCTCTTTAAGCAGCCTCCTGTACAGAAGCTGGATAGAAGCTGTGACTCCGCTACCCCACAGGGGATGCACAGGGGCCACATAGATGGGAGCTTCGAGATAGACCAAAGAGGTGGATTATGGAAGCCTCATATTTCCCGGAGCAATCAGAACGCCTTTCTTATCTTTCTGTGGATATTGTAATTATGCCAGACTACCCAGGTGAAGACCAGATTGGCAACGATCAGGACGATATTGATGGTGAGGGGATCATAGGCTGTGTAAAAGCCTGTGGCGGCAGACAGCCCCAAGATCAGGATAGCTTTGAAGGCAAAGATTCCACGTATCAGGCCAAGCTTGCGGAAGATCCAGCGTGCCACAGGATTGCGTTCGCGATGGTAATGATATGGTCTTAGCACGCACCAGGTGCTGTGAGCATCGAGGATATTGAGTATAATAAAGACAATGCCCAATACCAGCGTGGAGAGAGGATTGTAGATAAAAGCAAGAAAGATCATCGATGGGATGCTTAGTTACGGGAGCTTTCGTGAAGCACTTCTTTGACTGAATTGATCATATCCGCAGGCAGGATCGGCTTGCTGAGGATGCGGTTTACAGAGATGCTTTCCATCTCGCTCTTCATATTATAGACCGAGTAACCCGTGTACAGAATGATTGGTATATCGCTAATTGCACGGATCATACCGGCAAGCTTGATCCCATCGAGGATAGGCATAGTAACATCCGCAATGATCAGATCATAGTTCTGGGGAGCGGCTTCAAAGGTGGCAAAAGCCAGCTTACTATCGCTGTAAATCTCCACTTGATAGCCCGCCCCGGTAAGGGACTCGCCAAAGAGCTCCGTAAGCGAGACTTCGTCATCGACAAACATAATCCGGGCAGGGACAAAGGGATAGCTGGGGGCAGGATGCGATTTGGCAGGGATAGCGGAAGAATCCACCACGGGTAGGTAGATATTAAACTGGGTTCCTTCTTCGACTACGCTGTGTACGCTGATAAAGCCACCGCTGTTTTTGACAATGCCGTGAACGATCGAGAGTCCCAGGCCCGTACCTTCACCGGTGGTCTTGGTGCTGAAGTAGGGATCAAATATGCGGCTGAAGATATCTTGCTGGATACCGCTCCCCGTGTCCGAAACACATAGCTGGATATAGTCTTTGTCGATCTTCACTTCAGGATCGAGCCCTATCAGCTCAAATCCCGGGACATCACGAACGCTGAAGGTAAGGTTGCCTCCACCCTTTCGCATCGCGTAGAATGAATTGGAGCTGAGATTGATCAGTACTTGCTGGATCTCCGTGGGGTCGGCGAGGCAGTTTTTGCGGCTCTGGATATCGGTGGAAATCTCGATAATCGTAGGAATTGAGGCACGTATCATAGGCAGGGATTCTTCCAGGATCTCAGCGATGGATACGCTTTGGATCAGCTTTTCGGAATTGCGGCTGAAGGTAAGGATCTTGGAGATCAGGTTCTTTGCCCTGAGGCAAGCTTTGAGAGCTTCATCCAGATCGTCCTGTGCTTCCGTATGCCCGTCTATCTTGGCGGAGGATACAGCTATGTAGCCGGCAATAATGGTCATAATATTATTAAAATCGTGGGCAATGCCGCCGGCAAGTGTACCCAGTGATTCCATTTTTTGGGCTTGGAGGAGCTGAAGTTCGAGGCTTTTGATCTCAGTCAGATCGCGGGTAATCAGGATGATTCTTACCGGCAACTGCTGGGCATTCTTGATCAGCGAAGCACTGATCAGAGCGGTAAAACTGGAGCCATCGGCACGTAATGCCTGGTATTCCCGATTGCGAATATCCTCTCCATTGATCAGGTTTTGGATCAGGCTTTCCATATCATCGCGGGAGATGGGATCAATGTAATCGAGGAAGGAAAAGCCGGGATGCTCCTTTACATATTCCGGCAGACCAAAGAGGTGGAAGGTCTCGTCGTTGGCAGTAAGCACTCTGCCTTCCAGATCTGTAACCACTATGGATTCCGGGGAGGTAAGGAAGATCGTGAGGGTCTGCTCTTCGATCTCACGCAGTTGCACCTGAGTGCGTTCACGTGTCTCAATCTCGCGGGTAAGGGTGGCTTTTTGTTCAAAGAATTGCTCGATCAGATTTCCCAGGATGGAGAATTCACTATCGTTTCCGCGCACCCTATCCAGCACATCGACTCTATTTTCCTTGAGGCTTTTGGAAAGGATTTTGAGCGGGACTGTAATCCATTGCTCGATCAGGACGAATTGGATCAGGAAAAAGAGAACAATGAAGGCTCCCGTCACAAAGATCACCTGCCGCCCCAGATACTGAATATCTTTGAGACTGGTATTGATCACATAGAAAGTAAGCCATACCACCGGATTGCCTTTCCAATCTGCTATCCGGTACACTATCCTGATATTGGATTGGATATCCGGAGGATTATCGATTGTTGGCTCGATTGAGGTGACAGCCAGGTCATAGCTGAGGGATTTGGCAATGTCAGTAAAGAACTTGTTGTCCCAGATCTTTCCCACGACAATGTAGCCCAATGGGCTGGATACCAGACTATCTGCTGCGGAATGGATAGCAGAAGCGCTTAGTGAAAGCAGGTTGCTACCAATAGCGCTGGAGAGATCCAGATTGCGTTTGCTTTTGAGGCTGTCCAGCATGGCGGGTTCCAAGCGGTACTCTTTGAGATTGGGATAGTCTGCCGCCACGTTTGAATACAGCAAGTCTTTGTTTATATCGTAGATTTGTACGATCGAGAAATTGTAAACCTCGATCATGGGATCCAGGTTTCTGCGAGCCCAGTTGAGACTGGGATTTGCCACATAATTGATCAGCTCGTCACGGCTGCTATAATCGCTGAGAACCTGGAGCTCTGTGGATTTGTTTATCTTGAAGACTGCGTCGATGGATTGCTTGCGCTGCATCTGGTCGTATTCGAGCAGGATGCGGGTCTCCGTGTTTTTGTAATGGACAAAGAGGTAAAAGTATGCCAGGAAGGCAAAACCGATGGCAATAAAGAGGATCAGCAGACGGGTTGTAACTCTCATGATCCTCTTTACTCCATCAAAACTGAGCTACTTCTGCTCCTCCGCTGCACGCAGAGCTGCTTCACGGGCACGATTGGAGCGGCTGACGGCATCCTCGACAATATCAACCTTGAGCATGATCAGCAGTTCGCGCTCCTTGCGCTCGTATTTGTAATAACCGGTCAGATAGCGGATTCCCAGCACCCACCAAGGCAGGTCCTTGAGAATCGGGATACCGCCGCGGACACGGGTTTCATCCGTATCATACAATCCGCCGATCACAGTTTCCTCACCGTTGTAAAGTACCAGCTCGGTGGTGGATTTGCTGCGGTTGATGATGGTGCTGACGTTTCCGGGAGTGCCGGAAGAACGTTCGATGCTGAGGATCAGATGCACCAGATCCTGGCCGTCAACGTTGATGATAGTAGGCTGAACATCCAAAATTACACCGGTGGCAAAGAACTCATCGGTGGTATTGCCGGCTTCATCCACTGTCTTTACCGAGATGTCCTGACCGACCTGAATGTAACCGCGGCTACCGGAATTTACCATAATAACGGGCTGGGCAATGATCGTGCCTTTCTGTTCATTTTCGATAGTCCTGAGCAGAGTGTTGACCTCGATGGTATTACCTTGCCAAGTGGTGATCCGGTTTGCGCCAATTCCAAAGATGCTACCGGGGACGTTTTGAGCACCGGTGAAATTCACATCGATATTGACGGAACCGTTCAGAAGCGTGGACCAATCGATACCGAGGGATTGCATGAAGGCTTTATCTGCCACCAGAGCAACTGCTTTGATGCGTACCTGTTTGTTGGTGCCGATGGAATTGACAGCTTCTGCAGCCTCAGCGGTGGTCTTGGGGGCAGGGCTGGAAAAGGCAATATAACCTGCAGCATCGGTGACAACAAGGTTGTTCCTCAAGGCAATCAAATCCATGGCAGTGCGCCAGGGAAGATTGCTCACAGGCACGCCGATAAGATCATTGAAGCTGCTGAGGTTTAGGACGCGCTTGGAGGTTTCGCGCACGCTAAAGCTATCCAGGATGATTACCGCGTCGTTGATATTGGTCCTCTCGGACATTGATACGGTAGCTGCTTGAGCGTACAGATTGGGGATCAGAATGCTCAGTGCCAGAACGAACGAACAAATAAGTATTAGCTTCTTCATGATATTCCTCAGTTAGCTGTTGGGGGATTAAGATACAAAGATTTGTTTTCCAGGATGCCGTAGGTATCGACCTTGAAAACAGCCTTGCCTTCGGCAACGTCAATTGAATATAAATAACCGCCTGCGATGCGATCGCCCACTGCCAGTAT
Source organism: uncultured Candidatus Cloacimonadota bacterium (assembly GCA_964433815.1). Lineage (GTDB taxonomy): Bacteria > Cloacimonadota > Cloacimonadia > Cloacimonadales > Cloacimonadaceae > PHBP01. Next base: position 42,892 of record CAYSSP010000005.1, read on the forward strand.
CTTGATTACACGTTGATCGTCTCTGATGAAGATCTTGCTCTCTGTTAGAGCCATCAAACTGGCACGATCCAGCCTCAGCAGACCGGGGGCATATTCACGCTCGGGCGGGGTGTCAAAAACGCGTGATTTGAACGAATTGTATCCCAGATACAAATTGGGAACGTCTTTCTTGGTAAGCTCTGCCGCCGGTTTACCACCCTCGGCAAAGTGAGTTCTGATAATCATCGAGAAAGAGACTGAATCGCTGTGGGCAACGTTGTCCGTGCCGATGGTCAGCTCTTCCACTGTCAGCACTGCTCTTTGATGCTCGATATTGTGGGTTAATCTCAGGACATCCAGATAGTTGGAGCGTCCGCTGATTACATATTCGTGCCAGCCGCTTTCCTGGCTTTTCTGATCGACCATAGCAAAATCAAAGATCATCTGGCGACGCATCCAGCCCAGTAACTTCAACAGATACTCATAGGTGATGCTGGGGCTGTCTTCGCTGATGATTATCTTGCTCTGTTGAGCCAGAAGCTGCTGTTGGATCTCATATTCATAGCGCAGAGAGTCAATTTTGCTAAGCTGATACTCCAGAAGAGTGATCTTGGCTTGCATATCCTTGTTTGCAGTATCGAGTTCCGAGGTGCTTTTGCGCAATCTGCGAGCCTGGGCAAAGCCAAAAACGAGTAGCAGTATCAGAAGTATCGAGAGAACGAGAGTATTTCTTTGAGTATTAGTCATTTTACAACCCCAGAATCCGCATATCTTCTATAACAATAAGGTTTAATGGACTCCTGCTGAAGTCGTTTCTCATAATTCTGTAATACTCCCTGAAGCGGTCTGAGCCTTTGGCATGCTCGATTCTGGCAGCCAGTAGCACCGCATAGCTGTAATACTCATCCCTGTTTTGCAGCATGGGATTGAGGTATTGGGAAGCAAAGTCATACTCTTTGTCAATGTACAGGCGGTAAGCTGTGCGCCATCTTACGATCGGTCCCAGAGAATGATTGCGATACCTCTGCAAGAAGCCCTGACCCTTTTCTCTGTATTGCCAGATATTGCTGCTGAGAGTGGAAGCGATAAACTCGTTGTAAGCTCTTACGGCTGCATCATTTGCTGAGAGTTGCTCCGGCTTGGCAGCGAGTAGTAGCTGAGGCGGGAAGGGGCGAAGAGTGTTTGAATTACTCTGCTCTGATCCGGGAGCACCGCTGCCGGTTTGCTCTCCATAAGATTGTTTCAAAGCCATCAGGCGAGCCAAATCCTCTTCTATCACAGCCATCCAATCCACTTCCGGCAAATCCGAGATTAGCTCAAATTGCCAGAGATCAACTGATCTTACTTTAGAATGAGTGACTTTACGGATTTGGCAATTTGGCAGCATATCCGAAAACTCCACTACATTGTTACGATTGGTGGTTACCCCCACCAGAGACAGCTTGCCCTTGTCCACGCTTAGATTATTGAGCCAACTGATCCGATTGGATCCGAGCTTGCGGTTAACCAGTTCCAGAAGATAGGACCAGGGATTCTTTTTATCCAAAACAAGCTGCATGGCTTCTATGCTCTTCTGGTGTTTCTCCAGATTTGCTCTGATTTCTTGGATCTCCTTGGCTTCAATTCTTCTCTGAGCCAAGGTCTTGGTGAGTTCTGCATTGATGCGCTTGGTCTTCTTGTTCATGCTGGTTTCCTTGAGCAGAGTATTGGTAAAGAACATTGTGGCAAGGAAGACCAGTATCAGTACGATGAATCCATGCCAGGCTATCTTGAAGACTTTCTGTCCTTCAACAACGCTGGAGGGGAGGAAGTTGCTCTTGTTGTAATAGGGATCATCCGGACTGAGCGCTTTTAATGCCAGAGCGATTGGCACTGCATAATGAGCCAGGTGACTCTTATCATAGAGCTCGGTTCTTTCACTTTCGACCACCAATTGGGGGAATCCCAGGAAATCAAGCTCGGTGTTTTCGAATTGAGATCTCAGATAAATCAGTATCTCTTCGTTTACCAAGTCGCCGCAGAAAGCTATCACTTCCGGATCGGGATAGCTGGAGCTATCTATGGCGAGGGCGAGTTTGGAGTAAATTATCTCAGGTTCGGGACGTTTCTGAGAGATCTGGATGGGCAGTGTATCGACCCAGATGCCATTTTCAAAGACGAAGATCTTGCGATAGTCTTCACCCAGATAAACCAAGAGGATACGCTTCTCTATTCCGGCAATCAGGGTACGGAAATAGTCCGTCAGCGCGATATCGTTGGCATCCGCAAGCTGGTAGTAGAGATGGAGTTTATTACGTTTCTCAAATGACTGGATGTAATCCAAAAGCAGATTTATACCATGGGCAACCCAGAGCTCTTTGTGCTCGCCTACCTTCACATAAGAGCTCTCCCACAGACCTTTACGATACATATCTGCCGGGATCAGATCCCGGACATAGCGTTTCAGGTTGTTTGGCTTTGGGATATTCTCTGTAACTCTGTGGATATACTCGTCGTTTACATTTAGAGCGATAACCCCTGATCTAAGCGGATGAGCGGCAAAGAGATTGTCGCTGGGGGAGAGCTGCATGGTAGTGCCGAGATCGGGTGAGTAATCGTCGAGCTTGAGATTATCATCATCTGGAGCCTCATCTATGGAATCCAAGTCCAGCTCTTGAAGAGGCTTTTCTTCAGGAGCATGATAGATTGGCTTTTCAAGCTCTACCCGATCCACGCTTTCCAGATAGTACTGGTCGTTGGCGTGAATAATATGGGCGAGCCGGATGCTGTGCCCGTCTTCGAAAATACCGAAAGCTTGTTTTGGGTGCTTTTGCATCTAATACCTCGAGCCTATGGCATAGCCAATAGCTGCATCATTCTTTTCTTGTTGTTGGCATAACTCATTGCGGAAATATTCGTTATGATCCCGCGCTTGAATAGTTCAAGCAGGTCTTGTTCCAATGTGGTCATACCGAGCTTCCTGCCTTCCACCATCATCTGATATATTTCACCGATGTTTTTGTTTCTGATAGCTGCTTGTACAGAGGCATCCACAGAGAGGATCTCCTTTGCCATCACAAGCTTGCCATCCACGGTCGGGACAAGTTTTTGCGACATTATGACCGTTAAAACGTCTGCAAGGCGGTTGCGAATACGCTCTTGTTCCTCAGCGGGGAATTCGGCTATGATTCTGTGAATACTGTCGATGGCGGAGCTGGTATGCAGGGTAGAGAAAGCTTTATGTCCGCTATCGGTGATTTCCAGGACTGTAGCGATAGTGCGGGGATCTCTCATCTCGCCTATTACGATGATATCCGGGTCTTGTCTCAGGGCTTCAACACTACCGGCTTCAAATGAGAGGACATCAACGCCGACTTCTCTGTGACGGACGAGACAACGCTTGGAGTCGTGGACATATTCGATGGGGTGTCCAATGATCACGATATGGCCGTCATTGTCCCGGTTGTTCATATCTATGATGGCATCGAGAGTGGTACTTTTGCCACTGCCGGTGATTCCCGTTACCAGGATAAGCCCGGTTTTCTCAAAGCCCAGATTGAGCCTTGTTGCAATTGGCTTGGGGATTCTAAGCCCTTCTATGGTATATAATACATCGTTGATCCGTCTAAAGTTGCAACAAAGATACCCTTGATCGTAGTAAACCGTACCGCGGAATCTGGCTTTCCTACCCTCTTCGGTAAGATCCAGAGAGAAGTCCACACTCCTCTTCATATACAGGATCTGCTTTTGGGACGGGGATAGACAGCTTAAGATTATTGCCGCAGATTCGTAGTATTCGAGTTCTCCAAATTGCTTCATTGGTTTTTTGGTGCCATAGACTCTATACCAGATTTGCTTATTGGCTCCGGGAGCTCCAAAATCTATATCCGAGGCGTGCATCTCTCGCATCAAAAGCAGCCACTCTCTTAAGAGCTTATATGCCTCCTGTTCCCGGGATTTATCCTCATCCAGCCACTTATCGAGCTGCTGGCAGTATTCTATCCCGGAGTAATTGGGCGGGATATAGTTTTGTAGCGACTTAAACATATCATAAGGCATTTATCAAACCTCACTTTCCCGGGCTGAAACCACTGTAGAGTCCGAGCTTGAAGATAGCTCTGCGCCATTTAACATAGACGCTTTGTATCAGATTGATCATATATCTCTTGGTGAGTGTCTCATCCTGATATGTAAAGAATTCGATCAGTTTCCTGCGAGAGAAGTGACGCACTTGGCAGTCCTGCTGAACAATCAGGGAAGTAAAGCCTGATCCGGTATTGATGAAGGATTCTTCACCCCAGATATCACCGGCTTTGAGGGTATCAATGAGATTGCCTTTGTACTCTACTGATATGCGACCGTTTTCGAGCCAGATCATAGCACCCGGATCATCTGTAAGCATTATGGTTTCACCTTTTTTATAGGAAGCAAAGCTACCTACGCTCTTGAACTCTCTGATCTGCTCCGGGCTAAAGCCACGCAGCAGCATGGATTCTGTGGTCTCAGTCTGCATTTCTGCAGCTTGTCCGCCTGCTTCGTTAAGCTCGCGCTTATGCTCCAATCCGGAGGCCACCACTTTCATAAGCTCTTCGGCTTGAATAGGCTTGGTAAGATAGTGGAATGCTCCATTACGGATGGCTTTTACGGCTACATCGATGCTGGAGAAACCGGTAGTGACTACTACCACTGCCAGTGGCTGCAATTCCTTGAGCTTTACCATCAGCTCCAGGCCATTCATCCTGGGCATGTAGATATCCAATATATAAAGGTCAAACTGCTCATACTGGATCTTTTCCAGAGCGTCCATGCCATCGACGGCGAGGCTCACGCTGTATCCGGCATCGGTGAGCATTTCACTGATTATCTCGCGGATATTTTGCTCGTCATCGACTACCATTACACGGTATTGCATTAGATTCCTCCCCCTCTTGTATCCCACAAGGGGATTGGTTTTGAGCACCTCGAGTCTTCTCAGGATGCTGCTGATTCTATTCACTGCTTCAGTTACTTCGTTGCTGGTCTTATTCAGGTTGTCGTTATCAAGTTCCATTCCAACTTTCTTTACTCTTGAGATGGACAAAGATATCACGCACAGAGGAGTATTGATATCGTGATCCAAATGAGCCACTTCATTGACGGCCTTGACCAATTCCTTGACCTCTATCTGATACTTTTCGTATTCTCTGGCTTTTTCCCGAAGTTCTTCCAATTCTGCCACATTGCGGGCATGCTTTTCTTCCACTTTCTTGTAATGGTTCAGTTGGTCGCTCAGGTAGCTGGAGATGAATGCCACTCCACAGAATAGCCCCGTGTAGGAAAGGATATAGACTGTTACGCCGGTCACATCGAATTGCTCCAGGTTGGTAGGGGAGAGGATGTGGTTTTGATAGAGCAGGATCAAGACCAAAAGCGACATACTGCCCACCAATCCTGTCACCAATCCGCCAATTTTGGGGATGGTAATCGAAGCTGTAATGATTCCTATCAGATAGACCCATACGAAGAAGCTGGAGAGACCACCCGTCAGGTGTACTACCATCGTAGCAAAGATCAGATCCAGTATCACTTGAAAAAGAAAGACCATCTGGCTTTTGAGCCGGACTTGGAGTTGAAACATCAGATTCAGTGCTATGATGCCCAGAAATACTCCCAGGAAGATAAATGTTTCCACCACCTTTTCTTTTAGGCTGATGTGCAGCACACCTATCGAGAACATCACAACCACAATAAACCATCGAATCATTGCCCACCAACGCAACAGATAGGTTCTTTCTTCTTCCATCATATCCTCTAATCCCTGATATACAGGATGTTTTCCGGCCTAATGACACCAATATAAAAGGCATACATCTCCGCTTCTGTAAGTGCCCGATTGTACATTCCCACCTGATCCAACAGACCAAGAAAGTACTTGTATTCAGAGTTTGTTGTCCCGGTAGTCCTCAGATCTCTTCTCCCTACCGAAACGCCATATTGGTTTGGTATGACTCCTGCAAAAGAGGGAGCAAGGACTGTAGCTTTTTTTATCCCGTTGATATATGCTTTTAAGGTCCAGCCATTATAGGTGAGCCCGAAATGGTGCCAGGGATCCTTATTGTGTGGCCATTTGCCCAGAGGAGTATAAGGGACGATAGCTTCAACATATGTTTTGGGTCCATTATTGAGGGTCACTGCAAAATGCACTGAGCTATTCGTGCTATTGTACCAAATGGCCGCCGTTGGTTTGACCCTGAGGTTGTTACCGGGGTGTGCTCCGTTTGATGTACTGGTATCATAGGGATCAGAAGAGACCCAAACAATGGTGCCTTGATTGCTGTTTGTGTCGGTGCGTATCTTGGCAAAACTTACTAATGTAACTTCATCTGTCAGGATCAGGGCGGGATGCTCCGTACAACCCGGTTCGCATCTGATATCGATGTAGTCATCAGTGCCATCAAAACTGGAACACTTCCAGCCATTGGCTCCCGAGCCATGAGGTCTTGTACTTACTGCATTGTGAGGTTCACCGGTATAGCCATTGCCTGATGTGTCCCTGATCCACTCATTGGAGCCATGAAACTGCGGTTGATCCATCTCGAAGTAGAAGCAATTCGGGGTACCCACGATTGCTGTAATGGGATAGTTAAATGCCATTTCTGCCGGATAAGTGATATTGATCCCGTGCAAGCTGGCTCTCACTGTCGTCTGAGCCCTATAATGATCGGCGCTCTCAACGAAGCTGTATCTGATGCTATCAATAGTGCAGTGCCCGATTGTAAAGTCATCAAAGTATTGAGTGAAGTTGTAATAACCTTCTATCGGTGCAGAAAAACCCATTGAGCCCGCATTTCTAATGCCGGTTCTCAGGGCATAATCAGATACACATTCTGCTTCTTTCCAAAGCATATTCCTTGCCATTACATCGGGGAGATTGAGCATCTTTTCCTGCAGGTTTATCACGATCCCTGCAAACAGAGTACTCATCAAGATTACTAATATCAGTACTGATCTACCCATCTAAGCACCTCTCATATAGGTGTTCATTAAATAGCATTTCTGCTGTACTCTGGCTCTGATAGAGGGATTATCCCCCATGGGGGAATTCCTCCTAAAGGTCAAAAAAATCTCCGCGGCACGTACCTGCCGGGCTGTAGTGGTAGCCATATCGAACTTATTATAGTACTGAAATCTGATCTCATCTATCCAAAAGATATAGCCCAGATTGGAAAGCGGGACTCCATCCTGTACTATGGTAAGTGCTTTACCATACTCTGTACCGGTATCGACAATTTTTACTTCCAGGGAGTGGGGTGCAGGGGTAAGCTGATTATTTTCCCAATCCCAATACGATCGAAATACCATCCTGTCTGTGCCTGCAGTCACCACTGCCGAATCTGCAGGCATACCGATACCTGCCAGGGCAATGACGTTGTTCAGCTTGGTGGCTGCCTGATCCATATGATCGATCATATGCATTGCGTACAGGGTGCGTTCTGCCGTATCTCGGAGCTGATACTGAAATGTGATCATCATCAGTATCAAAAGACTGGCGATCATTGCGGAGCCGATCAGATCAAGAATTACGTTCATATATTCAAATTCGTCTTTGTGTAAAGGCGCATCAAGCTTACAGGATGGCGCAAACCGGAAGGTCCGCTCACCGTTACGATTACTCTTTTATAGATATTGTTTACTACCGGCGTCGCCAGGTTGTTGCCGACGGAATCGCAATCTGCCGCAACGCTCTGAATGGTAAATGATGTGCCCAGGTGGGGGGCATTATGGGTGCGAGTGAAAGTATATTGAGTGTTGACATTGGCAAAAGCAAGCTGCTTACTGAAGAGCTTGGCATCGATCTCATCCAGCGTCATATGGCAGAGCTGGCTGGCTTGAACTATCAAAGCTGCATCGGACAAGTTATCTGCCTGTCGCCACATCGCCTGATTGTAGATCAAGGCAATTGTGGTAAAGAAGACCACAGCAATCAATGCCATTAGCATATCCATCATATTCATAGGCTAATCCTCACTGGTGGCATATAGTACTTCGGCAATGCCGGTGATACCTTCGCGGATTCTCGCCATACCGGAATCTCTCATCGAAAGCATCCCGTGTTTCTCGGCTATTGCCCGGATTCTTTCTTCATCGATATCAGTAGCTGATTTTACGATTTCATTTCGCACTTCGGGATAAAAGTAGAGTGCTTCTGCGATATTTATACGACCTTTGTAGCCGCCTTTGCATTTGGGGCAGCCCACCGGCTCAAAAATTACTCCATTATCGATTTCTTCCTGGCTAAATCCCATCTCCAAGGCTGCTACGTGATGTTCCGCGGAGAGGGGTCTCTTGCAGTTTTCGCAGAGTTTTCTTACCAGGCGTTGGGCTATGATGATGTTTATAGAATAAGCCAAGAGGAAAGGCTCTATACCCATCTTGTAAAGACGAGCTATCGCGGAGGGAGCATCGTTTGTATGTAAGGTGGATAGGGTCAAGTGACCCGTATTTGCAAGCTTTACAGCTATCTCGGCTGTGATTTTATCACGTATCTCACCCACCATCACGACATCCGGATCGTGACGCAGGATAGCGCGTATGGCCTGGTCAAAGCTCATTCTATGCCCGATCTTGAGCTGACGAGCTCCCTTGATCACGTACTCGACCGGGTCTTCACAGGTAAGGACGTTTAGGGTAGGATCGATAATATGGTGCAAGGCAGCCATCAGAGTCGTGCTTTTTCCGCTACCGGTGGGACCAGTCACCACGACAATACCCTTGGAGGTATTGATAGCTTTGATAAATTCCTGCTCCGCTTGGGTCTGGAAACCCAATTTCCTAAAATCCGCTATCACTTTTCGGTCATCAATAACACGGATAACTATACTTTCAAATCGACGCTCGTATTCTGCAGATACGATAGGCAGGATCGAGATACGAAAGCGGATCAGATGCTCATCGATCAATCTCTGAGCAAATCCATCCTGAGCGGTATCACGCTCAAACCTGTCCACCCCGATACTGCGGTCTTTGACTACAGCCATAAAAGCTTCCGGGGGCGTATTTTCTTGCCTGTGCCAAAGTTGCAGCTTACCATCCACCCTCAAATAGAGATCCACAGTGGATTTACCATTTGGGATAATGTGGATATCCGAAGCATCGGTGCGAACTGCTTCGATTAGGACACCTTCAAAGAGATTGACCAGGAGGCTCTTGTTGATCTCTTCATCCAGAGCCGCCTCATCCAGTTCATCCCCCTTGCCATCATCGACCAGGATATCTCCGGCTTCTTCCAAGAGCTGTAAGAATTCATTCTTCTGTGGGGCTATCTTTTGGATCAGATCTTCTATAGTCTTCAGCTTAGCCCAGTATATCTCCACTCTCTTGAAAGGAGATTGTGCCGGTATCTCTTGGATCAATTTGTCAGTGGGATCACTTGCCAAAACTTGCAGGATATCCCTGGCACTATCTATCATACTAAAGGGGAATACCTTATGGTAGAGCAGTTTCTTACGGAAGTCCTCATTGATTTTACTGAGCAGTTCTTTAATTGTATCGCTTTGAGCGTGGTCGATATCCTCTAAAGCCACTTCCAGTTTTGGGAAAGCATAGTGCTTTGCCAATGCCTCATAGACCAAGTCGTGATTGGCTTTGAACTCGTCTTCGAGTATCTTTGCAAGACTGCTGGGAGAATTCTCTCCGTATTCGGTCATCTTTTTGGTTGCCTGGCTTACCGTATCGAGATCAAAGTAGCCTTGCAATACAAGGTAGTTACCGAATTTACTAAGATTTGCCATAGTTCCTACATCGTGGTTGGAGGTGAGATGGTCGCGATTTCCGCCGAGACGACTGTCAGGAGCATAATCACGATCGAGATAAAGAGGGATACGATGGTCTGTATATATTCGATCATCGTATTCATCTTATAGGTGGTTTCAGCTTCATAATAGGTAGCTATCTGCTGGGCCGCCTGCAATATGTTACCTGTTTCCTGTCCTGTTTTCAGTCGGGTGAGGGCTGTTTTGGTAAAGATGCCGGCAGCTTCCATCGCCTGCACGAAGGATTCACCTTCTCTCAGCATCATCGGTATGGTTATGGATTTGATCTGTTGCTCCATCCAGGCATTACGGCAGGCTTCCGCGGCTGTGCGTATGGTCTCTATATTATCTCCGGCACCGGCATAGATCGTGCCGAATACCCTGAAGTAAATCTCTATACTGGATTTGTGGATCAGATGACCGATCAGGGGTAGCTTGATGATGTGCTGGTCTCTCCAAACCCTTCCCTTGTGAGTGGACCACCATCGCCAGATCACCAGGATGGGTATCAGAACTGCAACCGCCAATATCCACCACCACTTTTCCAGCCAGTGAGACATATCCAGGGTAAACATTGTCATGGGAGGCAGGTCCATATTGTATGCTAAAAAGAGTTCTGCGGTGGCAGGGAAGATTTTTACCACATAGTAAACCACTGCGGCAAGAGTTGCCAGCACTGCAAAGAGCGGAGAGATCAAGGCTTTCTTGATGTTCTTTTTGATCTCCATATCGCGTTCGATGAATTTGGATGTTGCTTCAAACACATCTGCCATATTACCGCTGCGGGTGGCCAGACCAAGCATAAAGGCGGGGAACTTGCCAAACACATTCTCGTAGTGCATGAAGACTTCTTTACCCTCACCGCCTGCCTTGAGCTGGTTCTCGATTTGCACCAGGGCTTCGCGCATTGCTCTGTTTGTCTGCTCTTCCGCCAGCATCGAGAGAATGCGCCCAAAGCTCATCTTGTCTTTGAGCATGGTGGTGGAGAGCTTGATAAACATCATTACATCCTGGCCGGATGGTTTGATGGGGAAGTCGAATAGAACCGGATTGACCTTGAACTTGGTATAGCCCATTTTTTGCAGTGCGCTTTCCACCTCTTCCTTGGTAAAGGCACTCTGTCTGCCCTTGATCGGAGCTTTCTTGCCCATCGTATAGACAGAGTATAGAAAGTCCTTCTTTTGTTCCAGAGAATCTATACGAAGCTGATACTTTTGCGCAAGCTTCGCGACATAAGCCTTGGCCTCAGCTTTGCTGCTGACGGTAAAATTACCTTGAACCAGCTTGCCTTGCGGTCCGTATCCCCTGAACCGGTACTCTAAGATCATCTATCCATCCCAAATCTTTCTTGCCGATCTTGCAGACCACTTAGCTCTAAAACACCTGATAACTTCAATCCAGCTAAACTCGACATCAGCTTACAGAACTACCTAATTGACTTCTATCCTCCTATTTCCACTTTTGATCTTGATATGAGAATGGTCAAGATAAATCTTGACCATTCCATAATTGAATCAATTGCTAAAGTATTAGTCTTCAGTAGGCATGGTTGTTCCGAAACCGGGAGTCGCAGTTCCGACTTCGCCGGAAGCAAGATTGAAGTCAACCATGAAGGTGGGGAAGTTTGTACCTTTCTTTTCAACACCGAGGGCGCCTATGGCTGCAGCAGTGTCATCGGCAGCAATGTAAATCTGGAAGGTGCCAATATTGGGCTTGGTGATAAGGCCACCGGCGGTAGCATCAACTCTTGTGTAAAGAACTGGGATATTGCCAGCCGTAACTATTCTACCGGCACCACCCTGGTCAGAGGGAGTCTTGTACCATTGTACGATCTCGTTACGGATGTTGGTAGCTTCAGCGGCAAGCTGCTGAGCATTGGAGTTTACGGCTTGGTTACGGAACATTGTGATACCAACGGCGATGGCGACACCGACGATGATAACGGACAGAACGATAAGCAGAATTTGTTGAGTTCCCATTGTTGATCTCCTTTCTGTATTGAGTATTTTTTGGGTTCACACTATTTTTTTTTGACCACCGCGTTGCGGCGGTCGATATACCATAACGCATTGATTGTGCCAAAGGTCGGAAAATTCCAAAATAATCCTCACCACATACGGTAACATATTGTAATATATGTAATAATAGATATTACATGCATCATGAAATCGTTCTCTGTATGCTAAGCCCAGCGGAATAATCCAATTCTACCGTAGTAAAATAACAACGCCAATGGAACTATGTGTGGTAATTTTGCTACTGTGCTCTTAGCGTTTGTCGAACAGGGAAGGAACGAGGGTAGTTTGTATGGATTTTTGAACGCGTATGTGCCGGTAATATAATGATCTAAGTTATGATCAGTAGTGAAGGAACTAGAAATTCAGGATCGAGAGAAGTGTATTTTTGGTTTAGCTTAGAAGCCTTCTGCGGCACTGATATCCATATCGCCACCTTCAGCTAAAAAATCGAAGGTATACGTAACAAGGGGATAATTAGCGCCCTTCTTTTCAGAGCCAAGGCATACGATAGTAACTGAAGTATCCGTGAGACTGGTCAAACGAAACTCGCCATTGCCGGATTTATACATGAGGGTTCCATCTCCGGAATCTTCGAAGCCCATGATGCTCCCCAGGCTGCTCATATTGGTACGCAACATATCCTGTCCGGCTCCTCCCAGATCTGCAGGGAGTCTCCAGTACTGGTCTGCCTGAGCACGCATATTTGCAAGTTCAGACGTGATAGCCTGGACATTGGCATTGTACGCAGAGCCGCTAAACATAGATATGCCTACAGCGATTGCCACACCCACAATGATGACTCCGATCACGAGCATTAGTACTTGTTGCGATCCCATTTTTTCTATCCTTTTCGGACTTCGATTTCCTTACAATATATGCAAGGCTTATTCCAATACAAGCCGGTTCTTGTCAAGGCCTATGATTATTGTGTTGATGAAATTCCTAAGAGGGGCTATACCGTTAAGGCAATGTCTCTCGTTACGCGTATAACCTTGAAGTCAAATTTGCTTATCTATTGCGGTTCTCTCCCTGCTTGTATTCTTTGATGATCCCCGGGCAATGCCCGGGTGATTCCCGGGTGAGAGCCCAAGGATCGCCAGTTCAATATCAAGGATTCACCTTAGGGGTGAAGGAGAGCGCAAATACGCAGTGGCACATTTTGTGTTAATATGCGGTGAGTTTGCTTTTGATTCGAAGAAGAACCTAGCAAACGATTCTCTTGGTTCGAACCTCTGGTTTGCTACTATAGAATAAACTACAGCTTGAGCAGGTCGGGTATCTCAGAAGGGATGCCGACGATATGATCCGGTTGATAGCGCTGTAAGATTCTTTCGCTGTGAAAGCCCCAGGTGACGGAGATGACCCTTATGCCACAGCGTTTGGATGCAACTATATCCCTGCTCTCGTCACCGATGTAGATCACCGAGGCTTGGTCCAAGCGGTGTTTTCTGATCTGGCGTTTGATTCTGTTGTGCTTTTGCATTACTCCGGAAGTACCTTCCACCCAGTCAAAGTACTGCAGGTCGTGCCGCAGAAGAAAGTCCATCACGTTGGCGCGTGAATTGGAACTGAGCAGAGCCATATTGAGTCCGTCTTCCTTTAGCTGCATCAGCATCTCGCGAATTCCCGGGTACGGATGCAGGTCTGCGAGATGGTTTTTGTATTCTCTCAAAACTTTGCGGATCAGAAAGGGGATTTTGTAAAAGGGAAGTCCTGCCATGCGGATAATGGTCGGGGCGGACATATTGCGGATCACTTCGAAATCTTCCGGACTAATCTCTTCCCAGCCGTAGGAGGGGGCGAGCTTGTTCATTATGTTGTAGAGGATATCAATCGAGTTGGCGATTGTGCCGTCAAAATCAAAGAGCAGGTAAGGACGCTTCACGCTTTGTGCTCCCGCATCTCAAGGATCAATTTATAGGCGAGGTTTTTGGGATAATCCGCGCCAAGTGCTTTGACAATCTCGCTGGGGCTCTTGCCGCTCTCGAGTTCTGCCCGGATCAGGCTTTTCAGGGCATCAGGATCCGGACTGGCATCTTGGACAAGAGCTTCGATCAGGATTACAAATTCGCCTTTTTCAGTGATCTGATAATCTGCCAGAATGCTTTCCATATCTCCGCGAACATATTCTTCATAGATCTTGCTGATCTCCCGTGCGATCACCACTTTGCGGTTGCCGAGGGCTTTGTATAGCTCGGTTAGAGTCGCTTTGATCCGATGAGGAGCTTCATAGATAATGACGGTCACAGGACTATCTTTGATCTGCTGAAGGATGTGTTTGCGTTGGGTATTACGAGCCGGCAGGAACCCAAGGAAGAGGAAGGCTCCGCTTGGTAAGCCGCTGGCTGTAAGAGCGGGAACGAGGGCTGTGGCACCGGGGAGAGCGATCACCTCAATCCCTGCGGAGATGGCTTCTTTTACAATGATCTCGGAAGGATCGGAAACACCGGGAGATCCAGCATCGGACACGATTGCGACATCATCTCCACCGGCAAGAACTCCCAGTATCTCTTGGCTGCGGCTCTTTTCGCTGTATTTGTGGTAACTGATCAGCTTGGGCGCAGCAATCTCAAAGTGATTCAGCAGCTTGCGGGCGGTTCTGGTATCCTCTGCGGCGATCAGACTCACTTGCTTGAGGGTCTCAATCGCCCTCAAAGTAATATCGCCCAGATTGCCGATCGGGGTTGGTACCAGATAGAGCCGTCCTTTTGGCATAGCTGATTATTTAATGATTCCCAGTTCTTTGCCTACTTTGGTAAAGGCAGCGATGGCTTTGTCCAGATGGGCTTGCTTATGCGCAGCGGAAAGCTGAACGCGAATACGGGCTTTACCCAGCGGCACTACAGGATATGTAAAGCCAATGACGTAGATGCCTTCAGCAAGGAGCTTGTCGGCCATTTTGACAGCCAGGGGTTCGTCGTAGATCATCACAGGGACAATCGCTGTATCACCCTTGACCAGATCAAATCCGGCGGCTTCCATAGCTTCACGGAAGTACTTGGCATTGGCAACTACGATATTACGCAAGGCATTGCTGGCTGTGAGCATTTCCAATACTTTCATCACTGCGCCCACGATGGGAGGAGCAACCGTATTGGAGAAGAGGTAAGGACGGGAGCGTTGGCGCAAAAGCTCGATGATTTCCTTGTGACCGGAGATGCATCCGCCGGAAGATCCACCCAGAGCTTTGCCAAAGGTGGTGCTGATCAGATCGACCCTGCCCATCACACCACAGTGCTCGGCTGTGCCGCGTCCGTTTTCGCCGATATAACCGGTTGCGTGGGAGTCATCCACCATCACCAAGGCATTGTACTTCTCTGCCAGATCGCAGATTTCAGCCAGCTTGGCAATGTCTCCATCCATGGAAAATACTCCATCGGTCACGATCAGGCGGTATTTGGCATTGGCGGATTGCTTGAGAGCTTCTTCGAGCTCTGTCATGTCCGAATGGGCATAGCGATAACGCTGAGCTTTGCAGAGCCTTACTCCATCGATAATGGAAGCATGGTTCAAAGCATCGGAGATTATCGCGGAATCCTCTCCCAAGAGGGGCTCAAACACACCGCCATTGGCATCGAAACAGGATGAAAAGAGGATGGTATCCTCGGTGCCGAGGAACTGGGCAAGCTTGGCTTCCAGCTCTTTGTGAATACTCTGAGTGCCGCAAATGAAGCGGACGGAAGCTAATCCCAGACCCCAGGAATCCATGGTCTCTTTGGCAGCTTGGATCAGATCTGGATTGTTTGCCAGGCCAAGATAGTTGTTGGCGCAAAAGTTGATCACTTCACGACCGTCACTGAGGCGGATATCGGCGGATTGAGGCGAGCCGAGGACACGTTCTGTCTTGTAGGTGCCGGCTTCACGAATGGACTGCAACTGAGTTCGGATATCTGTTAGAATCTGTTTGGACATTGCTTGCTTACCTCATTGTTATAATATCTTTTGCTCCCTGCAAAAGCTCCGGGGCTTTTTTGTCAATCAAATTCCCCTGGGCTTTTCGCACTTGAGCCTATGTTTTTAAACTCTCAAAGACCGTAGCGATCGGTGATTTCGTTTTTTGTCTTGCCAAGTATATCGTACTTTTTGCCAATTTTGATAAAGGCATCCAGAGCTTTTTCCAGGTGATGCATCTCGTGAGCAGCCGAGATCTGAGTGCGGATACGGGCTTTGCCTTGGGGAACGACCGGGAAGAAGAATCCTATGGCATAGACACCTTCTTCATATAGGTCACGGGCGAAATCTTGGGAAAGCTTGGCATTAAAGAGCATCACGGGCACGATCGGAGTATCGCCGGGTTGGAGGATAAAGCCTGCATCCAGGAGGCTCTGACGCCACCAAGAGGAGTTACGCTCCAGCTTGTCACGTCTTTCGGTGGTTTCCGAAAGAAGCTCCAAGACCTTGATTACTCCTGCAACCACGGGAGGTGCGATAGTATTGGAAAAGAGATACGGCCTTGCTTTTTGACGGCAGAGCTCGACGATCTCCTTGCGTCCTGAGACGCATCCGCCGGATGCACCGCCAAGACCTTTGCCAAAGGTTGTGGTGATTATATCTACCTTGCCCATCACACCGCATTTCTCATGAGTGCCGCGTCCGGTGGCTCCAATGAAACCGGTGGCATGGGAATCATCCACCAGGAGCATCGCTCCATAACGCTCGCAGAGCTCCACCATCCCGGCAAGATCAGCCATGTCGCCATCCATGGAATAGACTCCATCGGTGATAACCAGCTTGTGCCGCTTGTCCTTGTGGAGGATCAGCTTGTCTTCGAGGTGTTTGAGGTCTGCGTGCTTGAAAGTATCCTTCTCAGCTTTGCAGAGCCTGATACCATCAATCAGGGAGGCGTGTACCAGGCGGTCGGAGATCATAACGTCTTCTTCGCCAAGGATAGCCTCAAAGACACCTGCATTGGCATCCAGACAGGAAGGGAAGAGAGTAGTATCTTCTGTGCCGAGGAAACGGCTGACCCTGGCTTCCAGCTCTTTGTGAATATCTTGTGTGCCGCAGATAAACCTTACCGAGGACATTCCATAGCCACGGGCATCCAGTCCCGCATGGGCAGCTTTGATCACTTCCGGGTGACTGGAGAGTCCCAGGTAGTTGTTGGCACAGATATTGATCAGTTTCTTGAGTGGAGCACCGGGAGGGAATTCCACCTCTATCTCTGCATCCTGTAGAGAATGAATGTAGCGCTCCTGTTTAAATATACCCGCATTGTGCAGGCCATCGAGGACTTCTCTAAAGGCTGTTTGCGTTTCTACTGTGTATGCCATCTTGATACCTCTTTGTCTGAAATGAGTTTTATCCATATTGAGAGGGGAACAGGTTTTTGTCAATGGATACTTGGGCTCCAGGGAGCTATTCTTGTGGGCAAAAAGAAAGCGCCCTCGATTGAGAGCGCTATTATTGGTGCAGAAGGCGGGACTCGAACCCGCACACCCGTTACAGGCACAAGATCCTTAGTCTTGCGTGTCTGCCAAATTCCACCACTTCTGCAGGAATTTACTTACTGAGGTTGTGCAGCCGGCTGAACCGGTTGAGCAGCGGGAGCCTTGGGAGCATCCTGGGCTGCTGCATCGATCTTTTTCTGGCGGCTCTGGACGTCGTTAACATTGACTGAGCCCATATCTTTCACGAGGAAAGCCATGGAGACGCAGGTAACGACAAAGACCAGACCGAGGATCTGAGTAGCTTTGCGGAGGAACGCGGAGGCACCACTGCCACCGAAGACGTTCACTGCGGCACCGCCCAGATTTGCATCCAGACCACCCTTGGAGGTCTGCGCGAGGATGACAAGCACCAACGCAATGCATACCAGCAGGTGTATGATCAGCACTATTGTGTATAAAACCATTCTTTATTCCTTAGTTTCTATTACCAAACTTATGTTCGGTTACTAATTTTCAAAGCGGCTCTTTCTGTCAATCAAAAAGTTTCGGTTAGCTCCGAAAAGCATCAATCCGGACCTGCCCAAGCCGTGCCCGAAAGAACAATCTCCACAAAAGGATTACCCTCAAAGCTCTTGACCAAAAGAAATTGATTGACAGTATTTACAAAATACTATTGATTCACTCCAAACAGCGATAGTAGTGATGTGTATAGACTTCCCAAGCAATTTAGATGTTTATAAAGTGCTCCACCGGCCTTTTGGAGACCGGCGTGAACCCGTTGATCAAACAATAACCTTACATGATTGTAGAAAAAAGGAGAACACCATGACAAGCAAAATCAAGCTATGCCTGATCGCTTTACTTGTTTTAATCTTTTTGACTGCTTGCGACGATGAAAAACCCGATACCGATCTCACCATCGCCGCAGCTCTGAGCAATTACTGGGAATACCAGACCAATCTGACCACCGGGCTTGAGACCCGTGATGGCACGATGAACGAGATCGAAGCCAAGATTCTGGCTATGGGCACCACCCGTGATAGAGATATCATCACCGATATCGACGCTCTGGTAAACGACTATGTAGCCCAAAGCAACGCTTCCGCAGCTCATTTCCAACAATTGATCGATGCTGAAGGCGCCATCGTTCCTTACGGCCAAGACAAGGGCCTGCTGGGCGATATAGCCAATGGCATCTATACCAAGGCTAAAGATACTGTCGTCGGCGGCGGCAGAATGGTACGCAGCGGCTGGAGAGTCCTGAGCGGACGCAAGACCCTGCGCCAAGTGCTCAATGATCCCGAATCCGGCATCCCGATTGTATCTTCCTTTGCCGAACAGATCCAGCAGCACAACAACTCCCGCGATGCTTCCATCCGCGCCTCCATCCTGGAAAACAACTCCCAGGACGGTATGATCCCGCTGGATCAGCTTCCTGGCACCACTCCCCAGGAGAAGCTCAATTCCTATCTCAATCTCAGCGACGAAGATCCTCTCAAGATGAATACCCGTCGCGACGTGATGTATTGGGATGAAGAGGAGCGTGTACGCACTGCCCAGACAGCCGTCAAACTCGGTGAAACCGGAGTCAAAACAGTCGGCGATGCTTACGGCGGCGGAGTAGGCGAGTATGTAAACGAAGTCCTCAATCAGCATATGAATCCCGGTCAGGATCCCAACGACAAGGGTACTTTGGATGTAAACGTCACTGCCAATACCAGCGGCAATCCTCCCATCACCAGCGGTAGGACTCTGATTATATCAAAGGCAAACACCCCCGATTCTGACCCCCGTATCACCGTAGTGATGAACGCTCCCCAAGAGCTGGAGCAACAGCTTCCTACCGGCCAATACAATATAATTGTAATGGCAGATGGCTTCATCCGCGGAATCCAGGAAAACCTGCAAATTCTCCAGAATCAGGTGAATGAGTACAGCTCACGCTTGCTGAAACTGGCAGACAATCCTATCATTATTGAGAGCATGAACGTCACCGAAGGCGTAATAATGGTCAATTCCCAGGTCAATGTAAATGTATCCTGCGTTTCCACGATTGGCAGCCCCCTTACCTTTGATTGGACCATAGCCGGCGGCACCTATACAAACCTCGTGAAACAAGGCACCCACATGAGCTTCAAGCCCGGTGAGGAACAGGAATACACGATTACGGTCACCATTACAGACAATCAAAACCACACCAAGACCCAAAGCGTGATCGTAACCGCCATCGGTAGCAGTATCAGCATCTTGAGCTACGACATCGTAAGCGAGAACTTCTATGACGACATGCTCAATCCCGGCGAGACCGCTGCTGTACGCCTCGAAGTAAAGAACAACAGCCAAGTAGATGTATCCGGTATCCATTCCTTTGTGATGCAAAATGGTATCGTCACCAGCTTCGTTCCCTCCGGAATCTCCATTCCCGCGGGACAAACCATCCAGGTGAATGCCGAGATCACTCTGCCGGTAAACTACTCACTGCCCGATGCTATCTTTACATATAACCTGAATGCACTCAATGCGAATAATATGCCGGTGATTCTGAGCGGTGAAGTGGTGATTCCGGTCGAGTTTTATGTCGAGATCACTCCGATCGCCAGCCCCGTAGTGGATCGTGTAATCACAGTGAGCGGAAAGATTGCCAATCCACAGCTCGGTAATGCCATCCTGATCGTGGACAACGATCCCGACCAGATGTTTGAGCTCAATCCTTACAACGGCTCTTTCTACCAGCAAATAGCACTCTCCGGATCTACACAGCCGGTGAACCATACCGTAACGGTGATAGCAATATCCGGCGGACTCACTGCTGAAGATTCAGTAAACTTCACCTCCCAGGTACCGATTGAAGCACTTCGTGCCACTCTTACCTGGGATACCAACGGCACAGACGTGGATTTCTGGATCACCGATCCCAATGGCGAGAAGTGTTATTATGCCAATTCAACCACAGAGAGCGGATTGGAATTGGATTTTGATGATACAAATGGCTACGGCCCGGAAAACATCACCACCAACACAATTATCCCCGGTGATTATCTGGTTCAAGTCCATTACTACAGCGACCACGATTCTTACAATGCAATCTACACCAATTGCGTTGTGGTGATCCGCCAGGGCGAGACCTCATCCCCTCTGACCTATTATGGAAGTCTCACCGATACAGGAGATATCTGGACTGTTACCACACTTACGTACTCTCCTACAAATGGCTGGACTCTCAAGCCCACAACCGGCCACTCCCGCATCGATAGCAACACTCTACCCCAAAAATAAGCTTCACAAAAGCTAAAGATAATACCCGGCTTGTCTTAGGATGTGCCGGGTTCTTCTTTTGTTAAGAGCGTCAGGAATCTACCTTCACGGTCCAGAGCACTCCTCTTCATTGCCGAGGTAAATCCGTGGCTTTGAGTTAATGATTCCCGGGTCGCCACCCGGGGATCACCCGGGCATCACCTGAGGATCTCCTTGGAATAGAAGCAGGGAGATATCACATGGCCCTCATATCTATTGACAAATATCTGATTCTTGGAGAGTTTGCCGGCATGGAGAATCTGATGTTTGAAGTCGCAAAACAAATTGGCAGAAAGCTCTACTATATGTTCCATTCCAAGCATAGTGCAGAGCTATCTTATTGGCAAAAGGTCTATCGCAAAGAGGGCAATAGATTTGACAACAGCTTTTACCGCAAGCTGATGCTGGGTATTGCCCAAGAAGCTGATGATTTGTTTCTAATGGGCAAGGTAGTGGCGGATTTTGGCTGCGGACCACGCGGGAGCCTTGAATGGATCGAGGGTGCACAGGATCTGATTGGCATAGACGTGTTATCGGACAAGTATCTGCAGGCCTTTCCCCGGCACTATTCTGAGAGTAAGATGCGTTATGTGGCAGGTAGTGAAAGCTCGATTGCGCTGCCGGATGCATCGGTGGATATTCTGTTTACCATCAATGCGTTGGATCACGTGCAAAATCTGGATGTGATGTGCGCAGAGCTAATCCGGATCTTGAAGCCGGGAGGTATGCTCCTGGGGAGCTTCAACCTGAATGAGCCTCCTCACAAGGCGGAACCTCTGATGCTGAGCGAAAGCCTCTTGAAAGATAAACTGTTTGGTAATCTGGAGATTGTAACCTGGCGTGTAACGGCTGTGGCAAAGGATCAATACCGATATAAGGGCTTGCTTGATGACATCTTGATACCCCCGGGTGATGCCCCTGCGATTCTTTGGGCTAAGGCACGGAAGGTTTTACAGGGGTAAGGCTCTACACGACAGACTGCCCTCCGAGGCGTTTAACGTAGATCAAATCAGGGCTTGATACCGGTCAGTTCATAGATCTTGACCGATTTGTTTTTCCCTTTGACCTTTACTTCGTCGAGGTAATTGTAATCCACCAGGTCTTTTACTTTCTCCAAAGTGAATTCGCTGATGATGATCTTCTTGGCGGTCTGGTATTCTTTGTTAATGCCTTCCAGACGCGCGCCCAGATTGATTGTATCGCCGATTGCTGTAAAATCAAAGATCTGCTCGCTGCCGAGATTACCGATTACCGCGGAGCCTGTATTGATACCGATGCCGATATCAAAATCCTCGCGTCCCTCGGTGCGCCAGCGTTCCTGCAGGAGGGTCAGGCGTTCACGCATCTGCAGGGCAGTCTTGCAAGCTGCCAGAGCATGATTTTCCAGTTTGATAGGCGTTCCGTAGAGTGCCATGATCTCATCACCTACGAATTTATCAACGATACCTTCATTGGCGATAATCACATTGACCATCTCGGTCAGATATTCTTTTAATATCTGGACTGTCTCTTCGGGTTTGTGATTTTCCGAATAGGTGGTAAAAGAGCGGATATCGGAGAAGAGGACTGTAATTTCCTGTAGGGAGCCACCATACTTCAAGCTGGCGGGATTGTCCAGGAGCTGTTTGACCAATTGGGGAGCCATATATTGCTGGAAGGCGTTGCGGATAAAGCGCTTCTCCTTTTGGGTATCGAGGTAGTGGCTGATCAAGGAGATTACATAGATCAGGATGATGGCAATAGCGGTCTGGATAATCGGGACAAGGATGCCAAAGCTCTTGAAGCAGAACAGGGCGATGAAGAATTGCAGCGCAATGGCAACGATCATCAGTATTGCGGAAAACTGGGGTTTTAGCAGCTTGAAGAGCATCCACAAGCCCAGCAGCAAGACCAATTCGATCAGGAGATAGATCAGGGGATTGAGATAGTGGATGTATTTGCCCTGCATCACCATCTCGATGAAATTGGCATGGATCTCTACTCCCGGAGTGGGATCGCCGCCGTAGGGGGTCAAAAACTTGTCGTGCATCTCATCAATTGTGGCGCCGATCAGGACGGTTTTATCACGGAAGACACCGCTATCGCGCAGTTGATAATAGTCATCCGTTTCCTCGCCCATATAGCCCGGCATCACAGTGAGAGAATCGTCCAAGACCTGGGAATAGGGGATTGTGGTGAAGGTGCCGGCAGGTCCGAAGTAATTGATCAGGGTTTGATTTCCGGCATCCAGAGGGATGATTTTACCACCAACCTCCACCTGATGATGGCCGACCTTGATATGCTCGTACCAGTTGCTTTGGTATTTGCGGTGGTTGGCGATTGAGACTACACCCAGAGGGAAGAGATAGTCGTCACCAAAACTCTCATAAGAGCCATAGCGGCGGACGTAGCCATCCCTGTCCTGAGGCATATTCACGATGCCCCAGGCAGTTCCACGCTCCACGATCGGATCGATGGGCTGGTACATCTGGACGTGATCATCGTTGGCGTTATTACGTATCAGTTTGCCGGCAAAGATAACCTTGCCATAACGGGCTCCGGATTCTGCCAGGGCGAAATCTGCCGCGGGATCACCGGATTCGGTAAATTCAATGTCAAAGACTATCTGGCGGGCTCCGGCGGCAACCAGGTTCTCGATTAATTGGGCATGATCCTGGCGCGGGAAGGGCCAGCTAATCTGGCGGGCATTGAAGGTTTCATCATCCAAAGCGACGATTACGATGCTATCGGAGACAGCTTGCACGCCACGCAGACGGAAGAGGGAATCCTGGGCTTTGTTCTCGAGTGCTCTGAAGAAGCTGTTTTGGATGAGCAATTGGATAAAAATCAGGATGACAACAGGATAGACTATGAAGCGGTATTTTTTCATATTCCCTTCCAAAAAAAGAGCCCGGGATGGGCACTAATCCTATCCCGGGCAAATAGGTTTTTAGAATCTTTGGTTGAGGACGAAACGCCAGGTTAGATTGTCGTAATCCAAGCTGGAATCAGCGTCGTTTTTGTAGTTTTGAAATCCAATTTCGGTGCCGATGGAGAGATCCCTGATCGGGAAAGCTTCCAAGCCCAGGCTGATGGTGCTGTAGCTCTGCTTGTCCTGATCTCCGCCCAGATTGAGCAGTTTGTAGCGGGCAAAAGGACGCAGCATGTTCTTCAATAGGGAATAGTCGGCTCCCAAGAGGAGATTCATATTCTGATTTTCGTAGATGGGGTAGAGCAGCGGACTGCCTGTCTCGTCCCGGTTGCTCTGATTGAGCGAAAGCACGATCTGGGTCTTGAGCGGAACCGGTATGAAGCGGTTGGTAATGGAGAAGTTGATGCTATTGTTGCTGTTCTCGTACTCCATAACGTCGTTTGTGGTGGAATCATCTCCGCCAAAGCGGTATGTAACGTCCAGATTGGTGGGAACCACGGGGATCTGGATGAAGTTGTATCCCATACCAAAGCTGAATTGGCCGGATTGGCGCTCGAAAGGATTAAAGACATAAGCGGGATCGTTGATATCCGGATTCAGCTCGTTGAGGCTGGAATTATTGAAGTAAGAAGCTTTCAGGTAGGGGAAGCGGGGGATGCGCAGGGTAGCCTGTGCATTCCATGAGCTGGATTTTGTGCTCTCGTTTTTGTGGCCGGAGAGGTTATCCTGCATCATGTTGAAACCGCCGGCAAGGATCACTATATTGTTGAAATTGATCTGATCCGTAATACTGAGCATCTTGGTATCATTCTGTTGATAGTAGGTGCTGAGAGCGTTGTAAGCCGGGCCTGTCTCACTGTATCTGATATCAAGCATATTCTTCAGGATGATCGTGCGGAGATAAGCCTGCCAGGCAAGGTTCTCACGTCCGGGCATGATTGGCTCTATGTTTTTATTGATCACAAAGATCTCTGCATAGTCCTGAGGGTCTATATCAAAAGGCAGATCGTCCTCAAGATAATCCTCGATCTCCTGTTGGGACATAGCTCCCGGCAGAGTGTTGCGGTTTAGCAAGGAACCTGCAACTTCGCCGCCTATCACGAAATTCTGCTCCGGAACTGCCAGACGCAGATCCAGGGATACAACAGCATTATCGCGGGGAGTGGCGGTGAAGACAGTCTCGTTGTTTGTATCGATATAGCTGTAATCCGCCTGATCCAGGGAACTGATCAGATCACGGTTTCTGGTGGCATTGATACCGAGCATGAAGCTGCGTTCATTGCCCATCTGGAATCTGGCGCCTATGGCTTCCTGACGGAAAGTGCCGGTATTGCGGATATTGCCAAAACCATCATCATAACTGGAGGTGGTAGCTCGCAGCATCTCGCCGTGGACCCAGCTCAGGGATAGGAACTTGGTGTGGAATTTGGCTGCTAATCCGCGGACATTGCGGTTTGCCATGCTGAGCTCGCTGAGCGTGGGCGTGCTGTCTCCCAAAAAGACGTCCAAGACAGGCAGTTGCAGCCCGATAGTGTAGCGGTTTACGGCTTGTTGGTTGGAGTCTTCCAGGGTCGAAACCAGGAAGTTTGCCTGCATATTGAGTTTGCCGTAGGTGCTGTATAGATCGAGCTTGCCGGTGGCATCATCCACAGATTCCACCAGATTGGAATTGGCGGAAGCGGTATTGAGATCATAGACGTTTGAGATGAAGCTCAGATTGCCGCGGATATTTAGGGGCAGGAAGGGACGATCCGGATTCACAGGAACATCCGTGGACCACAGGCGGGAATGTACTTGGCGTCCATCTACAATCGCGGAGACCATAGCTCTCCTGTTACCGGGAGTGGGGCTGGGATCTCTGTAGATCAGGGAGTTCTCTGTGATAACGGCTCTCTTGGTGACATCACGGCCGCCTACCCATACCTTGATGCTGGCAGGATCGATGGAGCTTGCCACCTCGTAGAACGAGACAGCCAGGATGTACTCTGCGCCTTGGCTGGGATTGGGCTCGTCACTCAGCAGGATGAAGGCTTCGGAAAGCTCCCCTGTCATATTGCCGGGACTGAGAGTGTATTTGGGGCTTAGTCCGTCCAAGCTGGGGAAGTTCTCAACATTGCCATCCAGCAGCGTGACCTCAAAGTAGTATTCAATATCATAGTCCTGGAGATCACGAGCGGTCAGATCCACCACAAACCAGTATGCACCGGTTGATTCCAGGTTCATCTTTTCCTTGCGCCAGGCAGTTTCGTTTGTCCTGCGCCAGACCAGCTTAACTTCCCGGATATTGTCAAAGCCATCCGAGATGTTAATTCTGAGCTCAGTATCCGTACCGAAGGTATAAACTCCCGGTGAGAAATGATCTATGGACACAGCCAGAGCGAGCGTCGCGATCATACTCAAGAGGGCAATCAGTAATGTTCTCTTCATAAGTTCCTCACTATTCCTAAGTATCCCGTGTCTTAGTACTGGATCTCGATGTATTTGATCTCACCGGTCTCATTCTGGACGGGGACCCGGATGGTTCTGATATTGGCTTCTTCTCCGGCTTGTTCTTCTGCATTGTCCAGTTCGGATAGATCGTCTTCACTGCTATCGGCAATGTTGACGTTTCCATCAGGATCAATAGTGGCAGTCTTACCTCTGCCTACGAGGTGACGCTCACCGGTGGAGCGAATCATAAGCTCAATCTCGCCATCTTCCACGATGTAGCTGCAATAGCCTTCATCATCCACCTTGGTGAGGAAGCCTGTACCTCTCACGGAAGCCACGGTATTGGAAGTCTCGACTCTATAAGAGCCCGTATTGCGTGAAACCCTGCTATATACATTGCCTCGGTCGATTGCCACAGTCTTGTTCAGAGTACCATTGGTGGTGGTTGCTCTTACTCTCACGATCGAATTGGCAAAGACTCTTACCTGTGATGATCCATCCACATACTTATATGCAGCATAGGACTCGTTACCGGTCTTGATCTGGTCGTTGTTTTGCAGCATCTCGCCTGCCCGGAATCTGAGATTGCGGTTGTTGCGAGCCAGCTCCACACGGCCTCTGTTTGCTGCCAGGAATGCCACAGCGCTATCTGCCAAGAGAGCCATCGTGGCTATAAGCAGTAAGCTGATAATCAATATCTTCTTCATTGTGACCTCCTCAATTGCCTATCTGGACTGCGATGTTCTGTCCAATCAGATTGCGGATCAGATTGACAGCTTCTTCTCCGGAATAGCTGCGTCCGTCTATCTGAACGATGCCGATAGGGGCAAAGCCTTGGCTAAACAGCGTATTCATATCGGGATTACCCAGAGAACTCAGCACTGCCTGCAGCTCATTGATCTGATTGGCGGGGCTTTGCTCCGCGGTTACATAGCGAAAGACAAACCAGTTGCTTTCAAGGCTATTGTTGGTTCTATTACGGGTGAAAGGACTGCTCTCGGTATAGAGAGTGGTGCTCACTTTCCAAGCATAATAGTTCCCGGGCACGAAGGGCAGGAAGTCGTTGAAACTTGTCCCCGTCACAGGGCTGGGCATCTGAGGATAGAAGAGCGAACCCATTGTCTCCACCGTATTTGCAGTAGGAGGATTGGCAGGAGGGAACTCTCTGATGGTCAGATTGAACTGATTGAATTCGGTCATAATGGCGTTCCAGAAGAAGTTCACCGGATTCACGCTGATTTCGGGAGGAACCTGACCAATCGGCAAGCCGGGGGAGACCAATGCTATGGTGCCGGCATTGCGCACCACGATGGAAAAGACTGCGGGATTGGTATAAGCACTCGCTCCCAGCTTCTTGACTGAGACTTCCAGCTTTACTGTGCCATCCGGGAAGAATCCTGCCAAGACTGCACTTCTTAGCACATCGTTGTTCTCGATCACAGAATTCAAAGAGATTCCGCCCACGCCTTCTTCATTGAAGTAGGAACTGGAGGATGTCGTGATCAGATCCCTGTTTGTGAGGGGATAGAAGTTGTTGTTGGCAGCTATTGGCTCTTTGGAGCGGAAAGTAGCGTTTGTAAGCTCTATGTCGTTCCATTTTACCGCAATCTTAAGCAGAAAGACAAAGCTCTCGGCTGTATTGTTGCGGATGGTCAGAGTGGTTAGCAGTGGCTGTGAACCCGGATCTGTGGGATCAAAGCTGGCCGTATTAAAGTTGTTCACATAAATCGTGGAAGGGCTGAAGGTAGCCGTCATCTCCTGTGCCATCAGCGGCAGAGCCAAGATCAACAGCAGTACAAATGTTAACAAACGGGTTTTCATTGGTATCCTCCTTGAAAACTCACATATTTACTGTTTCTATTATTTTCTCCAAGAGGTCTCCGAAGCTCATCCCTTCAGCCTTGGCCGCCATTGGCACCAAGCTGAGGGCTGTCATACCCGGTAGAGTATTCACTTCCAGAAACCAAGCTTTGTTTCCATCGTATCTAAAGTCAATTCTGGCATAATTTGCCAGAGAGTGTGCCTTCCAGATCTTCTCGGCATAGAGCTTGAGAAGCTCTGATTCAGCAGGGCTAAGTACTGCCGGAGCAATATACTCCGTCTTCCCTTTGGTATATTTGTTCTCGTAATCATACCATCCTGAGACCGGCCTGATTTCCACAACCGGCAGAGCTTTGCCGGCAATTACGGAAACGGTAAGCTCCCGGCCCGGGATGTATTGTTCTACGAGCACTCTATCACAGTATTTAAATGCCTCGACCACTGCCGGCTTGAGATGCTCAAGCTTCTCAACCAAGCTGATTCCGACCGATGAACCTGCATCTACCGGCTTTACGACCATCGGCAGGCCAAGCTTTGTTACAAAACCTTCATAATCAGTGCTATCCTGATAGTCTTCCAGAAGGTCATAACGCATCATCACATAATCCGGAACCGGCAGTCCTTCCGCTTGAACGATCAGCTTTGAGACATACTTGTCCATTGCCAAGACGCTGGCGCGTGATCCGGAGCCTGTAAAGCTCCAGCCCGCAAGCTCCAAGGCGGCTGCCAGTTCGCCATTTTCTCCGCTACCGCCATGCAGCGCATTGAAGATGAGATCTGGCTGGTATTGCTCTATCTTGTTTAATAACTCATTCAAATGAGGGTAATCCGCGGGGTCAAAATCCACTACTTCGTATCCCAGCGAGCCAAGCTCCTGCAAGACCGCAGCGCCGCTCTTCAGAGATATTTCCCTTTCAGGGGAATCACCACCTCGCATAACCAGTATTCTTTTCATATATCCTCGACACAAGAAAAAATAAGTAAAATCAACAATTAAACCACCTCAAGTCGCAACCTGGAAGAATAATTTCAAGGATAAACCCATAGCAGCTTTAAAGCGAGCCACTTCCGGCACATTTGCCCCACAGAAGTCTATCTCGGTGTAACGGTCTTTGAAGCTATCCAAACTGATCATGGTATGCAGGCCACTAACCCCGTAAGCCATCTCCTCTTCTTTGGATGCTTTTATTACCGCATAGCCTGTTCCGGTGCCATTACCAAGCACGTAATCCACGCTGACCACCTCAGTCCCCAGTCGGATATTCTTTTGCACCAGCAAGCCTTGAGCATGCAAGCTGCCAAAGAACTCAGTCAGCTTTGCCAAACTGATTCCGGGATCTTGCCCCTTACGTTCGTTCATAGCCTTGTAGAGCCTCACAAAACAATCAGGATCATACACCTCGTCGTGGGTATAGCCTCTTGATTCCGCAAGTTTGAGCCTCTTTCTTTCATCGTTGAGGGGCTGGGGTTCCACACCGGTAGGCCAAACATAGGTATAAAGAGGTTTTGCCTTGAATCCACTCAGGCAGAAGCCTCTAACATCATGATTCTGCGGAGCGAGATTGATGTAGATTTTGCGATATTTGCCCTTTATGTGGCTTGCTATCTCTCTGGTGATAGTGAGTTCGTCCAGCCCACGGCGGGCAGTTGCGAGATTGTCCTGAAAATAGAAATCCAATGCCTGATAGTAAGATAAGGATGGATGCACCAGATACTTGATGCCAAGCCGAGATTGCACATAGACAGGCAGGCTTGCCTGCAGATCATCCCCCTTATAACACAAAATGATCCTCGGCTCCAGGTCCAATGCCGTTGCGACGGCGGCCATGAAGCGGGGATCACTCCAAAAGCCGATTGCCTTCTGCGTTTTGAAATCAGCAGAGGCTACCGACGAGATATCATAAGCCATTACTTGATGTATTTTTGTACTATATTGATGAGTTCCATCAGTTGGAAGGGCTTGATAATATAGTCACTTGCACCTTCAACCATGGATTTGTATGCCGAATCAATAGTGGGATATCCGGTCATGATCAGGCAAAACATCTGATCATCTTCCTCGAGTAGCTTGTGCATCAATTCCAGACCGTTCATCCCCGGCATCATAAGGTCTATGATGGCCAGCTTGTATTTACCCGGCATAAATTTGGCATAGGCGTGTTCGCCATCTTCCGCCAAATCCACATCGAAGCCAAAAGCAGACAGATGTTCCCCGATTACTTCCCGCAATAAACGGTCATCATCGACGAGAAGAATTCGAGAACTCATTGTCCACCTCTTTTGTTATTTTTTTATCAAGAGAAAGCCTTGGGCATCATCCGTCAATCTTTTTTTTGTCCTAATGCCACAAAGCCAAGGGGAAATTTGACAACACCAGAGCTATTTCGCATCTTCATAAACACCTGAAAGTGATGCCGTAATCATTAGTATAAATAGCTTTGCCGCCTATCGGGTTCCCCTCAGACAGGCCACGCAAAAGTACACAGCACCAGCCCAAAGCAAACCTATCAACGAATAAACTCCCACCGGGGAGGGATAACCTTCAATATGCATATATGCCAGCTTGGCTAAAAGAGCCGTCATCAAAATCGCTAAAAAGACCAAGTAGATCGGGGCGAACAGGTAACCCCAGTGACTCTTGCGATAAAGCAGGACACCGCTTATCAGAGATATAGGTAAAAACAGAGCCAGATCCAAGCCCTGCACGATCATTGTCGTAAGGTGGTAAAGCTCAGGGGGAACAGTGCCCCGGATCAGCGGAGGCAGCAGCCTGGATAGCCACATCCCGGCTACAAGCACCGCCGATACGATCAGGAAGATCGCCGCAGCTCCTCTGGGCATGGGATTGACAAATGTAGCTTTTACTTTGCGGGGAGGAAGATGCAGCAAGACCAAGAGAAACGCAAAGAAACTCAGCGAGGTGATCAGCACATAGATCAGGAACAGATCGTTGAACGCCGCCATGGTCAACCAAAACAGGTAGGTCACCAAGAAGTAAAGCAGGACTCCGCCCAGGAGCAGCCTGGAACGGGCATTTCCCTGCTGAGCCCCGATCAAAGCGATCAAGAGCAGCGGTATGCCCAAAAACAGAGTTACATAGTCCTGTGCTATCCCCTGAGGTGCCACTTCCGCAGGCATATCCTTGTAAATACCCCTGCCATAGATCATTACTTTTTGCTGGTGCAGAGAAGTGAATTCATAAGAACCATCTCCGCCTTCCGTAAAAATTCCCATAATAGCAGCAAACTCGGCTAAGAGCACTATTATCAAGGCCAAGCTAAGAACCGTCTTGTATTGCGGCATCTGTACCTCCTGGGTCACAAGCCTTTGAATTTGTTACAGCTTACAAGCATCCATAAACTTGTCAAGCTCAATTGAGTAATTTTTCTACAAAAGCAGGCAGCACGAATGAACTATAATGCAGTTTAGCATGATAGTAAAGGCATTTGAGGTCTGCCTCGGAGATCTTGGAATTGATAGACAAGTCCAGTGGATCGTGTGCCAACGAGGCCATCTGAAAGAGCCACAATCCGGCTTGATAAGTCTGTATAGCAGCGCTGTATGCCCTCACACATGGAAACAGACTCTTCAGGTCACGATTGACCTCGCTGATTACCGGCCTCAGGCTCTCAATCCAGGGGCTTTCGGATTGCAGGCAGAGAATGCCATCATCCGTCAGTACTTTTTTGCAATCCTCAAAGAAGGGACGCCTGAAGAGTCCTTCCGCCGGGCCAACCGGATCGGTCGAATCGATCAGGATCACATCGAACTTCTCGTCCGTTTCCCTGAGATACCTGATGCCATCCGCAAAAATAAGTTCCGCTCGGGGATCATCACAGGCAGCGGTGAGGGCTGGGAAGTACTCCTTGGAGACGCGCGTAACCATTTCATCCAGTTCGACTTGAACAAGCTTTTCCACGTCTTTGTGCATCAGTACCCGGCTCATCGTACCGCAATCTCCACCTCCGATAATCAGGACTCTGGAGGGCTTGGGATGCGTAAAGAGTGCGGGATGTGCCAACATCTCATGATAGACGAATTCGTCCTTTTCGGTAACCATCAATACTCCATCCAGGAGCATTACCTTGCCAAATTCCGGTGTTTCAAGGATTTCGATTTGCTGGAACGGACTCGTTTCCGTGTAGAGCGACCGGCTCACCTCGAAGCTCAACGCGCGATGAGGGCTGTGATAATCAGAATGCCATCTGTTCATGATGCATCCGGCTTGTGTTTGATTGGGTTTCCGCCATTTTCAAAGAGCCCTCTGCGCAGCTCCATATTACTGCAGTGCTTGCTCTTGAATTCTTCCTTGAGATGGTGAAAGAGTTCCCAGGGAGAGATCGTTTCTCCGCAGGTAAAGATATCCACGGCAGCATAGCCATATTCGGGCCAGGTGTGGATTGCCACATGAGATTCGGCGATAACCACCACTCCGCTCACGCCATAAGGGCTAAAAGAATGGAAGGTATCAGTCACAACAGTTGCCTTTCCGATTTTGCAGGCATCGATCATGGCTGTGCGGATCGCCTGCTCGTCTGTCAAAATGTCTTTATCACAATCGTAGAATTCTACGAGAATCTGTCTTCCTAATGCTTGCATGTTCACCTCTTTTATTTATGGATTAAAGGGAAATCCGGTAAGAAATACCGGGATTTGGGGAAAAATCCTGTAGATCGGGGGAAGCCGATGCCTCAATATCTAAATCTAATGAGCTTCGGAAGCAGGGAAAAGAGGTGTCAATGTTGCGCTAAAAACGGATAGTTGTAGCAATACCTCCTCGTCGTCGGTCCAAATGGCTCGGGAAAGCACTTCATAGAGCGCTTCGGTGCGGCTGTGTATGCGGTTGAAACGTTCTGTCTTCACGACGACTCCTTTTAGCGTATTTGAATAGTCATTTTTTCAAAAAGCCGGTTCACTGTCAATAAATTTTTCGCTGTCTATCCTTGCCTTTTGAATGCTGTGGCGATTCGCGGGTTTTACGCTGGCGATCCCCGGGCCGTCACCCGGGCATCACCCGGGCATCACCCGGGGATCTCCCAAGAATTTAAGCAGGGAGAATGGCAGGGATGGAAAATGTGAGGTGTGATTTCGGGCGATCTGAATGCTAAATGAGGTGTTTAACCTTGCTGCCAATAATTTCCTTGACTCTTTTGGTGACTGGTCTTTTCTGCCACAAAGGAAAGTAATATGTGCGGAATAAGCGGAATCTATCTCTTTGATCCCAAGGCAGTAGTCGATATCAACGAGCTGAAAAAGATGACGGATATAATCCGGCATCGCGGGCCGGACGATGAGGGCTATCTGTTGATCGACAGGCTTGCCGGGAAGGCATGCTCGTATTCGGGACCTCAATCGACCGATGAGGCGAGGCAGCTCTGTCCCCTCCTGTCGAGTAATGCCCGGGCTTCTCTGGGCTTGGGATTTCGCAGGCTTTCCACTCTTGAGCTTTCACAGGCAGGGCATCAGCCCATGTATGACGAAGAACTGGGGCTTAGCATCACTTTCAATGGTGAGATATATAACTATCGGGAGTTGCTGAGGGAATTGATCGCGCAGGGCTATAGCTTTGCGGGACATTCTGACACGGAAGTAATCCTTAAGGCTTATCATCATTGGGGCGATGCCTGCGTCGATCATTTTATCGGTATGTGGGTATTTGTGATTTGGGATCAGAAAAGACAACGGCTCTTCGTCTCCCGGGATCGTTTTGGAATAAAGCCCTTCTACTATGCAAAGACGGATCAGGGGCTCTACTGGGGCTCCGAAATGAAGCAGCTACTGGATCTGCCTATAGATAAAACTTTGAATAATCCGATGATCTGGCGCTCGATGAAGATCAATTCGCTCTTGGTTTATGGCGAAGAGACATTCTGGAAAGGGATCAGGGTTCTACAGCCGGGGCACAATATGATCGTCTCCGGTCGAGAAATCAACATCAAGCCTTATTATGAGCTTGATACAGAGAGCTTTGGCAAGTCCGGACTGAGCTTTGAACAAGCTGTGGAGACCTATCGCGGCTTGTTTGAGGAGAGCTTGGGCTTGCATCTACGCAGCGATGTGGAGGTGGCGGCAAGTTTGTCAGGCGGGATGGATTCATCGGCGATTGTCTGCAGCGCGCACCGTCAATCCGGCCACGGGATGCGGACTTTCAGCAGCTTTTATTCAGATGATCCGGCTCTCGATGAAAGAAAGTGGATAGATCTGATTGTGGAACAGACCGGCTCTCTTTCTCACTATGTCTCACCCGGAGCACAGGATGCCTGGGATTGGCTAAGTAACGTAACATATTTCAACGATTTGCCCACACGTGCCGGATATACTTCTCAATGGGCTGTGATGCACGCCGCGAGAGAGCAGGGGATCAAGGTCTTGCTTTCGGGACAGGGATCGGACGAGCTGTTTGCCGGCTATCGTCATTCAGCTTACCGCTATTTTGCCGATCAGATCCGGGGAGGACAGTTCGGTAAGTTGCAGAAGGAGCTAAAAGACTATTTGTCAGGAGATAAGCCCGTCGGAGCAGTATCCAAGCTAAGCAAAGTGATGCTATCCGCAGCCCTGCCGGAATCAGCTCTCTACAAGCTCGAATTCAGCCATTACCGCTTTGAGCCTTTTAACCAGGACTTCATCGAGCAGGCGAGAACCGGTGTCTCAGGCGGCATTCTGGGGCAGATTCACGATATCAAAGGCTCCAGGCTGGATAATTTCCTCTTTAATATGCTGCACAGCACCTCAATACAGACTCTGTTGCATCTGGAGGATCGTATGTCCAGTGCTAATTCAGTCGAGAGCAGAGTCCCCTTCCTGGATCACAGGCTGGTGGATTTTGCCTTTAGCCTGCCCGCACATTATAAGATTAAAGCTCCTATTCACAAATACATACATCGTGAGGCGATGAAAGAAATCGTGCCGCTTGAGATCTATGAACGAAAGGATAAGGGAATCTTTTCCTCTCCCTTCTTTAGCACTTGGATGAAGGGTCACCTAAAGCCCTATATCGAGGAGATAATCCACTCTGGTGAGTTCAGACGCAGGGGTTTGTGGAATCTGCCGATTATTCATCGCAAGTGGAAAGAATATCTGGGTGGCAAGCAGGCTCCTGCCGAGATGTTGTTCAACGTCATAGCGCAGGAGATCTGGTTTAGACGTTTCTGTGACAATAAGTAAAGGAATTTTTGAAATGAAAAGAACGATTCAGATAATCATTATGCTGGTAATGGTAATGAGTTTGAGCTCTTGCCGGCTCTTCAAGAAACCCACGGTCGATAAGATCCACGATATCAGGATAGCTTCGATGACAC
Organism: uncultured Candidatus Cloacimonadota bacterium; assembly: GCA_964433815.1. Lineage (GTDB taxonomy): Bacteria > Cloacimonadota > Cloacimonadia > Cloacimonadales > Cloacimonadaceae > PHBP01. Next base: position 77,803 of record CAYSSP010000005.1, read on the forward strand.
CTGATCAGACTAATCTTTTGATTAGCGTTAAAGTCAATAATCCCAATAGTTACAAGCTTACCTTGAATGAGCTGAATCTTACGCTTTTGGATCGGGACAGAGTGGCAATCGGCACCGCCAGAATGAACAATAAGATTATGATCCCGGGCACCAGATCGACCAATATAGATTTTAATGTCTTCTTGGATACCCGCAAGACAGCAAAGATGATCAGTCACTCGGATCAGGTAGTCTTCTTTTACATAGTTGGGCAGGGGCGTGGCAAGGCTCTGGGCTGTACGAAACGGATCAATTTCGAAGAGCCTTATGAACTGAATATCAGGGATTATATCTCGGATCTGATACCCAGGTTTTCGGCCAATGGACAGGATCTCTTCCGCCTGCAAAGGACCTATATCTCGGATTGGGGGATTACCTCTACCGAGGTCAAATCGGAATTTCTGATCCTCAATCCTTATGGACTGTCCTTCAGACTCAGGAATTTTCCTGCCGAAGTCTTGATTAACGACCGCAAAGTGGGCACTGCCAATCTGGAATATCAACTGAGTTTTACAGAGGATATCTACAGCAAGAATGGCACTATGATAATGCGTATCAACAACTTCAAATCGATCATCAACGCCTTGGGCGGAGTCGTACGCGGAGAAATCGGCTATCGGATCACGGGAACTGTTGTGATCGATGCCTTTGGCATGGAAATCTCGAGGCCTTACGAATACCGTGGAGCTATCCCATTTGATGTCTCCGAGCTGATCTTTTAGCCTGCGTGATCAATCTGCCACACAAGCCCTATATTTTTTCAAAGAAATGGCTTGACGAAATCGTGTTCCCGGAAAAATGTGGCACTCTAAGTGTAAAAGTTAATGAAATACAAGGAGAAATAATGGTCAAGCTGAGATTGAGACGGATGGGTGCCAACAACCAACCCTTCTATCGCATCGTTGCTGTCGATTCCCGCGTAAAGCGTGATGGCAAATATATTGAGTGCGTTGGTTGGTACGACCCCAAGCCGAAAGACCTGAAGCTCAATGTCGAAACCGATCGTGCCATCTACTGGCTGAGCGTCGGTGCCCAGCCTACTGATACAGTGCGCTCCCTGCTTCGCAGAGCCGGCGTCCTGCAGATTTGGCACGAGCATAAGGTAGCCCAAAAGAAAGCCGAACAAGAAGCCTGAGAACTGAAGTCAAGTACTTAAGAGGTGCAAAATGAAAGAGCTTATTGAATTTATGGTCAAGGCTCTGGTTGATGATCCCAGCGAAGTCAACATCACTGAGATTGCCGGAGACAAGATTACTCTCTATGAACTTAGAGTGGCTAAGAGCGATATCGGTAAGGTGATCGGAAAGCGCGGCAGAACCGCCGGAGCTATCCGTGTGATCATCAACGCAGTGAGCACCAAGCAAGGAAAACGAGCAGAACTCGAAATTATCGAATAAATGAACCTTCAAGACCTCATCGGAATAGGCAGGCTTGGCGGTCTTGATACTGGTGGATACTACCATGTAATGGTGAAACCTCAGTATCGGGACTTGCTGAAAGAGCTGGATGAGGTGTTTCTGATCTTTAACAGCGATAGAGTGTTTTACGTTAGTATCAGTGAACTAAAAGAGACTGATAAGAAGATATGGATCAAGTTCCGCGAGGATGGTATCCAGCAGGAGCGTCAAAAGCACCGGGAAGCTATCCTGGCTGTTGCTCCCGAGGATATCGATTCCGAGGACGACGAGCTTGATGCTCTCATTGGTGCCTCTGTAAGGTACAATGGGAAGCAGATAGGTACGCTAAGGTCATACTTTCACAATAATGCCCAATACGTTCTGGAGATTGAAAGCCCGGACGAGCAGGAGCTCTTGGTGCCCTTCGTTGATCATTTTGTGATCAGCGCGGATGCCGAAGCTGCTGTGATCGAGCTAAACAACTTGGAAGAGCTGATCCCGCAGGAGGACTAAAGCCGTGCTGATAAACACGCTTACCCTCTTCCCGGGGATTTTTGAAGGCTTTAAAAGCAGCAGTATGATCGGCAAGGCCATCCGTCAGGAGGCTTTGGACTTACGCTTTACCGATATCCGCGATTTTAGCACAAACAAGCATCGTCAAGTCGATGACTACGCTTATGGCGGTTTTGCCGGCATGGTTATGCAGGCAGAGCCCGTCATCAAAGCAATCGATAGTGTTCTCGATGATGGCCCCGCTCCAGTGATCTACTTCAGCCCTCAGGGCAGACCGCTTACTCAGGAGATCTTGCTTCATTACAGCAAGCTGGATCGTTTGATACTCCTCTGCGGTCACTACAAAGATATTGATCAGCGCGTTCGCGATCTTGCCGTTAGCGATGAGATCTCCATTGGAGATTATGTCGTTTCCGGGGGAGAGCTGGCCGCAATGGTCTTTATTGATGGAGTGGCGAGGCTTTTGCCGGGAGTTCTTTCCGATATCGGATCTGCCGAAAGTGATTCCTTTTATGATGGATTGCTTGGCTTTCCCTGCTACACCCGTCCTGATGAATTTATGGGATTGGGAGTGCCGGATGTGCTAAAGCAAGGCAATCACAAAAAGATCACAGCCTGGGCAAAAGACCAAGCCACGCAGCTTACCCGCATGCGCAGGCCGGATCTTCTCAAGCGTGACTAAGCTTTTTCTGGCTTTGGTGCATTATCCCGTATATAACAAGCACGGGGATGTCATCATGACCTCAATTGCCAATCTTGATATCCACGATATCGCCAGAACAGCCACCTGTTACGGAATCGCATCTTATACGATTATCAGTCCCGATCCGCTTCAAAGAGAGATGGTCGGTCGTATCACCAAATTCTGGGATACCCACGACGCTCTGATCTATAATCCCGATCGCCGGGAAGCTCTCGCCAAGGTATCTTGCCTCGAGAGCATTGAAGCGCTCATATCACAGATTACAAGTCAGGAAGGGTTGCAGCCCATAGTAATAACGACCACTGCAAGGGAGATCCCGGGCCAGATTAGCTTTGGGGATCTCGATTCACTTTGCGCAGGCTCTCGTCCGGCACTGCTTTTGTTTGGCACCGGTTATGGCCTCGCTGAAGAAATTCACCGTTCTGCGGATTACGTCCTGATGCCGATTAAGGGCACAGGATCTTACAATCATCTTTCTGTTCGCAGTGCAGTTGCCATAGTGCTGGACCGCATCACTTCCGAAAATATAAATGGGAGGAACCATGGATATTCTGCAAACAATCGGCAGAGACCAAATCAGAACCGACTTTCCCGATTATCGCGTAGGCGATACGGTCAAGGTCCATTATAAAATAAAAGAAGGAAGCAAAGAGCGTATTCAGGTTTTCCAAGGCATCGTCATCCAGAAGCGTGGAGCCGGAATTTCCAAATCCTTCACAGTACGCAAGGTGTCGAATGGTATCGGCGTGGAAAGAATTTTCCCCCAACATTCACCCAATATCGACAGACTCGAGATCGTCCGTCACGGTCAAGTCCGTCGTGCCAAGCTGTTCTACCTGCGCAGCGCCAAAGGCAAAGCCGGCAGGATCAAAGAACGCAGAAGATTCACTGCCTAAATGCGTAATTCACAGATTCACAGCCCCTGCCACCCGCTGGTTTGGGGCTTTTTCTTTAGCTCAGTCATACCAAGCTAATACAAGGCAAGCCTATGAAACCTATGAAAATAAGTATCAAGTTCGATCTAATCTGCACTGAGGATGCGCTCAAATCATTGAGCTTCACCACCAACGACCAGCCTCAGCGTCCGCTCACGGTGTTGGAAAAGCAGGTTAAAGCACAGCTCTTGGAATACTTCCAAGGCCAGCGTAAGACTTTTGATCTGCCGCTAATGCCCGATGGAACTGCCTTTCAAAAACAGGTCTGGACCGAGCTACTGAAGATACCCTACGGAGAGACACGAACTTATAGCGATATCGCCATAGCCATTGGACGTCCAAATGCCTCGCGCGCAGTAGGTAACGCTATCAACAAGAACCCAATTGCCATCATCATTCCCTGCCACAGAGTAATCGGAAAAGACGGCAACCTGCGCGGTTATGCCGGGGGATTGGAGCTCAAGGAAATGCTCCTGAGATTGGAGGGAAACCTCTCGTGATCAAAGGTATAGGCACTGATATTATCCAGGTTTCGAGATTGGAACGCACTATCACAAACAATCCCCGCTTTGTGGATAAGGTCTTCACCCCAAATGAAATAGCTTATTGCGAATCAAGGGCATCAAAATACCAAAGCTATGCTGCACGCTTTGCTGCCAAAGAAGCTGTGATGAAAGCGATTGGTACAGGCTGGGATGGTAAAATCAATTGGGCAGATATCGAAGTGGTCTCCGATGAATTGGGTAAACCGGAGCTCGTTCTACACAATGCCAGCCTGGAATATGTCCGCGTGCACGGTATTGACGGACTCCACCTATCTCTCAGCCACGAAAAGGATTATGCCATTGCCTACGTGATCCTGGAAAGTAGCGGAGCCTAAACTTCCCCAATCCAGCCTTTTAGCCCACCCTTTCAATCGATAATCCATAAAACCTTGCAGGACAGTAGTATCATGCATGTTCATGCAGGATTCAAGCAGGATAGAAGCAGGATACAAGCATCCTATCAAGCAGAGCCCTATGGGGTGCCTTAATCCGACGATCGTGGATAAGTTATTGCTGAACAGCTATGTATAGAGCGGTTGCCAGCTTAACGAGGTTTTCATCGGTGCTATGCAAACGGTCTGAAAGCACCTGCGCAATATTCAGAGTAATCTGATAGGCAGCGTTGACATCCTTTGTGGCAAGCAGATCGAAATCCTGTTTGGTGATATAGTACAAGAGGCAATCCGTTGCGGCAATGACGTTTGCTGTTCTGGGTGCGTGACCCAGAATGCCGTTTTCCCCGAAGGTGGGGAGGAGGCTGGCCTCAAGGCTTGCCAGCACTTTGTCGCCGGATTTATTCTCGTCTATCCCTTTTACTAATTCCTTGGTGACCTTTACCTTACCTTCTGTAAGCAGGTAGATTGTATCACCCAGGCTGTCCTCTTTGAGGATGTAATCGCCTTTGGAAAAGCGGGCTTCTTTGAGGATCGATTGTAGGAGTTGCATTTGCTGGGGATAGAGCCCTGAGAAGATCCTGACCTTTTGAAGTAATGCTATATCAATCATACTCTTACCTCACATCACAATCGCATGGTCATTGTCTTGGATCAAGCTCTCGCGGGAAGGATTCCACCGAATGTTGGCGCGCTCTTCCGGACGTAGTTTGCGGGATTTTGCCAGGGTAGTCTTGATGAATTGGTCGATAGCGGAGGTGTCATCGGAAAAGATGGAATCAAGCTCCAAAACTGGTTCTTTATTGATCAAGCCCAGGAGCAGCTTTTGGTTTTGTGCGTAGGTGTGATCGAAGAAACTGCCATAGCTTTTGCCGACGAATTCAGCCGGTATGGGAATCGTATGCAGATGCTTGTCTTTGGCGCGAAGCAGTTCGCTATAGATGCATAAGCTGCTATTATCCAAGATATTATCTGCCAGGAGATAGCCTCCGATATCGTCAAAAACGACGATGTCATTGATTCCGCTGCGGGAAAGCAGGCTTACATTATCCGGATTGAGCAGTTGGACAGTGATCTTGTCTTTGGCGATCATATACTGCAAAGTATTGGCAATAATGATGCTACGGTCGTCTGCAACCAGGCGGTCGAGGCTCTCGTCCGCCAGCACGATTACTTGGGAAGCAGTAGAGACTGAGGCACGTTTGAGCACTTCTTCCTGGCTGGGTTCACCACGGATAAACTTCAGTTGGAGAGCAGCATACTGGCTTTCGAGGCTTTCAAAGAACTCTGCGCTTTGATTCATCACGAGGCAGATTTCCAAGTTGTCGGGACTCTTTTCCTGCAGGGCTGTCAGGATGGATGAGGCAGTCTTGTTCCAGCCGCAAATAATTATGTGATTGTGAGTTCTGATCTGTTTCAAACCTTTGGCTCCTTTGAGTTTGTCTTCCACAAACAGCGAGGCGATTAAGCCTGTGAAGACTGAAAGCAGGACAAAGCCCATTACGATAAGGATGTATCCGACTACCCTGCCGGCGGATGTACCGGGGACGACATCGCCATAACCGACTGTGGCGATTGTGACTACTGCCCACCAGAGTCCATCCCAGAAACTGCGGATGCTGGGGCTTTTGGCATCGGTCTCAAACAGCCAGACCAGCCAACTGGAGAGCAGAAGTAGCAGGAGTATAAAGAGGCAGACGTAAAAGAAACGAACGATCAGCTTGCGGTTGTCAGCCCTCATCAGGTCGGGACCGAGTAGCTTCCGCAAGAGACGGTGTTTACGCATCTTACATTAGAATATGGACAATAGTAGATAGAGGATCATATTGGTGACGCCAATCAGGAAGTTCAAGCCCATAAAGATGTAGATCAGAGGCTTGTAAATGTACTGCTTGAAGTAGCCGTAAAAGAACTCGATACTAAACTTCTCGTCAAAATCTTCGATCATATGTTCCACTCGCCACTGCTCGATCAGATGTGGCACAAGCTTGCGAAGCAGCGATGAGGCTATTCCCTTGGCAGCTTCTGCCAAGCGTCCTTTGATCTGCAATTTGATCGATCTGGGGATCAGGGGCCAGTCTTCAATGAACGAGACCTTCTCGAAGACTATGTCCCGAATGGCTTGTTCCCACTTGGCAAGATAGCCGTTTTTACGGGCATAATCTGTGGCTTGATTCAGATAGTCGTGCAGAATATCCTTGGCTTTGGTGAAGAGCCAGTCTCTTTTGCTAACCAGGAATCCGGGTGTGAGCGGGATACGCCAATTGAAGATATAACGTGCTTTACGATTGAAGAGCAGCCAGTTGAAGAGATAAACCAAGGATACGCCTATGGCGACGTTCCACACTATGAACAATAAGGATTTGAGAAATATCATTAAAAACCTCCTCCTGCACCACCACCACCGGAACGGCCTCCTCCGAAACCGCCAAAGCCACCAAATCCGCCAAAGCCACCGCTGGAGCCTCCGCTCTTACCGCCTCCTCCCCAGGAACCTCCGCCGCCCCAGGTGCCGCCACCGCGTCCACCCAGAATGGACATCCAGAGGAGCCATTCAAAGATCCTGCCTCGCGTAACGATGACCAGGATGATGAAGATGACCAGGGTCGCCACACCACCGCCTGCAGCTCTTTCTGAGCCTTTGTTGCGGTATTCGGGCATCCCTGTGAGGGTAACGCCTTTCTCGCCGGCAATCTGACCCAGGATGATCAGGCTTGCCTGCATAAAGGCTTGGTTCCAGTCTTCACTGCCTTTGGTAAGGAATTTGCTCATCTCTCCCAATACCTGGGATGAGAAAGCGTCTGTGACATAGCCTTCGGAGCCATAGCCGACCTCGATGCGGATTCTGCGGTCGTTTACTCCCATCACAAGCAAGACCCCTTCGTCGTTGCTATTACCTATCTTCCATGCTTCCCAGAGTTTTACGGCATAATCCAGCTCGTTCATCCCCTGCAAGTCACTAAAGATAGCGATGGCATATTCTACATCGGTCTTTTCTTTGAGCTCAATAGCCCAGTCGTTGATTGAAACCTTGGTGCTGTCTGCCAATATACCGGCAAAGTCATTTACGAATCCCACCGGAGCGGGAAAGACCGGCTCTTTTGCGTGGAGCATAATGCCGGATAGCAGTAGAAACAGCGACAGTATTAGTCTTGAAAGGTATCTGCTATCAGATGCCATTGAGGATGTGTCCCATCTTGTCTTTCTTGGTCTGTAGGTAGCTGAGGTTGTCGTTGACTGGCTGTATTTCAATAGGTACGCGATCGACAATCTCCAGTCCATAGCCCTGCAGTCCGATGATCTTCTTGGGATTGTTTGTCAGGAGGCGGATCTTTCTGAGCCCCAAATCCTTGAGTATCTGAGCTCCAATGCCGTAATCACGCAGGTCTGCATCAAAACCCAGCTCGATATTAGCTTGGACAGTATCGCGTCCATTATCCTGCAAGTGATAAGCTTTGATCTTGTTTAACAATCCGATACCACGTCCTTCCTGACGCATATAGAGGATAACGCCTTTGCCTGCCTCGGAGATTACTTCAAAGGAACGCTTTAGCTGCTCTCCGCAATCACAACGCCTGGAGTGCAGAGCATCCCCGGTAAGGCATTCGGAATGAACTCTCACCAAGATAGGTTCTTCCTTGCTGATCTCGCCCATAGTGAGGGCAATATGATACTCATCACTCACTGTGCTGATGTAAGTAGATATCTCAAACATACCGTAGTCGGTAGGAAGCTGGGCTTTGCTGACCTGCTTCACGAGCTTATCTTTGTGCCTGCGGTAGTCAATCAGATCTGCAATTGTGATCATCTTGAGTGAGTGCTTTTCCGCAAAGGGATAGAGGTCGTCAAGGCGAGCCATCTCACCGTCTTCACGGATGATTTCGCAGATTGCCCCGATGGGGGAGAGTCCTGCCAGTCGAGCCAGATCAACGGCTGCTTCTGTATGTCCGGCACGTTTTAGGACACCGCCTTTCTCGGCTCTTAGAGGGAAAATGTGACCCGGGCGCATAAACTGCTCGGGACGAGAGCGTGGATCAGCCAGGAGCTTGATGGTAAGGGCTCTCTCGGCTGCTGAGATCCCGGTGGTTGTGCCTTCGATGGCATCCACTGAGATGGTAAATTTGGTACCGTGACGCTCTGTAATCTCATTGGTCATCAAGGGAATCTCCAGACGTGAGAGTCTGTCTTCTTCCATTGGTACACAGAGCAATCCTTTGCCGTGGGTGATCATAAAGTTTACAGCGGCAGGGCTAACCTTGTCGGCTGCCATCAGGAGGTCGCCTTCGTTCTCTCTGTTTTCGTCATCCACGACGATAATCATCTCACCGGCTTTGATTGCCAGGATGGCATCGTCTATACTGGTAAATCCTTTCATATATCTTCTCTTGGGTCGTATTTGGTCTTGAGTTCCCTGTCCAAAACGCTATCGATGGACTGGGTATCGAGCTCGGTGCCAAAGAATCTAGTAAGCCATTCAAGGCAATAAATAAAATCTTCCGGCAAGGGTGCCTGGACATCGATCAGCTTACCGCTAAGGGGATGGACAAATTCCAACCTCCATGCGTGCAAGGCTTGTCTGAGCAGCTTGGTTGTCAAGAGCTCTGTTACTTTTCTTTTCATATTTTCCGGCACTATGGAGTGAACATAGCGCCTCGTATTGTACAAGAGATCTCCCAGAATGGGGTAATTGACATGAGCCAAATGCACCCTGATCTGATGCATCCTGCCGGTCTCAAGCTGGATCGCCAGCAAGGCAAAGTAGTGATAAAGCTTGATCGCCCGGTAGTGGGTGAGAGCCCACTTCCCTTCGTCCGAGACGCAGATCTTGCGTGGATTGGAGATGCTGCGCGACAGACAGGTCTCGATGCTGTCGCTAAGCGGGTCAGGCACTCCCGTAGTAACTGCCAGATAAGTCTTTCTGATCTTACGTTCGGCAAACATATCGCTGATCTTGGCTTGGATTAGGTCGTTCTTGGCGATGATCATCAGGCCCGAAGTTCCTCGATCCAGCCTGTGTACTATCCCCGGACGGTTGACTTCCCTGCCGCTGGAAAGATTCTCTCCAAAGTGATACATTATGGCATTGACTAGGGTTTGATCAGGATTGCCAAAGCCCGGATGCACAATCATACCCGCAGGTTTATTGATAATCGCCAGATCATCATCCTCATAGATAATATGCAGCGGGATGTCCTGAGGAACAACCTCTTTTGGCTCCGGATCAGGGAGCTTGAGATCGATTTCGTCATTCATCTCAAGCTGATAGCTCTTTTTGACCGGGACATTGTTTACCAGGATTCTATCCTCAGCTATTAGCTTTTCGATAAAGCTGCGGCTATAGAGCTCCTGTATTCTGAGATCCACCAGATACTTATCCAGGCGTTCCGGCTCAGCTCTATCAAAGATTATCTTGATCTTCTGATTCTTCACTTATTAAAATCCAAGGTAAATACCGCCCCTGTGCCTACGCCTTTTCTATTTCTGATGATAGATCCGTCTATCTTTACCGTTCTCACGGAGTTTTCGTCCTGAATTACCACATCTGCAAGGTTGTTGCCATAGCGCAGTGAATTCAGGATCGTATCAAAGAGTTGCCGATTAAAGTTTTCCTTGAAGATCAGTTCGTTCAGATTGCTCATCTCGCTGATCGTGGGATAAAGCTTCCTAAAGTTCTCGTTACAATAGATTACATCACCATTGATGCCAGTTATGATCACGCTTTGAGGCAGCAGTCCGATCAATTGGTTGATCCTCTGATGATGCTCAAAAATCTTGTCTGCTTTGGCTTGATCAAAGCGAATAATTATCCCCAGCATCTTTTGCAGAGCCAGGATCAGGCTTTGGACGTCCTCATCCTGATCATAAAGCGAAGAGTCAAAATCTATATAGTAATTGCCATTGGAGATCTCATCGATCTTGGCTCTCACCTCTCTTAGAGCCTTGTGCACCCGATAGGGGATATAATTGTAAAGCACTATCAGATAGACAAAGATAGCAAAGACAAAGATGATGATGATAGATTGCATATCGGTCGCCAGATCCGAGATCTGCTGAGCACTGGAGATGGAAAACAGCAGGAGCAGCGCTTCTACGGCGATGATCGCAAAAAGGATTATCACCAGCAGGTGAAAACGGCTTTTAAATGATTGTTTCATAGCTTAATCCCTCTTCACCGAAGTGTCATAAATCAGTTTATCGATATTGCCCTTGGGTCCCAATAGGATCAGAACGTCACCTTCTTCCACAATGTCATTTGCTCCGGGCATATCGTTCAAGCGCTTTTCTATCACGTTTTTACCTTCCTCGGTGACCGACAGGTAGTTATACTTGATGGCAATGACGTTTATCCCTCTGGCGCTGGGTAGTGCCAGTTCCTGCAAGGTCTTACCTACGAATTCCTTGGGCACCACCATCTCTACGACAATGTGTCCGCTGGAGAGATTGATATATTCCAGGATATTGCGTGAGATCAGGGATTTGGCAAGTTGATTGCCCACCATCTCTTCCGGGAGCAGGATGTGCTGCACCCCGATAAGCTCCAGAATCCTGCCGTGCAACTGGCTTTCCACCTTGGCATAGATGATCCCAACGCCGATCTTTTTGAGGATGGCTGCGGTGAGGATACTCTCCTGGATATTGGTGCCGATACCTATGATCACCGCATCCACTTCATTCAAGCCCAGCGATCTGAGGGCTGATTCATCTGTAGAATCTATACAAAGAGCAGTCGTTACTTTACCGCTGATCTCATCGATTAAATCCTTGTTTTTATCGATTGCGATCACGTCCATCCCGTTTTCTGCCAGGATAGTCGCAATCGTGTATCCTAATCTTCCTATTCCAATAACTGCATATTTCGCCATATCAACTCCTTAGCCGACGGCTATTTTCTCTTCTGCAAATTCTATATTGCTCTGCCTTTTGGATAGAGACAACGCGTAAATCATTGTTAAGGGACCAATTCTGCCGATATACATCAGCAAAGTAATGAGCAACTTGCCTCCTACAGAGAGCTTGGACGTAATTCCTGTGGACAAGCCAACCGTTCCAAAGGCGGAGACAGCTTCAAAGGCTATATCTTCAAAAGGGAAAGGTTCGATCAACATCAGGGCAAAGATAATACTGACTACGATCAGTACCGACAGTGTGATCAAACTGGCAGATTCCCTAAAGTTTGAAAGCGAGATCTTGCGATTGAAGACGGAAAGATCTTTTTTGCCCTGCAAGAGGCTCGTAATGGAGAGCATCAGGACTGCAAAAGTGGAGGTCTTCACGCCACCACCCGTACCTCCGGGCGATGCTCCAATAAACATCAGGAGCAAGGACACCAGGATCGACGCAGAGCTGAGCCCCGCAATATCGATCGTATTGAATCCTGCCGTTCTGGTCGTGACTGATTGGAACCACGACGCCATAGCTCGGACAGGGATGGTAAAACCTCGCATTGTATTATTGTATTCAGCCAGGTAAAATGCCAGCATACCACCGGCCAAAAGGCTCGCGGTTGTTACCAATACCAGCTTGGTATGCAAGCTGAGATGCCTGTGTTTTCTGCGATTTGTAAGATGCTGGTAAAGATCGATGATAACGGTAAAGCCCAAGCCGCCCAGTATGATCAGGAAAGTGATACCCAGGTTTACGTTCAGATTCTTGGCGTAAGCCATCATATTATCGCTATAGAGGGCAAATCCCGCATTACAGAAAGCTGAGATGGCGTGAAAGAGCGAATACCAAAAAGCTTTGAGTGGCTCCATCACCCGGATAAAACTCATATAGAGCACGATTGCTCCGCCGATCTCAATTATCAAGGTCACCAACACAATGCTTTTCAATAGCTGAAACAGATCCAAAGAAGGTGTGCCACCAACTACTGAGTGCATCACATTTTCCAGCTTGAGGGTAAGTCTTTGCCCCAAGATCAGAGCAAAAGCTGTGGATATCGTCATAATTCCCAAGCCGCCTATCTGGATCAATAGCAGGATCACGACCTGACCAAAGACCGAGAAGTAGTTTGGAGTATCGACTACTATCAGCCCTGTTACACAGGTAGCCGAAGTAGATGTAAACAAAGCATCTACAAAGGGTGTAACCTGTCCGCTGGTCGAGGAAGCCGGAAACATCAGCAAGACCGTGCCGAGTACGATCACAGCCAAAAAGCTGAACATCAGTGTCACCGGCGGATTGCTGGTCAAAAGCTTGAAAAACCTGCCTTCAAATGCCCTGAAAATCAGATAAGTGATAATGAAATACGATTGTCGGATCAAGAGCACGAAGACCGCGAACTTTGCCTGGTAGAAAAACAGCATTATGCCCATCACCAGCATCACCACATCGATGAAGATGATACGGCGTTTTTGCTGGCTGGATTTTACCGCCAATCTGCCCAGGATCACCAAGGCCAAAAGCACCAGATTTGCCAGTGCTGTAAGGCCTTCCACCAGTTTATAATCTGTATAATACGCTACAATGGGCTCCAGAAAGAGCACCAGAAAGCTCCAGATAGCCAGTGGATATGCAAGATTTTCCGTGATCTTCAGAAATCTTGCGTAAGGCCCTTTGTCCATTTCCTTCACTTCAGATCCAGTTTTCGGCAGACCTCTGCAAAGATATCTTCTATCGATCCATTGGCAGGCACCCGCTTTAGTAAGTGGCGCTCTTCAAAAAGCTCGATCAGAGGAAAGGTCTGCAATCTGAACTCTTCAAATCGCTTCTGGATTGCCTCGGGACTATCATCATCGCGCTGAGCCAGCTTTGAGCCGCACTCATCACAAATCATTTCTACTTTTGGAGCTTTGCTTAGCTTGTTGTAAGTCGCTTTGCAGCTCGGGCAATTGAGGCGTGCTCCCATCCTGATCTGGGCGATCTTTTCAGTGAGCTCGAGCAGGATGACTGTCTTCACCCGAAAATGCTCCAGAAGATGCTCAGCCTGTACTTTTGTTCTGGGGAAACCATCGAAGATAATGCCCGGACAAGCGGGATCGATCGAGCTGGAGATCAGCTCAAAGATCAGATCGTCTTGCACCAGATTACCCGCATCAATCACAGACTTAACTCTCTTCCCAATATCGCTTTGGGCTGATATCTGCGCTCTCAGCAAGTCGCCGATATTGATGTGCTGGTAGTGGATTTTTTGGCTTAGCAGCAGGGCTTGCGTACCTTTGCCGCTGCCTTGAATCCCCAAAAATACTATAGTTTCCATACCATTTTAACCTCAATGTGAGCAGTAAAATAGCTTTTCATTTTATTGTCAAGTAAGTTATTGATTCTCCATCCTTGCTGCTTCAATCCCTGCATGATGCTTGGGTGAATCCTGGGTGAATCCTGGGTGGCGTCCCGGGAATTGCGGCAGCTTTGCGCCGGGATCACGCGGTAATTCAAGAGGAGGGCTTAAACGCACCCTGTTCTGAGGGAATTGCTTTGGAATAGCTCCGATTTCATTGTCTTTTTATATTTCGGAACGATAATTGCACATGCCTTAGAATAATGGATTTGAAAATCAATTAACCATATATAGTGAGGTTTTATTATATGCGAAGACTAGTGATTCTGGTTGTAGCAGGAGTAATTTTACTGGGGCTGGGAGCTTGCGCCAAACGCAGCACGCAGTATCAGCAAGATGACGTCCTGGAGCTTGTGCGCACAGTGCCCATCGTTGGAGATCCTCTGGATTTGTCCATAGATGGCGATGATATCTATGTGGCGCAGGATCAGGGTGGCTTTTCCATTATTAACAGCAGCACAGGCAATGTGCGCTGGTTTACACAGATAAAGGAAGCCACCGGTGGATTCAAACCACTTTACAGGATCAGAAAGATCTCTGTGGTTAGCCAGTATGACAGGCTCTTCGTTACGGAGACGGATGGTGTGGATACGATCCACATCATAGATTTGGCACAAGCTGATACCCTGAAGATTATCGATGGGATCACCGGCGCCACTCAAGATATGTCCGATATGCGATTCACTGCGCTGCCCACCCCGATTGGCAACAACAAGATCGAGATGGGTTTCACTGCCGGGAGAAACTTCCGCCAGGGTCTCTATGACAACAACCTCTGGATGGGTTTTGCCATAGACAATATGTCCACACCCGCCTCTGCTTCCGGTTTTGATATGAACGATCAATACATCTATATCGCGGCACAACAGCTTGGCTTGATGATCTATAACAAAGCCAATCAACAGCTTATCGGTCAGCTTTCCATACCCGGTGAGGCTCAGAAGGTTAAAGTCGTAGGTAATTATGCCTATCTGGCGGGACGTCAGGGAGGATTTAGCATAGTTGATATCTCCAATCCGGCAGCGCCTGTCCTGGTAAGCAATTTTGATACTACGGGCTATGCCACGACGGTTGACGTCTCCGGTAATCTGGCAGTAATTAGCTCCAATAGCGGCGGCATCTACCTATTTGATATCACCAGCCCTACCAGCCCCGTACTCAAGCAGCGGCTTACAGATTGTGGCTATACGAACAATGCGAAATTCCACGGCGACCAGATAGTGGTCGCTGCAAGAGATCAGGGTGTCCTGATTTACAAGATCAAATGATAAAACAAACTCATTCATAAAGAAACAAAGCTGAGAAACCTGAAGCCTGATTCGCTTCAGGTTTTTTAGTATGAATAAAAGAAGGATTCAGATGAAAAACAAGGTTTGTGTCGGAACAATCCTGCTGCTTCTGGCAGCGTTTACACTGTATGCAATGGATTCTACAAATCCTCTGCAAGTCAGATCAACTGCCGGGGGCAGTATGATGATCAGCTTGCAGACCCCTCAATTGGTCAACCAGGCTGAAAAGATCGCTCAGACAGATTATCAGAGGCTTTCGATGCCTGATGCGTCTCTCACCGGTGAAGACGGTTATCCCGAGCTGCCCTTTTACTCTACGACAATTGCCATACCACCCACAGGTAATTATGAGATCAGGGTCAATGCCGGCAACTACCGCGTGGTAAATGGCATCAAGCCCTATCCTGTGATTCCGGATGGAACCGCACCAGAAGCTTTTAACGTAAACCGGGCTGCTTATGAAGGCACTGGGCTCTATCCGCAGAGGATTATGCAGAACTCCCAGCCGGCTATAATGAGGGATTTCAGGGTCTTGCAGATCAGCATCAATCCCGTGCAATGGGATGCAGGAGCTCAGGAACTGAGAGTCTATGACAATATAGAGCTGGAGATCAGTTTCAACGACGAGCCGGGCATCAATGAATTGCCGGGCTACAGCGGTTATGATCCCAATTTTGAGAAGCTTTATGCTTCGATCATCAGTAATTTTAACGACTACCGTATCCTGGGTCAGGAGTTGCGTCATAGCCGTATTCTGCTGATCCACGGCACAAGTACTGATCAGGCATTTCTGCAGCAGCTTGCACAGTTTGTCGCCTGGAAAAGGCAAAAAGGACACGAAGTAAACATCGTAACTACTACTCAGACCGGTAGCTCAAACACTTCGATCAAGAACTATATACAAGCTCAATACAATAATCTTGAGACTCGTCCGGATTATATCATCCTTTTGGGCGATACAACCGGAACTTATGCCATCCCGGGCTGGACGGAGACCTGGTCGAGCTATCAGGGCGGTGGGGATTATCCTTATACTCATCTGGCTGGTAACGACACTCTCGGAGATGTTTATATTGGGCGTATCTCCGCAGAGAACCTATCTCAGCTTTCAGTCTTGTTCAATAAGATCTATACATACGAAAAGAACGTCAATATCGACCCGGTGGCTGCCGCCTGGCTAAACAGGATGGTGCTGGTGGGGGATCCAAGCTCCAGCGGTATATCTACTAAGTATGTAAACAAGTTTATCAAGGAGATGGCTCTACAAGTCAATCCAAACTACACCTTTATCGAAAACTACACCGGGGGCTATTCCACCACGATGAATAGCGGAGTGAATCAGGGTGTTGGCTTCTTTAACTATCGCGGCTATATCGGCATGAGCGGATGGAGTCCGTCCAGTTCGTTGGTCAATGGCGTCAAAATGCCTCATGCTACCATTCTTACCTGCGGAACCGGGAATTATTTGAATGGCACAGCCGACTCAGAGACCTTTATGCGCCTCGGAACAGTTGCTAGTCCTGCCGGAGCCATCACTGCTACAGGAATGTCCACCTCCGGTACTCATACTATGTTCAATAATACCCTTGCCGGTGGTATCTATGATGGTATCCTCACTTATCATATGAGGACTATGGGAGAGGCTATCCTCAATGGTAAGCTCTATCTGAATAACACCTATAGCGCTACCAATCCTAACCAGGTAAATTACTTTGCCCACTGGTGCAACCTGATGGGCGATCCCACTGTTGAGGTCTATGTCGGTATCCCGGGAGGCCTTGAGCTCAGTGCTGCTCCCACGATACCTTCGGGAACATCAGTATATGACGTTACCGTTACAAATAACCAGGGCGAGCCCGTCGAGGGAGTGAGTGTCACCGTCTGGTCAAATTCCTCCTCTGCTGTAGTAGCCAAGGGCTTTACCAATAGTGAAGGCTTTATCTCGCTCTTCCTGCCTACCTCTTTGGGTGGAGATTGCGTTGTGACAGCCAGCCGTCACGATTACAAGCCTACTCAGATGAATATGATCGTGGAATCCGCAGGTTCTCTGGTCTATTATGACAAGTCCTTCTTTGATAATAATACTCAAGGCTCTTTCGGTAATGGGGATGGATTCGCTAATGCCGGTGAGACCATAGCACTATTTGTAAACGTACGTAACAGCACCTCGGCTACAATCAATGGTATTACTGCCCAGCTTAGCACAAACGACCCTGCTTTGACAGTCTTGCAGGGCGCGAGCAGCTATCCCAATCTGGAGCCTACTGATAACTCCTCCAATCCGACTGCCTACCTGATCAGCATCAATCACAATATTGATCCGATGCACGACAGCCGGTTCACTTTGAACCTCACGGATGATCAAGGTAATCAGTACGAGACGATCTTCCACCTTGCCACAATCAATGCAGCTCTGGATTTTGGCACATATAGCATCAATGCAGGTGGTAACAATATCCTTGATCCTGCAGAGAATGCTACGCTCCACGTCAGTATCCACAATAGCTCCACCTTTGGAGCTTTTGATATCTGGGGTGAGCTGGTCTCTCTGAATGATTTGGTGGTTGTAACAGATTCTGTCTCCTTCTTTGGGCTGGTTCCGGCTGGATCAAACGGAGCTTCTATCGATGGCTTTGGTCTCTTTGCCAGAGCTCTCCTGATTCCCGGGATGCAGATTCCTTTCAGGCTGAGACTCTATAACGACACAGGTTTCGAGCAGATTGTCAATTTCAATATCCCGGTCGGGACTCCCTCGCAGAATACGCCACTGGGTCCGGATGCTTATGGATACTTTATCTACGACGTTACTGATACAGCCTATCCGGATTGTCCTACTTACGATTGGATCGAGATTCATCCCAGCCAGGGCGGTTCAGGCAGCCTGATCACAGGTCTGAACGACCAGGGCATCAGCGGAGATGAAGGAGATCAGGTAGGTTCGACTGTTGTTCAAGTGATTGATTTGCCATTTAACTTTGGTTTCTACGGAGTCGAATACGACCAGATTACCGTCTGTGTAAATGGCTTCATAGCCATGGGAGCTTCTGAAAACGGAGAATTCCGGAACTACCGTCTCCCCGGTGCAATGGGACCTTCCCCAATGATCGCAGCTTTTTGGGATGACCTCACACTCCGTGGTGATGCAGGCATTTATCGCTATTACAACAGCAACGAACACTATTTTGTGGTAGAGTACTACAAGATGCGTAATGGCTACGATCTCAATACAGAAGAGACCTTCCAGGTGATCTTCTATGATCCGATGTTCTATCCCACAGGCCTCGGTGATGGTATGATCAAGATCCAGTACAAGGTCTTCAATAATATCGATGTAGGTGGCGGTGGATACAGCCCTGTACACGGAAACTACAGCACCATCGGCATCAAGGATCATACCAATACACGTGGCTTGGAATATACTTATAACAACCAATATCCTCCCACTGCCGCACCGCTCTCAAATAACAAAGCCCTGATGATCACTACGATGCCGGTTTTGCATCAGAATGCCCACTTGGTGATCGGAGAGCTGATCGTTTCAGATAGCAACGGCAATGGCATTGTAGAGCCGGGAGAGACAGCAGAGCTGGGCATCAAGCTCAATAACATTGGTATCAATGATGCCACGGAAGTCCAGCTCGTAGGCGCAGTGTCCAATCCCAATGTCACTGTGATCAACAACACCTCTGCATACAACAACATAGAAGGCAGTAATTACGGGATCAATATCTCGCCTCTGAAGTTCCAGATTTCACCCAATTGCCCCAATAACCATACGGTAACCGTGATCTGCAATATCACTATCAATGGTAATTCCTGGCAGTATCCCGTTAATTTCACGGTCTTCAAGCCTGCTCTTACCCTGGGCAAGGTCTATCTCAATGATACCGAAGCCAATGGCAACGGAATGGCAGAGCCCGGAGAGACCATCAAGCTGATCGTGAACTACACAAATAACACCACAGTGGATGCCACAAACATCACCAGCTATATCTCCGTAATGGATCCCAATGTCACCATCAGTAATCTGGATGTGCTCTTTGATCGCATTCCTGCCGGAGCTACTGCTCAGGCTGTCTATGGTGTCCACCTCAGCGAAAACGTCACCCTCGGCAATTTCATCACTTTCTACCTGACCTATCTGGGAGATCTGATCGATGCTCAAAACCAGCAGATTATGCTCTCTGTGGGCAATACCGGGATGAGTGAGGATTTTGAGACGGACGATGGTCAATTCGTTGCCAGTCCTGCTACAGGAGGCTGGGAATGGGGCGGTTCTGCCTATGCGGGAGCTCATTCCGGAGTGGCGATCTGGGGTACCAGACTGAATAGCAATTATAATAACAACCAGGTCTATACCCTGGTCTCGCCGAGTGTCTTCATTGGCTCAAACTTCGCCCTCGAATTCTATCACAGATACGATTTCGAAGATTATTACGATGGCGGAAACGTGAAGATCTCTACAAACAACGGCAGCACCTGGACTCTACTGACTCCCGAAGGCGGCTATCCCGAAGATCAGATAGCAGCAATGGGTGAGCCGGGCTACTCAAACGTACAGGCTGCCTGGACTCTTGCCAGATTCCCCCTTAGCGCCTACGCCAATCAGAATGTCCGCTTCAAATGGACTATGGCATCTGATCAGGGGGTGCAGGCTCAAGGCTGGTTCATTGATGATGTCCAGACCAATGGCTTCATCGATTTCGCCGGTTTGGTGACCGGGGAAGTTGTCACAGGCAATACCGAGCAGGATTTCTCCGAAATCAATCTCAAAGCCTCAAACAACATGATCACCAGTCCGCTGGATGATGGTATCTACAAGCTCTATCTGCCAGCCGGTAACTACACCTTGGAAGCTTCCGGGAGAGGTTACCAGACCCAAAACTCCACCAGCTTCTCGATCTCTCTGGCAAATCAGATCGAGGTCAAGGACTTCGTACTGGGCTATCTGCCTCCTGTGCAGAACTTTGCCTTTACCGTCACCGGAGATCAGGTCAGTCTCACTTGGGCAGCACCGGTCGAGCCTTGGTTCCCCGTGCAGGGATACAACGTCTATCGCAAGGTCAATGCCGGACGCTTTGAGCTGCTCGGCGTGATCTCGGAGCTGTCTTTTAGCCAGCAGATACCTGAGATCGGTACCTACAAGTATTACGTCGAAGCCAAATATGCCGAAGGCAACAGCATTGCCAGCCCTGTTATCGGTTTCTCCTATCCCTATGTGGATGGCGAAGAAAACAATAACACGCTGGTAACCAAGCTCTTTGGCTGCTACCCTAATCCCTTTAATCCCGAGACCAATATCCGCTTTAGCCTCCGCGAGAGTGGACGTGCCCAGCTCAGCATCTACAACATGCGCGGGCAACTCGTAAAGACTCTGGTCGATGCCAATCTCAGTTCCGGCACTCATACCTTGGTGTGGGACGGACGTGATAACAGCGGACGCAGCGTCTCCTCGGGAGTCTATTTCTACCGCCTGATTGCCCCGGGATACACGATGTCCCGCAAGGCAATCCTGATGAAGTAAAACACACAACAGACATATCTGGCCCGGTTTGTCTCTGATGAGCCGGGCTTGTTTATTGGTAACTGCGAGTTTGCGCAGTTACCAGTTAAATAGTTAATCAGTTAATGAGTTAATTAGTGATACGCTGCGCATCGTTTGAAGCTACCAACCAACCTCGGAATGTAGCCATTCCTGCAAACCAATCACCCAACCCGATCTTCACCTCTTATTTCACGTACCCATCATCCAGCCCACCCTTCTCCGTCATTCCTGCGAACGAATCAGCAAAGCGTCAGCTTTGCTGATTCGTGTAGGCAGGAATATCCTGTAGTACGTAGATCAACCCAGCGCATCAAACCCATTGAAATGGGTTAGTCATTTGTAAGAGTTTTCTACACAAGCAGCAAATCACTCATTAACTTACTAACTGATTAACTATTAACTGTGCGAAGCACACCTCCGCTTTCTCTGTGGTGAAAACCTCATTCCTCCTTTACTCTTTGTTACCCGCCCCCAAAATAAAAAGGCTCAGAGTATATCTCTGAGCCTCGTAAACGGTATATTGTTGTGATCAGAACTGGTGAGACTGGGTATCCAGCGGACTCAGCATCAGGATATTATCCCCATCAAAGTCCTTCCACATCTCGTAGATCTGAATATAATCCTGGCCCAGCTCTTCGAGGGCTGCCACAGGTGCCAGCATCGAAAGCGGATTGCCTTTCATATTCACTACAAAGCCTTTCAGATTGGTGGTGGTATCGATCAGCTCGATCTCGCCTTTGATACCGGTGAGTTCGCGCATGTGCTCGAGCGCTTTGTCCATACCTCCAAGATCATCCACCAGGCCGATCTGATGTGCCTGAGCACCCGTCCAGACTCTGCCCTGGGCATTTGCCAATACCTGATCCAGATTCATCGTTTCACGTCCGGCATCCACTTTGCGGGTAAAATCGTCGTAAGTATGCTCGATCAAACGGCTCATCAAGTCCTTTTCACTCTGTGTCCAGGGACGGTAGATGGAGCCGAAATCAGAGTGTTCGGCAGTCTTTACGGTTGACCAATTGACTCTGATCTTTTGGAATGCACGCTGAGCATTGAAAGTAAGACCAATCACGCCGATGGAGCCGGTAAGGGTAGCAGGATCGGCAATGATGCGATCGGCACCGCAGGAGATATAATATCCGCCGGAAGCTGCCACTCCAGCCATTGAAACCACTATCGGAAGCTTGTTTTCGCTCTGCGCGAGTTCCAATTCCCTCAGGATGATATCGGATGCTTGGGCAGAACCGCCACCGCTATCCACGCGCAGGATAATTCCCTTGTATTCCTTGTTGTTGCGAGCTTCACGGATCTGGCGCACTGTCGTAGCATGCGCGATCTTTTGTCCGGGAGTGCCTTCACCCATCACGATATTGCCCTGGGTGTAGATCACGGCGATCTTTGTGGTCTTGGGATGTGACCAACTGTAATCCGAATACTCGGGGTTGCTGGCGGAATTGCGGGAGAAACCAAAGTCTTCTTTGAGAGTCTTGTAAAACTCGTCCTGATAGATCAGACTGTCCACCAGGCCTTTGTCCAAAGCATCCGTAGCAAGGTAGTACGGGCCCTGGTCGATGATGTCGCGCAGGTTGCCATTGAGTTTCTCGCCTCTGCCGCGATTGACCTGATCGATGATCTGATCGTAGATGCTGCCCAGGAAGGATTCGTACATCTCGCGTTCGGCAGGGCTCATCTCGCTCTCGGAGAAGGTATTGCCGGCGGTCTTGAAGGGATGTGAACGGAAATTCATCACTTCAATGCCCAGGCTTTGAAGCATCTCGGCTATATAGGGGCTGGAGATCGAGATACCCTTCAGATCGAGTGATCCCATCGGATTGAGGTAAATCTTATCCGCCAGTGAAGAGGCAAATACGTAGCCGCCATTGCTGATATTATCAAAGTAAAAAGCTATCTTGCGTCCTTCTTCCTTAAAATCCAGCATAGCGTTGTAAAGCTCTTGCTGCAAGGCAAAAGAAGCGGAGAAGG
The DNA here is from genome assembly GCA_964433815.1 of uncultured Candidatus Cloacimonadota bacterium. Taxonomy (GTDB): domain Bacteria; phylum Cloacimonadota; class Cloacimonadia; order Cloacimonadales; family Cloacimonadaceae; genus PHBP01. The sequence goes on from CAYSSP010000005.1 coordinate 100,424, forward strand.
AAGGATTGACCAGAGCGATGCCCTTGATGGCGGGATTTGCTTTGGCTATCTGAATATCTTCGATCAGACTTTCGATGGAGCGCTGCTCACTATCAAAGACAGTGATCGGACCAAGCGTGTATTTGGGAGCGCGATAGGCTACAACATCACCTTTGAGCGGCATATTGTACCAACCGGGGCTTTGAATGCCGAGGAAAGGCTTGAAGGTCTGCTCTCCCAGATGCAGGTAACCCACACCATAGTTATCATTCTCGTGTTGACGCAGGCTTGCGCCGATCTCGCTGCTGCCTTTGCGCAGGGAGAAATTCAGGTATGCCGATTCGGTCTCCAGATTGTAGTTGGCACCCATCAGAATGCCATCCAGTATCTGGGTGTTAATTCCGAAGGAAGGCTTGAAGACCTTGTAATCTCCTGCGATATCCTTGGCATAATCCAGATCTGCGGTCAGTTCCAGACGGTAATCATGCTTTGGCATCAGGAAGGCCAGTGGACGCAAGCCTATACCGGCATGGTATTGGGGAGAATCTTTGTAAGGATTGTCCCAGCGGAAAGCCAGGGAAGCGGCATCGTGAGGACGATAGCTGATCGCAGAGCGGAAATGCCCTTCGCCGGCCTTGTTATTGCGCCAGCCGTAGGATGTACCGGCATAGAGATTGGGAAAGACGTTGCGGGCAAAGAACTCGGTGCCTGTGGCAAAGGTATGGTAATCCGCACCGTTATCGTGCTCCAATACATAGGATAGACCATCCATATTGGCCATAAACCAATAGTGATCCTGCCACTTTTCCTCATCATTGAGATGAGCCCAACCCAATCCGCTGGGTCTGCCTGTGCCCAAAAGAGACGGATTGATCAGAGGACTAAAGAGATTATCGGTGGTGGCAAGCGGAAGATCGAAATTCTCCAGCTTGATCACGCCGGCGGGGTTATCCGCCCAAAGAACTGCTCCCAGTGATAGGATCAGGAGCATCAGAGCTATCTTGAAACTGCTTCGCATGGTTTCCTCCTTAAGGAATCTTATTTATAAAAGCTGTTGATCGTAATGCCAGAACATGCTACAAGTTTTCCTTGCGTAAGTAGCTGTCAATATGTTTATGAAAAACCCGAAGCATGCAAGGCAAGCTACTGTTGTACCAAACTAAAACAGTATAACAATCTGTCAAGAAATAAGTGCATTTGCTTTACATATCAATCACTTAGCTCATATCTTGCTCTTGGATGATCGCAGGTAGAGCTGCCGTTTTATGGAATCATGGTCTCCCGAACTGCTCTGTCACGTGTTCCATTACTGCCGGAAAGCCCTTTATCATCTTGCTTGTGAGCTATTCCTTGATTATTATTAGTATTACAGAGAGCCGATAAGTGCTCATATACAGAGCAACTACGGAAAGAAGGGGAGTTTTGAATGCCAAGTGCAAGTAAACAAATGCAATCAATGGATAATAAGAATACCGATGGTCTTGTCTTCATCAAGAAGGCATCCGGCCAGACAGAAGCTTTTGATACCCGTAAACTGGAGAACTCGCTGCGCAAATCCGGCGCTTCGGATGAGATCATAGCGGAGATCGTAGCTGATATCAAGGCATGGGTTTACGATGGAGTAAGTACAAAGAAGATCTATTCAAGGGCTTACAAGCATCTCAGCCGCAGGCGTAGCTCCGGTTCACTGCTCTATAAACTGAGGATGGCAATCAACAGCATGGGTCCCGGCGGACACCCCTTTGAGCAGTTTATCGGCGAACTCTTCAAGCTAAAGGGTTACCGGGTGGAAGTGGCACAAACACTTCAGGGAGTCGCCATTACGCACGAAATGGACGTTATCGCCACCAAGGACGGGGAGCAGATCCTGATGGAATGCAAGTTTTCAAGGGAGCAAGGGCACAGCGTAAGCATCCAGGTGCCTCTTTACGTTCATTCCCGGGTGGATGATATCGTGGAAAAGCGGCAACATGACCCTCGCTTCCATGGAGTGAAATTCACTGCCGGACTCGTGACCAACGTGCGCTTTACACCTGATTCCATTGCCTACAGCAATAACAAAGGGATAAAGCTATTGGGCTGGGATTACCCTCCCGGTAACGCCCTCAAGGATTGGATCGAGCGGGAACGACTCTATCCCGTCACCATCCTGAGTAACCTAAGCTCCAGCCACAAAAGTCAACTGATGGCGGAAGGCATCGTCACCTGCAGTCAACTCCGGGAGCATGTCTCCAAGCTCGATTCCCTGGGCTTGACCCCGGTAAAACTAAGGCAAGTCAGGAAAGAGCTCGAAGAGCACCTAATACAGCCATAGCCGGAGTCTGCAGTCTATAGATTAAGCAAAATCAGGCTGATTATCAGCAGTGCCCAGAGGATGGCGTCACGCGCTTTGGCCTGCTTTTTCCAGATCAGCAGATCACTCAGGATGCTAAGGAGCATGATCGATACAGCCACCAGCGGATAGGCAATGGTGGCGGGCACGCTATTCAGCCCCTTGAGGAAAAAGACCGTGGAATAGCGATTTGGGATACCCAGCAAACAGCCGAAAATCAGGCTGGAGAGCGGTATCGGCAGCCTCCCCAAAAGGATTGCCCCCAGCGTAAAAACAAAGGCAGAGCTAAAGATGATCGCGATAAAGCCCGCTTCCATCCCGCTGCCCAGTTCCTTGAAGATCTTCAGGCTGGCGTCCGTAAGCCCGGAGACGGCAAAGAGTCCCAAAAGCCAGAGCAGATTGTGCAGCTCTTTTAGATTTGCCCTCAAACCGAAGGCTGCCAAGCCGGTAATAATCCCTGCTATGCTAAATGCATTGAGCTTGTCTTGGAAGAAGATAACCGCCAGAATAACCGGGATTATCATACTGATCCGCATTACACCGACCGAGAGCGAGAGGCCGTTGATCACGATGGAGCGTTGATATACCCAGAAATTGAGCAGGAAGCAGGCACCGGTGAGGACGCCCAAAACCAGATCAAAGACGGGAAGATTGAGCTCTTGCCGGGGCATCGCTGCAAAGCTGAAAATCCCCGCCACCAGATAGTTGCCCAGAAATACCGGCAATATGCTCCGCTTGCCTTTGCGGTTAAACTGCATCAGCAGATTGGCAATCAATACTGAACACAATACGCTAAGCAGAAGATAAAGCATCAGTTAGCGCTCTCCATCCGCCAGGGATCTATATCAGTTCTATTCATCATCACTCCATACTCCCCGATACTGGCCCTGTTAAAAACTGTCAAGCAGATAGGAGAAAACCGTATTTCCACTGCACAAAGTCTGCAAAAACTCTGCAAAAACTCTGCAAAAACTCTGCGGACTCACCCAATTCTGGGTCTTTAGTCCCTGCTAAAATTCTATAATAATGCTTGTACAATTCTCTAATGATTCTTTAATGCGATTAGAGATTCATTAGAGAGTGATTAAAGAGTCATTAAAGAATCTCTAAGGAGACAGAGGAGGGGAAAATGGAGAGGATAAGTGCAACTTGACAATGAATTCTGCAAATTGTGCAGCGAAAACTGCAAACTGTCGCATCGTAGGACATCCTTACTCATCCTTTACAAGACCATTTTAGGTAGTTTTTGACAGGATATCTGCAAATCAGATCACCGAAAATTGCAAATTATGACAGAGAATCTGCAAACGCTAAATCCGAAGATTTCACTGGGCTATGGAAGCATCAAAAAAATCGAGGGAGTTGATAACAAATTCTATAAGCAATTAGCTTCATGGCAATACTCTTCTGAAGACCTTTGCATAATGCGGAGCCAAAATGTCTATCGATGGGAATGTATTCAGAA
>CAYSSP010000006.1:0-97075 GCA_964433815.1 uncultured Candidatus Cloacimonadota bacterium
GAATACATTCCCATCGATAGACATTTTGGCTCTGCATTATGCAAAGGTCTTTACTTTTCGATTGAAATTCACTCTTCCCAAGGCTATCATTACTGAACTCGAACACCGAAAACGCCGATGGCAGGCTGAGCATGATACCCTTAGCGAAGCTGATCAGGCAGAACACAACAAACAAAAACAGGGCATATTCTTTGCTTGGTTTGATCAGCTCTTGGATATGAGCCCCGATGTTCCCAAAATCTTGCACCGGGAGGACATCACAGAGATTATTGCTAAGACCTTGAAGTTCCATGATTGTAAGCGGTATCAGCTTTTGGCATATTGTATTATGCCAAATCACGTACATGTCTTGATCTTTCCATTGAAGGATGAGGATGGCAACATCTACTCTCCTGCCGAGATAATCTATAGCTGGAAAAGATTTACTTCCAATCAGATAAACAAGCTCTTGGGTAGAAGTGGCAATCTCTGGCAGAGGGAGAGTTTTGACCGTATGGTGAGAGATGAAGAGGAACTGGGACGCATACTTGAGTATATATTGCAGAATCCCGTTAAGGCTGGCTTGGTTGGCGAGTGGACACAGTGGCATGGAAGCTACTTGCGCGAGGATATCTTTTCGTAGCAGAATCCCGTAACGGAGCTTTCCATAGCTCCGAAGAACGCAACAATAGCCGTAGCATCGGAATGCTACGATACGGAGTCCCAACGTAACGGAGCTTTCCGAAGCTCCGAAGAACGCAACAATAGCCGTAGCATCGGAATGCTACGATACGGAGTTCCAAAGCTCTGCTGTAATGCCTTCAAAGTGCTAATCAGGGTTGATCTGCACGATACTCTTGTCTTCATCGTTTTGGATAAACTCAACCTTGTCGTTGGAGCCCCCCCCTTGATACCGTGCTCAGGGAGGGCTTAATCGTTTTCCTTTTATTGTTCATACTTCCTTGGTTATTGCCTCTGGACAAGTCAGCGTCAATAAATACACATTCGAAACTGGTGCAATTTTCAGGGGTAACATCGCTTATAACCCCAGATATTTCTTGACATCCGGCTCTCAATCTATTCGCGTGAATAAATGACAATTCCAGTGATCAAGCAGGAGGTATCAGATGGAACCGGAGATAGTAAAGGCAGATCCGGCATTACGCAGAACTATAAGCCTGGGGCTGGTCGCATTAGTCTTGGCTGGCCTGGCGGGGATCTATTTCCTAAATTCCCACATCCGCACACTTAGCTCGGAGGGTGATATCAAATCATTGCTCCGAATTCTCCAGATCTTCCTGCCGGCAATGGCAATTATTTCCATTAGCATATCCATCTGGATGATCAAACTTGCCAGAACAATCATCTCCGAAGCAGCTTATCCACCCTTGAATCAGAGAGTGATCCGGGACACCCCGAGGGTTTATGGCCGGGCTGCCCTGCAAAAGGCTTATATATTGATAGCCCTCGCCATCATACTCGTCCTCGGCACAGTATCTTCCTCTCTTCTTGCCTACCGAATCGCTGATTCATTCATATAACTTACTGTAAATATATCGTCTTGGGCACTAATGCCCGATCAATATCCGGTGCCTTAGTTACGTTACTCGGCAGAATCTACAAAATACATCGGCATCCTGCCTTTGCCTTTGATTTCGATTTCTCCGCGTTCGATATAGGCGCAGAGATCCTTGGTAAGCTGATAGAAATCACCGGACACATTGATTTGCATTGCCAGAGACATTGATTCCATCCGACTGGCAGTATTGACCGTATCACCAAAGACATCGTAGATATACTTCTTGATCCCGACAATTCCTCCCACCAGTTCCCCGGTGTGCAAGCCGATTCTGATCTCCCACCGGTGTTCCGCTACCGCGTTGCGTTCCTTCAGGGATTGTATCATCCCCTTTGCCAGACGCAGCATTCGCTCTGCATGATCATCTCTGGCTACCGGAAGTCCGCAAACAGCCAGATAGGCATCACCTATTGTTTTGATCCGCTCGCAGCCGTTCTCCTCCGCCAAGCGGTCAAAGATCGTAAAGATCTCGGAGAGTTCATTGATCAGGACTTGGGGATCGAGATTGGAGGAGAGTGACGTAAAGCCTACGATATCGGAAAATAGAACGCTGACCGCGGGAAAGATATCCGCTTCGCTCTTACCCGTGTGCTTCAGATCATCCGCCACTTTTTTGGGCAGGATATTGAGCAGTAGCGAGTCGCTTTTGCGTTTTTCACGCACAATCAGCAAGGTCGCACCAAGAATCAATGCCAGAAAAGCGGACAACCCAATCAGGATAATCCGTCCCTGCCTTATGTGGAGGCTCAAGACGGCATTTTCCAGTTCCTTTTTTTCGATGGCAAATTGAGTTTGCAGATTGGCGATATTACTGGCGGTTTCGCTGCTTGAAAGGCTGTCGGCGAGATCTGCATACGCCTTGTAGTACTTCAAATGCAGCAGTTCTTTACCTTCCTCCTCGTAGAGCGAGCTCAGGTTTAGCAAAGCATCGCGCTTTACCGCCATTGCCAGGGATTCTTCTGCCCTGCGTACTACCTCCAGATATTGGCTCTCTGCCAGTTGCGCTCTACCCTCAAGTTGATTGATGTATCCTATGATCAGCAGGTTGATTGCCACCCGGTTTTTATCTCCAAGTTCCTCATAGATAGCCATCGATGCCTGATTGTAGGCCAGGGCTTTGCCAAGATCGCCGCTCAAGAGGCTGTGGTTTCCCAGGTTGTTTAAAGAATGGGCGATCCCGATCCTGTGATTGGCTTTTCTGCTGAGTGCAAGAGCCTCATTAAAGAAGCTGAGAGCCTGCTGCGGCTGATCCAGAAAATGCAGGCTTACGATACCTGAGCTGTTCAAAGCATCAGCCAGTTCCTCTGCTGTCCCGTGGCTCCTGCGCAGTTCCAGAGATGCCTGATAATACTCTTTGACTTTGGCAGGATTTTGCAAGCGCCAATAGGTGCTCCCGAGTTGTTCATAGGTATCCGCCAGATAGCGGTAATCCCTTAGCCTTTCAAAAATCCTGAGGGCTTCCAAGGCTCTCTGAATGGCTTTGTCGTAGATGCCCATCTGATGATGAGCTTTGGATATGATCAGTAGTGATCGGGCTTGAGCTCGCTCATCTGCCCAGGTTCGCGAGATGGCAAGAGCGGAATCAGCTATTTGCATTGCTTCTGCGGAGGAGACAGCCAGCCTGGCTTCCGCGCGCTCCAGTAGGGGGCTTGGCACCCCGGCTTGCCTTGCCTGAAGCACAGACATTAGTAGGAATATGAAAGTGATTAGCTTGGCTTTCAGGGGCAAATCGCCTCCCCTTTTGAAGATAATGGCTCTACCGCGGGTAACTGATTCCCGCAGATAGTACTTAATTATTGCAGATTCTGGAGCCGGCTTACCACATCGATAGCGGGCTTACATCTCCATAATAGTTTACATAGTCCAAAATCTCATCCATCAGATCTTCAGGATCCATATCACGATAATCTGAATCATCGAAATTGCTGCGGATTTCACTTACCGGGATTTCCACTACAAAGTCCTGATATTCGGTGGACCAGCCTGCAGCAATGGAATCAATCCCGCTTACCCAGCTATTGGCAGAAGAATAAGTATCCCAGCCTTCCCGGGCGTAGAGCACCAGCACAGATGCCCATGCCACATAGCCGTAAGCGCTGCTTTCGCTATCCAAAAAGTCCTTTCCGACCAACACAGTATCGCCCTCATGTTCGATAATATCGCTATCCGAACGCAGATCAGCCAGAGCTTCGTTGAGATTATCAGCCAAAAGCGTCACTCCGATAAGCATCAAAACCAAGAATAAAACGAGTTTCTTCATACTATCTACCTCTGTTTATCAGTTTGCGGCAGGCTATTGGATTGCTTGCAGATTGGCAAGATTTATTTTGAGGACAGTATCTGCTTTGTGTGGAAAAGCATCAAAGCAAGGATGTTCCGAGTACGATTGGGGCAATTGCAGCAAGCTCTTGACTAAGTCTTACATGGCCATATCCGCAGCGGATCTACCTAATCCCCTCTTAGCTTTCGCCGGGTTCTCGGGGAGATCCTGCCGCGATCCTGCCGCGACCGCGGCAGGATCGCGGCAGCAGCGCGGCAGGAAGATGGCATTAGCCAAGAGGAGAAAGGGGAGCGTGAAACGTGGATCAGATTAGTACAAATACTACATATAACTGCATACACAGCCCGGATATAGGATATTCACCCGGAGTTCATTTCTCCCCCGCCAGCTAAGATCCCCCTACCCGGGAAACCGGCGTAGAGCCATATTAGGAAGAAAAAATTATCTTGACAGGGATAGACTTTTCATCGAATTATCACCTCGTGGTAATCGGAAACCACATTTGGAGTGCGTATATGTGTACGGGTGCAGTGATTTAATCCCCCTCCGGAGCGAGAGCTCCATATATCCATTTGGGGATTATTGCGCCAAAATTTCGGAATCTATGGAGATATTGGAGGATTACTATGAAGCCGAAAAAATGCCCGAAATGTAAGTCTGACCAGGTCGTACCTATCCTTTACGGCCTCGTCAAAGATCACGAGACCTGGGAACAAAGCAAGCGGGGTGAACTGATATTGGGAGGACTAAAAGTCGGTCCTCATCTGCCTACTCATTTCTGCAAAGCCTGCCGGCATAAGTTTCTGGATAAGGAGGCTGCCAAAGGGCGATTTTGATCCAAGGGACTTTTTGAGCTTGACCGGGCACGCTTTCCGGATTAGAATAAGTATATCAAATCAATAGGAGATAGACTTATGAATAGATTGTTCCGTTCGGATTTGTCGGATAAACTGCCTGCCATCATCAGCGTTCCACAGCGGAAGCGGATGATGTGTCTTAATGAAAGCTGCCTCGATCCCTATCAGGCTATCAAAGATCAGTTCTTGCGCAGGATGGAAGATATACGATTGAATCGGTATCTCTCGCCTGTCACACAGGTCTTGAACGAGAAACTGGCTCAATATGCCGGTTGCGGGATTGGTCCCAAGCAGGTGATCTGGGGCAATGGCGCAGATGATGTGCTCTATCATATCTTCCTCTCTGTGAGGGAGAATAAGGATTCTTTTGCTGTAAGTCTGGCACCTTCGTACTTTGACTACAAGACCTTCTGTGATGCAGTGGGCCTGGAGATCAAGTTTCAAGACCTGGAAGAAGATTTCAGCTTTGATACTGCCAAATACATCGAGAAAGCCAAGGATCCCAATTGCAAGCTGGCTATACTATGCAATCCGAACAACCCGACGGGAAATCTCTATACCAAAGAGCAACTCCGCACTATTGTCGATGCGCTGCCGGACAAGCTGGTCTTGATCGACGAGACCTATTATGAATTCTCGGATACCAGCTTTTTGGGAGAACTGGACAAGCATCCCAATCTGATCCTGACCCGTAGCTTTTCAAAGGCCTTCTCGGGAGCCGGACTGCGCTTTGGCTATGCTCTGTCATCCGAAGAAAACATCTATGAGCTCAGCAAGGTCTTTCAGACCTTTCATACCAGTATCCTGAACCAGGCTTTCGCGCTTACCGTACTGGAAAATGTACCGCTATTCTGCGCACAGGTCTTGAAGACCATCGATATGCGCACAGAGATGTATGAAAAGCTAAAGGCAATCCCGGGCTTGACCGTGCATCCTTCGCATACGAACTTCCTTACATTTACGATTGGGGAGCGTTCCCACGAGCTCTTTGAGTATCTCAAAGATAATGAGATAGCGCTTCGAGATGTCGGGGCACATCCCCGTCTCAGGAACTGCCTCAGAGCCACCCTGAGCTGCGAAGAGGACAACGATGCTCTCTACAAAGCCATCCTTGCCTTCCTGAAGCTCTAAAGAGTAATGCGTTAGAAAACAAAAAGGCTGTCCATACGGACAGCCTTTCTTTATTGCTTTGGATGAGTTTACTTGATCATCACCATCCGGCGGGTAAGGGTCTTATTGGCTGTCTCCAGGCGATACAGATAGACACCGCTTGATACGGGACGGCCGTTGTTGTCTTTGCCGTTCCAGACGATGTTGTGAGTCCCTGATTCCATGGAATCATCCACCAAACTGCGGACCAACTGACCACGCAGATTGTAGATTCCCAGCTTGACCGGCTGAGTTTGTTCCAGGCTATAACTGATCGTGGTGGAAGGATTGAAGGGATTGGGATAGTTTGGCATCAGGTCTGTCCGGACGACCGGAGCGGTGATATCCTGATTTGCCACGGCATTGGAGCCACCGGCAAGGATGCGGATATTATCCAGAGTCCAGCCCGGATCAGTCAAATCTAAATGGATGGATTGATCCACTAGGCGGAATCTGAGACGGATGCTTTGCCCTGCAAAGGCTCCCATCGGCACAAACTCCCTTCGAAAGCTATCCCAAAGACCGGATTTGGTCCAGATGGCTGTCCAGTTCTCTCCGTTATCGGTGCTGACTTCCACCGTGCAGGGATCATAATCCCATTCAGTGTAGAGGTGAGAATCAAAGCTCAGCATTACATCCGGTCCGCCGGGGATGTATATAGGCTCGTTGTAAGTGATATTGACATCACAGTTCTGCTCGTAAAAACCAAAGCCTTCCCAACTGTCGGTGATGGCATATCCACTTACCGAGAGCTCGTTTTGGAGTGACCAGGGACCGGTAATGGTCCAATCATCCATACCATCTTCCCAGTCTTCGTTGACCAGGGCTGTGGCTTGTTCCAAATTGATCACATAGTAGTTGTATCCGGGATCAAGGGTGATATCTCCCACATAGGGGAAATAGCCATCGGCAAAGACTTCCACCCGGTAGGTGCCTTCGAAGCTGGAGTGATGGAAGGTGCCATTACTGATAATGGTATCGGCATCCTGATCGTAAAAGATGATCTTGGCAGGAATGGGCTGACCGTTGCTTCTGATCTCACCGGCAAAAGCTGCAGAAGGAATAGGTTGCAGTGTGACATTGCGGGTAGTCCAGGCATTGTTGTTCACCATCACTGAGGCGGTATAGTCGGCATAGCCTTCCTTTCGTACCTTCAGAGTGTAAGTGCCTGTGGACAAAGGTTTCCAGTATCTGCCGGTATCGGCAAAGCTGAGACGCTTGCGAAACCAGGGAGCATCACGTTCTACAATGATTATCTGAGCTTCCAGGGGATTGCCATCCGGATCGGTGATCTTACCCGTCAACATAGAGTTTGATGGTGAACTGGGGCTGAACATCAGGCTGCGGTTTAAGAGCCACCGCACGCCATTGGAGCAGCGATTGATCGTATCAACCATCAACAAGGAATCCGGCTGGATGTTGCGAGTACCGCATTCAATCAACATCTGGGCAGTGCCCCACTGCTGATACATCCAGTCGTGCGTAGCACCTTTGCGGCTCAAGTTGGGAGATGCCTGATAAGTACCACCTCCGGCTTCAGTATTGATCTGGCTGGCTATACCTGTTCCGATCGAGGCAAAGAAAGCCAGATCCGGAGAGGGACGCACCTCTTTCCAATTGAAGGGATAATACAGCTTTTCAGAGAGATTACCTGTCCTGGATGAGTGCCAGACTATGGAATAGACAAACTTCTGCTCATTGCTGAGTTGCTCCAATGCTTGACTCTCGGATTCGGACATAGGACCGGGGCCTCTGTAGTAATCGAAGACCTCAAGGCTGCCCGGTTGCAGGAGAGTGTCCCCGTGTGCCCAGTTGAAGCTCATATTACGGTTTATATCCACGCCATCCACATCATAGCCTACCAGGGGACTAAAGTCGAATATACCATTGAGGTTGTTGTCCCGCTTGTTCTTGCGATAGGATGTATCCATATTGGAGGTCACAACGTTGTGTCCTTCCGGAGTAAAGGTCGGCACAAACCACATATCAAGCTGTTGAATCCACTGAGAGTAAGGTGATACCTGGCTATTGGTCAGTATCTCCAGGATGTTTGCCATGGTGATCTGCACTCCCAGCACTTCCTCAGCGTGCACCTGCCCGATAAAGAGCAAAGAAGGCTCATCTTCCTCGACCTGAGGATTATCTGATATCCTGATTGCCTTGATCGGAACGTTATCCTGCTCTGAATGACCTATCGTATATACTTTGCAGAGATTGGGATACTGAGCCTCATATTGGCTAAGCATCGCCTGGATTTGATCATAAGTATTGTAACACGTAGGCAGGTTTTGCGCCATCAGCCAGCCTGCACTGACCAGTAATATAGCAATTAAAAAGTATCTCATCTCTCACCACCATCGGAAAGTAGTTCTTGCACCCAGAATCCCAATATATCTGCCAAATCCTCGCTATAACCGGTGTGATCCCAGGCCAGATTGCCTTCCTGATCGATCACACAGACATAGGGTATGCCATCGAAACCGTATCTGCCGGAGAGTTCACGATCTCCCGCCAGATAAGTCATCGCAAAGTTATTCTCCTGCATATAAGCTTTGGCTCCCTCAGGATTACGTTCCCAGACGTTTACGCTAAAGACCTTTACTCCCTCAGGCATCTTGCTCTTCATCCAGCTATCGATAATCGGCATCGACATCCTGCAAGGGCTGCACCAGGTAGCCCAAAAATCCAAGATCACGATCTGACCTCTGAGGGATTCCAGGCTCACCAGATTACCATCTATATCGGGCAAACTCCACAATGGAGCAGGAGTATTCTTTCGATTGGCTATGGCTGCCGCTCTGATTTGAGGCAATGCCAGCTCATGCTCCAGCCGTGCCCGTTGGACAAGCTCCTGAAAACGCTCCTGACTTGCCAGCAAGCCCCACCTGCCGCTATCCTCCAAGTCTATCAGGCTGATATCACCCCGCTCAAAGGAAGAATTAACCAGCTCAAACGCTCTGTCAAACATAGCTCTGGCAACGTAGATCTCAATCAGGATGCCTTCCATCCTCTCATCTGTAAGAATCTGCGGATTCTGAGCCAAATACTGATCCACCATTTGCCAATTCTCAATCTTGCGCAGAGTATCCAGCTTGTAAAACTGAAGCATCGCAAGGCTATCCTGAGGCTCAACCTGACGGCTGCGCACCATACTGCTCACCAGCTTTGGGAACAAGGTGTCAAAGACCTGCATATTTCCCGAGGAGATGATCAGTTCGTCGATAGCCTGATAGTTTGCCTGGATAGCTGCCGGATCACTAAGCCTCATGGCATAAGCAGCCGCACCCGCCATATCAGACTTGTAATAACTGTAATTCATTAGAGTTACGAGGAGATAATCATCCGTAGGAAACTTCTGTAATCCGATCTGTAGCAGTGCCATATCGCTATCAATAACCATATTGACATAGCGAGTGAAGCTGGAATCTACCTCAGCATCAAAGAAATGATTGAGATAGGCTCCGCTGAGACTGCGATAAGCCCAGTAGAAATCCGGAGCTTCCGTCACCAGATCGCGGCTTTCAGAGATATAAAGCACAGGATCTTCCAGCGTCCTGGTCCACAGATAGTGCATCTGAGGATCTGCGGGAGCTTGCAGATGTCTCTGCCTAAAATACTCACGGCATGCCTCCTTGTCGATCTCCATCCAGTAGTTTTGAACCACACGGAGATCTTCGAGCAAGCTCATACCGGGCAGCATCTCATTGATCACTGCCGCTGCTTCGGCGTTGTTTTGGGTATTGCGCATCCGGGCTGCGAATTCGTCCCCCAAAGGGCTCGCCATCAGCAGGATAGGCAATAAAACAAGCACCAAGGCCAGATATTTCTTTGGAATCATTATTCCTCCTGTTTGTACTTCAGTATCTTATGCAAAGTTCGTACCAAAACAACCATTTCTATCTTACATCTGCTGAATAATTACACACCTTCTTACGGCTCATGGCAGTACTGGCAAGAGACTAACAGCTACTATAAACAACCACCAAAAGACAGATTTACTGCAGCAAATCAACAGCTCCGGCGGCAATCAGCTCAGTTTTCGCTTGACCTCATTTGCCTGATGTTCATTATGGACGCAATGAGGATGAAGAAAACAATGAGAGCGACTATATTATTGGCAAGCCTGGCTCTGGTCTTTGGATTTATCTCCAGAAACGACCCAGCTCCCCGTATCTATACAGTTCAATCTCCGGAGATCGATGAATGCTCCGGCATGGCATCTTCCCGTTTGAACCGAGATCTGCTTTATGCCGTCAACGATTCGGGTGGTCAATCCATAGTCTATGCACTTGATACCCAAGGAAATCTGCGCCACAAGATCGCCCTGCCGGGCGTGCGTAATCGCGATTGGGAAGGCCTGGCTATCGGTCCCGGTCCACGTACTAACACCTCATATATCTATGTCGGCGAGATTGGCGACAACAATGCCAGATACAACGAGATCTATGTCTATCGCTTTGCTGAGCCGAATCTTAGCCATGCAGACAGCCTCGTAAGCGTTGACGTGGTAGATACCTTGAGCATCGTATATGAAGATGGTCCTCGAGATGCCGAAGCCCTGATGGTCGATCCATTGACCCGGGACATTGTGATTGTATCAAAGCGTGAAGCCTCTGTGGGCGTTTATCTGATACCCTATCCGCAAAGCACGCGCAATGTCAACACTGCCCGCAAGATAGCAACGCTGCCCCTCAGTTGGGTCACTTCCGGCGACATTTCGCCCAATGGCCGTACGATTCTGATCAAGACTTATACAAATGTTTATCGCTATAAACGCGGCAGAAACCACAACCTCTCCCAGGCATTCGGCGGGAACCTCAAGGCTCTGCCCTATGAACTGGAACCTCAGGGCGAAGCAGTATGCTTTAGCTCGTCCGGTCGCGGTAGATACACGCTTAGCGAAAGAGCCCAGGGCAAAGAACTGCATCTATATTTCTATCGTAAGAATTAGCTATCCGAATAGCCTTATCCCCCCTCTCCTGCATAACGCTACGCGTAGAATAGGTCTGCGTATATTGTACTCATTGACCACAATACCCGATTCAAGTGTTCTAATCCTTTGTCACTCCTTGGATACAGCCTCGCTCCTGCCGCGGTGATGCCGCGATCCTGCCGCGAACGCGGCATGATCGCGGCAGGAGCTCCCCAGAAATTCGGCAAGATCCTAAAGGGAAGCACCTGGGTATATTCTCCCCAAAACTCTTAAGACTGATCAGAAGAGACTCTTTCAAGCAAATCGACTCGGATGCAATTTTTTTCTTTACAAGTTCTGGAGATTCCAGTAACTTGCAAAATGGAAGTGGAGTCGTTAAAAACTCCCAGTATATCGTGTTTTGCACGGTCATCTTCGGATGATCAGTTATAGTTCAGTCTCAAAAAACCAAGGAGAATGCAATGAAACACAAGTTCCTAATGCTGGCACTGCTGGCAATGTTTACCCTTGGCATACTCCCTGCCTGGGGACAGGTTGGTGAGTACAGCTTTAGCGCGACGACAGGGACTTTCACTCCCATAACGGGTGGAGTTCTGTTGGGAACCGAAACTTCCGACGATCAACGCTTTGTCGATCCGGCAACCCCTGCCGGAGGCACGGTGACGACCGGACCGGGATTGGATATCGGTTTCAACTTTACCTTTAACGGAGCAGTCTTTGACCGGCTTGCCATCAACAACAATGGATGGATATCGCTCGGTCAATCAGCTCTAACCCCCTCTGTAAACAACACATCATCTTCAGCTTACACTCCCATAGCTTCTACATCTGTTATCGATCCCCCTCAGCTTTACAACAGAATAGTGGCCTTGGGCAGAGACTTGCAGGCGCAAACCGGAGCATCATTGAGACTGGAAACTATCGGCACAGCTCCCAATCGTGTCTGCGTAGTGCAATGGCTAAACTACAAGAAATATGGCACCTCCGGGACCGGTGATGTGCTTAATTTCCAGATTCAACTGCACGAAACTACAAACAACGTAAAAATCGTCTATGGCGCGATAACTCCGAATGCAACCGCCGGTAACTTCCAGGTGGGTTTGCGCGGTCCTCTCGCCACAGACTTCAATGCCAGACAAGGCACCACAGGCTGGACCAATACTACTGCTGCGACAGCAAACACTCAGTATGTTGTAATGGATGCCACAAACTTCCCGGCCAATGGTCTCACATTCAATTTTGATTTCCCGGTTGCCAACCAGGCACCTAATCCTGCGAACCTTGTGGGTCCTCCGGATACGGGAACGCTTATCAGCCCTACGACTATACTTAGCTGGCTCTCAGGGGGCGGATTGCCCAATGGTTACAGACTCTCATTGGGTACAAACAATCCTCCGACCAATATTCTGAACAATCAGGATTTGGGCGCGGTCACAAACTATGATCCCAATCCAGATCTGCAGATAGCCACTACATACTATTGGAAGGTGGTGCCTTACAACGCCTTTGGCGATGCAGCGAACTGCCCGGTTTGGAGCTTTACCACTCATGGTGATCCAACCGTCAGCAGCCTTCCTTATACGCAGAACTTTGATACAGCTGTGACTCCTCCAGCCTTACCTTTTGATTGGACGGCGATAGTCCAATCATCAGCTACGGCTGCTTCAGTGAATACCTATGGAACCACAGCAACTTATGCCCACAGCTTGCCAAATTGTGCCAGATTGCAAAACTCTACCGATGCTTCGGCTGTAGTGATGCTGGTTGGACCAAACTTTGGCACGGCATTGACGCCAAATACCATCAGAGTCAAGTTCTGGGCAAGAGCAGGTTCTGCAAGTAATCCTGTATCTGTCGGTATGATGACCAATCCTGCCGATCCTGCTACATATGTAGAACTCCAGAACATTCCGCTTACTACAACCGTTGCGGAATATGTAGTAAACCTCACCTCCTACACCGGTGAAGGCAGATACTTTGCCTTCAAGCACGGTCTGGGTGGTACATCACGCACCATCTATCTGGATGATGTAAGCTTTGAGCAGATAGCCGCAAACGACTTGGCAGCAGTCTCTGTGACCGGTAACAGCACGCCTACTTCCGGCGTAGCAGCCAACTATACGGTAAACCTCTATAACTGGGGTACTGCCACACAGAACACATATACTGTGAATCTGATGAGCGGTGATACTGTATTGGCAACTGCTCCCGGCACCACAATCGCACCCGGAACCAGTGCTGCGGTAGTGGTTACCTGGACTCCCACAGCAGAGGGTCCTGTTGCCATTTACGGAAAAGTAGTGCTCGCGGGAGATATCAATCCTGCAAATGATAGCACTCCTCCGATCACTGTAGCAGTTCAACCTGCCGGAGCAGTCGTAGTGACGATTGGTGAGGGTAATGAAGTCGATGGTATCCCCTATGACTTCTATTACAAAAACAGCATTCACCAAGCTCTCTATTATGAAGCTGAGTTCTCCGGAGTTGCAGGAAATATCACTGCTGTGACTTTCTACAACAACTTCGTGAGTGATCTGCAGAATATGCCGATTAAGCTGTGGCTGGGAACTACTCAACTGGCTGATCTCTCTGGCGGTTGGATACTTCCGGATCAGCTCACAATGGTTTACAACGGCACTATCAACCTGCCTGCCGGGCAAAACTCCATAGTTGTACCGCTACAGACGCCATATCTCTTTACCGGCGGAAACCTGGTGCTCTATGCAAATCGTCCGATGGATACGCAGTATTACAATACAAATGATAACTTCCAGGTGCAGACCATAGGCACAAACCGTGGTCGTATCCTGAGAAGCGATAGCGTAGAATATGATCCTGCCAATCCCTCGGCAGCAGGTACGCTCTCCGGCAAGTTTGCCAAGACTTCGTTTACCTTTGTGGTAACCGATATGGGCTCACTGGCAGGTACGGTTACCAGTGGTACTACTCTGATCGAAGATGCTGCTATCCAGATCATTGATACAAACTATGCCACGACCACCTCTACCACCGGTCAGTACAACTTCGCCTTCCTGCCCGTAGGTAATTATCAGGTTTCAGCCAGCAAGATCGGTTATGAGACACTTACTCTTCCTGTTACGATCAGTGATGGAGTAGTCAGCACATTGAACTTCAACCTGACACCTTCTGCTAATATCACTGTCTCCGGTACCCTCCGTGGCAGTGATGCGCCCACAGTTGGCTTGGTTGGAGCTACAATCACCCTGGACGGACCTATTGATTATCAGGGAACCTCAGGTGCCGGCGGTGACTTCTCCATACCCGGAGTCTTGACCGGTAATACCTACAACTACATTATTGAAATGGTCGGTTATGCTGATCTTACAGGTACAATTACGGTTGGAACTACCAACTACAATATGGGTACCCTGATTATGACAGAGGAAGCCCTGCCTCCCGTACAGATCGTAGCTACCGAGAATACAGCCCAAACACAGGTTACCCTCACTTGGCGTCCTCCGGGATCAGGTGGTGGTGGAGCCGGTGAAGAGGACTTTGAGTTTGATAATGGTGGCTGGGTGCCATCATCCAATTGGACCAATCCCCTGGGTGACTGGGAATGGGGTAATAACTACGATATAGATGACTTTGTCTATATCTATACGGGTACAAGCGTAATACCTCCTACTGCAGCACACTCCGGAACCGGTATGTGGGGCACAAAGTTCCTCACCAACTACACCAATTCCGGTGGATTCAATTACCTTACCAAAACCTTCAACTTCACAGGAGTTAGCAATGCTCAGCTCAAGTTCTGGAGCTGGGAAAATATCTTCGGAAACTTCGATTATGCTCAAGTCTCCGTGAATGGAACCCTGGTCTGGGGACCCTCCTGGGATTATTCTGCTACTCAGTGGCGTGAGAGGATCATAGATCTCTCTGCTTACGATGGTATGGCAGAAGTCACTATACAATTCCAGATGTGGGCAACTACTACTGTGAACTATGCAGGTTGGTACATAGACGACGTTTATGTAGGCCCTGCTCAGACTCCAGTAGTCAGAACCTCTCCGGCTTCAGTAATGCCGGCAGCTTTCAGCAAGTTAAGTGAAACTGATGCTGCAGCACTCGCTGAGAACCTGTACCGTAATACACCTCGCGATAGAACCGCTCAGAACACTACCAATCCCAGCAGAAGCTTGATTGGTTACAAAGTCTGGCGCTTCATCGCAGGTAATGAGAACAATGAAACATCCTGGACACTGCTTACCACAGCCAATATCACCGATACCACCTATGTCGATCTGGCATGGGGTGCACAGACTGACGGTCTGTACAGATGGGCTGTGAAAGGCATCTATACAAACAACGTCCAAGGACCTGTCGGGTTCTCAAACATCATCAGGATAGAACGTAACAACCTTGCCGCGAATACCATTACAGGTACCACCACTCCCACAGTCGGTACGCCGGTCATTTATACAGTGGGTATTGAGAACGTAGGTACACAAGCCAAGGCTGCCGGTTCCTATACTGTAAAACTGATGAATGGTGCTACCGAGCTTGCTTCGGTTCCCGGTCCAAACATTGCTCCGGCTGAAGAGCTGGTGGTAGATATTAGCTGGACACCTTCCGTACAAGGTCCGATGGCTCTTACCGGTAAGGTGGTGCTTCCTGCAGATACCGCTCCCGCCAATGATACAACCTCACCTCTGAACATCTCCGTGATGCCTGCGGGTGTGATTGCAATCACCGTTGGTGATGGATCTGCTGTTGAAGGACGCCCGGTTGATTTCTATTACAAAAACAGCCTCTTCGAAACACTCTACTATCCTTCCGAAATAGGAATGTACGGCAGAATTACCGCCCTCAGTTTCTATAACAACTTCGTAACCAATCTTCCCGACAAGCCTACCAAGATTTGGCTGGGTGAGACGCAATCAGCTTCTCTGGCTGATGGCTGGATCCTGCCCAATAACCTTACCTTGGTTTATGATGGCAACGTGACCTATCCCAGCGGTGAGAACACTGTAACCATCCCGTTGCAGACCCCGTTCAATTACACCAGCGGCAACCTTGTGCTTTACGCATATCGTCCTTGGGAAGAGATTTCATACAATACAAACGATAACTTCAGAGTACAGACAGTTGGCTCAAACCGTGCCAGAAAGCTGGTCTCGAGTACGACTCAATATGATCCCGCAGCTCCTTCTGCTGCCGGAACACTATCAGGTCAGTTCCCGATGACGACCTTCCATATGACTGCTATCGGAGAAACTCCGATGTTTGCTATCAATCCTGCTTCACATAACTATGGAACAGTCTTGATCAACAACCAATACGACAGGCTCTTTACCATCAGCAATGCCGGTGGTGGTGCCTTGACGGTTAGCAGTATCACTATCTCTGGCGATGCCTTCTTCACACTGCAAAACCTGCCGACCCTGCCCGGAACAATCAACTTTGGTCAGGAACTGGAATTCACTCTGAGATACAATCCCACTGCTCCCGGTGCTCATACTGCCACTATTACGATCGTGGACAATATGACCCGTCTGCCTCACACAGTGCAGATCTCGGCAAACGCCATCGATACCCAGATTCACACACTGCCTTATGCGCAGAACTTCGATGCCGTTACTGCTCCCGATCTGCCTCCTGATTGGAGCGCTATCGTACAATCCACATCTACCTCGGCTGCGGTTGCTACATACAACTCTGCAACCTATGCCCACAGTGCTCCAAACAGTGTAAGGCTCTACAATCCCTCGGATGCCGCAGCGACTCTGATCCTGATGGCACCGCCTTATGACAACACCATCAATACCAATACTACCCGCGTGAAATTCTGGGCCAGATCAAGCGGTGCAGGTTATCCCCTCTCAGTAGGCGTGATAACCAATCCCACAGATCCGGCAAGCTACGTCGAAGTGCAGAGTATTGCCCTCACCACTACCGTAACGGAATACGTTGTGACCTTCGCCGGTTATACCGGAGCAGGACGCACAATTGCATTCAAACACGGTCTGGGTGGTACATCACGCAGCCTCTACGTAGATGACGTAATGCTGGAAGTAATACCGCAGAACGACTTGGCTGTCACTTCACTCACCGGTAACTTCACACCGACTGCCGGAGCAGCGGCAACATATACTGCAAACGTCTTCAACTGGGGCAGCAATGCGCAGAGCACTTATGAAGTAAAGCTCTACAACGCAGCCAATACCGAGCTCGCCACAGCCGCCGGCGTTACAGTCGCTCCCGGAGTAACAGTGCAAGTTCCGATCACCTTCACACCAGCAGCACCCGGCCAGCTTACCATCTATGCCAAGGTGATACTGGCAGGAGATCAGAACAGCCTGAACGACCAAAGCCCCAATATGACTCTCGAAGTCCAGCCGGAAGGTACATATATGCTCGTAATCGGTGACGGTACCCAACAAGCCCGTACACCGATAGACATGTATTACAAATCCAGCCTCTTCGAGACCATCTACCTGCAGAGCGAAATCAATGTGGGTATGGTACAGGGTATGATTAATGCGGTAACCTTCAGAAAGAACTTCACTTCCAGTGATATTCCGGCTGATCGCCCGATTCAAATCTGGCTTGGAACAACTACTCAGGCAGATCTGTCTGCTGATTGGATTCCTGCCTCCGCCCTTACCCAGGTCTTCAACGGCACAATGAACTTCACTGCCGGTGAAGGCACAGTCACCTTCAACTTCCCGACTCCTTACCTCTACTTGGGCGGGAACTTGGTGATGATGGTCTTTAGACCCCAAGATACACAGTATTATGACACCACTGATAACTTCTACGCACAGACCATAGGCACGAACCGCACACGTAAAGTCCAAAGCGATTCGACGGTTTACGATCCCAACGCCCCTACCGGCGGAACCCCCACAGGTCAGTTCCCCCAGACCTTCTTCCACATTATTCCCGGTGGAGTGGGTCATGTGAACGGTACTGTCCGTGGTCCCGGTAATACACCTCTGGAAGGCGTCACCGTAAGCTTCGATCACGGCGGATACAACGTAACCACCAATGCCCAAGGTCAATACGCCATCCAAAACGTCATAGTTGATGATTATCAGGTAAGCTTCAGCAAGCACGGATACATCACCCAGACACTTCCTCTCGCAGTAGTCGAAGATCAGACCCACACTCTGGATGCCACCCTTGCTCTGATGCCTCAGGTCCAGGTGACCGGTACCATCCTCGCCTCCGATACCGGAGCAGGTCTTGCCGGAGCTACGATCTACCTTACCGGATATGAGAACTACAACGCCAACAGCACTGCCACCGGCAGCTTCACCTTCCCAGCCGTATTTGCAAACCAGACATATAACTACAATATCGTTTGCCCCGGCTATATGGGTGCGACCGGTACTATCAACGTTGGTGCTGCAAACCACAATATGGGACAGATCACACTTGCCGAAGTCGCCTATCCTCCCACAGCAGTCGTTGCTGAAGCAAACACTTCCAATACGGAAGTTGATATTAGCTGGACTGCTCCGGATCCCAACAGCCTGAACATCAGCGAAGGCTTTGAGAACGCGACCTTCCCGCCTGTTGATTGGACCCAGGTAATCACCAATACTGGTCCTGCAAATGCCAATGGCGTCTATCCCACTTGGGGCAGATTTGGCACCATAACAATCGGCACCAGCACTGTTGCGCCGACCGAAGGTGCTTGGCAAGCTGGTCTCTGGTGGAGCTATGAACATCAGGATGAATGGCTGATCACACCGAGCTTTGGAGTGCCTCCACAGGCTCTCTTGAGCTTTGACAGCTACGTCTTCCTGGGCTCAACCGCTGGTGATCACTATTACATCAAAGCTTCCACCGATAACGGACAAAACTGGACCACCCTTTGGGATGCTTCAGCTCAAACCGGCGGATGGAACTATTATACCACTCCGATTTCGGTCGATCTCGCCAGCTATGCCGGACAGCAGATCAAGCTCGCCTGGCACGCTGTGGATCCTCCGTCAAACGATGGTCTCTGGTACACATGGTTTATCGATGATGTCTATATAGGCAACCAGACCACCACTATCCGCTTCGCACCCGAAGAGATGAGCTACATCAGCGCAAACAATACCCGCGCAACCGCAAGCACCACCCAGACTCTGCCTTCCAGAGCTATGCAGAATGGTAGCCTGCGTGGTGAGCCCGCTCTTCCCAGAGTGATCCGTGATGACAACGACAGCACACGTGCCCTTACCGGTTACAAAGTCTGGCGTCTCACATCCGGCAACGAAGCAAATCCGGATAGCTGGACTCTGCTGACCGCTCAAGACATCACTCTTACCGAACTCACCGATCCGGGCTGGGGAACCTTGGTCAATGGAGATTACCGCTGGGCAGTGAAAGCCGTCTATACAAACAACGTGCTTTCCGCACCCGCCTTCAGTAATATCCTGCACAAAGAGACCCTCACCGGTATGATCAGCGGTTTGGTGCGCCAGACCAATAATCAGCCGATTCCCGGTGCAACCGTGACAGCAGGAACCTACACCGCCACAACCAACAACTCCGGTGCTTATGTCCTGATCGTTCCGACCGGTGTCTATACGGTTACCGCATCTGCCGCAAACTACCAGACCGGTAGCCAGGCTGATGTTGTCGTAAACCACAACCAAACCACAACGGTCAACTTCAATCTGATCCCCGGATCCGATGCAGATGATCCCAATACTCCTGTCGCTACAACCGCCCTGGTTGGCAATTACCCCAATCCTTTCAATCCCAGAACCACCCTCAGATACGACCTCAAGGATAATGCTCACGTCCGCATAGATATCTATAACTATCGTGGACAGTTGATCAAGACCTTGATCAATTCTGACAAGGCAGCCGGACGCCACAGCGTCGATTGGGATGGAACGGATCAACAGGGTATGCCTGTTTCCAGCGGTGTTTACTACTACAAGATGTTCTCCGGTAGCTATAGCAGCACCCGGAAGATGGTCTTGATGAAGTAATCTAATCTAAACAGATAGATAGCGGGATGCCTTTGGGTGTCCCGCTTTTTATTGGGGATACTAATCCGATGGTGCCTGCTGCAGATGCCTCCTGACTCTTTGGAGACAAGGAAGCCCCCCCTATCGAGCCACCCGGTAAAAGCCGGGTATTGGTCTGGAGATTCCCGGGCGTTCACCCGGGGATCACCCGGGCATCACCTGAGGATTGCCAGAGCATTCTATAGGATAGCGGGGGCGAAGCGCCGGGAGATTCCTGCCTACACGACTCATCAAAGCATGCGCTTTGCTGATTCGTTCGCAGGAATGACGGAGGGTGTTAGGGATTGGTGAATGGGTGCCTTTATAGAATTACGGATAGGGATAGGGTTGGGGTTTGGGGAGTGGGTGGTTGATATGTGTAACGGATGGTGTTCGGGATTGGGAATAGATGCCTTTTTAGAATGACGGACAGGTTCGTGATGAGAAGAAACCTCGAACCATGCGCAGCGCTAACTGCCTAACTACTAACTACTAACTCGCTATATAATCTGCGCGTCTTCTCCATAGATCTGCTTGAAGCGGCTTTCATCGATATCCCCGGGCTCTCCTTCAAAGGCGCAGATGCCATCCTTGAGAGCATAGACACGATTTCCGTATCTGCGAGCAAGGCTAAGGAAATGCAGGCTGCAGATCACGCTGATGCCATCGCGTCGGTTGATCTCGCCCAGGTATTGCATTATCGAATCTGCAGTTGCCGGATCCAGGCTTGCCACTGGTTCGTCTGCCAAGATCAATTCCGGTTCTTGCATCAGAGCGCGGGCAATTGCCACTCGTTGTTGCTGCCCACCGGAGAGCTGTTTTACAATCCGCTTGCTATAATTTGCCAAGCCCACCCGTTCCAGATTGTGCTGTGCCAGCTCGAGATCGTGCTTGTTAAATCCTGATGCCACAGAGTGATATCCCAGGCGTCCGGTCAGCACATTGGTCATCACAGTCAGGTTTTTTACCAGGTTAAACTGCTGAAAGACCATCGCTATTTTGCGCCGGTAGGCTCGGAGTTCCTGTCCCTTGAGGTCGATTATGGAGCGTCCCTCGTAGATAATGTCTCCACCGGTAGGCTCAATCAGGCGGTTGATACAGCGCAAGAGTGTTGATTTTCCGGAGCCGGATAGACCTAATAGAATCACAAAATCACTTCTATTGAGCTCTAGGGAGATCTCGTTGACAGCCTTGTAACTGCCATCGTAGCTTTTGACTAAGTTCTTTACTTCTAATTGCTTCATTACTTCAACATATCGGCAGGATCCATATCCATTGATTTCAGGGTCTGCCTTACGACGTCGTAATCCTTGTCAGTGGCAGGCACCAATCCATCAATATCATAGAGAGCCATCAGGGTCTGAACTCCGGCTTCGGAAGCGGCAAACTTTGCCAATGCGGCTGTGACCTTGGCGCTGAGCTCTGCGGGAAGGTCTTTGCGGAAAGTGACTGTGTCGTTCGGAATCCAATCTGAGAAGCCGATGATGGCAACTTTATCGATCACATCGGGATGAGTTTCGAGTAGTTTCTCGCGAGCATCTTTGGGACGGCCGGTCTTGTCGTCCGGAGACCAGTAGGAACAGGCTACATCAGCACGTCCGGTATAGACTGCGAGTATGGCTTGGGTGTGTCCGCCGGCAAAGATCATGTCGCGAGGTTTGATTCCGCGCTGCTTCAGGATGGCAGAAGGATAGATATAGCCGGAGGTTGAGGCTGCATCGGTATAGGCAATCACCTTGCCTTCGATATCTTCGATGCTTTTGATATTGCTGTCTTTGAGCGCAACAAACTGTCCGCGGTAGTTCTTCAGACCATTACGTACGGTCATAAACTGCACCTGGGCATCATACTTTTCGTGAGCCAGGATGTAAGCATAAGTGGCAAGCCAGGCTATATCAGCCTGATTGGAGCCAAGAGCCTCGATCACGGCTGCGTAGCTGGTGGGAACAGCGACCTTGAAATGATAACCTGTCTCCTGCTGCAGAAAATCCGCGATGGCTTCTCCACTGGCAACGACCTTGCCGGCTTCCAGGGAAGGTACAAAGTACATCTTTATCGGGTTGCGTTTGCTACCCAAATCGCGGTTAGCCCGTTCCAAGCGAGATTGCTCTGTGCCGCAGGAACTCAATACCACAGCCAAAATCAGCAAAAATAATATCCTGAATTTCATCTTTACTCCTTCATAAAAGCTATAAATCACTGCCAATCCCAGTCTTCAAAGAACTGATCGACAATTAATAAGTTACGCTGCCACAGCTCTTTCATCTCGATTGGACTTGCTCCGTCGAGAGTTTTGTTTTCATAATTGAACATAGCCGAGCTGAGGATGGGAATCTCGTTTGCCTCCAAGACAAGCTGATCCTTGAGATCACTGAAACTAAGCAATCCTGCCACGCTGATCTGGGGGCCGCAGAAACGGTTTTCGATCATCTGGACGCGTACCTTTTGACCCTCCAGCTTGCTGTTCAGGTATTCGGCAATCTTGGTAATCTCCGTTAAGGCTGATCTGCCGGTAAGCATCACGTAATCAGCAGGATGCTTGCGAAGTTCCTTGAGGAATCTGGCTTTCTTGCCATTGAACTTGCTCTTGAGCAGCCTGAGCATCCCAATGCCGTTTTCTATCTGGGGAAAATCATTGTAATAAGATGCTTTGGGGATGGGAAGCTCCGCCAGGACATAGAACTCGTCCGCCGCGTAAACATTTGGCACATCAAGCTCTTGACGGATAGAGTCTATCCTTTGTAAGCAGTCCATAGCCAGCGCTTTATCAAAAGCTCTCAGTTCCGGCAGTCCGTCTCTGTACGCAGTGAGACCTACGGGTACGATTCCTACGGAGATTACTTGTTCACCCAGATTTGCCAGATCTCTCAAGCTGCGGCTCAGCTCTTCCCCATCATTGTAGCCGGGCACACAGACAATCTGGATGTTCATCTCTATGCGGTGCTTTGCCAATGTTTTGAGCGCTTGCAGGATGTCAAAATCCCTGCGGTAGCCCATCATCTTGCGGCGAAGTCTGCTATCGGTGGTATGAACGGAGATATAGAGAGGGCTGATACGCTGCGTTACTATCCTGCGAAGATCATCCTCGCTAAGGTTTGTAAGCGAGATGTAGTTGCCAAAGACAAAGGAATATACAAAGTCGTCGTCTTTAACATAGAGACTATCACGCAAGCCTGGAGGCATCTGATCGATAAAGCAAAAGACACAGCGGTTGTGACACCTGCGGCACTCATAGGCTACCGGCTCGATTCCCAAGGCTCTATTGAGCTCCCTGATAACCTGCACCTCACGTTCCTTACCCGCCTTATCCTCAAGCTTGATCAAAAGCTCCGGCTGGCTGGAATAGAACTGCAGATCAAGAAAATCCCTGATGGGATTGCCATTGATACTCAGTATGGTCTCACCTGCTTTGATGCCATGCTTGGCAGCAGATGAACGGCTTAGGATTTGAGCTATCTCAAGAGGCATTAGGTATTCCTGATCCTGTCATAGCGGTACTTGAAGCGCTTCAACCCTTCAAATATGGTGCGGGCAAGGCGATTCTGGTATTGAGGATTAACCAGCTTTGCTTCCTCGTCTTCGTTTGAGATAAAGCCCAGCTCAATGAGGATAGCCGGCATGAAGGCTCCACGCAGCACAAAGAAATTTGCCTGACGCACACCTCGGTCCTGTCCCCGGGTACCGGCCACGAGGTTTTGATGCACCAAGGTCGCAAGAGTATTGCTGTTTTCAAGATGTTCGGTCTGGCTCAGGTCACTCAGGATAAAGGCCAGCGCATCATACTGCTGGCGTGCTCCTGCCTCTTCATAGAGCTCCACAACATTGTTTTCAAGAGCTTCGACCGCTCTGGAATCAGATGTCCCTGCTGTGGAAAGGTAGTAAGTCTCGATCCCGTTCCCTGCTCTTCCGGTGGCTGAATTGGTATGGATAGAGACAAAGAGATCAGCCCGGTTGTCGTTTGCAAAGCGAGTGCGAGCCCCCAAAGACATAAATTCATCATTATCCCGAGTTATCAGCACACGCACGCCCAGTTCCCGTTCCAACATTGCTTTGAGCTGTCTGGCAACTGCAAGATTGATATCCTTTTCCTTGGCCCTGAGCGTCCTGCCGACCGCTCCCGGATCTCTCCCGCCATGCCCCGGATCCAGCACTATTGTCTGTACAGAGCGATCCGGCGGAACGTCCACCTGCAGGCCATTACCGCTCCTGGTGATCTTTCCGGAAAGCCTTTGGGGCAGATGTTCACGGATAAAGACCGCCGGCAGCCAGGTCTTGGATTGCCTTAACAGGATGGGGTACTGCATATTGTAATGCTCGTTTCCAAAGGTATAATAAGGGGTGTCCACGAGAAAGATAAACTGCTCGCCATAGATATAGAGAAAGACCTTATTATCGCTATACTCGTGCTTTAGCATAGATTTGAAGACAGGATTGATGACCTCTGTATCGATATAATCGATCCCATCGATGCTCTGCGTGCGTAGATTGTGAGGACGCGTCGTACCCCTGATCTGAACCGAGATATCCGCAAACAGCGAGCCGTAAAGAACGACCAGCAAGATGGACAAAACAAGTCTGACTTTTTTATTCATAAACCGATTGATTCCCTGTTTTCGTGAGTGTTTGGGGCGATGAAGTCCGGAGTCCAATCCGAACTACAGGATAGCTCCTGAATCCAGACATTCCGAAATCCCCTGGCTTGGACAGCCTCCACAGCTTGTTCGTATTCCAGAGCCGTGATACCCCGGTTAAGCTCCGGATACTCTGCTGCCTTGTTAGTAGGATAATACTGCGCCATCAGGCTAAGCTGTACTTCTGTTCCCACTACCTCCACGATAGTATCCAGAATGCGTGATATACCGGCAAGATTATTTGGTAAGACCAGTATTCTGATGATCAGACCCCGCTGAGCAATGCCATCCTGATCCGGTGAAAGGTGCCCTAATTGTCTCTGCATCTCCGAGATTGCCTTGGCCGCCACTTCCGGATAATCCCTCGCCGAGCTGTACTTCTTGCTAAAAGCCGCAAAAGCATACTTGTAATCCGGCATATAGATATCAACCAAGCCTTCCAAAGCCCTGATTGATTCCTGATGCTCATAACCGTTTGAGTTCCAGACTATGGGTATTACCAAGCCCTGCCCTTTGGCAAGCTTGATGGCTTGGACTATCTGGATTTGATAGTGAGTGGGGCTTACGAAGTTTATATTGTGCGCTCCCTGTGCCTGTAGCTTCAGCATCATTTGTGCAAGCTCTTCCTCCGTACAATACTCTCCCCAGCCCAAGGAAGATATTTCGTAATTCTGACAAAAGACACAGTTTAAGTTGCAATGGGACAGAAAGATCGTTCCACTGCCACGAGTTCCGCTGATGACCGGCTCCTCGCCAAAATGTAGCTGAGCCAGATTGACTTTGAGCTTTGCCCCTGCCTTGCAAAAGCCCAAGCTCGTATAGCGATCCACCCCGCAATTTCTGGGGCAGATACGGCAAGCAGTGAGCTCGGTATAATGCTTCATCAGAGCTTGAACTGACCCGGTAACAAAGTCTTCAGATCGGTTACCTGAAAACCGTTTAAATTGGCATAGATCACTTTGAGATCCGGGCTAAATTCTGCCATTACCTGGCGGCAAGCACCACAGGGCGGAAAATCCCGGTCGCTATCGACATAGATGGCAATCGCCGAAAACTCTTTGTAGCCGGCGTTTACTGCCTTGAAGATCGCACTACGCTCGGCACAAATAGTTAGGGAATATGAGGCATTTTCGACGTTTGCACCCGTGAAGATCTCACCTGAAGCCGTTAATATAGCTGATCCCACACGATATCCCGAATAGGGGGCATAAGCATTGATTGCTGCTTCTTTGGCAAGTGCGAGCAACTTCTGATCTGTATTATCCAGATTCATTTTATCCTACCAAAGCCAGTATCAGACCACCAGCGATAACGCTGCCAATTTGACCGCCGACATTGACGCTTACTGCAGGCATCAACAGGAAGTTGAAAGGATCTTCTTTCTGCCCCATCTGGTGAATCACCCGGGCAGACATCGGGAAGGCTGAAATCCCGCAGGCACCGATCATCGGATTGATCTTGTGTTTGCGGAAGATATTCAATAGCTTGGCAAAAAGCACCCCGCCGGCTGTATCAAAGACGAAGGCCACTATGCCCAAAAGCATTATATAAAGAGTCTGTGGCTTCAGGAAGGCAGGACCCTGCATCGTAGATGCGATCGTGATGCCCAATAGAATCGTCACGATATTGCCCAGTTCTCCCTGTGCTGTCTTGGAAAGCCCTTCCAATACCCCGCATTCGCGGATCAGATTGCCAAACATCAAAAAGCCAATCAGCGCCACAGAGGAAGGCACAAAGATCCCCGCTATCAGGGTTATAGCTATAGGAAAGATGATCTTGATGATCTTGGGAACGTCATCAGCGTGGTAATCCATATGGATCAGGCGCTCTTTTTTGGATGTAAGCAGCTTGATGATGGGAGGCTGGATCAGTGGTACCAGCGCCATATAAGAATATGCCGCGACAGATATCGGACCCAAGAGATTGGGAGCGAATTTATTAGCAACATAGATCGATGTAGGCCCATCCGCTGCTCCGATGATGCCGATTGAGGCTGCTTCCTTGAGATCAAATCCCAAAAGGGTCGCGCCGATTATCGTGACAAAGATGCCCAATTGCGCAGCCGCTCCAAAAAGCAGCATAAAAGGATTCTTGAGTAGTGGTGAGAAATCTATCATAGCGCCAATAGCGATGAAGATCAAAAGCGGAAACAATTCCGTGCTGATGCCTGCCTTGAAGAGGACTGTCAGAGCTCCGTGCTCGCCAACAGCGGCAGAGCCGGGTATATTGGTCAAAATCGTGCCAAAACCTATTGGTAAAAGCAATGCCGGCTCGTATTTCTTGCTGATTGCCAGCCAGATCAGGACGAGCCCGACAACGATCATTATCAGTTCTTGATAGGGGAAGCCGGAGGCTCCCGCAAAGCTTATACCCATCGTATAAACTCCTTCTTTTAGTATGAAGGCAATTCAAATACAAGTCTTGTCTGTGTCAATTCTTTTCCTGAATACAGCCACCAATTATCCTCTCTCTCACTGTTTACACACGTAAAAGTAGAGATATTACGCCGCGCTGTATGTGCAGAATGTGTGCCTTGCGACTGAAGTTATTCCCCATTTTCCCTATTGATCTACAGCATATCAAGAGCAAATCAAGAGCAAATCACCTCGAACCCGGTTCGACTTGATTTGCTCTTGATTTGCTCTTGATATCCAGTTGACTAAGCTGAGAGTATAGAGAGAGAACAGTCATCCTGGCTGATAGGAAATTTGTCCATAGACGGATGGACATTATGGACGTGATGGACTACAAGCTGGACGCTCACACCATCTCGTCACTTGTATCAGCGCTACTGATCACTGATCACTTATCTAATAATTGCTATTTTGCCACGCTTGGTATTGCCTTGGGAATCGGTCACTACAAAGAAATAGATCCCGCTGGAAACGTTTGAACCTCCGGCAGATTTGCCGTCCCACTCAAAGCGGGCAAATTCGTTTTCCCTGAGTTCTATCACGATCGCTCCACTGCTATCGTAGATACGGCAGCGATTGTCCCCTTGGGGCATACTATCGGCAGGCAAATTGACGATCGAAACACTGCCATCACGCTCCGGACGGAAGGGGTTGGGGAAGGCTTTGACCTGCTCCAGATTGGTCTCCGGCTTGATGTATCTGCCAATTTTGAGGGTATTTAAGCCATCGGGAGTACCGATGTAGAGCAAGCCCTGCACCGGCTCGTAACCCAGAGCTGTTACATAGTTTGAAACCAGGGGATTCTTTGGTAGATAGTAGTTTGTAAATCTATCCGTATCAGGATCATACATCGTGACACCTGCAGAGAGGCTGCCGATCCAGACCCTGCCAAAGGGATCAAGATAGAGGCTGGCAGGTAAGGTGCGAACGCTGCCATAGAGACGCTCTTCATCCACGTAGTAAAGCTGGTCTTGAGCCCAGCTCATCGTAATGGTATTATAGCGATATCGCTTGATTGAGGTGTCATAACGATACCAACCGCTACCACCATCCCACATATAGAGTCCATTGCTGGCAGCAATCCAGTGCTGAGTGCCTTCGTATCTAGTATTGATGGTCGCAACTCCGTAAATAACGCAGTTTCTCAGCTCCGGCACAGGTATGTTTACCCAATGAGATCCACCGGTGGTAGGAATGGAAGAATCATTCCAGATCGCCAGGCCGGGATCGTTGTTTGTGCCAAAGAAATACCGCTCTCCATCGTGATAGGAATAGATCACACGCTGGTGAGTACTGCTGGGGATTGTGAACTGCCCCAGGAGTGTGTAATCCGGAGCTATAACGTTGTAGCCTCTGTCGTATGTAGCCACAAAGACGTTGCCGTGTTTATCCGTATCGAGACCGCCGATGGTATTTCCGCTAAGCGCTGCCTTACCCGGTAAAAGTGGGCCATATACTTCTGCATCAGGATCCCATTCCCGCATCCCGGAACTATTGAGATACCACCACTTGTCTTCATCGAGATCATAGATCGTGATGCCATGAGCCCAGCCCTGGGGGTTGTTAATTCCAACGTCCCAAGCACCAAACCAGACACGGTTGTTTGCATCTACTGTAAGACTGTGGGCAGAATCATTGTGCAAAGGGCTGTTTTCGACTGTTCTGGTCTCCCAAACCCCATCATCCAAAAAGCTGATCCCGAGGCTGCCTTTCTTGACCGGTAGAGGGTTTATATAACCGCTTACAAACCACATATTGCTATCTTGATCAGTAGCAATCTCCGTGATTTTGGGGAAGGCTATGCTATTTGTGATCACCTGGCTAAAGCTATCTTGATACTCCTGATAAAAGCCGTTGCCCCAGGAGCCAAGATAGGTCTTGCCATCGATAAAGCGGATCGCTGTGATAGTTTTATTGCCCAGTCCACCCTGGTCTTTATAAAATTGTGTCTGCGTGCCATCACTCTCGAAGCGGGAAATCAGGATATTGCCTGTGGTGCTGAATGCTGATAAATCCTCGTTCCATTTACCATAAGCCACCCAGGGACGATTCTGTTCATCCAGTGCTATGGCAGAAATATCCAGCAAGCCAGAGGTGTAATAGGCAGCCCAGCCGTTGTTGAAAGGTACTCCTGCATCACTGACCCAGATCGTCAAGCCAGTTTGAAGCATCAAAGAACCGGAGTTTGACGCCAGCTTGATCGGTGAACCCAGTGAGAAAGGAATATCTGCAGATGTCCAGCTACGCCAGGATGTATCGACATCCAGCGAGTCCTGATGCACATAGCTGATGCCGTTTTCAGAAGCCAGGAAAAGGTAGTCGTTGACCAATTGCATTGAAGAGATATGATCGCTGAGCATACCACCGCTGGTATTGGCGCTGTTGTAAAGATGTAAGAGCAGCGGGAAATTAACTCCCGGAAGATAGTAATACTCTGCCAGGCCGATGGTTGTGGAGACTAGTATGCGCGAGCCCAGCTCCTTTATTCCGGTAATCTCCAGAGATGGATAAGCCGATCCAAAACCAAAGGTTTGGATACCTGCGGGATTGACCACACTGATACTATCAGCACAGCTAAGCCAGATCTTATCCCCTATTGAGACGACATGGCGGACATCGTTTGAGAGGATGCCATCGCCGGTAGTCCACGTACGATAAAGCTCGTAAGCAGTGGGATTTGTATCAGACACAGGATCAAGCTCCACCACTCCGCCCCAGGTACTGAATATAATCCTGCCTTCGTGACTGCCAATATCATAGATATGGCTGGTATTGGTGATCGTATCCCACATTGCGGCACTGAGTCCGATGGATAGGCACAGCAGCATTACTGATATATTTATAATCTTCATTTCTTTAGCTCCAGACGCATCAGGATGTAGGCCAGGATCACCATCAGGCAGAGCGCTCCCATGAGAACAAGAAAGAGGATCTTCTTGTCTGTAAAGGAAAAGCCGATTGCAATCAAGCCGAAAAGCAGCGTCACTACATATACAATAATCGAGATCGCTCTTTGAGAAAGTCCCATTCCCAACATTGTGTGATGGATATGAGCTTTATCCGCGGTAAAGACCTTTCCCTTGGAGATCCGGCGGACTATAGCAAAGGCTACGTCCAGCAAGGGAATCGCCATCACTGCCAGAGGTATGATCAAGGTCATCGATGTGATACCCTTGAACTGAGCATCACCTGCAGTTGTGATCGCGGCAAGATTCAAGCCGATAAAAGTAGCCCCGGTATCTCCCATAAAGATCCTGGCAGGATGAAAGTTATAACGCAAGAAACCCAGATTGCCCATCATCAGCATTGCAGAGACCAGGATTACCAGAGGGTTGCTGCCTTTGATGCCTACTACCAACAGCACTGCAGAGGTGATCACTGTGATCCCGGCTGCCAGTCCATCCACTCCGTCTATCAGATTTATAGCGTTGATAATGGCTAAGAACCAGAATATTGTCACCGGGAATGAGAGCCAGGAAAGGCTTATCTCAGTGCCAAAAGGATTGGTGAGATTCAGAACTCGGAAGCCCAAAAGATACATCAGCAAAGCCAAGCCGAGGTAACCCAAGAGTTTGGGCAAAGGCTTGAGCTCGTATCTGTCATCCAGGATCCCGAAGATAATGGCAAACAAACCTGCCAGAGCCAAGCCGGGAAGCTGACTGCCATAGACATCTCTGTAAAACAGGCCCACAACGAGTTGCAGGATAATCATCGGCAAAGCGAATGAGAGTCCGCCAGCCTCGGGTGTCTGCACCGTGTGTATCCTGCGGGGATCAGGATCGGCAACGAGTTTCCAGCGGGTTGAGAGCTTCATATTAAGCGGCAGTAGCGCCAGGGTCAGCGTGAGAGTCAAAAGCGCTGCCAATATTACAATCAGATTCACCTACCAGCCTCCGTATCGTAGATAGCTTGATAAGCCGAGACCATCGTCTGATAGTCCGACTTCAGTTTGATCTTTTCTGCTCCCCGCTTGCCTTTGGCATAGGCCTTGGTGAAATCTTCACCGAGCTGTACGAGGAGATCTTCCAATGCGGCAAGATTGTCCAGGGGAACTATGTAGCCGGTCTCGTCGTCCACCAGCTCACAGATCGAGGGGATATCACTCCCGATCACCGGCAGTCCGCTTTGCATTGCTTCGATAATGCTGAAAGGCATTGCTTCCCACCTCGAATAGAGAATAAAGGCATCAAAAAGCTCCAGCCAGGGCTCAATATTCCTATCCCAGCCGGGGAAGAGAATGCGTCCGCTTAAGCCATGGCTTTGGACCATAGCCCTGCAAAGCTGAAGGTCTTCACCTTCTCCCAATAGGGCAAACTTCAGCCTGGAGCAACGCTTGCAAGCAGCAATGGCTGCCCGGGTGAGATCAAGGACGTTCTTCTGTCGCGAGAAACGCAGGGTAGAACCAATCAAGACTTCGCCCTCAGGGGGAAGCTTTCGGCTCTCATTGATTTTGGACAAATTGAGAGACAAGTCGGGGGGAATGGCGTTGTAAACAGTCTTTGCCTGCACTTGACTGACCAAGCCCAGCTCCAGGCTGCGGATGCGGTCTGAATCATTAACATAGACCGCATAGTCGCACCATTTATTCCCGAGCTTTTCCAGGAACATATAGAACTTGTATGCCAGGCGGGATTGTCCCTCTTGAAAAGGCATACCATGGCTGGTATGAATCACCAAGGGGATATTCATGAGCATTGCTGCCAGCCTTCCCAATAGACCGGCCTTGGAGGTGTGAGTGTGTACTACATCGTATTTCCCACGCTT
Source organism: uncultured Candidatus Cloacimonadota bacterium (assembly GCA_964433815.1). Classification (GTDB taxonomy): domain Bacteria; phylum Cloacimonadota; class Cloacimonadia; order Cloacimonadales; family Cloacimonadaceae; genus PHBP01. The sequence continues at coordinate 31,563 of CAYSSP010000006.1, forward strand.
CAGGATGATGAGTATCTGCAGGAAAGCATAAAGATCGTGAAGACCAAGCTCCCGCTTCATCGCGCGGATAGGGAGGTGTTTTATACCAAGCTTTGCGCATTCTGCGACCAGTGGACCGTGTGGAGATGAAGCCAGTACCTTCTGATATTCTGTATCGGGCAAGCCTTTCAGAAGGTGCAGGCTAAAGTTTTGTACTCCACTGAGTAGAGCCAGGGTCTGCAGATGCAGAATCTTCTTCATCGGTTGTGATCGAGCCTGATCACGGCAACGGACTCCGCCTTAACATTGGAAAAGCGGATCTGATTGCCATCAATCTTGGCGGCTACCCCATCTATCTCGACGATCTTGACATCGCCATTTACTTGCAGACTGAGGCTTTCAAGGTCATCAGGGAAGAAAACGCTGAATTCGTACTCGCTTTCATCGACGACCACACGGCCTCGTTTGCGCCACCAATTTGCCAGTTCTCCAGCTTTGCAGACCCAGCTTTTATGGCTCTTGATCAGCGCTAAGATATAAGCATATAGCTTTTCACAGTAATAGATATCTGTGTAGGAAGCGATCCTGAAATCCAGAGCAAAGACGCCATGGGTCCGGGAGGCATTCTGCAGGAATCTTCGCACCTGGTGCTTGGCATCTTCCAGTCCCATCAGCTTGTAGCGGTTTAGCTTTAGGAATTTGTCCCGATAAACGGTCGGAATCTCTGTATAGACTGCTTTCCCTGAGCTGATCCAGGGATTGTAAGGCATCCCGGTGCCGCATTTGTACCCGGGATTTGTCTGCAGGGAGTTACTCATCGAATACTGTGGATTGATTGCATTGTGCAGATCCATCAGCTTAAGATCGAGCAGGTAATCAAGCTGACGGCAGCCTGCATCAGGACATTTGGTCTGATGTAATAGTATCTGTTTGCGCGTCATCTGCTCATCACGATTGAGCTTGTCCTCGGTGATTAGCAGGCCTATTTCGTTGCCTTCTTTGACCAGATCCTTGATTTCTTCTGCCAAATCCGGATCGTCCAGGCTGTAATCGATCTCCTTGGAATTATGAGCCGCGATAAAGAAGTTACTGCGCATTCCGGCATCCCGTTCCAGCTTCCTGAACTCGTCGAAGTTCCAATTGAGCTCATAATTGGTAAAGACATACTTGAGCTTACCGCTGAGTTGATGCCAAAATTGCTTCCAGGAAAAGCTCAGGATCATCATGATATCATCAGCTATCGAAAGCACCATCGATCCCAGATCCCATTTCTGCAAGTCATCTACACTGTGAGTCAAGACCACGGCAGATTCCTGTCCCAGGGGCCAGGCCATCTTCTGGATACTATACTGATTTCTCGCCTTGCCGTGTTCACGCAGCATGCTATCCATCAACCAGAGCAGATTGTCCACATAAGGGATCTCTCTGTATTTGTAAAAAGCGCTGGAGCTTTCCGGGTAGAATCCTGCTTCATTACGGGTGGAATCTATCTTCTCTTCCATACCGCTAAGGTGGAAGAAGACGTTTCCGACCAAGTCAAAGCTAAACTTGCCGGCATTGATCTCCTGATCGGAGTAATTTGACGCAGGATAGCTAAAGACTCTGGCTGAGATCACAGGGGTTGGCGACAAAAGCTTCACTTCCTTGATATTGCGGCGCAGCTTGTCCGGGGTGTACGCTTTGTGATCGTAAAGCTCTATATCCGCCGGTATATACAGGGTAACGAAACGCTTTGCAAGAGCTCGCAGATCATCAATCGTGGGCTCTGAATGTGCATAGATCACCAAGATGTCTTGCGGTCGCAATTGATCCGTATCTGTAATAAAATTATAGCTATAGCCCAAGCTTTGAAACACGAATCCCAAAGCGTAGCGAATCTCTTTTTTCAGGTTCTCCAAATCGGAGCTAATAAGTATTGATATCATCCTCTATCTAGTCCTTTTCCATTAGTACCGATCAAATTCCTCCTTTGGCAATGTCAAGAAAAAGATTGCTCTGATTCACAATCGCTCTCTCCCCGATGGCTGTTTTTTCAGTGACTACTCCCAAATGGATGGCATTTTTGCATACAAAGCCAAGCACTTGCATTTTATATTGACATAATATTCGCTATCTGTGGAGCTTGCATTATTGGAAAAATTGCTAATGCGAGGTGGAAATGCCCCAATGCCACAAACTTTGTAAATATGGATTCTTACTGCTCTTTGTCCTGTTGACAGTGACTATCCAGGCGGCTGTAATTCGCGGTATTGAGATGACTGTCAAGCAACCTGATGGTAGCTCTCTCAATCTCTTTGCCACAGGTGACGAATACCACAACTGGCTGCATGACGAGAACAACTTCACCATCATCCAGGATAAACAAACCGGATACTACTGCTATGCAATGCGGGATGGTGAAGGAGTTACCGCCAGTCCTCTGATAGTTGGCAAGGGTGATCCCCGCTCGATAGGTCTTGAGCCCGGCATTAATATCAGCAGCTCCCTCTATCGCCAAATGCGCAGCGAAAAGTTCTACATGCCGGCAGAAAGGGATGCTCCCACCACGGGCACCATCAACAACCTCGTAATCTATATCCGCTTTTCTGATGAGACAGAATTTGGGCAATCCAACAGCATATATGATGGCTGGTTCAATACGGGGACCAGTTCCCAAAAGGGCTACTTCCTGGAAGCCAGCTACAACCAGTTGACAGTCAATACTCACTTCTATCCTGCTCCGGCGGGAGGCTATGTAGTATCCTGGCAAGACAGCCATCCCAGAGCCTATTACCAGCCTTACAATGCCAGCACTAATCCAAGCGGATATGATGGCGATACTGAGCGCAGAAACAGAGAGTTTTCCCTCCTTCAGAGCGCTTGTAACGCCGTGGGATCAAGTGTTCCATCCAATCTTACCATAGACTCGGACAACGACGGCAGAGTCGATAACGTTGTCTTCATCGTCAAAGGCAGCGCCGGGGCTTGGAGCAGCCTGCTGTGGCCGCATCGCTGGTCGCTCTATGATCGCTATGTTTATATCCAAGGCAAGCGAGTGTACGACTTCAACTTCCAGCTCCAGAATTTCCTCTCCAGCCGCGGAGTAGGTGTGATCTGCCACGAGTTTTTCCATACCCTCGGTGCTCCTGATCTTTATCATTACACAGATAACGGCATCGATCCGGCAGGTAGCTGGGACTTGATGGAAAGCGACCAAAATCCGCCTCAGCACATGACTGCATTTATGAAGTGGAAGTATGGTGATTGGATCGCCAGCATTCCCACAATCAGCGCAGATGGCATCTACAGTCTCAATCCGCTGACCTCCCCCACCGGTCAGGCATATCGCATCAATTCAAACAATGCCAACCAGTACTATATGGTGGAATTCCGCAAGAAGACAGGCACCTACGAGAGCTCCATACCAAATTCCGGGATGCTGATCTACAGGATCGATACTTCCTGCGGCAACGGCAATGCCGATGGACCTCCGGACGAGCTTTATATCTACCGCCTTAATGGTACTACCACTACCAATGGTTCTCTTAGTTCGGCTCATTTCAGTACCGAATCCGGTCGCATCAAGATCGATAACACAACCAATCCTGCGCCTTTCCTACAGGATGGCTCCGCAGGTAATCTCTATCTCTGCGAGATTGGCTCTTCCTCCGGGACTACGATGACTTTCCGCAAAGGTGCTCCCCAGATAGACTTTGGGATCAATCCCTATACTCAGGGCTTCGACGCGACCAGCTATCCACCCGATGGATGGCTCAATCCGGTACTGGTTGGTACGGAGACAATGAATAGAGTCACTTCCGGCACCAATCCTACTTGCAGTCCCCAATCAGGAGGCGGAATGGTGAAATACAACAGCGATACCTCCGCTTCCGGTAGTTCAGCGCTACTGATCAGCCCCAAGATCGTATGTTCAGATGCAGTCAATTCCAGATACTCGGTGTCTTTCTGGATGTACCGCGATGGCAACTACACCACATCCTTGGACAGGATGGAGTTCTATCTCAATTCCAGCGCTGATCTGAGCGGTAGCCCGGTCTTGCTGGGAACCATTCACCGCAATCGCAATCAAAGCCCAAGTGTCAGCACCCCCGGCTGGAAGAACTATAGCTTTGAACTCCCCATGCCTTCCACCGGTAATTACTATCTGCTTGCCAAAGCCATCAGCGCCGGTGGATACAATATGTATCTGGATAGTTTCAGCATTGCCAAGCTACCGGCTCCTGCTACTAATCCCATTCCTGCTGATCTTTCTACGGGTCAAAACCCCTCCACAAATCTTGGCTGGACTGCATCAACCGGCAGCCCAGCAGGTTACAAGCTCTATCTGGGCACAGACAATCCACCCACAAATCTGGTCAATGGCATAGATCTGGGACTGGTCACGAACTATAATCCCAGCACCGACTTGCTGCCTCTTACGACCTATTACTGGCAGCTTGTGCCTTATAACGCCGGAGGACAGACACCCAATTGCCCGATTTGGAGCTTTAGTACTCTTAGCGCTGTCAATCTCCCCTTTACCGAGAGCTTTGGTACTACCGGAACCACATTCCCGCCTTTGGATTGGACTCGTTATAGCGGCGTTTTGGCAAATCCCAGTACCATCGTCACAAATACTTCGTACTGGATTCAGGACGACTGGCTCAATCTGAGCACCAATCCCGCCAACAAATCTGCCAGAATGAATATCTATGGCAGCACCCGCTACGGATGGATGATCAGCCCGCTCATCAATCTTCAGGCTGGTACGCTGCTCGAATTTGACCTGGGTTTAACCGACTATTCAAACAGCAATCCGATCGGCAGCGACACAACAGGCTTAACCGGTACAGACGATAGCTTTGCCGTATTGATCTCGGATGGATCAAGCTGGAGCCCTGCCAATATAATCAGGCTTTGGGACAACGCAGGCTCACCCTATGTATACAATCAGATATCCCATCTGGGCCAAAGGGTGATAATTGATCTCAGCGCTCACTCCGGCTATAAGTATCTTGCTTTTTACGGAGCATCCAGCACCGCCAATGCCGACAACGATCTTTTTGTGGATAATATCTCCCTGCGCCTTGCCAATCCCGCTCCTGAGATAGCCCTCAGTCCTCAAAACTGGAATGCCGGCACAATCGAGATCAATGGCACCTCTTCCCAGGTGATCAATATCTACAATACGGGGCTCTCTCCCTTGATCATCAATAGCATCAGCCTGGGTGGCGATTCTGCCTTAAGCTTGAGCGGTGTGCCCAGCCTCCCCGCAGTGCTCTCCTTGGGACAAAGCCGCAGCTTCACGGTCAATTTCAATCCGCAAACCGCAGGGCAAAAGACAGCGACAATCACTATCAACGACAATCGGGCACTCTCAATCATCAGCCTGAGCGGCACTTGTGTAGATCCACGCATCTCCAGCCTGACCTTTACGGAAGAATTCGACAACGTCGTAAGCCCTGCCCTACCCATCGGCTGGACTACCTATAGCTCCACGACCTCCACCGGTTACGTAAGGAGCTCCACCAGCTACTACTCATCCTTCCCAAACAGCATTACCTTTTACAACAGCTCTGATGTCATCGCCGATTTGCGCCTGATCAGCCCCCAGGTACTGGTTCCGTTGAACGGCACAAGGCTCAGCTTCAAAGCCAAAGGCAGCAGTGCCGGATACTTGCTTTTGGTAGGCACAATGCCAAATCCCACCGGAGCTTTTACCCAATTGGCCAGCTTCACCCTCAGTGCCGATTTCGCCTCTTACGAGCTCAATATCAACTATACCGGCAGCGACAACTACTTGGTCTTCAAGCATGGTCTGGGCGGCACCAGCAACCGCACCCTCTACCTTGATGACCTGAAGCTGGAGGGCCTTTACAATACCGAGCTAATGGCGCTGAGCCTCGATGGACCCGCCTATGGCCAGACTTCTGAACTGCTGAGCTATACTACAACCGTCAAAAACAACGGTTTGCAGACTCAGAATAGCTACACAGTCCGGCTGATGCTGGATTCCGGACGCACTGAGCTTGCCTCGATCGCCGTTAATCAGCCTCTCGCCCCCGGTGAAAGCAGACAGCACAGCCTCTCCTGGACTCCTCTTACTACCGGTAGTTTTGAGCTTTACAGCAATGTAGAGGTTCCCGGCGACAGTTACATAGCAAATAACCAGAGCCAAAGCTACGCATCCCAAATCTTCGATATCACAAATCTCGTTTCAGCTGTTGGCAACGACCAGGAAGCACTCACCACTAATGTGCTTCCGCTAAACTTCTTTTACAAAAACAGCATCACCGAAACCATCTACCTGCCTTCAGATCTACAGATGTCGAGTGGCACCATCACTCATCTCGGCTATGTAAACAGCTTTGTCCAAAACCTGCTTGCCATGCCTGTCAAGATCTGGATGAAAAACACAGCTTCAGCCAATCTAAGCAGTGGTTGGGAGGATTTTACCGGATACAGCCTGGTCTTTGACGGAACGGTCGATTTCCCTCAAGGAGTGAATAGTATCTTGATCGCACTTAGCAGTCCTTTCACCTATACCGGCGGGAATCTGGCAGTTCGGGTCAACCGCCCTATGGATGCTGTTTATTACAATACCGCCAATCACTTCTATTACAATGTATCTGGTGCCGTTCCAGATCGCTCCCGCTACCTCTATAGCGATAGCACTGTATATGATCCCACCGCCCCTGCTGCCACCGGAACTCTCTCCAGCAATATACCCATGAGCGTGTTTATCTCGCAAAACGCATCACCTTATACTCTCGAAGCACCTCAGGCCTCTGTAAGCATAGGCGCTGGATTGATGCAACTTAGTTGGACCCAGGCACCCGGCCATTATGGATACGATATCTATGAAACTGATGATCCCAGTCTCTGGCCGGGCAATCCCACTGCCACTGTCTATACTCCCGGCTACAGCTCATCGCTGGCACCTCGCAAATTCTTCAAGATAAAAGCCTTTAGCTATAGCTTTGATCCCCGTATGCTTGTCCAAAGCAGTCTCCGATCCGGCTTACCCAAACCCATGGAAGCTATCGGCGAGATTCAAAACAAGGATTAAAACCCCGCATTATGAACCAAACCGCCGGAGTGGCTTCCGGCGGTTTGCGTGTCTTTTATATCAGGATGTATGAAGGGCTAGGAGATTTCTCTACGGCTATAGAACCAATAACCCACCGCAAAGAAGATGATACTGAAGACTATTCGCTGCAAGGTAAACTCATCGAGCAGCATCGGCCAGACGCTGTTGATGGTGGCGTCCGCAGTTGCATTGCCCAAGCTGCCGATCTTGTTATCCGCCAGGCTGATATTCACACCGGAACCCAATCCCCCAAGTTTACCAAGATAGGATACAAGGGACGGGAAGTGAAAGCCGGTGGCTTTGTTCAGGATATTACGTGCTATCTCGATGCCGGCAACGATAGCCACTGATTTCATAAAGGAGCCATTCTTGAAGATCCCTGCGAACATCCAAAAGAAACTGACCACGAACAGGAACGGGAAGAACATACTGATCAGAGTTTGCAGCATCCCTGTGTAGGCGTAGGCAACGCTGAGACCAAGCTTGATCGCAAGATAAGAGCCCGCAACAGTCACGCCTAAGAGGCTGATGATCACGATCTGGAGATAGAGCCCGAGAGTGACCAAACCGAATTTGACACCTATTATCTTGGGGAGTGAGACCGGCTGGGAGAGGTGAAAAATCTCGCAGTGTTTCTTGAAGCCGCTATTGAGCATTGTATCCGCCATCCCGACTCCGGTAAGCATCGCCAGAAAAGCAAGCATTGCGGGTCCGGCTAAGCCCAATCCCCAGAGCACAATCTTATCGTATTCATTGCCAAAGCTTTTCATATTCACAAAGAAATTCAGATCTGCGCCTTGGATCAGTGCCCAAATCAGGCCGGTGATAAAGGTTGCAATCACTCCCAGAGTAAACCAGGAAGGGAGCATCATAGTAGCCCAGTGCGTCCACCATTCTTTCTTGATTAAAGCTTTAATCTGTTTCATCGGGCACCTCCTACGACTGCCAGGAAGATATCTGCCAGATTGGGTCTGCCGTAGCTGGCTCCTTCGATCTCTACTGTTGAGGATAATACTGCGCTTACAAAGCCCAGGCTGTGCCCCATCGCCTTGGGAGAATGAGCCTTAAGTTCCTCCGCCCTGTCTTGAGGCAGGCTTACGATCCTAAAGCGGCTCTTCAAGCTCTCAACTTCCTCGTGTAGCAGGATGCGTCCCTCATCGATGATCACTATTTCCTGCAGGATATCCTCCACTTCCTCCACTTGATGCGTGGAGATCAGGATGCTCTTGTTTTCATCGAAAAACTCACCCAGGATGTTGCTAAAGAATTCTTTTCTAAAGGAGATATCGAGTCCCAGTGTAGGCTCGTCCAATAGCAGGAAGCGGACATCCAGCGACAAGGTAATCAGCAGATAGAGCTTTGTCTTCATCCCTTTGGAAAGCTTGGAAACCTTCTTTTTCATAGGCAGATCGCTGATCTCGAGCAAGTGACTGGCAATCTCATCGTTCCATCTGGGATTGACTCCCTTGATATAATCTATGGTCTGCTTTACGGTGAGTCGGTCATCGAGGCCGCTGACGTCCGGGATAAAAGCAACTTCTTCAAAAACCCATTTGTCGCGGTGCTTGATCGGACGGTCATTGAGGCTTACCTCACCCGTAAAGGCGAGAAAACCCAGCATACAGCGCATCAGAGTCGATTTTCCTGCACCATTCTTTCCCAAAAGGCCGATTATCTTGCCTTCGCCCAGGTTCAGATCGACCCCATCCAGAGCCCGGAACTTTCCATAGTCTTTGGTGACGCCTTTCAAGCGGTAGGCGGCATCCTGATTTGTGAGCTGATTAGTCACGAGGACCTCCATATATCTTCTTTATCTTATCATGCAATTCGCTCTCTGTGATCTCCAGTTGCCTGGCTTTTTGGAGGGCAGGTTCCAATATCTCGTTCTCGAAAGATTCACGGCGGGATTCTATGATCTTGCGCCTGGCATCGGGAGCCACATAGATTCCCAGCCCCCGCTTCTTATAAAGGATCACTTCCTCTATCAGTGCACTCAGCGCATTGGCCACGGTGATCGGATTGAGACTGTAATCCTTTGCCATGGTCCTGAGTGATGGGATGGCATCCTCTTCCTTGAGTGCCCCCTCCAGGATCTTCTCTTCGATGTGCTTTCGCAATTGAAGATAAATCGGCGATTCATCGTTAAAGATCTTCATTCTGTTTACCTCTTTGCAGCAACGCGTCCGGCATTGCTTTGGTGTTGTAGTCAACTAAAACAGTAATACAATTTCTGTCAATCTAAATCTTCAGATTTTTTTTGTTTCAGGAGCGGAAACGCTTGTAACAAATACAGATATAAATACACTCATCCGATACGATAGAACCAATGAGCGCCACCGTAGGCATAGATTTACAGCCTTTTTCTTAATTCACACTATCGCTGTTTCAAAGATCAAGCTCTCACTATTCTATGGGGGACAGATCTGCCAAATTGGGGACAGATCCCAAGATTTTCACCAAAAAGTGGAAGATCCCTTGGGGCTGCCCTCCGAGCCCTGCGAGATCCCTCCATTTATACTGCGAAGCCTATCTGCCGCTTGTTTCTGTCTTCAAAACTGCCCTCACTTGGACAAATGGTGAAAAGAGCATATAGGGTGGGAGATAGGTCGTAGCACTGGTCAATGAACCCGCCAAGAAGGTATTTGAGCGCTTTGTGCGGCTCGGTCTCGAGGACTCCCAAGTGCAAGCCCCGACCAAGACCAGCATCGGGCTCCGGGGCATCGAGGATCACCACTTATCTTACAACATCCTGCAGCAGCAGTTATTTTGGTCGGCAATCACTTTGAAGCCGATGTCCTGCAGGACGTTGCTGACACCCTCTCCAAAGCTATTGAGCAGGGCTATGCCAAAGAGATGCTTGCGGATACCCTCAAAGATCAGTTCAATGATCTCGCCAACAAGTCATCCCACTACTGGCAGGGACTGGCAGAGCATACGGCTCTCAGAATCAGGGAGTTCGGAAGGCTGCAAGGCTACAAGAAAGCCAACGTCAGATACTATAAGCTCGTGGTGATCCTTAATGAACGTACCAGTGATATCTGTAGGGCGTTAGCTGCTCAGGATAAGATCTACCCCCGAAACGATGCCGTAGAGGTGATGGACAATCTAATGGCTCTGGATACCAAATCCAATAGCCTCGATGATGCCCGAGACTATATCAAAGCCCTTGCACCTGGGATTAAAGACGATCAGATCGAGTACGACTCAGAGATGAATCCTGTAGGCGTATCCGGAGCGCATACTCCATTCCCTCCATTTCATTGGAAATCTGAGTAAATGTCTCTTTTAAATAATATCTTCCTCCTCTGGGTTTAATAGCTTCATGTCATTTCAAATATAGTATCTTAGTACTTGCCGTATTTTCTGCCAGCTTCAGCCACAGCAATATAGATACCACCGCTTACCTGTCTGCCGAAATCATCTCTACCATCCCATTGGAAAGTGTGATCGTCTGCCGCATTGCTATTGCCGGACTGGGATCTGATCAACTGGCCCTTGAGGTTATAGATACTGAGCTTGCAGATGCAAGGCTCAGATGCTTTGATAGAAATAGTGTTTTTATCAGAAAATGGGTTGGGATAACATGAAATGATCAGGTTGGGTTGAGGAAATGTCGGATCGTCAACAGAAGTGCCATCTGATAAAGTGAAAACAATTTTAGGAGCGTAGGGATTATATGGACTACTATCTGTGGTTGTTGCGATATTATCATCCCTGTTGTCCCAATCTGAGAACCCATTCAAATAGATGCGATATTGTGTGCATGCTCTATTATCTGCAAAGTCCATCAATAAGCAATCTGTTACGTCGTGACTTACCCAACTGGGAATTGTAAGTGTCTCATTGGTAAAGAAAGTGTAGGTGCCATAAAAACTGGATGGAATTACATCATTTGAATTGAAAGAATCTCCATAATCAATATGTTCCAGTATTCCCTCTGGATAGACAGAATTATCGCCACTATTGAATATCGGATATACACTTGAAGTAGAATTTCCTTCCATCGCACCTATATACATCATAAGATAGGCTGATTGCAAATGATAGCCATCCGGAATCATGGGTAGTTCAAATGATAGATACCCAATGCTGGCAAAATGAACCATCCAGGCCCAACTGTAATAATCCCCAATCCATGTTTCCCCCTCTTGCCAATTTGCATCTACTGTAAGGTAGTTTTGCTGATAGTAGATAGACCCGCTCAACTCATCAACTGCAAGAAGTGAGTCTACAATTTCATTTTTGGAGTCACCCATTATCTCAGAGAATTGAAGTGTTTCTCCATGTAAGATTATTGCGAGCAGGATAAGAATAACAAGTACAATCGTGTTTTACATGTATTCTCCGACCATAAAGAAGGTACCCTTGATACTCCAAAGGCTACCGTGACCTCTTTCCACTTTTTCCAAAATCTAATCATGAGTAACATCTTGGATCACATACCCTTAATCCAACAACCATGACTTTCCCTTTCACTTAACAAAACCGTTCTTCCCTTTTTTCAGCGTCGATGCTGACTATTGTACGGGCTATTATATTCCGTTTACCCACATTATATAGACTAGTATAATCCTTAATAATCACAATGCAAACATTTTTCTGTCTCATCCTTACTCATCCTGATTTGTCAGCGGACAGGGTAGTGACTTCCTGGCTCTGGATCAATGATCACAACTGGAACAAGGAGATAGCATGACCGAAGCGTTGATGAACCGAATCAAAGAACAATTAGTCAGACACGAAGGTCTGCGACTTAAGCCATACCACTGCACGGCAGGAAAGCTGACTATCGGGTATGGTCGCAATCTCGATGATTGTGGTATCTCTCAGACCGAAGCCTATGTACTCTTGAAGAATGATATCCAGAACTGCGAGAAGCAGCTTTTGGATGAGATTCCAGAGATATATAATGGTTTGGATGAAGTCCGCCAGTCGGTGCTGATCAATATGTGCTTCAACCTTGGCATCAAAGGCCTCCTGGACTTCAACAACACCTTGGCTTTTATCAAAGCCGGAGACTGGGAACGGGCTGCAAATAACATGCTGGCCTCCAAGTGGGCGAAGCAGGTGGGAATGAGAGCAATAGAGCTTTCTGAGCTGATGGGGAAAGGTAAGTAATACCGATCCCGGTCGAAACGGATGCCATGCTCGCCATCATCAACCTGCCCAAGGAGATGGGTAATAATGGCATCTTCAAGGAGCATCAGGGACTGGTAATGGAGACTATCCACTCACTGGTTCTGCAAGAGCACTACGATCATGCAACTCACGATGACCTGCCGAAAGAGGAGCCGTATTTCCGATGCTCTGAAACTGGTAGGGATTGCTGAGACTCTCTACAACAAAGACAATATCCCCAAGTATCAGTGTTACATTCTTACTATTGAACGTTTTCAATAGTGACCATAACCGTAAGATCAGCCAATTTTGTTTGACCGAATAGCACGACTCAGGAGCTAAAAAGACTTTTCGGTGCTTGACATCATTAGCACTGTAAAAAAACTCTCTTCGATATGGTATTATCATCAGTCTTGGTGAAATAAAGCCCATAAATACAGAGGAGTAATGGAAGAAAACAAGGTAATCTATTCGATGTCCGGGGTCGGAAAGGTCGTGGACGACAAAAAATACATACTAAAAGACATATACTTAGGCTACTACTACGGTGCAAAAATAGGAGTAGTAGGCCTGAACGGCTCCGGGAAAAGTACTCTGCTCAAGATTATGGCAGGCTTGGACAAGGATTTCATCGGAGAAGTAGCTATGTCCAAGGGCTATACTATCGGCTATCTGGAGCAGGATCCCCAGCTTGATCCGAATAAAACAGTGCTTGAAGCAGTTCAGGAAGCCGTGAGTGAACCGGTAAAACTGCTGCAGCGTTTTGAAGAGATAAATCTGCAGTTTATGGAGCCTATGACTGATGATGAGATGAATGCGCTCATGGAAGAACAGGGCAAAGTGCAAGACAAGCTGGAAGCGCTCAATGCCTGGGATCTGGATAGCAGGCTGGAGCTGGCGATGGATGCTCTGCGCTGTCCTCCCCCGGATCTGCCCATCAGGGTAATTTCCGGCGGGGAAAAACGCCGGGTAGCCCTCTGCTGCTTGCTCTTGCAAGAGCCGGATATCCTCCTGCTGGACGAGCCTACAAACCATCTCGATGCAGAGACGATACTCTGGCTGGAGCATCACCTCAAGCAGTATAAAGGTACAGTTATCGCCATCACTCACGATCGATATTTCCTGGATAATGTCGCAGGCTGGATCCTGGAGCTGGATCGAGGCGAAGGAATACCCTACAAGGGAAATTACTCCTCCTGGCTGGAACAGAAGCAGGCTCGCCTGGCAAACGAAAAGAAAGCGGAAAGCAAAAGGCAAAAAGCTCTTGCAGACGAATTGGAGTGGATCCGGAGCAGCCCCAAAGCACGTCAGGCCAAGAGTAAGGCTCGCATCCAGAACTATGAAAAACTGGCTTCCGAGCAGTATAAAAAAGAAAATACAACCGATCAGATCACGATCTTCCCCGGCCCCAAGCTGGGCACCAATGTGATCCGAGCCAGTGGCGTCTCCAAGGGTTACGAAGATAAGCTGCTCTATGAAAATCTAGAATTTAACCTTCCTGCCGGCGGTATTGTCGGCGTGATCGGTCCCAATGGAGCAGGCAAAACCACTCTCTTTGAAATGATCGTGGGAAACATCACCCCAGATAGCGGCAGCATAGAGATCGGTGAGACGGTGAAACTATCCTATATCAACCAATCCAGAATGATGCAATCCGACAAAACCTTGCTGGAACTGATCGGCGAGGGCAGAGACGTCCTAAAGATCGGAGATCGTGAGATCAACGTACGGGAATACATCAGCAAGTTCAATTTCTCCAGCAAAGAGCACATCAAACCGATCAATATCCTCAGCGGTGGAGAGAAAAACCGGGCATACCTGGCACTCTCACTGCAAGCCGGCGGTAATGTGCTGCTACTTGACGAACCCACAAACGATCTGGATGTCTATACCATCCATGCACTGGAAGAAGCTCTGCTGGATTTTGCCGGATGCGCTGTAGTAATCAGCCATGATCGTTACTTTTTGGATCGGGTCTGCACTCATATCCTGGCATTTGAAGGCGAAAGCACTGCACAGTGGTATGAAGGAAACTTCAGCGATTACGAGGAGAACAAGCTCCAGCGCCTGGGTGAAAAAGCCCTGATCCCCAAAAGGATTACCTACAGGAAGCTGACCAGAGTCTAAAGCCGTGATCTCCCTGCTCCGTCTGCCCGTCCACCCAACTGTCACCCACGGGGGGGGGCAAGGAAAAGTCTTGACTCTGAGAGCTTGCCGAATTTAAGAGAGAAAATTTCTAAACTCAAGGAATGATCATGGAGAATATCCGCATCGGAATCGTGGGAAACATTGGAGTGGGTAAATCCACATTTATAGAAGCGGCAAGTTCCGCACCTCTGAATAAAGTACTGACCTCGGTTTATCCCAAGGCAAACGGCACGGAAGGTGTATATGCCTTTCCGGAGAAGTTCAATCCCATCGTATTGGATTCATTTTATCAAGATCCTGTCGCCAATGCCTTTATGGCACAGATAGAATTTTTCAATGGCAGATTAGACCGCCAAAAGCTGATTCATTCCTGCCGGGGGATAGTCCTCGAAGATCGCACTCTGGCAGAGGATTACCATATCTTTGGCAAAGCACAGCGCATCCTCCAGAATATGTCCGAACCGGAATTTATCGCTTACCAGCGCACCTACAGGCTGATGACAGAACAGATCAAAGAGCCTGACCTCCTCGTTTATTTCAAAGCTGATGTCCCCACCCTCCTGGAACGGATCAGGGAGCGTGGCAGGGCGAGCGAACTGGCAATCGCCCCGGAATATCTGGAACTGCTGAATAATCTCTACGAAGATTTTGTAGCGCATCACGTGCAATGCCCTGTGCTGGTAATCGACGCTGACAAAGCCGTGGACAAGGCGGAGTGGCAACGGCGCACTGTCAATCTGGTCACGGAGCAGGTCAAAGCCCTTGGTCTCCGTGTATCCAGCCCCGGCATCAGCGAATGGGTCACCCTGCCTCAGACCGAAGCCACGCTCAGAGCCATTGATGTGGAGCGCAATCTGGAGGAGTATCTGGCTCTTCACCCAAAACTGATCACCATAGCTGGAAACGTTGGCCTCGGCAAATCCACCCTTACAGCCATTATGGGACGCAGCCTAAAGATTAATACCCTTTACGAAAAACCGGAAGAAAACCCCCTACTGGAGAAATTCCTGGGTGATAAAAAGAGCTATTGCTACGATCTGCAATTGCACTTTCTACAGATGCGGGCGCAGCAACGCCGTCTCGGGAAATGCGGAGATGCCAGCTATGTAAAAGATCGCTCCCTCCCGGAAGATCTACTGGTCTTTTGCAATCAGTTCCACGCGGACGGATTGCTGACCGATGACGAACTGGACAACCTGGTGACCCAGTTTCAGACAGTCAACCGCGAACTCCCCTCCTCCGATCTGATCATCCTCTTGCAAGGCAGCCCTTCCCTAGCTTGGGAACGCATCCAGCAGCGTGGCAGAGAGATGGAGATCGAAGGCGGCTGGCAATATAACGAGATCAAAAACCTGAATCATTGGTACAAGAGCTATGGCACGAACGTTGTCAAGCTGGGCTTTCACAATGGCCCCGTCCTGGAGATCGACGTCGAAAAGCTGGATCTCACAAACCGTATCCACGTTGGCTATATCTTCGAACGAGTGCTGGAGATATTGAAAGGGTAAAGAAAGGATAAACGAAGTCACCTCACAAGACTTACTATAGCCCTTGCACCTATAGTATGGAGTGATAAGTACCTACCTCAAGTAGGTAGCCGTCTAGGGAAAAGATCTACCCTACATCATCGCTTGAGGAATTATACTTCACGACTTTTTCCCAATCAATCGATCCATTCTTCTTGCAGAAGTCCCGAATAAACTCTTGGGACAATTTATTAACTAATGAATTGTAATTTTCCAAGAACGCATCATTCTGAGCTTTGGCCCCTGTGCCCAGCGGTTTGATTATATCTACGTACAAGCTTTCTTCGCCTGAGATAAACTCCCAGAACTTTTGTCCACAATACTTATAGTAATTGCCGGTCTTTAGTGATTTTCCAGATTTCCCATAGCAGCATCCGTTTACTACCTCAACGATTTGCTTTGAGTTTGAGGTTTTTATTGTCTTAATGGCTTTTTCGAAGTTCAACATCATTTTTTTGATCTGGTCTGAGTTTCCCCAGTTAGGGCCCGACTTTATACTGACAAGATATCTAATGCCATCTCTATCAAACTCTAGATCAATACCAAGAGTAGAAGACTTCTTCCCAGAGTACACTTTCTGGTTCACAAAAATTGCCAGCCCTTCCAACCAATCTCCAAATATTGTTTCTTCACTAGAACTCAAATGAGCGTCTAAAACACACTTCACGAAATCAGTTGCAATGCCAATGTTCTTTACCTTGTATAAGTATGGATTCTTGCGACTTAAGAGCTTTTTTAAATTAACACTTTGTAAACTGCTTAGTCGGCTAGTATGATAATTCTTGATATTGTCCTTTACGTACTTTTCAATTTCCTTAATTAATGATGGATTCATAACACCCCTCAATTTCGTTATATAACAACCCGATATCCTCAAGTTTTTTCTTTGTCATTTCAACATACTCAGGTATCAAATCTATCCCTATGCAACTACGGCCCAATCTTTCGGCTGCATATATAGTAGTACCTGATCCCATAAAAGGATCAAGGACCATACCTTTTTCGTGGGTAAATAGCTTGATAAACCACAATGGCAATTCCTGAGGATAAGCGGCGCTGTGGTTTCTGTTATAACATTCTGTAGCCATAGTAAGTACGTTACTTGGATACACATAATCTCTACCAATCCAATTTGATACGTTCTTTCCAAAGCCGCTGTTGTTCTTTGCGTTATCTCTTATCATATCTGTATTTGAGAGTTTCTTCAGCCTACTTTGCGCCCAGTCCCCCACTGGAACCTTTACTGCTTCTTGATCCATATAGAACTTCCGACTCTTGTTAAATTGTAGTAATCTCTCCCAGCTATCGCGAAATCTATTTGGCCATTTTCCGGGATAGCTATTCTTCTTGTTCCATATAAACTCTTCGGTCCACAACCACCCTATCTTCCTCATCTCCAGAATAAGATTTAGTACATAGACACTCCGTTCTCCATTGACTACTTTCTCTTTGATGTTCAAGATGAATGTCCCTGATGGTTTTAACACTCTAAGCAGCTCGATGGCAATTGGCATAAACCAATCTACATAATCGTCAGCTTTAATTCCTCCGTATGTGCCTTTTCTTTGATCAGAATAGGGCGGTGACGTTATTATCAGGTCAATAGAGCTATCTGGAATACTCTTCAATACCTCCCTAGAGTCACCCAATAGAATGCTATACTTAGTTCTTTGCCTATTCAAAGATAGCTCATTTAAACTTCTTACTGGCATAGACATAACAATTTCCCCCTTTGATAGGTATCTGTTGTTCCAATAGAAGGCGATTACTTTCCAATGTCAAGTAGAATTTTATTAGATCCGTTGCAGTGATCTCTGTCAATGATTAAGGAAAGTCTATCCAGTCAACGAGTACCATGCTTACATCACATTGATCTACAGGATATCACCAGCAAATCAAGAGCAAATCAAGTCGAACCGGGTTCGAGGTGATTTGCTCTTGATTTGCTCTTGATCTGCTTTAAACCACCCACAGGAAAGCTGAAGGATCCGTGCGCGTGTGTTTCACAAGGAGAGTGCAAAACCCTGTGGTAAACCACGACTCTACAACTATTAACAGCCACAGTACCAATATAAACTTGACAGTGCAGACATAAATCGCACACTATACCGTCAGCGAGATTGGGTAAGAGAGTAAGCTCGAAAAGTCCTGGATTGCACACCAACAGTCTCGTATGTTTAGTATCTGAAACCAGATATTAACAAACGAGGAGCTTATGAAGACTAAGGTAATCGTCCAGTCAAATAAAAAGGATCAGATAGATATTTGGAAAAAAACATATACATTAGCTTGAGAGCGATCAGCCCTAATGCCGAAGAATTTGTCCGGCATTGTGGCGCAGATGTCTTGTGGAAAGACTCCTCCGATCAAAGCTCCAGCTGCATCATCACAACAAGAACTGACAGGCTGGGAATCGTCTTTGCCAGCATCGAACCCCCCTGTCCGGAGAAAGCTCGATTTATCTTATGCAAGGCTTTAGACGATCTCTGTACCGAGCCTGATCTCACAGAACGCTGCTTCAATTGCCGTGGTAACGACCAACTGTCACGCGATCTGGCACAAATAATGGGGTTCAAGCTGGAAATGGCGGGCTATTTCCTGACCCGCAGAAATCCACCGGAGCAAGTCCCCAAATTGAGCGGATTGCGAGCCTATCAAGCTTCTGATCAGGATAGCTGGGTTGAACTGAGCCACCTCAGTTACAGGAAACTCTGCCAGGTGAATGGCTGGAATACGCAAATCATCCACGATCCAAAAGTGTTTGGGCAAGATATGCTGCAACGGGTGACTAGAAACGAAGCTTGGTCTTATCTTGAACAAGGCAAACTGATAGGTGGATACAGGTTGAATGGCAGTTTTATAGAAGATATCCTTGTGCTGCCGGAGCATCAGAACCGCGGCTTGGGTTCCCAACTGCTCGAGTATGCAGTGGCACGGGTGATGCAGAATGGCTTTGCAGAGGTCAATCTGCGTGTCGCGGAAAGCAACACTGCCGCATTAAGGCTATACCAACGAAGGCAGTTTGTTCTGGTCAGCCACTTTGCGGAGCATTGCTATTAAGATTTGCTAAGGGGATGTATTAAAGGCCAATCTCAGTGTATCACGTCTGGGAAAGCCTGATCCAGTCTGTCGAGATCTATAGTCCGAACCTCATCGGAGTGTTTTTGTGGTAAATCAACAAATTGGATGATCTGAGGATCCGCCGTGCCGGAGGCATCTTCGCTGAGGCTTACGATACAATTACTCGTTTTCATAGGTCTCACCGGGATTCCCTTTACAAGCGTAGCCCGGAATCCAGCTCTACTGATCTTTAGAATATAAATCCCTGTTTTTAAATTCGCTAAAACGATCATACCCCTTGGATTTACCGTGCCCGAAAGAACCAACAGACTGTCTTGAAAGAGTTCATAAGTGCAATCAGCAAGACCTTGACCTGTTTGATCACAGACTTTCAGCGCAATTCTTCCGAGCGTCTCCCGAGGTGGATCGATGGCTGGACTGTCAGTGGGTATTATGTAAATACCTCCACTTTTCATAATTACCGGAACTTTGGTTCTCTTACCAGCTCTAACCTCCACAAACAGCGAATCCACCCTCCAGTAAGCTATGAGTGAGACCTTCAATCTATAAGTCCCGGCAGGAACTCTGATCATAGCTTTCCCCCGGGCATTGGTCTGCCCACCGGTAATCCGTTGATCTCCCCGGAATACTGATATATTGGCATACTGAAGCGGCTCTCCGGATTCATTCTTCACTTTTACTGCTAATACTCCCAGATCAGTCGTATCGGCAACCGCGATTCCTACGATTAAGAGCAGAAGACACAACATAGCCTTAGCTTTCATAAATCTGAACTCCTTGTTGTTTCACAAGCTACTGCAAGACAAAATTCTGTCAAGCATTTAGAGTGATCCTAAACGGGGCAAACGGCCTGTAGATAAAGTGCCGCAGAGATTGCCAAAGGAAATATGTAATAACTATTGACATCCGTTGAGCTCTTGGCAGGGATGTTACAATCCCATATTTGTATCCACGATATTGTATGTAAATGATTAAACGTATATAGAGGAGACCCTATGAAACGTGTATGGATTCTAATGATTCTCGTTTTCGCAATTGGCTTGGCAAATGCCGAAGTGCTGAGAGTGGGGCCGGGAGAAAACTCCCTTTGGGTGCTGAGTTCGAGCAGTACCGAGACAGTTTTGCAGTATCGGATCAGCAATTTCGAGCGTCAGCGGATTGAGATCAACGGCGAGGAATGGAACCGGATTCGCCTGCCCAAAGAGGGTATTTCACAGGACAAGGGAATGCCGGAATTGCCGGTCTATAACCGCAGCATCATCATCGATGGCGCCAGCCGTATGAAGCTGGAAGTGTATGACCTGGAGTATCTGGATATGCAGCTTGCGGTCGCTCCCTCCAAGGGCGTGATCACCAGAGACATCAATCCGGAGACGGTGCCTTACACCTTTGCTCCCGTCTATGGTGAAAGCGGATTTTATCCCAGGCAGATAGCCGAACTCTCCGAGCCCTATATCCTGAGAGATTTCCGCGGAATCACAATCAAGACAGCACCCTTTGCCTATGATCCCCAGAGCGGGACTTTGAGGATTTATACGGGCTACAAAGTGCGCGTCTATGCGGATGGAATCGACAATCTGAATACACTTTCCGGCAGTCGCGGCGCGATCTCGCGGGATTTTGCACCTCTATACGAAAATCACTTTGTAAATTGGAACAGCTACCGATACACTCCGGTAAGCGATAACTATGGCAAGCTTTTGGTGATCTGCCACACGAACTATCTCACCCAGATATTGCCTTATGTAAATTGGAAGAAGCAAAAGGGGATCCAAACCGAGCTGGTGGAATGGAGCACGATCGGAACCACCGCCGCTCACTTGCAGACCTATATCCAAAACCGGTATAATGCAGATAATACGATTGCCTATGTGCAATTGGTGGGTGACGCGCCCCAGATTCCGAGCTTGTCTTCGGGAGGCGGAGGCAGCGATCCCAGCTTCTCGCTGGTGGCGGGTAGCGATATGTATCCGGATATCTTTATCGGAAGATTCTCTGCGGAGACTGCAGCGCAGGTAACCGCTCAGATCAACAAAGCAATCGTCTATGAGCGTGATCTGACCACAACCGATAACTGGTTGAGCAAGGCTCTGGGCATTGCCTCCGCTGAAGGTGGAGGTACGCAGGGTGATAACGGCGAAAGCGATATTGCTCATATGAATCTGATCAGGACGGATCTCTTGAATTATGGCTATACGAGCGTGGATCAGGTCTATGATCCGGGTGCCAGCGCCAGCACAGTGACCACAAATGTCAATGCAGGACGTGGCTTTATCAATTACGTCGGGCATGGCTCCGATACCTCCTGGGTTACGACGGGCTTTAGCTCCACCAATGCCAGCGCTCTCACCAATGGCAACAAGACTCCCTTTATTATGGATGTTGCCTGCGTGAATGGCAATTTTGTCTCGCTGACCTGCTTTGCCGAGGCTTGGATGCGCAATGCCAATGGCGGAGCAGTTGCGATCTATGCCAGCTCGATCAATCAGAGCTGGAACTCGCCGATGCGGGCTCAGGACGAAGCAACTGATCTCTTGATTGCTGAATCAAAGACCACTACAGGCGGTCTGTATTACAACGCCTCCTGCAAGATGATGGATATTTATGGCAATACATCAGGTTCTGATGGCGTCAATATGTTTAAGACCTGGCATATCTTTGGCGATGCTTCGCTGAAGATACGCACCAAGACGCCGCTTGCGATGACGGTTACGCATCCTGCCACGATCACGATCGGGACGATGAGCGTTACGGTCAATACAGGCGTTGCCAACGCGATGGTGGCGATCACCTATAACAATACGATCTATGGGGTCGCCAATGCCAATAGCAGCGGAGTGGCAAGCGTTAGCCTCAGTAATCCGCCCTCGGGTGTGATCAACTATACGGTTACGGCTACAGCTTTTAACCGGGTTTCATACGTTGGGACGATCCAGCAGATCGCAGCCAGCGGACCCTATATGGGAGTGGAGACCGTTAGCTATACCGATGGCAACAACAGCATCGCTGAGTACAATGAGAACGGTGGCTTCAGTGTATCTTTCAAGAATCTGGGCACCAGCACTGCCAGCAATGTGACGGCTACTCTCACTTGCAGTAGTCCCGGGATCACGATCACCGATAATTCCGAGACAATAGCCAGCCTGGCAGCCGGTGCATCCATCTTGAGAACCAATGCCTTTGGAATCAGCGTTGCGAATAATATCGCCAATGGCATGAGCGCCAGCTTTACGATCACTATGACCAGCGGTACGGAAAACTGGACGCATAACTTTAGCCAGGTCTTTGCCGCACCTGCTCTTGCATTTGGCTCGATGATGGTAAGCGATCCCACCGGCAACAATAATGGCAGGATCGATCCGGGCGAGACAGTCACCATCACTATTCCTTTGAACAACACAGGCGCCGCATTGAGTCCTGCGGGAACAGCCAGCTTGAGCTCTGCCACGCAGGGTATTACCATCAATACCGGGAGTACAGGATTTACCGCTATCTCTGCCGGCGGAGCAACCAGCCTGAGCTTTGGCGTATCTGCGGCATCCGGTATGACGCTGGGCACTGTGGCAAGCTTTAGCTTTACAGCAACTGCCGGGGCTTATACTGCAGCCAAGAATGAGACTCACGCAGTTGGTTTGATCCAGGAAGACTTTGAGACGGGTAATTTTACCGGCTATCCTTGGGTTTTGGGCGGTAATCTGCCTTGGACAGTCGCCAATACCGGAGCGCATGGCGGAACATATACAGCCAAGAGCGGAGTTATCACGCACAGTCAGGAATCCTCAATGGAGACCACGCGCATTCTCACCGGCTCCGGTAACCTGAGCTTCTGGTACAAAGTATCATCCGAATCCACTTATGACTTCCTGAAGTTCTACATAGACGGAGTGGTGCAGGGATCGTGGTCCGGCACAGTGGATTGGACACAAGCAAACTATACTCTGGATGCCGGGACAAGAGTGTTGAAATGGGTTTATAGCAAGGATGGCAGCGTTTCCAGCGGCAGTGACTGCGCCTGGGTCGATGATATCGTCTTCCCTGCCTCTACGGCTCCCAACTCATACTTTCCGCCTCAAAACTTAACTGCCACACCGGGAAATGGCTTGGTGACGCTCAATTGGCAAGCTCCTGCCTCTGGTACTCCGACCGGATACAAGGTATTCAGGAATAGCAACCTGCTTGCCTCCGTTACAGGGCTTACTTATGCGGATAATGCCGTGGTGAATGAAACAACTTACAGCTATTATCTCAAAGCAGTCTATGCCGGCGGAGAATCTGATCCTACTGCTACGGTCAACGCCACACCCTCTGCCAATCCTACCGTAGAGGTTGTGATTGGGGCAGGAACTACGACGACCGGGACATCCGAGGCTTCACCAATCAACATCTATTATGAAAGCTTGCACGGACAGAGCGTTTACACTGCGGCTGAGATGGCTGCGGCGGGAGTAAGCGGTCCCTGCACCATCACCCAGCTTGGCTTCTATGTTGCTTCCTCTCCGACCCTCTCATTGCCCAACTTCTTAGTCCGCATGAAGCATACCAGCGCGACAAACGTCTCCTCCTGGCAAAGTTCGGCTAATATGCAGACAGTATTTAGCTCCGGGTCTTACACGCCTGTTGCAGGTGGATTCCATATGCTGACACTGACCACGCCATTCCAATGGAACGGAGTGGATAACATTGTAGTGGATACAGCTTTTGACGTAGTCAGTCCATGGAGCTCTACCGGCACTGTCCGCTATAGCTCCGTCACCAGCGGCTATCGCTATATCAGGGCGGATGATAATGATCAGACCAGTATCTTCTCGGGTGGCTACACATCCAGCTACCGTCCCAATATCAAGTTTGTCCTTTCTCCTGTACAGACTGATGCGGCTCTCATTGCAGTGGATCCGGCCAGCATCAGCAAGACAGTCAATACTGGAGCTTCCACGACAGCTCAGCTTACCATCTCCAATAGTGGTAATCTGCCGCTTACCTGGACAATCTCGGATCGCTCCAGAAGCGAGGAACTCGACGAACTGATCCGTACGGGATGGCTGAGCTTTAGCCCTGCATCAGGAACCATTCAGGCAGGTGCCAGCCAGGTGATCGAGCTTGTGCTCAATTCTGCCGGTCTTGCTAATGCTACCTACAACAAGAACCTGGTGATTGCTTCAAACGCTTCAAACACGCCTTCCCTTTCTGTGCCGGTCAGCTTCATAGTGAGCGATCTGGTACCGAATAACCCCCGCTTTGTAGCTGAATGGGAACCTGCCAAGGGTGCTATCATTGCATACCCCTTTGGACAGCCATACAGCCTGATCCGTGATCTCTCCAATCACGGCCTGCTCTACGTCGTTGTGAGTAGCTCCCAACAATCTACCTGCGCCAGCAGCCTCAGCAGCAATAGCGTCAATATGACCAATGTACGCTACATCAATGCAATTACAGATTCTTACTGGGTAAGGGATTACGGCCCGTGGACGATCTTTGATGCAAACCGCAATATGAAGATCGTCGATTTCACTTACAACCGTCCCCGTCCCAATGATAATGCTGCCAATACAACGATCGCTACGTACTTGGGA
Organism: uncultured Candidatus Cloacimonadota bacterium; assembly: GCA_964433815.1. Lineage (GTDB taxonomy): Bacteria > Cloacimonadota > Cloacimonadia > Cloacimonadales > Cloacimonadaceae > PHBP01. Next base: position 56,054 of record CAYSSP010000006.1, read on the forward strand.
TATAACCGTTATCTGATGGAAATGAGCCACACCGGAGGCAATATTATGACCGATGGTATGGGCAAAGCGATGAGCACAGAGCTGGTTTTGGAAGAGAATACCAGCCTTACTCAAAGCCAGATCAACAACCTGATGCAGACCTATCTCGGTATCAGCGAGTACCAGCTCTATCCTGATCCAAACAACACATATATCGATCACATAGATTGCTGGGCAAAGCTGCTGGACGTGGACAAAGTGATCATCCGCAGCGTCCCCAGTTCTCACGCCCAATATGCAGCGATCGAAGCTGAAGTAGCCCGCTGGCAAAGCAAAACCAGCAGCTATGGCACACCTTACAAGATCTATCGGGTTTACACACCCAATGATGAGCCCTACTCCAATTCCTATATAATGAACAAGCGTATCTACGTGCCCCAGATGGGCACTGCAAATGATGCTGCGGCTCTGGCTGTGTATCGCAATGCTATGCCCGGCTACACAGTGATCGGTTACACTCATACGAATTATGAGAGCACCGATGCTCTGCATTGCCGTGTAAACACCGTTTACGACGATCAAATGATCGCACTCAGGCACACACCTCCCACCAGCGCGACAGCCACCCAAGCACTGCCGCTTGGCGTGACGATCTCCCACGGAAATCCTCTGAGCAGTACCTATGTCGCCTGGAAGAATGGTTACAATGGCACTTGGCAAAACAGCAACCTCAGCCTTGCCGGAGCAACCTGGAGCACCACCATCATCAGCCCTGCCCTGGGAGATACGATCTATTACTGGATCAACGCCTCAGATACTACCGGCAGAAGCACCACCCTCCCGCTTTGCGCTGCCTCTGATCCTTTCAAGCTGGTCGTCAATATCCCCGCTCCCAATTCTGCCCCTACGATTGACCTGCCCCCAGGCTGGGCATTTGACAAGAACTCCAGCCTTTCAGAGAGCTTCGCAGCCTACATCAGCGATCCGGACAACGATCCGCTGGTGCTGACTGCAAGTGGCAACAGCAATATTATCGTCCAGATCAATGGTCATAATATCAGTTTCAGCGCTGTCGCAAACTGGATTGGCAGCGAGCTGATCACCTTCACAGTGAGTGATGGTGAGTTCAGCGCAGAGGATCAGATATTGATCACTGTCAATCCGGTAAATCTGCCTGTCTGGCTGCCGGTAAATCACGGAAGCACACCTGCAACGCTCTTTGCTGTTGTTACCATCAACAATATCCCTGCACAGATCAACGACTTGGTCGCCGCCTTTGTCGGTGATGAATGTCGCGGAATCGGCACTATCAATCTGATCGAACGCAGCATTGCCCGCACGACTCTGGATGTCAATCTGGCATCTGCAGGTGAGCTTGTGACCTTCAAGATTTATGCCTTTGCGGAAGACACTATCTATCTGGTGCCCGAGGTGATGCCAATGGATCCCGGAACCACCTATGGCGCAACTGATCCAGTTCCTTTGAATGGCACAGGAGACGTCATCATTCAAAGCCCTGTCGCCAATATCCAGAGCCTCAGCGGAATCACCCGTCTATCCTGGAACGCCGTTCCCTTCGCCGGCACCTACAAGATCTATGCCTGTAGCGAGCCGTTTGGCACGTACAACCTCCTGGGAACCACCAATACCCTCACCTGGGAGATCAATCCCAACCAAGAAAGAATGTTCTACAAGGTCGTAGCTGTCCAGCCCCTGCCGGATAACCGCAGCCCCAGAAACTAATCATATACCTATAGCGGGATGGTGCCAAGCGTGCCATCCCGCTTTGCTTTGCCAAAAACCAGCCAAACCCGGGCATCTATAGCAGGCTCACACATATCCCTTTTCAATCTGAGTGAATCGATTAGCTTATACTTATAAAGAACTTAGGAGCTATAATGATTACTATCAATCCTTACCTCAATTTCAATGGCAATTGCCTGGAAGCATTTGAATTCTATAAATCCGTCTTTGGCGGAGATTTCCCCTATGTCGGCCGCTACAAAGACATGCCCACAGACGCAGACCATCCCCTACCGGAAGAGATGCACAATCTTATTCTGCATATGAGCCTCCCAATCAGCAAAGAGACTGTCCTGATGGGTGCCGATACTAACGAGATCTGGGCTCAGAAAGCCGGATTTGATGGCAATGTCGAGCTGATGATCAATGCCGAAACCCGTGCCGAAGCCGATGCAATCTGGGCAAAACTCTCCGTCGGAGCCACCATTACAATGCCCCTGGCGGATGCTTTTTGGGGTGATTACTTCGGCGGACTCACCGATAAATTCGGAGTGCGTTGGATGATCACCGCTCCGACTGAATCCTGATAATCCACCCAGTTGGTCAAAGATGATAATGTCCGAAATCGACAAACAACTCTACAAAGAGCTGGGATCTGCCAATCATGCCCGGCTGGAGCCCTACATCAAGCTCTTTGAAGAGACCGTCCCGGAAGCCGGCATCAGTTTTTACAATCCCACTGTGCTTTACCTCACCGTAAAAGGACAGGTCAGCCTCGGTTTATCTCCCAGAAAGCAATACATCAGCCTCTACATGGGCTCGATGGAGACAATGAAGATCTTTCGGGAATTGCTCCCCAGGCTTGGCAAAGTAAAGACCGGCGTCGGTTGCATCAATATCCGCAAACACAGCGATCTAAACGAGGAAGTGCTCAAAGAAGCCTTCATAAAAATCGGCAATAGCGATCACACCGGAGCCTATGGCTTTGGTGGCTGATCTATCAATAAATAGAGAAAGATATGCCGGGGATACACCTCTCCGGCATTTCTATATAGATTGCAATCACTTGACTTATCCTGCAGGGAAATAAGTCTTGACGTTTTTAACAAAGCTCTCATAATTGCAGAACTGTACCCGAATACAAGGCGAGCGCAGATATCCATGGAGGTTTTATGAATCAGATTTTGATTGGCAAAGGTGAGCATCAGGTCTTTCTGGATCCGGCCTATGGCAATCGACACGGGCTGATCGCGGGTGCCACAGGCACCGGCAAGACTGTCACCCTGCTTGTTTTGGCAGAAGGCTTTTCACGCCTGGGCGTACCCGTATTTATGGCTGATGTCAAAGGTGATGTTGCAGGGCTGGCTATGCCGGGCACGATGAGTGAAAAGCTCTCTTCCCGCATTACTCAGATCGGCGTCGATAACTTCAGCACAGAAGGCAGCCCGGTGGTCTTTTGGGATGTTTTCGGAGCATCCGGACACCCACTCCGAACCACCATCAGCGAGATCGGCCCCGCCCTCTTATCCCGCATTCTTGATCTGAACGACGTCCAAAGTGGCACTCTCGAGATCGCTTTCAAGCTTGCAGATGACGAAGGACTGCTTCTGCTGGATCTGGACGACCTCCGATCCCTCCTCAGTTTTGTTGCTGATAACAAAACAGAAATCTCAAAGCAATACGGCCTCGTAAGCCCCGCCTCGATCGCCGCAATCCAGAGATCTCTTTTGAGCTTGGAGCGCGAAGGAGCGGAACAGCTCTTTGGCGAGACTGCTCTCGAACTCGCAGACCTGATGCGGACAGACCTCAGCGGACGAGGTATCATCAGCATCCTGGCTGCAAACAAACTGGTGCTGAGTCCCAAGCTCTACTCCAGCCTGTTGCTCTGGTTACTCTCCGAGCTCTACGAAAACCTCCCCGAAGTGGGCGATCTGGACAAACCCAGGATGGTCTTTTTCTTTGATGAAGCGCATCTGCTCTTTGACGATACCCAGCCCGCATTGGTAAAGAAAGTGGAACAAGTGGTGCGCCTGATCCGCTCCAAGGGCGTAGGCGTTTACTTCTGCAGCCAGTTCCCCGACGACATCCCTTCGGAGATTCTGGGACAGCTCGGCAACCGTTTTCAACACGCACTTCGCGCTTACACTCCCCGGGATCAGAAAGCAGTCAGGACTGCCGCAGAGACCTTTGTACCAAATCCCAAGCTCGATGTGGCGGATGTGATCTCCCGGCTTGGCACCGGCGAAGCTTTGGTCTCGACTCTGGCAGCCAAAGGAGTTCCTTCCCCGGTCGAGCAGACCATCATCTGTCCTCCCCGCTGCCGTATGGGCAGCATCACGGATGCAGAACGCCTTACCGTCATCAACCGCAGCCCGCTCGGGATCAAATACGATAAGCTCATCAATCGTGAATCTGCCCATGAAATCCTTTCACAGAGGGCAATAGGTCGCGTAGCCGAACAAAGCGCAAAGCCAGCCGAACAGGCAAAGCCGGAGGAGAAACAGAGTGCGGTCAGCGAGCTGCTGTGGGGAACCAAGAAGCGACAGGGACTGGTGGAAACAATGGCAAAGCAGACCGCCCGCACCATGGGCAGTCAAGTAGGCAGAACCATCATCCGTGGTATCCTGGGAGGTATTTTCGGAGGGAAAAAGTAAGGCCTAATGCTGATTGCCGCACTGGTACTGCTGACCCTGGTCTTGATCGCGAGCATCTCGCACAAGATAAATATCCCCGTGATCATCCTTTCGTTGGTGATCGGGATCATCTTCGGCAGCGATGTCTTGGGGCTGATCTACTTTGATAATGCTATACTTGCCAAAGAAGTAGCCAATATTGCTCTGATGTTCATCCTCTTCATCGGCGGATTCGGCACCAAAAAGCACGCCTTTAGAGCAGTGATCAAGCCTGTTTCGCTCTTGGCGACTCTGGGGATCGTTACGACTGCCGGAATTACCGGCTGGATCTTCCATCTGATATCCGGCTGGCCACTGATTAATAGCCTGTTGATCGGCTCCATCCTTGCCTCGACCGATGCCGCCGCAGTATTTTCGGTGCTAAAAAACCGCAGTCTGGACAGCCGGATCAAAAGCATCACAGAGCTCGAATCAGTATCAAACGACCCGATGGCGGTAGTGCTAACGATGTTTGTGATAGATCAGATGCTGGGAACGCAGGGAAGCCTGCCGATGGCAATCCTGAGATTCCTCTGGCAACTCGGTGGTGGAATCGGGATCGGCATCTTGATCGGCAATTTGGCAGCCTTTGTAATTAGAAGAATCCGCCAAAACGAGCCTGAGTTCTTCTTCGTTTATCTGATTGCCATCGTGATGCTTAGCTATAGCATTGCCAATATCTTGGGAGCCAGCGGAATGTTATCGGCATTCTTTGCCGGCTTTGTGATGGGTAATAAAAACATCCCTTACAAAAAGGGACTGCTGTCCATTAACAACACGCTTTCTTTCATTACAAACGTTGGACTTTTCATTTTGCTGGGTCTCTTGGTCTTCCCCGGAAAGTTTTACCTGATCTGGGATAAGGGCGTAATCATCTTCCTGATCCTCAGCCTGATTGCAAGGCCCATCACGGTATATCTATTCACTTTTTTCAGCCGGCTCAATCTCAAAGAAAAGAGTTTTCTCTCCGCAGCCGGGATCCGAGGCGCTGTCCCCATCGTGCTAGCCACCTATCCGGCAGCTATGGGGCTCGATCCCGAACATGAGATTTTTAACATAGTCTTTTTCGTGGTAACCCTCTCGATGATCGTGCAAGGGACCTCGCTGATCCCCCTTGCCAAGAAGCTGAAGCTGCTCTCCAAAAGCAAAAACAGCTCTTCCCGCGTATTGGAACTGGTCTCCGTACAGGATACCAATTACGAGATTGTGGAGGTCTATATCGATGAAGAATACTACCACGGCTCGATTCGCATCTCCGAGATGAAACTGCCAAAGGGCACCCTGATCACCTTCGTTCGCCGCGGTGATCAGATAATGACGCCCACCGGTTCGATGGAAATCTTTCCCAAGGATACACTTACAGTCCTGGTCGAGAATCAGTACATCGATATGATCGCGGTCGATATCATGCGCAGCTTTGTGCTCAAGAAACTGGACGAACACAAAAAGGATAAGATCGAAGAGCCAACCACTCCCAGTGCCGACTGATACAGCTCCCGTGGATAGTTTGCGGGAGTTCACATGCTGTATCAAGCCCCATATTTTGACCATTTTACTATCCCCCGGCAGATAACCCAAGTCAGATAATCCAATTGCAACAGAATATTCCTTGACTTATTTAGCCCGCGTGTTAGAGATCGCTTGTGCGATAAATCGCTACCTGATGCCTAATATCCCGGGTGGCAGAGTAAACCGCAACCTTATGAAAAGGAGTACATTATGCCGAGCTTGGTAAAACGCATGATTGCGGAAACTTTTGGTACTTTTTGGTTGGTTTTGGGCGGTTGTGGCAGCGCTGTATTGGCTGCGAACTTCCCCAATATCGGAATTGGACTGGTAGGCGTATCCTTTGCCTTTGGTCTCACAGTTCTTACGATGGCCTATGCGATCGGTCATATCTCGGGTTGCCACCTCAATCCGGCGGTTTCGCTGGGACTGTGGGCAGGTGGCAGATTCCCTGCCAAAGACCTTTTACCCTACATCCTGGCTCAGGTAGTTGGCGGAATCGTAGCTGGCGGAGTGCTCTTTATCATAGCCAGCGGAGCCGCGGGCTTTAATGTGGCGGATGGCTTTGCGGCAAATGGAGTGGGCTCGCACTCTCCGGGACATTTCCGGGTAATCCCCGGCATCCTTTGCGAAGTCGTGATGACAGGGATGTTCCTGATGATCATCATGGGCGCTACTTCAAAAAAAGCTCCCGCCGGTTTTGCACCAATCGCGATCGGTCTGGCGCTTACTTTGATCCATCTGATCAGCATTCCGGTAACCAATACCTCGGTCAATCCGGCACGCAGCACAGGCGTTGCAGTTTTCGTAGGCGATTGGGCTATTCAACAGCTTTGGATCTTTTGGGTGGCTCCGATCATCGGTGCCATCGGCGGAGGCTTGATCTACCGCTTCCTGGAGGACAAGGAGTAAGTAAGTTTATTCAGTGATTGATCCAGTTTAACTTGAGCAACCCCTCTCCCGGTGCAGGCTGGGGGAGGGGTACTGGCTTAGGGATAAACCTCTGCTGTTCTCCGCTTTCTCTGTGGTTAAAACCTCCTTACTCCTTTACTCCTTGTTTGAAACAAAGTCCCCCATTGAATACTGCCACGCTCCTGCCGCGCTGAAGCCGCGATCATGCCGCGACCGCGGCAGTAGCGCGGCATGATCTCCCCATGTTCGTGGCATAAATCTATAGGCGGGCAGGTGATAGCAATAGATTCTAACTAATCTCCATATCTGTCCCAAAAACGTCAGATCTGTCCCCCATATAATAGTGAAGGCACTTTTTTGTAGCACTCGAAGGATATGATTGAAACAGAGTGCTTATCATAGGCCCGGAAATTGCATTATAGAGTGAGGGTACTAAGTAGTGTTTTTTATTGACACACTATACCATGCCATGATTTTGGCAGAAACAGGAATAATCGAGGAATTATGCGCAAGAAATGGTTCATCTGGATAGGTATTGCATTGGTACTGGTAGTTTTGATGAGCTTGGGGATCAAGCAATGCACAAAGGCTCAACGCTCGATGCTGGCCTCCCTGAGTGGTGGTAACGAGACATATACCGTTGCGCGAGGAGACATCATCAACAAGATCGAAATCACCGGGGAAATCCAACCCCAGACTGTGGTTTCGCTCAAATCCCGCGTCTCCGGCAAGATAGTTCGCTTTTATGCAAACGAAAATGATTACGTTCGCAGCGGCCAGATTATTGCCGATATCGAGCCTGATTACAACCAGGCAAATACCTTGTTTAGCACCCGGGCTCAGCTCGAACAAGCCGAGATCAGGCTGCGTAATGCGAGACAGGATCTGGATGCCAAGCGTCAATTGCTGGAGAATGACTATATCTCGAGAGAAGTATTCGAAGCGGCAGAAGACGAACTGCAAAGCGCACAGATAGCGCATCAGCAAGCCAGTTCGCAGTATGAAATGATACGTGATCTCGATACCGGAGGCAGAGTGACGCATGTCTATGCCACTTCCTCAGGCGTCTGCATCGAGCGCAAGATCAATGAAGGCGAGATGGTGCAATCCAGCATTACTTCCTACGGTGAAGGTACCGTGATAATGAAAATCGCGGATCTGAGCCATATGATCGTAAAATCCAATATCAATGAGGTTGATATAGCCAAGTTTTCGGTGGGGCAGGAAGCGGAGATTTCTCTGGATGCTCTGCCTTATGAGAACTTTGTGGGCCAGGTGGTAAAGATCGCACCACAGGCTATTACGGAAAACAATGCCAAGGTCTTCCCGGTGGAGATCAGTATAAATGCCACAGGTGAAAAGGTAAAGCCGGGTATGACGGCCAATGTCTCCATCCTGGGCGAAAAGCGCGAAGATGTATTAGTCGTACCGATACGCGCTATCTTTAGCAATGAAAACAATGAAGACATCGTCTATGTGGCCCCGGCGAAAGCTGACAGCACTGCCAAAGCCGCTCCCAAAGCAACGCCAATGGGCATGCCAAAGGCAACCGGAACACCACGGGTGGTGAAGCTGGGCTCAAACGATATGCAGCAGGTGGAGATTATCAGCGGCCTCAAAGAAGGCGAAGTGATCCTGCTCAATGATCCCAATGCCGCGGTCAATCCATTCCAGATGATGATGTAATAAGGAGAACCAATGATTGAGATAAAGGGACTGAGCCGTCATTTCGGCTCGATCAAAGCTGTGGACAAGATCAGCTTTGAGATTGCGCCCGGAGAAATTGTGGGCTTCTTGGGACCAAACGGAGCCGGAAAGACAACCACAATGAGGATGATGGTGGGCTATTTACAGCCGACTGATGGTGGAATCCTGATCGATGGCGAGAGCATCTTTAGCGATCCGATCAAGACCAGCCACAATATCGGGTATCTACCTGAAAACAATCCTCTCTACAACGACCTGAGCGTCTATGAATTCTTAAAGTTTATCTCCGCTTTGCGGGGTATGTCCGCTGAGAGATTTGCCCAAAGGCTGGAATTTGTGGGACAAAACTGCGGACTCAAAGCTGTAATGCATCAGAAGATCGGGACTCTTTCAAAAGGTTACCGACAGAGAACCGGCCTGGCACAGGCGATCCTGCACGATCCCAAGATATTGATTCTGGACGAGCCTACCAGCGGACTCGATCCAAACCAGATCATCGAGATCAGAGATCTGATCCGTGAACTGGGCAGGGAAAAGACCTTGATTCTCTCCAGCCACATAATGCAGGAAGTGCAAGCACTTTGCGACCGCATCATCATTATTTCCAACGGCGTGATAGTTGCCAATGCGGCTCAGGATGAGCTGGTTAAGCAATTGGACAAAGATCAGGAAATCAGGCTGGTCTTTGAAGCGGAGAATCCGCTCGAAGAAGACCTGTTGGCGGCGATTCCCGACCTGAAAATGCTGATGAAAGAAGATACCGGCAACAAGCACGTCTGGATTTGTGCAGCTCCGGGAGAACGGGATGTGCATAGGGAATTGGCGCAATACGCACAGAAGAATTCCTGGCTGATCCTCGAACTGAGCAGCCGGAAAAAGAGTCTGGAAGATGTGTTTGTGAATCTTACCAAGACTGAGCCAAGCGGACCCGCAGTAGCGGTTACGGAAGAAGAAGGGGGAGAAAAGTGAAAGCCAGTCTCGTGATAGCTAAAAAAGAGCTGAGCACTGCAGTAAGATCGGTGAGCTACTACATTGTATTCATCATCTTCCTGGTGATAGCAGGGCTCTTCTTCTCCAATACAGTCTTCAAATTTGGTCAGGCAGACATGCGTATCAGCTTTGGCATACTGCATGCCTTGTTCCTGTTTTTCATTCCGGCAATAACCATGACCAGCGTTGCGGGGGAAACATCCATCGGTACTTTTGAGCTTTTGGCAACGATGCCGATCAAGCTAAATAGCATCCTCTGGGGTAAATTCCTTGCTGCCCTGGCAATCCTGAAATCTGTGATAATATGCACACTAATCTACTTTGTGATCATCATGGTCCTGGGCAGGGGAGTGGATATCGGCGCTGTAATTACGGGATATATAGGCTTGATTATCGCAGGATGCGCCTATATCGCAATCGGAATCTTTGCCTCGAGCCTGCCATCAAACCAGATTCTGGCTTTTATCATTGGTGTTGTGATCAGCGCTTTCTTCTTCGGAATCACATATATCATCGGGATGTTGCCTTTAGGGTTGATGGAGTTCTTTCAGTTCTTTAGCTTTGACTTCCATCTGCAAAACTTCTTCAAAGGTGTAATCGACCTGAGAGACATCCTGTTCTTTGGCGTTGTCACACTAAGTTTTATGTTGCTGGCGGAGTTTGTTCTTCGCACGCGTAATTTGATGCAGGAGAAGTAAGATGGCTATCAGCAAATCACAACAAAGTCTCCTGAACCTGTTGCTATACAAGCTGATCACGATCGGCATTCTGATCTTTCTCTTGCTCTTATCGTATTACCTGCCGCTGAGATTGGATCTCTCCAAGGGAAGGATCTACAGCTTGTCGGAAGCGAGTAAAGATGCCGTCCGCCAGCTCAAAGACAGGCTGATCATCAAGATATATGCCTCGGAGGAACTACCTCCAAACCTGGTGAGTCTCGATCGATATCTCAAAGATATCTTGGCTGAGTACAAGCTGAGAGGCGGAGGAAACTTTGTCTATCAGTATGTCAAAGCGGAATCTCCGGAGCAATTGAGAGCTCTGGCTCAGCAAAACAGACTCCAGTATATGATCTTTCAGTCTTTTGAAAACGATCAGGTAACCCAAAAGGAAGTGATCTACGGGCTTACATTGGAGTATCAGGGCCGGACAGAATCCGTTACATTGCCTCCGGATATGGAAAGTAAGCTGGAGTATGTACTTACCAATCACATCAGGAAGCTTAGCGGAATCAGGCTGCCGGAACTGGTGGTCTTTCGCGATAGCACCTATCAGTATTATCCCACCGATATGCTGGAGATAGGGCTGGATGAGAACTATCTTCTGGGGTCCACTGATCTTAATACTCCACCCCGGCAGACGCCGGTCTTACTTTTCACAGGAACTACGGATTCGCTCTCAACAGAGCAGCTCTACAACCTGGATCAGTATATCATGAAAGGCGGTAAGGTGGTGTTTTTGCAGGATAGGATGGACACGGATGGCCAGTCTGTCCACAATGTAGATTCAAACCTATTTACGATGCTGGCCTCTTACGGAGTCGGAATCGGGAAAGAGATGGTCTTGGATCGGATCTGCGATTACCGCAGGCTGGGGGGATCTAATGAGGTGCCTTATCCGATCTACCCGGTGGTCAGAGGTAGCGAAAGCCATGTCACGACTCAGAACATAGGAAATATAGTGCTCTACCTGGCATCAGAAATAGCCAATCTGGATACCTTGGGATTGGAATTTACGCCGATACTCAAGACCTCTGCCAATTCCGCCAAGCTGAGCGGACCGGTATTTGATCTGCAACCGGTGCTGTACAACCGTCCAAGTTTGGAGTATTTCTCGCATCCGCCTATCGTGGTAGGAGCAGCCATCAAGGGACCTATGCAGAGCTATTTTGCAGCAGATGAGGCTTATAATCGCAGACCCGGATTCACGGCTCAAAACGCCAATGCCGAAATGGTGGTTTACGGAGATCGTGAACTGATGATGGATCCCGACAATCTCATGTATTCTGATCGCAACTTCATAGTATTCAATGCGATTGACTATCTGAGAGGAGACGAATCAATGATTCGTATCCGTTCCAGAAGTATCCAGACCAGCTTCCTGGATGTTAGGGAGTATATGGAACGCAAGAACATGCTTTGGGGAGATCCCGGCAAGACAGAAAGAACCATCAAACGAACCGTCGCAATCGTGAGCGTTGTAATACCACCCATGCTATTGATGGCGGCAATCGCAGCCTACTTGGCAGTGAGAAAGAGGAAACTACGGGAGTCTAAGATATGAAACGCAGAATCCTGATCTTTGGAATCATCCTGTTGGCTTTGATCGCAGCGTACTTGGTGCTGAGCAGAAACAGCAATAAGGATAATAAACAGAGGGTGTTTAGCGCGGATTCACTCGATATTGGCAAGATCGTCGTGATGGATATCAGTGATACATTGCAACTGCAACAGACAGACAGCGGCTGGAGACTGACTGATCCGGTGGATTGGGAAGCCAATATTGACCATATGAAGAACTTCTTTAAGTTCGTCATCAATGCAAAGTATCCCAAGACAGAGATGACCACCAGCGAAGATGCAATCGAGCGTTATGGACTTACGCCGGACAAAGCCCTGCAGGTGGTTACTTACGATAAGAAGGGCAGAAAGAAGGACCACGTTTACTTCAACAACTTTGGTAACAACTGGGACTACTTCAGGTATGAAGGTGATTCCAAGATTTATCAGATCTACGATTCGGTATCAATGACCTATCGCCCTGTATTGGCAAATTGGAGATCACCGGTCTTGGTAAGAGTCTGGGAAGACGAGCTAAAGAGTATCGAGGTCACTTACCCGCAGAATAGCTATACATTGGTTCATGAGCCAAAACGCTGGGTTTATCGAGATAAGAATGTTGCATTTGAGATCCCCGCAGAAAACAGACCGCTGCTGAGAATCCTCAACCTCCTGATTAATCTCGATACGATGTCCTTTTTCGATGGAGACAACAGCCGGTTGATGCCCGCCTTCAACAGCCCTTTGGCAGTGGTCAAGCTGAACAAGACAGACGATACCGTTACTAAGCTTAGCTTTGCCTTTACCGAAGAAACCCGGCATATTATGATGATTGATGATAAGAGCGACCCACTTTATGGAGTGGTTAACGATTCAATCCTGCGCTTTACCATTAATGCGGATTACTTCAGGCAGTTACCCTATGGGCAGACACCTCCCCCACCCCTGGATGAATGAAGATTAGCCGCTGTTACGATATTGACCAAGTACTCTTTGAAGAGATAATGCAGATCTGGGTAGAGACAGGCTTGGCATCACCGGCCAGGGCGGACGATCTATCCACGATCCAAGGCAGTATCCGTCATGGTGCTTGTGTCCTGATTGCTACAGAAAGCAGTGAGCTTATCGGTACAGCTTGGTTAACGCATGACTTCAGACGGCTTTATATCCATCATATGGGAGTAATGGCAGCCTACCAGAATCAAGGTATTGGCAGAGCACTACTTAGCGAAGCCTTGCTGATAGCAAAGGAACTGGGCTACCAAGCCAAGCTGGAAGTACACAAGGACAATCCTGCTGCTTTGCACCTGTATGAAAGCATGGGGTTCAAACCCCTCCAAGGCTATTATTCAATGATCAAGCGTGATCTATGATATGATCTGTATCAAAGACCGCAGACTTTGTGCTTGACAAATATGCTAAAGCAAAGACATTATAAAAAGAGAAATGAGTATCCAACAGGAGGATAAAATGGCAGTATATTCCGTGAATGAAATTATCGAATTGGCAGTGCAAATCGAGCGTAATGGCTATGCTTTTTACCATGAAGCTACCAAACGTAAGGGGCTGGACGCCAGATCACTCGACTTTCTGACCCTCTTGAGAGATCAAGAACTAAACCACGAAAAGACCTTCCTCAACCTACGTGACGATATGGATTCCACCATGCTTGAGCTGAGCCAGGATTGGGATATGGTCTCCAGCTACCTAAAGACTATTGTCGAATCTCGCATCTTTGATAGCGAAAATTCAGCAATCAGAATGGCTACCGAAGCCAGTGACCTGCGGAGCATCGTAGATTTTGCCATCACCTTCGAGAAAGACACCCTGCTGTTCTTCCACGCATTGAACGATGCCATCACCAATCCCAAAGCCAGACAAGCTTTGGCTCGTATCATCAATGAAGAAGTCTCACACGTTTTGAGACTGAACGACTTCAAAAAAACCATTATCTGAGCAATCTTGATACAGACCGGAAGTAGGGAAACCTGCTTCCGGTATTTTTTATCAGAATGAAGCGCAAGAAGGGGATAAAAAAGCCAGGGCTTACTTGGCTGATAGCAGCCTGCCTGCTGATCCTGATAGTCGTAATCTACAATCCCATCTCGGTGCGGTTGATGACGATCGGAGTAGCGTTGTACTACCGGCTTGATCCGGTGATATTCTACCGTCAGATTAGAGCAGAGAGCGCATTCAGAAGCCTTGCAGTATCCCATAGGCAGGCTATAGGCTTGGGACAAGTAAGACAGAGTACAGCGGGCTATATTGAGGAAGAGCACGATCCTGAGCTCCTTTACACCCCTCTGTACAATCTTAAGGTTTCAGCAAAGTACGACCTCTACCTCAAAAAGCGCTTCAATGGCAATTGGAGCCTGATTCTTGCCGGATACAACTGGGGTGAGACGGCAGTAGCCCGCCGGATGAGAGGTATAGTGATAGATCCCAAAGAGGACTATAGAAAGCACTTCCGAGATATCCCCGAGACTTACAATTACATCGAAAAAATACTCGGACCTCTAAAAAAGGCTTGACGAGATTTGGCTTCCCAAAAAGGATAATAGCATAAATTTATTCAGGAGTTTATTATGTTGCGTAACCAGAACGGAATCTCTGTTTATACAGTCCTCAGCGTGATTCTGATGATCGCCTTGGTGGTGGTCTTGGCTATCCCGCACTTCTTTAATTTGGACAAAGAAAAGAACGTGGATGACTGTATCAACAACATGAAAGAGCTGTGGGTTGCTACGACTGATTATATTAAAGACAACAATGCAGATTTTGGCGGTGACATCAACGTCCTTCTCAAGACCCGCAAGAAGTCTGATCCCTCCAAAACATACCTTGGTGATAGAGGTTACTGCCCGGAAACCACCCGCCAAAAGACCGATTACATCGTCTTTGGCAAGTATGCACAGGATATGGTGGGCACAGAAGTTCGTCACAATATCGGGGTGATCGTCTATTGCCCAAACCTCAGTTCCTACCACAAGCACTATCTGCCCAAAACTTTCTACGAAAATATGGATCCCACTCAGCTCCAGAACATGATGACAGAAGATTTGGATTTCATCGACGAACAGACCGGTTCCAGCGGTGCGAGAAAGCTTGAAGCTCTGCAAAAGTACATCGATATCTGGAAGACCAATCCCCAGGCCTACGAGCTTAGAAAAGCTGATTCCACAGCCCTCAGAGCCATGATTTTCCCGGATATGTTCCAAGCTGCTCCGGCTATTCCTGAATAAATACCGCTTCACTCGTGTGAAGTAAAGATAAGAACAATGAAAGTCGTCCCCGGACGGCTTTTTTTCTAGGACAGGAGATTAGAATGCAATACAGAGAATTTCTCGACCACATATATCAGAAATACTCCGGCAACGTCAAGCTGGAGCTCGACAGGATGCAAGGTGTGCTAAGCGATCTGGGCAATCCCCAAAATGACCTGCGAGGTTTTCACATCGCCGGGACCAACGGCAAAGGCAGTGTGTGCGCCAGCTTGGAAGCTCTGTGCCTGGAGCTCGATCCCAATGTCGGGTTAAACACTTCTCCCCATCTGATCAACTATACCGAACGCTTTAGGATTGGTGGCAGAGATATCCCCTTTGAAGACATTCTGGATTGCTTCAATCGTCACGAAAGCATCTTTGAGAAATGGGATGCTTCTTTCTTTGAAATCACCACCTCGATAGCTTTCCTTCTGTTCTCAGAGCGCAAGCTCCGGCACAATGTGATAGAGGTAGGCCTTGGCGGCAGACTGGATGCTACAAACCTTTGGACTCCCGATATTACTGCCATCACCACCATTGGGCTGGATCATATCAAAACTCTGGGTGGCACCCTGGAGATCATCGCCAGGGAAAAAGCCGGCATCATAAAGCCTGAGATTCCTGTAGTATTGGGTAGTATTCCCAGTTCACCGCGTAGTGAAATCGTCTCAATAGCCCATGATCGTAATGCCCCCATATACCAATACGACAAGGATTACACTGTTTCCAATGTCAAGCTCGCCATAGATGGAACCAGTTGGGACTACAGCTTCCAAAAGTACGATTTCAAATCTCTCAAAGCCAATCTGATCGGAAAGCATCAAGCTGATAACATCAGTATTGCAGTTACAGCTTTCATCCTCTACCTGCAGAAGCTGGGACTTCCTGTGGATGAAGCCCTGATCCGCCATGCTCTTGGCAAGATCAATTGGCAGGGCAGAATGCAGGTTATCAACCGCCAACCCGCAGTTATCCTGGATGGTGCCCACAATGTCCAAGGGATTACCGCTCTGATCGAAAGCCTCGAGCAGATCTATCCTGAGAAGAAAGTCAAGTTTGTACTCTCGATCCTCGCTGATAAAAACTATTCTGAGATGATACGGCTGATCTGTTCCAAAGCCGGGCTGATCTATATCGCCCAAAACGAATCAGACAGGGCTGCTACAGTAGCAGAACAAGCCAGAGAAGTCTCCCTGCACAATGTTCCCTATAAAGAGGCATCAAGCGTCCAGCAGGCTTATCTGATGGCATTGGAAGAAGCAGATCCGGATGATCTGATTGTCGGCGGAGGTTCCCTTTACACCGTAGGAGAAATCCTCGCTCTCAGCAGGAGCTAAGACACCGGAATTCCCCAGATTTCAGAGGCATAACGCTTAATCGTCTCATCCGAAGAGAAATCTCTCATTCCGATGATATTTGCCAGTGAACTGCGATTCCAAGCCAGCGGATCGTTGTAGAGATGGTCAATATCCTTCATGACTCTGGCGTAATCTGGCAAATCCGCTATCAGGCAATACTGATCCCCCTTGTGTAAGAGACTTTCTATGATCGGATCAAATAGTCCCGGCTGCATCGGACATAGCAGGTCACTACCCAAAAAGTCGAATATCTCTCTCAGCATTTCGCTGCTGTGCATTAACTGGTAAGGATGATAATCTCCTGCCTTCAATTCCGCAACCTCCTGAGCAGTCATCCCAAAGATAAAGAAGTGATCCTCTCCGACCTTCTCCCTCATCTCGATGTTTGCTCCATCCAAAGTCCCAACCGTTAAAGCACCATTCAACGCAAACTTCATATTCCCCGTGCCACTCGCCTCCGTCCCTGCCAATGATATCTGTTGAGATAGCTCAGCCGCAGGCATGATGCTTTCTGCAAGGCTCACCCGGTAATTTGGCAAGAAATACACTCTAATAAGCTTTGAGACATCCTTTTCCCGCTCTATCCATGCAGCCAAGGCATTGACCAGCCGGATGATCAGCTTTGCCTGATAGTATCCCGGAGCAGCCTTGCCCGCAAAGAAGAAGCTGTGGGGCTGGATCCCGTGGTAATCACCGCTTTTAATTCTCAGAGCAAGGTGGATAATGTGCAGTACATTAAGCAATTGCCTCTTGTATTCGTGGATTCGCTTTGCCTGAAAATCAAAGATCGTATTGGGATTGAGCTTCCATCCGTGTACTTTCTCCAGATGCCCGGCAAAGTCCTGTTTGTTCATCCGCTTAACTGTCTCCAGCTCCTCCAGGAAGCTGTTATCCTTCATAAACTTATGCAGCTTTTCAAGCTTGCTGATCTTGATCTGCCAATCCGTCCCCAGAGCTTTATTGATCAATTCCGTAAGCCTGGGATTGGCAAGCATCAGCCAGCGACGCGGCGTAATACCATTGGTCTTGTTGTTAAATCTCTGCGGATATTGCCTGTAGAAATGAGGAAAAACCTGCTCTCTGAGCAATTGACTATGCAACTCACTGACTCCGTTTATGCTATGTGAACCCACGATAGCCAGATTGGCCATTCTCACCGAGCGCACCGGCTCCTCCTCGATCAATGAAAGCTCTTTGATCTCATCATCACTGGCACAGCTGATCCTGATCGCATCGAGAAAGCGCTGGTTAATCTCATAGATAATCTGCAGATGCCGGGGCAGCAATCTTCCAAACAGCTCTACTTGCCAGCGCTCCAAAGCCTCCGGCAAGATGGTGTGATTTGTGTAGGCAAAGACTCCCTGGCAGATCTCCCACGCTTTCTCCCAGGCCAAGCCCTTCTCATCAACCAATACTCGCATCAATTCAGCTACTGCCACCGCCGGATGAGTATCATTCAGTTGAATCGCCACCTTGTGCGGCAAGAGACTCAGATCTTCATTTTGTTTGAGGAATCTTCGGATGATATCGGCAATTGTAGCGCTTACAAAGAAGTACTCCTGCTTCAGCCGCAGCTCTCTGCCCTGCATATTGTTATCGTTTGGATAGAGCACTTTGGAGATGATCTCGGAGTGATTCTTCTGCTCCACGGCGCCTATGTAATCCCCTTCGTTAAAGTAGTTCAATTGGAAATCACGCGTAGATTTTGCAGACCACAACCGCAAAGTATTGATATAGTCGTTTTTGTATCCCGGCACCAGATAATCATAAGCCATTGCCATCACCTGTTCCTCCGGTTGCCAAAAGAGCTTTTTCTTACCTTTGTGATCGGTATGCTCGCTCACCTTCCCGCCGAACGATACCGGGAAGAGGTGCTCAGGATGCGGAATCTCCCAGATTGAGCCATACCTGAGCCAGTTGTCCGGACTTTCCACCTGCTCTCCATTCTTGATATGTTGAAAGAAGATGCCAAATTCATAGCGTATCCCATATCCATAAGCAGGTATTTTTAGCGAAGCCAGGGAGTCCATAAAGCAGGCAGCCAACCTTCCCAATCCGCCATTGCCAAGCCCCGCGTCCCATTCCAATTCCTTTACGATCTCCATCTCAAAGCCCATCTCTTCAAGTGCTTTGATACTCTGCTTTTGGAGATCGAGATTGAGGATGGCATTCTCCAAGCTGCGTCCGATCAGGTATTCTAATGAGAGATAGTACACTCTCTTGTGATCCGAGGCATACTCCCGCGGTTGTGTGCGCAACCACTTATCGAGCAGGAGATCGCGGATTGCCCCTGCAAAGCTGAGGTAGATATCAAAAGGAGTTGCCGAGAATTGATCTTTGCCTTGGATGTATTTCAAATGATGGATGAAACCCTCGATAATACCCGCAACATTAGCGTCCGGATGTGCCGAAACCACCCGATCAGCCATAGTTTTATTCATAACCAACCTCCCGTGTTGCACAGAGTCAGTATGAATATAAGATAAACAAAAACTACAAAAAGGCGAGCTAACTTACTATCGCTTCCCCTCTTATCCCAATCTCTTAATCAACATATTGGCAGCCACTTCCCGGCTCTCATCCCAAAAGAAAAAGCCACCGGAAAGCAGACGTGGAAGCTCTTGCTCAAAGCGGGTGGAACACACAATCCCGAGCCGTCTTTTTCTGCGGAAGAAATATCCGAAATAGGGCAGCTCAGCTTCCAGATCTTTGCACGGACTCTCCAGGAAAGTGATCGCCTTTTCACCCTTGCCGCCGATCAGATAGATGCTTTGGGGGGTACGGAAGATAGTGGCATTGCGCTTGATAAAATCCAGGCTTTCGGGTTTGTTGCGTACACTCTGCCAGCCCAGCGGAATATAGCGGGGATAGTTTTTGAAGATTTCCATCCCATAGTCTTCCACAATTTCCGGCACCATATAGCCGGGCTCTTTGTGATGATCCAGGCTATAAAACGATTCCACTTGGCAAAACCCAAGCTTCTCTGTCATCTTGAGGCTTTCATAATTCTTGTAATAAGTACAAAATTCAAAGCTCAATGCCCGGTTTTTTTCTTTTAACCGATAGGCGAAATCCATAATGTAATCGTTTAGAAGTGTACCTATGCCCTTCCCTTGATACCGGGCGTGAACACGTAATCCTTCTATCCAGATCACATTATCGGGAAACTGACTTAGCTTGATACAGGCGATGACCTTGCCGTGAAACTCGGCTACGAAGAGCCAGCGTTCTTTGATCCATTCCTCAATCACTTCCGGGAGATAGTCCGTTCCATCCCAGATCGTTTTGGAGATGGCGAGCAGGTCCCTTGTATCGCCTGATCTTGCTAGACGTACGATACATTCTCTTAAGTCAAAACTCATCATGATCTCCTGAAAAACACAATCAGAAATGCTGCTAAATCGTGTCAATAGTTTTATTTTGCACGTAGCCGCTGCAAACTGATCAATGATATCATACATCAACTCTCAACTTATCATGGGCAATCCACAGCCCACCTGCCTTGCAGGGTTTTCTGGTGATTGGCGATGGTTGTAATCGCTTTCACTCTCCTTGGATACCACCGTACAGCTGCCGTGCTCTAGCCGCGATCATGCCGCGTTCGCGGCATGATCGCGGCAGCAGCGCGGCAAGAGCGCGGCAGGATCTAAGAGGAGAGCATTGCGAATTAGAAGGATTGTCATAGCAAATTCAGCCTATATCATCCACCTTTTAACTGCAGCTATCTATCAGCCTTGCAGAGGAATACCTGCATACAATGGCATATCCCTATGAGTTCAGGCGGAAGATCAGTTGCTAATAGAGGACAGAATCGCTGTGAACAGGATACCGGGCTATGATAATATCTTGACAATTATCGCTATTCCGATGCTTTAGCCAAAACTCAATTCCAAAGGAGAAGAGTATTATGCCAAAAGCTTCAATCGCACCGGATGGCAAAGAGTATTTGTTGCCGACTCCGGAAGAGAACGAAAAAGAACGTCTTATTTTGGAACAAATCACTGCCGAACAGCGGGCTATGGGTCGCAAGATTGTGGCAGTACAGGGCTTGGGATTTGTGGGTTGTGTGATGGCGACCGTAGTTGCGGATGCCGTCGATGCCTCCGGCAATCCTGTTTATTATGTTCACGGTCATCAAAGAGCCTCCGCCCGTTCATACTGGAAAGTTCCGGTGATCAATACCGGAGTGCCGCCGGTAAGCTCCTCCGATCCGGAAGTTCCGGAGATCTTCAAACGCTGTGTGCTGGAAAAGAAGAATTTCCGTGCTACCAGCGAAGACCATGTTTACACACTCGTCGATGTTGTCGTCGTAGATATACAGCTTGATGCCACCAAGCCCGCATTTGGCGAAGCCGAAAAGGGTTATTGCGATCTTACCGCATTCCGTGAAGGGATCCGCACTCTGGGCAAGCATATCCGTCCCGATTGCCTGGTCTTGGTAGAAACCACCGTCCCTCCCGGAACCTGTGACAAAGTAGTGCGTCCCATTCTGGAAGAAGAATTTATCAAGCGTGGAATCGACATCGTCGCCAATCCCCCCTTGGTAGCACATTCCTATGAAAGAGTGATGCCGGGAGCTAAGTATGTGGCTTCCATCCGCGATTTCTGGAGAGTTTTTTCCGGAGTAAACCAAAAGAGTATCGATCTCTGCCGCGAATTCCTCACCAATGTGCTCAATGTGAAGGAATACCCGCTTACTCAGCTTGATCACACCAATGCCAGCGAGCTTTCCAAAGTGATGGAAAACAGCTACCGGGCCACCAATATCGCCCTTACCTTGGAATGGGCAAAATTCGCGGAGCAGATCGGCGTCGATCTCTTCAAAGTCCGCGAAGCAATCCGCAAACGCAAGGGTACCCACGACAATCTGCTGCGTCCCAGCCTCGGGGTAGGCGGATATTGCCTTACCAAGGATCCCGTCCTGGCAAACTGGGCAATGGGAGCATTATTTGGGTTGGAAGGTTCGCTCGACGTAGCTATTCGCTCGGTAAATATCAATGATACTATGCCCCTGCACACGATAGAACTGATCAAAAAAGCCTATTCGGAACTACGCAATCTGAAGATTACGGTGCTGGGAGTATCATACTTGGAGAATTTGGGCGATACCCGCCACTCCCCCTCCAAGACCCTGGTGGAATTCCTGCGCAAGGATTTTGCCATTGTCAAAACTCACGATCCTTACGTTGAGTCTTGGCCGGAACTGGAAGAGAGCTATGTGGAAAGCGACATAGACAAGGCCCTTGAAGGCGCGGAAGTAGTGGTTTTTGCGGTTGGACACGATCAATACCGCCATCTCACTCCTGCTGAACTGGTCACCAAAACCGGCAATAAACCTCTGATAGTGGATTGTTCTAACTTCCTTACTGATCAGACCCTGGCCGAATACAAAGCTCTGGGCTGCGCTGTGAAAGGCGTGGGCAAAGGCCACGTTTAAGAAACCCGTCAATTAGATCTACAGAGTCTTGTAGGTTAAAGATATAAGGGAGAACTTACGTTCTCCCTTTTTTATGCTAACGCGTTTCGATCAATTCAGCGATAACCCTGTAAAAGGATCTTTCCTGCAAATCGACCAGAGGGATTGATACTATGGGCTCGGTGCTGTAGCTGTGTAATACGGGTACGGCAAAACCGGGCTCATCGGATAGCTCGATCCTATATCGGCTTACGCTGAGAGGAGTGCCTGCCAGGCTCTGTATCACAGGGCTCCAAGTGAGTAGCAGGTTACCACCCACCGCCTCTGCCTCCACTTGCTCGGGAGAATTCAGCCCGGTAATATAGGTATAGGTCTGGGGACTGGATGCCTCATAGAGATCGCCTCCCATACTGATTAATGTACTGCCCTCGGCTTGGAAGAACTCAGGCATTATCCCAAAGAGATTTTCGCTGCGGTATTCGACCGTCTGGCTGTAATCTTGGCTTTGGGGAAAGAGCGGATAGGGATCAAAGCTTCCCAACTCAAAGTACATATCCATTGGGAAATAACCCAGATTGTGGGAGTAATTAGTGCGGAAGTAGTAATCATCCGGCTCGAGCACAAGCTCCGGGGCACCATATACAGCCTCATTGAGAGGATCATAAAAGAGCTTGGTAAGGTTCACGGTGGCTCCGGCGCTATCGTCCTGCTTCGTAGTAGCAAAGGGAATTACTGTGGTTCGATTGGTAATGGTCTGGGTTCCGATTACGGGGTTCTGGGGATTGAACCACGCAGCAAAATCCGGATCAGCTAAGAGATCTGAGAGGTTACAGCTCATGATCAGGATGTTGCTGGAACTAACTACCTGACTTTGGATATTGCCAATGCGGATCAAATCGCTGGTGCCTGTGCCGGTGATCTTGTAAAGACCGGGACTGATACCACCAAGCGATACGTTCATATAGTTCATAGCCCAGACTATCGTATTGGGATCTGTGGGATCGGCAGCAGGATCTGCTATGATACTCATATAGGAGTTGTAAACGGTCCCAAAACTACCGGTGGTGGGGAAGCCTCCGCCCCTGTTTTGTATTGCCATATATAGCTTGGTATCTGAAAACGATACATAATCTGCCACGATATCATAGATATTGGTCAAGCTGGTGTTTTGCTCATCCTGCGAGGAAAGAGTGAGCTGGGCTAAGCCGGGTAGATTGGCTCCATCGTAATAAACCGGGAAGATGTTGGTCTTGCCTGTGTTTGAAACCTGTTTGGAGCCCAGATAGCTGCGGGCATTGGTGCCGGGAATCTGCTTCTGATAGGTGTAGTAATCCGGATCATAGAGATCCAGCTCCGCTTCCATGATAGCGGTGGAACCGGGATAGAGCACTTTGTTTGATACTGTGGTACCGGGAACGATCTCCGTCCTCAAATAAAAGCGATCCTCAGCATCTTGTCCGCTGTAGCGCAGATTCTGCCAGGCACCGGGGCTAAGCGCAGCCAGAGCGGTGCTAATCGACAACAATGATATCATGATTACTTTCATAAAAACCTCTACAGCAAAGTATGGCGGAAGATCACTGCCGTGTCAAGCTGAGATATAGGGATTATTGGCTCGGTTTTGAGGTATTTTTTCCATAGCGGCTCAAGCCGGACAAAAAAACCGGCTCAGCGAAATGAGCCGGCGAAAAGGCAATGGGAGAGGGCTACTTGTTCTTCAGCGATGCCATCTGGGGCTTTACGTGCACCTCGTAGCAAGTGGGGCAAATGGAGTGGGAAAACATCGTATCGGTGTGTTCCGAGATATAGACCTCCACTTCCTGCCAATAGTTTTTGTCGCTGCGAACCTTCTTGCAATAGGAGCAGATGGGCAGCAGCTTTTCCAACGAACGTATCTTCTCTACAGCTGTTTCCAGATCCTGGCGTTGCTTTTCCAGCCTAAGGGAAGATTTGACGCGCATCTCAAGCTCCACTGCAGCATAAGGTTTACTGATATAATCCGTGGCACCCAGCTCGAAGCTGCGACGCAGGGGACCCATATCCTCCTCAAGCGAGACTGCTGTAATCATAATCACCGGGATGTGGGCTGTTTTGCGGTTTTTTTGGAGCTGCTCCAGCAATTCATAGCCACTGATGCCCGGCATAATGATATCCAAAAGGATCAGATCGGGATGCTCTGTCTTTAGACGTTCCAGAGCCTCTTCTCCGCTGATCAGGGAATGTACCCGGTTGAAGCCGGATTGATGCAGGATGGCTGAAATCAGGCGCAAATTGTTGATGTCGTCGTCAACGACCCAGACGGTCATGGATTTCAGATCATCATCATAAATCATCTTACTCTCCTGCGGTGGGAGGTGCTTGGTTACGGGCGGCATAATCAAACATTTCCTGCAAGGTGCGGAAACGATTGAAGAAATCGATGGCAGCCTGAAGCTGGACATCGCCACTGATGCTCACTTTGTAGGCTTCGAGATCTCCGTGCACCTTGCCGATCAATTCGCTGCGAATGGAATTGCGGATAAAGGTGGCAGCGCTATCGGCATCGGCAGGGCTAAAGCTGATATTCTTGGAACGGGCATAGCCCAAGAACTCGTTGTAAAGGGCATTGGAGACCTGAAAATTGAGAGGAATGTCGTGGCCGTGATCGACCAGGTAATCCACCGCAAAATCAAAGAAGACGTTGTTGCGACGTAGCTCGACACCCAGGTTGGTAAGCAGATCGGCATCGACCACCCAATCCGGATTGATACCACCACCGCCATAGACTGTGCGTCCATTTACTGTTTGATAAACATGCTCGTGATTGCGCTCGTTTTCCTCGGCGATCTCGGCTTCGGTAAGCTCCTGGCCTTTGAGCAGCTTGTCATTGCTCATCTTGTGGATGCAGCGTCCGGACTTTATGTAGTAATATGAAGTCGTGACCTTGATTCCACCGCCATTACCGAGGCGTAAAAGCTGCTGGACACTGCCTTTGCCAAAGGTGGTCTTGCCCATCACCAAGCCTTTGTCCCAATCCTGCAGAGAACCGGCAAAGATCTCTGAAGCGCTGGCGGATGCTTCATTGACCAGGGCTATGATCGGGTAATTACGCTGAGGAGTGTTGTAACGTGTGTAAAGCGGACGGTTTTCACGGCGTCCGCGGGTTTCCACCACGAGCTTTCCAGCTCCGATAAATTCATTCACCGTATCTACTGCCTGATCCAGGAGTCCGCCGGGATTCCAGCGCAGATCAATGATCAATCCGCGGATGTTTTGGGATTCCAGAGTGCCAAGCGCGGTGCGCAGCTCCGAAGCTGTATTCTCGTTGAACTGGGAGATTCGGATATAGCCGACTCCATTGTCCAGCTTGAAGAAGTAGGGAATACTCTTGATCTGGATAACTTCGCGAATAATGGTAAATTCCAGGGGATCGGCTACGCCCGGACGACCGATGGTAATGCGGACTTCGGTGCCGACATCACCACGCATTCTGCGGATCGCTTCATCGGTGCTGGAGCCAACCACGCTGGCACCATCGACCTTTAGAATGCGATCGCCTGCAGATATCCCCATCCTAAAGGCAGGAGTGCCTTCTATCGGGGATACCACCGTGATGTAATCGCCCTTCTTATCTATCTGGATACCCAATCCGCCAAAGGAACCCTTGGTGCTGGTAGTAAAATCGGTAAATTCATCCGGTGTAAAGTAGTTTGTGTGAGGATCGGTGGAGCCCAGCAT
The DNA here is from genome assembly GCA_964433815.1 of uncultured Candidatus Cloacimonadota bacterium. Classification (GTDB taxonomy): domain Bacteria; phylum Cloacimonadota; class Cloacimonadia; order Cloacimonadales; family Cloacimonadaceae; genus PHBP01. Next base: position 81,596 of record CAYSSP010000006.1, read on the forward strand.
CCCGACTATTGCGGCTTTAATCAGTTCTTCATCGCTGAGATCGGTGACATAGGCATCCTTTAGCTTTACCAGTACTTCGCTAAAGAGCGAAATCTGGGAGTAAATGTCGCTGTTGTTGCGAGTGGTGGCAGTCTGCGCGTAAGCATCTGTTGCCACAAAAAGCAAGAGACCCATCAAGACCCAAATGCCTGCTATCGTAAACAGGGTAATGCGCTGTTTATTCTTTGTCATTGTGCTGCTCCTATCAGTTTAAAAACGGCTGCAAGTATCTGCCGATGGAGAATATTGATATCCTCCAGTCCATTCAGGACAAGATATCGTGAGGCGTTATCTTTGGCAATAGATAAATACTGCTCTCTTACTTTTACATGAAAACTCAGGCTTTCCTGCTCCAATCTATCAAGCTCGCGATCCTGGATACGGGATAGGCTCTGCTCTACCGGGAGATCAAGTAGGAATGTCCTGTCCGGATCAGTGGAATAGGTGGAGAATGCGGTTAAGATGCGGATAATCTCCTTGTCCAGGCTGCGGGCAGCACCTTGATAGGCATAGCTGCTATCGTAATAGCGATCGCAGATTACGTGGACACCGCTGGCAAGCGCCGGCAAGATCACTTCGGAAGTGTGTTGGGCCCTACTGGCGCAATAGAGCAGCAGTTCTGTTTCGGAGCTCATCTCTTTGTTTTGTGGATCCAGCAATAGCGCTCTGATACGCTCTGAAATCGGAGGACCACCCGGCTCACGGGTGAGTATGTATTTGATTCCCCGGGCTTTCAGGGCATCGGCCAGGAGGCGAATCTGGCTGCTTTTACCGCTGCCTTCGATGCCTTCAAAAGTGATGAATTTGCCTCTCATCTGTCGTCCCCCTTAGATGATCGTATCAAGCTTGTATTTCAGGTCGTCCCGCTCGGGCGCATCGATAAGGAAGTGAGCGCCACGGCTTTCCTTGCGCATCAGAGCGCTGCGGATCACAGCCAGAGCGACCACCGCCATATTTCTGGTCTCGACGACTTCCTTGCGCACAGCATTGTGCTGGTAGAAGTTATTAACTTCGTTATAGATATTCTCCAGACGGGAGAGAGCATATTTGAGGAGACGACGGCTGCGGCGAATGCCTACATAGCCGTGCATTATGGTGCCCAGAATCTCACGGTTGTGCGAAATGATCACCCACTCGTTTTCATTGAATTCCTCCAGCTGATGCCAGGGCGGAATGGGCGGAAAATCCACAGGATCGCTGTTTGACGGATGTTTGGCTGCATGCCAGGCAACCACGAGAGCTTCCAGGAGTGAATTGGATGCCAGGCGGTTTGCCCCGTGCAGACCTGTACAGGCAACTTCTCCGGCTGCGAAAAGATTGCGGATATCGGTAAGTCCATCGATCGTAGAGAGCACTCCTCCACAAAAATAGTGAGCTGCAGGAGCCACCGGGATGGGATCTTTGGTAAAATCTATGCCATACTCTCTAAGGCGTCCATCAATGTATGGGAAGTGGCGACGCAAGACATCGTGATCTATATCGCGGGCATCCAGCCAGCAGTATTTCTCACCGCGGCGCTTTAGCTCTGTATCAATAGCACGGGAGACGATATCACGCGGGGCGAGATTACCCAACTCGTGATAACGCTCCATAAAGGTGCTGCCATCGGTCAGGCGCAGGATAGCACCTTCTCCGCGAACGGCTTCGCTGATCAGGAATGTCTCGCCATCCGGACTCCAGAAAGCAGTGGGATGAAACTGGACAAATTCCATATTTGCCAGGCGTGCACCCGCCAGACGAGCCATCGCCATACCGTCACCGGTCGCTATATCGGGATTGGTATTGTGGGAGTATATCTGTGCTGCACCACCGGTTGCCATCATCGTCTTGCGGGCTCGGAAGATATCCACCTGATTGGTGGTGGTATCCAGGATATAGGCTCCCCAACAGGTAATTCCGGGGAGAAATCCCTCCGCTTGGGGGATGTGGTGTTGGGTGATCAGATCTATTGCGATGCGGTTCTCGTAAATCTCTATATTGCCATTGATCCGGCAATTGTGGATCAGCGCTTCCATTATCTGATGTCCGGTAGAATCTGCCGCATAGGCGACCCTGCGATGGCTATGGCCGCCTTCACGTGTAAGGGAGAGATTCTCCAAGCGTTTGTCGTAAGAATTGTCCAGCCGGGTAAAATCTGTGCCCAGATCGATCAGGTATTGGATAAGCTTTGGCCCTTCCTTGATCACCCGCTCGATTACCTGTTTCTTGCCAAGTTCTGCTCCGGCGATATAGGTATCCCTCAAGTGGTGCTCAAAGGAATCCGCTTCATCCAATACGGCAGCTATGCCACCCTGGGCATAATCTGTATTACAATCATACAAGCTACGTTTGGTGACCACAGCCACTTTGCCGAGCTTGGAGACTTCCAGGGCATAGACGAGGCCGGCAATGCCGGAGCCGATCACCAGGAAGTCGAAGTCTTTGACAGTATGCATCAAGTCCTTCTTAGGGGATTATCAATCCCATTACGATGGCATCTTCAGGAGGCTTGCGGTAATAGGCCTTGCGGATGCCGAGATGCTTGAAACCGAGTTTGGTATAAAGCCTCTGGGCAGGGATATTAGAGGTCCTTACATCAAGATAGTAATACCTGATTCCCTTATCAGCACGCAGAAGAGAGATCAGCTCGGTCATCATATGCTCGCCATATCCTTGGCGCTGTTCAGCCGGAGAGATGGCTACATTGATCAGGCTGCATTCATCCATCACCATCAACGCAAAGACATAGCCTATCAACACGTCCTCCTTGATGAGGACGTATCCGGTCTCTATGATATCCGGGCTAAAGGCTTCCGCTGGCCAGGGATCCTCAAAACACTCCTGTTCGAGCCTCACCACCAGGTCCAGGTCTGAGGGCAGCATCTTGCGAAATTGCAGCATAGTAAAGTGATCCGTGCTTTACATCTTTTCCGGTGTTGAGATACCCATCAGTTCAAAGCTGATCACAAAGATCTTGCGCACAGCGTCGATCAGGAGCAGTCTGGCCTGGGAGATATCCTTGCTCTTGGGATTGGAGATCTGGTATTTGGCATAATACTTGTGCAACATCGCAGCCAGCTCTTCGACATAGTTTGCCAAGCGATGAGGCTCGCGGTAATCAGCGATTGCAACCAGCATCTCAGGCAGATCGGCGATCTTTTGGATAATGGCAAGTTCTTCAGGCTTGGTAAGTTTGGTCATCATATCAGCTTTGAAGGCTTTTGGCATCAGCTTGTCTTTCTTAGCCTTTTTGAGGATGCTGCAGATACGGGCATGGGCATATTGGCAGTAATAAACCGGATTCTCATTGTTACGCTTGAGAGCCAGCTCCAGATCAAAATTGAGGTGGGCATTGGCTTTTCGGGCAATAAAGAAGTAACGGGCTGCATCTTTACCGACCACCGAGACCAGATCGTCCATTGTGACTATCTTGCCGGCACGTTTCGACATTTTGACCCTTTCGCCGCTCTCAAAGAGATTGACTTGTTGCAGGAAGATTATCTCCAGCATATTGTCATCGTAATTGAGCGCTTTGAAAGCTGCTTTGAGACGCGGTACATAGCCGTGGTGATCCGGACCGAAGATATCGATCAACTGGGTATAACCCCGCTGAATCTTGGTAAGATGATATGCCAGATCTGGCACAAAATAGGTAATCGAGCCGTCGCTCTTCATCAGGACGCGGTCTTTATCATCGCCGTATTTGGTGGAGCAAAACCAGATGGCATCGTCCTTTTCATAGGTGCAATCCGCTTCCGTAAGATAACTGAGGACTTCTTCGACCACGCCTTCCATGCGTAAAGTCTTCTCGGAAACCCAGCCTTCGAAGACCACACCAAACTTTTCCAGAGAGCTGCGTTGCATTTCCAGCAGTTCCGACAGGGCAAATTCCTTAAGATGATCGATACGATCCTTCTCTGTCATCATAAAAATACGGACGCCCTCGGTGGAATTGAGCTTTTGGGCAAGCTGCTTCACATACTCACCATGATAGGCTTCATAGGGAAAATCACCGATCTTCTCGCCCTGAATCTCTCTCAAGCGAAGCTCCAGCGATTCCGCCAGGATATCCACCTGGTTGCCGGCATCGTTGATATAGAATTCACGCGCGGGAGCATAGCCCACATACTTCATGATGCGGTAAAGCGTATCTCCAAAAGCAGCAGCGCGGGCGCTCACTATGTTCAAGGGTCCGGTGGGATTGGCACTCACGAATTCCAGCAAGATCTTCTCTTCTTTACCATGATCACTCTTGCCAAATTCCAGATCCTGCTCGTAGATATCCCATGCAACCTGATGATAGAATCCGGGAGCAAGGAAGAAATTGATAAAGCCGGGGCCTGCTATCTCTATCTTTTTGAAGTTCTTATTCTTCTTAAGCTCTTTGATCAGGGCTGCAGCCATATCCTTGGGAGCCATTTTGTTTACTTTGGACAAGACCATCGCGGCATTGGTGCTGTAATCTCCAAATTCCGTGTTATTGGGGATCTCGACCGTAAAATCCTTGTCGTGGACATACTTAAGCTTGTCCAAAGCCTCTATGATGTGGTCGTGGAGTATTTGCTTTATCATTGTTCGCTCTCTTGTTCGTGATGGGTTCTGACCTTGTCGAAAAGATCATCGATCTTGTAATACTGGCGCGTCTGTGGCAGGAAGATATGTACGATTACATCCCCGATATCGATCAGAATCCACTGGCCGTTATCGACACCTTCCTTGCTGATCACACCGAGCTTGTTTGCCTTTGCTTGATCGATCAGATAGGACGCAATAGCCTTGTTGTGCAAATCCGCATTGCCTTCACAAACTACGATCAGATCTGTGTAGCTGCTGCTTTGATGCACATCGTAAACCCGTATGTTCTCTGCTTTCTTTTCGGTCAACCATTCAATAATGGTCTTCAGTTTAGCTTGGTCTGTCAATATATCCTCCACGGTTTCCCGCTATTTCATATAGAGTTCGTAATCTTGGCCGATGATTATCTCAAATTCGGCCGCATGATACTTGGTGAGTGCCATTGTATAGCGCTCGATTCCTGTCATCTTTTGCAGTCGTTTCAGATCCTGCATATCCCCGGTTCTCACCACTATGATTGACTTGTTGTAGATAGGCTTTGGGGTATCACCCAAACTCACCACGTCTATGTTTTTGTCCTTGATATGATCCGCGTATTCTGATGCCAGACCAATAAATCCACAGCCATTAAGGATCACTACCTTGACTGCCGGAAGCTTGTCTTCAGTCCAGATCTGATCTTCTCCCTGAGGATACCAGCCCTTGAGGTAAACCAATACCCCTGCGCCGATCACGACCAAAGCGATCAGTATCCACCAAGGAAACTTCCTGCGGGACATCTTTTCTGATGGTGGCTTCTCTGTCAAACTCATTAGCTTAGTCCTTGACTAATTATACTTTACGAAAGGCCTCGACCAATCTCTGCCAAGCACTCTCAAAGGATTCGGGAATCACCCGCTCCCCTGCAACAACGCTGAGGAAATTGCTATCTCCGGCCCAACGGGGTACCAAGTGAAAGTGCAGATGTTCGTCTATCCCGGCACCGGCGGCTTTGCCCAGGTTCAAGCCGATATTGATCCCTTCGCAGCTATACACTTCGCGCAGAATCTTCTCAGCTATGCTCAAGGTCTCGATCAGCTCAGCCCTTACCACTGTGTCCAGAGCAACCAAGCTGCTTTCATGAGCATAGGGCACCACCATGATGTGTCCATTGTTGTAGGGATAGAGATTGAGCATTACATAACAGTGCTCAAAGCGTTTAACAATCAGATGTTGCTGGTCCTTGGCAGTATCCAGATGGCGGCATAATACGCAAGACTCTTCCTTCTCCCCCGCTACGTAAGACAAGCGCCAGGGAGAGTAGAGATAATCCCGCTTATTCATAGACCGCGTCATCCTCGTGGCAAAGCATATAGTCCAAAACCTCTTCATCATGGATGAGGGCATTGATGAGCACGTTGTATCCGCTCAAGATACTTCCCCGGCTGATCTTGCTGTCTTTGACCAGGCAGTTCGGCCCGATAATGACACCTTCCTCAATGTGAGTCTTACCGCTTAGGATGCTGTTTTGCCCAATCTCGACATCATTTTCCAAGACAACTTCATCCCCGATATAGATGGTGGAGGGATTGTGCATTACGACGCCTTGATTGAGCCATTTTCTGCGTATTCTATCAACATAAGCATCCTCAAGCTCTGCAAGCTGTTCCTGGGAATTAACCCCGGCAGCTTCCACCAAATCTTCGAGTACTACGCTGCTTACGCGCTTGCCTTGCTTGCGGAAGATCTCCACTGTATCTGTTAGGTAATACTCACCTTGCTTGTTTGTATTTGAAGTCTGTTTCAATGCGCTAAAGAGTTCCTGTGCCTTGAAGGCATAGATTCCCGTATTGAATTCACCTATGGCACGCTGTTCTTCGCTGGCATCTTTATATTCTACAATGCCGCATACCTCGCCATCTGCATCTCTCAGGATGCGTCCATAACGCCCGGCATCATCCAAAACTGCTGTCAAAACCGTGCAAGAGGCACCTGTCTTCACGTGCTCTTCGTAAAGTGATTGCAGAGTCTCCGCTCTTAAGAGCGGTACGTCTCCACAGAGGATAAAGACATCTCCCTCAAAACCGCGAAAACATTCCTCGCAGATCATCACGGCATGTCCGGTGCCCAATTGCTCTGTCTGCTCCACAAAATCAAGACGCTCGTCTTCCTCAAGGCAAGCAATCACAGCTTCCTTCTGAAAACCGACTACTACGGCTATCTTTGCCGCATCCAGTGCAAAGGCAGTATCCACGACTCTTTGGAGCATTGGCTTTTCTGCCAGATTGAAACTTACTTTGGCACGGCTGGAATTCATCCGCGTGCCCTTTCCTGCAGCCAGAATTATCGCTGCAACAGAGTTCATTTTATTCCTCCATTCCTGAGCTGATGATGAAGCTCGGATATGCTTTTATTAAATACGGGGTGAAGCAGATCGGGATCCAGTTCCATCAGCAGTTCAAGTGCAAAATCCCGCCTGTGAAAATCCGGATGAGGCAGGCAAAGCTCATCATCCATATAGATGGTATCTTCCATCAAAAGTATATCGATATCGATGGTTCGGGGTCCCCATTTGACCGTGCGAACCCTGCCCATCCCGGTTTCGATATCCAACAGCTTGCGCAGCAGCGTAAGCGGATCGAGATCTGTCTCTATCTCCAAAACTTGATTTAGGAAGACCGGCTGATCCGTCATACCATAGGGCTTTGTCTCGATCATTGCAGATGCTTTGAGCAGGCTGCAGTGAGCCAATTGGGATATCGCTTCTCTGGCTTCCTGCATCAGGGCTTTGCTGTCGCCGAGGTTTGACCCCAGGCAGATATGAGCTTTCATCCCCGCCTTCTCTTCAGATTGACTTCAACGCTTCTCAGGCTTCCCTGAATTGGCACCGAGGGCTTTTCTATCTTGAGCTTGAGCTTAACTAACAAGGGGAAGTTCTCAAAGAGCAGATCGGCAATGTGATTGGCACATGCCTCCAAAAGCTGAAACTGATGTGTCTCTATGATCTCCTTGATCTTGGCATAGACCAAGGTATAATCTATCGTATCTTCGAGGTGTTTGATCTCCCGGTCACGGCTGTCGTCCGTATAGAGCTTGGCAGTCACGATAAAGCGCTGTCCCAACCGGCGTTCCTCATCATAAACACCGTGAAATCCATAAAAAACCATATCGTTTAGGCATATCTTCATAATTTTTCTCCAATCCTGATATCGAGCTGCTTGCCAAACAGCTTGTCTATCAATCGTACGATCAAAAAGCTCGCAGCCATCGAAGCAAAGGATACGCCAATACTGGCCAGTTCGGAAAGCCATTGGCTGGCTATTAAAAAGCCCAAAAACAAAAAGATCACCGGTATTAGAAAGATCGTAATAGAGCCCAGTATCCGGGTTGCCGGGGCTATATCCAGCCGTACCTTGTCACCCTCAGCCAGTTCCAACTCGCTTTCAAGCTCAAAGACCGCCGGGCTGTTCTTGGAAAAACACATTCCTCGCATAGCGCAGCTCTTGCAGCCGCCACCGCGTTCTATCTCGATTTTGATCTTGTTTCCGTTTACTGCTACTACTTTGCCGATATCTTCAGTGGCTTCCATCCTGTGCTCCCATCCTGCGAATTAGCTCGCTACTGGATATGCCTTCCTCAAACTTCATCTTGAGTACTTTTCCGCCCCGAGCCATAACTATATCGGCTCCCACGATTTGGCTGATCTCCCAATCTCCGCCTTTGACAAGGATGTCAGGCTGGATCTGCCGGATCAATTCGTAGGGAGTATCTTCTTCAAAAGCCACAACATAATCGACCGATTCAAGCGCGGCAAGCACCGTCATCCTCTGGCGAAGATCCATTATCGGCCGGCTATCGCCTTTGAGCCGCTTCACAGAAGCATCGCTATTGACGCCCACAATCAGGAGATCTCCCTCCTGCCTGGCAGCTTCCAGATAGCTTGCATGTCCGCTGTGAATCAAATCAAAACAGCCATTGGTAAAAACAATTGCCGGCTTACTATCCTTTGCTCTGAGCTTTGTTAGCAGGGGATCAAGCTGCTCTCTGCCAAGTATCTTATCCGCGATCAATTTACTTCTTCTCCTGCGCTTGGATGCTTGCCATAATCTCTGCTATCGAAGCCGTGGCTGTGCCTTTCTTGCCACAAACCACACCGGCGGCATGATTGGCCAAAGTAGCCGCTTCCAGGATATCTCTGCCGCAGGCATAGGCAAGGCTCAACACGCTGATCACTGTATCGCCGGCACCTGTGACGTCATACACTTCCCTGGCAAAGGTGGGCATTTGGTGAATCCTGCCATTATCACTGATAATCGTAAGCCCTTTGGCTCCCCGAGTTACCACCAGATGCTTGATCTTCATGGTACCACGCAATTCCTCTGCCATCTTGATAAAGTCCTCTTCGGTGTCTGGACGCGCGGGCAACTTGGCAATCAGTTCGGAGTAATTCGGCTTGAAAATATCCACAGATGTATATGAAAAGAAGTTTTCGTGCTTGGGATCGACTGCCACCGGTACTCCTGCTTTACCGGCTTCAGAGATCAGATCTCCGATCAATGACGCACTCAGCAAGCCCTTGTTGTAATCTTCAATGATCACCGCAGCGCAGTCTGGGAGTGCCCGGACAAAGCTTTCCTTTACCCTTGTTTCCAGAGCGCTGTCGATCATCCGGCAGTCTTCGTGATCTATCCTCAGAATCTGCTGATTCACGGCATTCATCCTGGTCTTGAGCGAGGTCTTGCGTTCCCGGCTCTTGATCAGATTGTCGCATAAGATGCCTGCATCTGTCAGGCTTTGCACCAGTTGAGCGGCTGCAGGATCATCTCCCAATACTCCCAATAGTACAGGATCAGCTCCCAGGGCTTTGAGGTTCAATGCCACGTTGGCAGCGCCACCCGGACGGTATTCTTCGCTCTTTGCTTCGAGTACCGGCACCGGTGCTTCCGGAGAAATCCGGCGCACTTCGCCCCAGACATAGTGATCCAGCATCAGATCGCCGATCACCAGGATCTTTTTCGTTGAAAATGAATTGAGTAAATCCAGCGGCATTCTTCACCCCCTGGGCAGAGGATAATCACCATTGAAGCAGGCATAGCAGTAATCTTTGGGGCTCTGCACTGCCTGTCGGAGCTGCTCCATACTGAGATGCACAAGGCTATCGACACCCGTTCTCTGCCTGATTTGCTCCAGGTTGTAGATATTGGCGACCAATTCCTCTCTACTGGGAGTATCGATCCCGTAGTAACACGGATTTAGCACCTGGGGAGAGCCTATTCTCAGATGGATCTCCGCTGCTCCGGCTGCTTTGATCAGCTTTACGATCTTGCGGATAGTAGTGCCTCTTACGATCGAATCATCTATCAGGACTATTTTTTTACCGCTAAAGAAATTGGGCAGGACGTTGAACTTTTGGCGCACGCTCTCGTCCCGGATCGTCTGCTCCGGCTTGATAAATGTTCGCCCGATATAGTGATTGCGGATCAAACCCAGAGACAAAGGTATCCCCAGTCGGCTGGCATAGCCGGAGGCTATGAAATTGGATGAATCCGGCACCGGAACGATATAATCCGGCTGCAGATCCTTGTCATTATCAGCCATCAATGCGCCAATCCGTTCGCGCACGGCGAAGACGTTTTCACCAAAGTGATGGCTATCCGGTCTCGAAAAGTAGATATGCTCAAAGATGCAATGCTTGTCCGTATCGTGGCTGCGATAAAACTTGGGATCATTCTCGATGATCGTGATGCCTGCCTCGTTCACCCTGATAATCCCGGCTGGCGGCACTTCCTTGCGTTCACATACGTTCAGGGTATCCAGCGCACAGCTTTCTGAAGCCACTACCACCGCGCCATCCTCGGTTCTGCCCCATACCATCGGACGGATGCTATAGGGATCTCGCAGCATGTAGAGCTCTGTTCTGGTGGCAAAGACGCAGGAATAAGCGCCCTTGATCTCGCGCATCAAGGCTTGGATGGCATCGATGATCCCAGCCCCGTTTTGCATCTGCCAAGCCAGGAATCTGAGCAGCAATTCGCCATCGTTGTCGCTATTAAAATAAACATTCTCTGCTTCCAGCTTGGCCCGCATCTCCTGATAGTTTACCAGATCGCCATTGGATGCCAGAGCAAGCCCCGGACCGGAAAGGGTCTCCAGGAGGTGTGGCTGGCTGTTAAATGCGGTTGCAGACCCTTTGGTAGGATAGCGTACATGACCGATCGCCAGGCTTCCCTTCAATTCGGCAAGCGCTTCTTCTGTAAAAACTTCCTTTACCAGCCCCATTTTCTTGCGCAAGCGGATCACCCGTCCATCGCTGACCGCCATGCCACAGCTTTCCTGCCCTCTGTGCTGTTCCGCAAACATTCCCAAGGCAGCCAAGCGAGCTGCGTCAGGACTTCCGTAAACACCGATAATTCCACACATCAGAGGCTTCCCTTTTTCGTAAATCTGATTTTATTCTCATTGTTCCGGACCAGCCGGCCAATGTTTTCTTTGTGTTTATAGATGATCATCGCCACCACAACAACGGTGAAGGCTACCTTTACCCAATCCGGGCTCGGGCTGTAGTACTGCCGAAGACCTACGAAGATGCCAAAGCTCAGGGCTGCCAGGATGGAGCCCAGTGAGACATAGCGGGTAAGCAGCACAATCACGATAAAGAAGAGCAGAGCCAGGCCCAGCTCTCCGGGTGCCAGAGCCAAAAAGACTCCCCCGGCCGTCGCAACGCCTTTGCCGCCCTTAAAGCCCAAAAAGAGGGTGAAGATATGCCCCAGGATTACCACCAGTCCACCCAGCACCACCAGCCAGGGATAGTCCCCCACCAGCAGCTTGCCGAGCATTACCACAGCGAATCCTTTTAACATATCCAAAAGCAGGATGATGATCCCGGTACGCGTGCCAAACAGCCTCAGGGCATTGGTTGCCCCGATGTTTCCGCTGCCTGCTGTACGGATATCCGTCTTGTAAAAGAGCTTGCCCACCAGATAGCCCATCGGGATGGAACCCACAAGGTAAGCTCCCACCAGCATGAGCAGTGCCTTAACCAAGATCATCTTCGTCCTTCTTGCGTCCTTTGAAGATCAGCTTTATGCTTACTCCCTCAAAGGCAAATACTTCCCTTAGTTGATTATGCAAAAAGCGGCGGTAGTTTTCCGAAACCAATGCCGGCTGATTGCAAAAGAAGATAAAGGTGGGAGGCTTGACAGCCGCCTGCGTCATATAGTATATCTTTACGTGCTTGCCCGTGGCATGAGTCGGAGGCCTGCGCTCCACGACCGTCTCCATAAAGCGATTTAGCTCGGAAGTACTGATCCTCTTCTGGCTCTCTTCCTCGATCTGGACAATCTGCTCCATCACGCGGTTGATGCGCTGGCCGGTCTTGGCAGAGATAAACTGCACCGGGGCAAACTGCAGGAATGGCATCTGGAAATGCAGCTCTTCCAGGAATTTCTTCGTGGTGTGCGTGTCTTTATCGACCAGATCCCATTTGTTGTAAGCTATCATGATCTCCTTCATCTTGCGCTTGGCATAGGATGCTATCTTGATATCCTGCATTGAGATCTCTTCATCTGCGGTAAGCACCAATACTACTATGTCAGCCCGGTCAACCGCTTCGATGGTGCGCATTACGGAGAAGTATTCTACTCCATAGGTCACCTTGGTCTTGCGCCTGAGCCCGGCAGTATCTATCAGGACATATTCTTTGCCGTGATATTTGAAGATCGTATCGATCGCATCGCGGGTGGTGCCCGGAACATCTGTGACAATCTGTTGATCACTGCCCAGCATTCGGTTTACGATCGAGCTTTTACCCACATTGGGCTTGCCCACTATAGCAATCCTGGTGAGTTCCGGAGGCTTTTCTTCCGTGGCATCCATTGTATCAGGCATCATCTTGATCAATTCATCCAGGAAGTTGCCTGTATTGCGTCCATGCGAAGCAGAGATCGGGAAGGCATCGCCAAAGCCCAATTGCAGAAAGTCATAAACTTCCCATTCGATCTTTTCGCTATCGGATTTATTGGCTGCCAAAAAGACCTTGTCTCTGTGCGGATAAAGGATTTTGGCAATTGCTTTGTCGATATCCGTGGCACCGGTCTGAGCATCCACCATAAAGATGATCAGGTCGCTTTCATCGATCGCCAATAGTGCCTGATGCTTTACCATCTTGTCGATTGCTTCGCCGGAATCAAAGATAATCCCGCCGGTATCCACAAGCTTGAAGATCTTGCCGTTCCATTCGACATCTTCATACTTGCGATCCCGCGTAACACCCGCTTCAAAATCCACGATTGCATTACGCTTGCGGCTCAGCCTGTTAAACAGGGTCGATTTCCCGACATTGGGACGCCCCACGATTGATACTATGTATTTTCTCATATAATCCTTGCTTTCTCAAGTCCTTCAGAGCCTTCTCAAAAGAAGACTCCTCCAGCATAACTGCTTTTTGTGCAACTCTTTTTAAGATATGAATTTTGTCAATAGCAGAGCGCTCAATAAAGCTGTGCATTATGGGAGGATTTTCCAAGGGGTGCTGAATACCCTGGCTTTCGCAAAAAGAACTTGACTCGTATCATTAGGATAGAAAATAATGCAATAGGTCGTAAGGTCATACATAACATCACTCTACCCGTCTTGTATTTCATACTCGCCCCATGATACTTATTTCAACAAACAAGGAGTAAACTATGAAAAGACAGATACTAGTTTCATTCTTTATGCTATTCTGTGTATTGCTCTCGGCTCAAAGTGCGGACTGGCTCTGGGCAAATGGCGCTGGAGGAGCTAGTAGTGATCGTGGCAGGGCAATCGCTACGGACCCCGATGGCAATTGCTATATAACTGGAACTTTCATTGGATCAGTCACCTTTGGTGCTACAAACCTCACCAGCAGTGGGAGCGACGACATCTTCATTGCAAAACTGGACCCCTATGGCAATTGGATTTGGGTAAAAAGAGCCGGTGGAGCGGATGTTGATGCAGGCTATGGAATCGACACAGACGCAGAGGGCAATTGCTACATTACAGGATACTTTCAGGGGACTGCGGGCCTTGGCGGTATTAATCTGGTCAGTAATGGCGCCTCAGATGTCTTTATAGCTAAACTGGACACAAATGGTAATTGGCTATGGGCAAATAATGCCGGGGGCACTGGTACTGATATTGGTAATGCAATTAGCACTGATACAGATGGCAATTGCTTTGCTGCGGGGTACTATCAGGGCACTGCCACTTTTGGTTATAACTCGTACACCAGTAACGGATCATATGATATATTTATTGCAGGGCTTGATACCTACGGCAATTGGCTTTGGGCAAAAAGTGCCGGAGGGTCAAGTACTGATGTAGCCTATGGTGTTAGCGCAGATGCCGATGGCAATTGCTTTATAACTGGTAGCTTCATGAGCGATGCCAGCTTTGGCAGCACAAATCTTTCTAGCCTTGGCTCTGCAGATATCTTTATTGCAAAGCTGGATTCCGACAGCGACTGGCTCTGGGCAACCCGCGCCGGAGGAAACGGGAGCGATACTGGCAATGGCATTGCCACAGATCTTTCCGGTAATTGTTATATTGCCGGTACTTTCTCCGGAACAGCAGGCTTTGGCAGCACAAACATCACCAGCGCTGGAGGGGCTGATATAATAATCACAAAGCTCGATCCTAATGGCGACTGGCTCTGGGCTAAAAGAGCAGGAGGAAGCAGCGCTGATACAGGCTATAGTGTTGCCTCAGATGCCAGCGGTAACTGCTACATCACAGGATTCTTCTCCGGCACCGCTGCTTTTGGAGAGACAAACCTCACTAGTTCAGGGGCAAACGAGATATTTAGCTCTAAATTGGATACTGTGGGCAACTGGCTCTGGGTAAACAGAGCGGGAGGATCAAGCCTTGATATTGGATATGCCATAGCAACCGACCCAAATGGCAATTGCTATATCACCGGAACAATCGTGGGCACCGCAACTTTCGGCAGTATGTCTATCAACCCGGGCCTTGTCAACGATATCTTTATCGCCAAATCTGGTCTTCCTTATCCGCTTATAACTACTGATTTGCACGGAATATTGGACTTTGGGGATGTCTATCTGGGTACATCATCCCAGCCCTTAGCACTGTGGATCAAAAACACCGGCACTGCTGATCTGGTGATCAATACAATCAATTTACTGCAGACAAATTCCCCTTTTTCGATCCAGGAGATCACCCTGCCTATCACCGTTGCAGCATTTGATAGCCTAAGCATCAATCTGCTCTTTACACCTCAGGTGATGGGAGCTGTAACAGACAGTCTGTTTATAGGAAACAACTCACATAACCACCCCTTCTATGCCCTCCAGCTAAGAGGCACAGCAGTCTTTGCTGAACCGATGGCACCCAGCAATGTGACCAGCATTATGAACGGCTTCGATGCCATCATCACCTGGGATGAGGTTACCCAATCCGTAGCCAATACTCCCATCGTACCGGATTTCTATTTTATCTATTTCAATGGCTCACCCGATCCGATGGGTTTATATTACTTTCTGGGGAGATCACTCGGGACGCAGTTCACGCACTATGACGTTGGGTGGGGCGCTGAACATATGTTTTATAGGGTGAAAGCCATCAAACAGGTCAGCAGGAATATTGCCTTGCTTGACAGGTTTATCAGACCAGGTATGACTGAGGAAGAGGTATCGACAATCTTGAAGTCTTTGGAATAAGGGTTCTTAGCGGGTTTCTCAGCAGCATCTTCCCTGCTTGACAGGATGCTTCTACCCTGCTTCTATCCTGCTTGAATCCTGCATGAACAAGCATCAAGCGACCGCTGTATATAGATTTAGCATCATTCTACCCAATAGGAAGGTTTAAACTACTAAGACCTTTGCATAATGCAGAGCCAAAATGTCTATCGATGGGAATGTATTCAGA